>NZ_JBFTPW010000001.1:0-853698 GCF_056398685.1 Arthrobacter sp. 01T428 | reverse complement strand
ATGAAAGCCGTCCCGGACCAGATCCGCCAATTCATCCCCAACGAATTCGCCTCCCTCGGCGCCGACGGATTCGGATTCTCCGACACCCGCCAAGCCGCACGCCGCTTCTTCAAAAACGACACCCACTCCATCGTCGTGAAGACCCTGCAACTGCTCGCCCGCCGAGGCGAAGTTGACGCACAGGCGGCGGCCCAGGCAATCGAGAAGTACAGTCTCCTCGATGTCAACGCCGGCACCACCGGCGGGGCAGGCGGCGAAAGCTAAGCCTCCAGCGAAGCACAACGAACCCAAGCAACATCTCGACGGCGGTCCACACCGAAAGGTGCGGGCCGCCGTCGGGCTTTAACACCCGGCTTCAACAATCGCCACAAAGCAGCAAACGGCGCTGCCATCGCGTGACGCGCGCCAATCTCAGTTGTAGCCTTCGCACAAATGGAGCTTGTGGATGATGCGCCGTATGCTCAAGGAATGGCAGAGCCGATTCAAACCCCCGCGAAACGCAAAGCGGCCGCGCGCACGGTAACACCGGAAAAGGCGGAGACACTCAAGCGGCTCCGCGCCAATGTGGGGCAGCTGTCCACCACCACCATGCGCAAGCTTGAGAAATCGCTGCCCTGGTACAGCCGGCTGAGCTCCGACGAACGTTCAGCCTTGGGCCTGGTAGCCCAAAACGGAATCGCGGCCTTCGTGACGTGGTACGAGCGGCCGAGCTCGCCGTCGTGGATCCTGACGGACGTCTTCGGGAATGCTCCCACCGAGCTGACCCGCTCCATCAGCCTGCAAAAGGCCCTCCAGTTGATCCGGATCGTCGTCGAGGTGGTGGAGGACCAGGTCCCGGTGATCGCGCCGGAAGCCGACCAACCGTCTTTGCGCGAAGCAGTCCTGCGCTATTCGCGGGAAGTGGCATTCGCCGCCGCGGATGTCTATGCGCGCGCCGCCGAGTCCCGCGGTTCCTGGGACACCAGGCTCGAAGCCCTGATTGTGGACGCCATCCTCCGGGGCGAGAATACCGATGCCCTTCGTTCCCGTATCGCCGCCCTCGGCTGGAAGGCCCAGGAGCGATTCACGGTGATGGTGGGAAACTCGCCGTCGGAACCAAGCGCAAGCTATGTGAGCGAGTTGCGCCGGACCGCCGGACGCTACGCTGAGGACGCACTGGTAGGCATCCAAGGCGACCGCCTCATCCTGATTCTGGGTGGCGTGCAAGACCGCGACACCGCGTATCTGAAACTCAGCGAACTTTTCGCCCCGGGCGCGGTGGTCTACGGACCCGAGGCCGGCTCCCTGTTGGAGGCAAGCAGCTCCGCCCAGGCGGCCTTTGCAGGGCTCACCGCTGCCAAGGCTTGGCCTTCGGCTCCGCGACCTGTAGCGGCGGACGATCTCCTCCCGGAACGGGTCGTCTCAGGCGACGACGCCGCCCGCCGTTCCCTCATCAAGAACATTTACCGGCCGCTGCTGGCCGCTTCAAACGGCCTTGTAGAGACCCTCGGCACCTATCTGGAACTCGGCCATTCCCTCGAAGCGACTGCCCGCGAGCTGTTCGTCCACGCGAACACCGTGCGGTATCGTCTCAAGCGCGTCTGCGACGTCACAGGGTGGGACCCGCTCCTCCCGCGGGAGGCTTTCGTACTCCAAACCGCACTGGTTGTGGGCAGGCTTTCGGCCCAGCCAAAGGCGACGTCGGAGCGTCACGGTACCCGATCCGCGGGTTGAACCGTTGTAGACTTCCTACAAACTGACCCAGTGAGCTTGGTGTACGCAAACACCAGTAGTTCACGCGGCAATTTGGAAAGCTGGTTACGTGCTTGCAATCGTCTGCCCTGGACAGGGCTCCCAGACCCCTGGATTTTTGGCCCCTTGGCTGGAGCTCCCTTCCGTAGAAGGCCATTTGGCCTCCCTGAGCGAAATCGCAGGCATCGACCTCAAGGCCCACGGCACCACCTCCGATGAAGAAACCATCAAGGACACCGCCGTCGCGCAGCCCTTGATCGTCGCCGCAGGGCTCGTGGCAGCGAAATCGCTGTTCGACGTCGAACTCAGTACCCTTCCGATCGTCCTTGCCGGCCACTCGGTCGGAGAGATCACGGCCTCGGCGCTTGCGGGTGTCCTGAGCGAGGAAGAAGCCATGACGTTCGTCCGCGAGCGTGCCAACAACATGGCCGCTGCCGCCGCCGTCACCCCCACCGGGATGAGTGCCGTCGTCGGCGGCGATCCGGCCGAAGTGCTTTCCGCTATTGAGGCCGCCGGCGCAACGCCGGCAAATGTCAACGGCGCAGGCCAGACCGTTGCGGCAGGCACGTTCGAACAGCTCCAGGCACTGGCTGACAACCCGCCGGCCAAAGCCAGGGTCATCCCGCTGAAGGTCGCCGGAGCATTCCATACTTCCCACATGGCTCCGGCCGTGAGCGCACTTGAAGCACTGCGGCCGTCCCTTAAGCCGCAGGCTCCCACGGTTCCGCTGCTCTCGAACTTCGACGGCCAGGAAGTCACCGACGGCGGCGCCGCCGTCGAAAGCCTGATCGCCCAGGTCTCGCGCCCGGTGCGTTGGGACCTGTGCATGGAGAACCTGGTCCAGCGCGGAGTCACTGGACTCATCGAACTGGCACCGGCCGGCACGCTTGCAGGCCTCGCCAAGCGCGGCATGCCGGGCGTGAAAACCGTTGCCGTCAAGACGCCGGATGATCTGTCCGCCGCACTTGCACTCTTCGCGGAATTGGAGGGAGACGCATGAGCGCCCCCGTACTCAAGCAGGCACCAAGGAACGAATACTCACGCGTTGTCGGCATCGGGGCATACCGCCCGGACATCATCGTCACGAACGACGACGTCTGCCAGTGGATCGATTCCTCGGACGAATGGATCCGCCAGCGCACGGGCATCGTGACCCGCCACCGCGCCGCGGCCGATGTCAGCGTCATCGACATGGCCGAGGGAGCTGCCCGCGAGGCGCTCAAGCAGGCCGGCATTGAGGCTTCCCAGCTCGGTGCCGTCATCGTCTCCACGGTCACGCACCCGTATGCCACGCCTTCCGCGGCTGCCGCCCTCACCGACCGTTTGGGCGCCACCCCGGCACCGGCTTTCGACATCTCCGCGGCATGCGCAGGCTACTGCTACGGAATTGCCCAGGGCGATGCCTTGGTCCGATCCGGCGCGGCTGAATACGTCCTGGTGGTCGGCGCCGAGAAGCTCTCCGACGTCATCGACAACCATGAGCGAACCATCTCTTTCCTTCTGGGCGATGGCGCCGGTGCGGTTGTCATCGGCCCGTCCGATACGCCCGGTATTGCCCCGTCTGTCTGGGGATCCGATGGCAGCAAGTGGAACGCGATCGGCATGACGCATTCCCTCGACGAAGTGCGCCACCTTGGCGAGACAGCCCGCCATTCGGACGAATCCGACGATCAGGCCATTATTTCCGCAGCGCAGGATGTCTGGCCGACGCTCCGCCAGGACGGCCAGACGGTCTTCCGTTGGGCAGTCTGGGAAATGGCGAAAGTTGCCCAGCAAGCCCTCGATGCCGCAGGGATCGAAGCCTCGGACCTGGCGGCGTTTGTCCCCCACCAAGCCAACATGCGGATCATCGACGAGATGGTCAAGAAGCTCAAACTTCCCGAAACCGTGGTGGTCGCCCGGGACATCGCTGAGGCGGGAAACACTTCTGCCGCCTCCATTCCGCTGGCCACGCACCGACTCCTCAAGGAGAACCCGGAACTCAGCGGTGGCCTTGCCTTGCAGATCGGCTTCGGTGCCGGTCTTGTGTTTGGCGCCCAGGTAATCGTTCTTCCGTAATTTCGGACCGCGCCTACCTTCAATTGAATAGTGCTTTGAAACCCAAGCCGTAACCGCGGTTTGCCCCCATTTCCGGCAATAGCCGGCACAACAAGAAAAGGAGCCAACAATGGCTAGCAACGAAGAAATCCTGGCCGGCCTGGCTGAAATCGTGAACGAAGAGACCGGCCTCGCCACCGAAGCCGTGGAGCTGGACAAGTCCTTCACCGAGGACCTGGACATCGACTCCATCTCCATGATGACCATCGTCGTCAACGCTGAAGAGAAGTTCGGCGTGCGCATCCCGGACGAAGAGGTCAAGAACCTCAAGACCGTCGGCGACGCCGTCAACTTCATCTCGAACGCACAGGCCTAGCCTGGCCTCAACTGTGCCGGACTTCGGGTGCGCCCTGTTGCATCCGAAGCCCGGCACAGCTGCTATATCTCCCAGAGTTTTTTCCTGCCTCCCCAGTGAGAACAGCACGTGGGTTGGCTGATCCGACAGAGAGTGATCTCATGGCACGCAAAGTAGTCATAACCGGTCTGGGCGCCACAACGCCCATCGGCGGCGACGTCCCCACGATGTGGAAGAACGCGCTCAAAGGGGTCTCCGGTGCCCACACACTCGAGGACGAGTGGGTTGCCAAGTATGACCTTCCGGTCCACTTTGCCGCCCGGTGCTCGACGCCGGCCCTCGAAGTTCTGAGCCGCGTTGAA
Organism: Arthrobacter sp. 01T428; assembly: GCF_056398685.1. Lineage (NCBI taxonomy): Bacteria > Bacillati > Actinomycetota > Actinomycetes > Micrococcales > Micrococcaceae > Arthrobacter > Arthrobacter sp. 01T428. The sequence goes on along the minus strand of NZ_JBFTPW010000001.1, from coordinate 849,213 downwards.
GCCAAGCGCATGGACCCGTCCACGCAGTTCGGTGTCATCGCCGCCCGCGAGGCCTGGGCAGATTCCGGTATCACCGAAATCGACCACGACCGCCTTGCAGTGGCTTTCGCCACGGGCATCGGCGGTGTCTGGACGCTCCTGGACGCTTGGGACACGCTGAGGGAAAAGGGCCCCCGCCGGGTCCTTCCCATGACGGTCCCGATGCTCATGCCGAACGGCGTCGCCGCCGCTGTCAGCCTTGACCTTGGTGCCCGCGCCGGTGCGCACACCCCCGTTTCTGCTTGCGCTTCCGGCACCGAGGCGATGCACCTCGGCCTGGACCTCATCCGCTCGGGCAAGGCCGACGTCGTCGTGTGCGGTGGCGCCGAAGCTGCCATCCACCCGATGCCGCTCGCCGCGTTTTCCTCGATGCAGGCCCTTTCCCGCCGCAATGACGATCCGGAGCACGCATCGCGGCCATATGACCGCGACCGCGACGGCTTCGTCATGGGTGAAGGCGCCGGCGCCCTGGTCCTCGAGGCCGAAGAGCACGCGATCGCCCGCGGAGCGCGCATCTACGCCGAGCTCGCCGGTACATCGGTCACAGCCGACGCCTACCACATCACGGCACCGGACCCGGAAGGCCTGGGCGCAACCCGGGCTTTGAAGGCCGCCATGTTCGATGGCCGCATCCAGGCCGAGGACGTGGTGCACGTCAATGCCCACGCCACCTCGACGCCTGTCGGTGACAAGCCCGAGTACACGGCCCTCCGTGCCGCGCTGGGCGCTCACGTCGACAATGTGGCAGTCTCTGCCACCAAGTCGCAGATGGGCCACTTGTTGGGCGCTTCAGGGGCCGTGGAAGCAGTGCTGACGGTCCTCGCCGTCTACGAACGCCAGGCTCCGTTGACCATCAACCTTGAGAACCAGGATCCGGAGATCCCGCTCGACGTCGTCACTTCGGCACGCACTCTGCCCGCCGGTGACATCGTCGCCTTGAGCAACTCCTTCGGTTTCGGCGGCCACAACGCCGTCATCGCCATCCGCAACGTCTGACAGTCGCTGCCGGTTCGAGGCACAAGCTACGCACAAGAGGAGGGCCCCACCACGGTGGGGCCCTCCTCTTGTGCTATGGAAAAACTGTCTTCGGGAACTTTGTTCCCTGGCCCGGCTAGTGTTCCCCGACCGGCACGGTGTTCCCTAACCGACCTGGTGGAGCCAACGCACGGGAGCGCCTTCGGCGGCATGCCGGAACGGCTCGAGCTCTTCGTCCCAGGCCTCACCGAGCGCCAAGGAAAGCTCGTGGTAGACGGCGGCGGGATCTCCAGCCGCCGACTCGTAGGCGTAGCGGATGCGGTCCTCTGTCACCATGATGTTGCCGTGGACATCGGTGACGGCATGGAAGATACCCAGCTCCGGTGTGTGCGACCAGCGCGCGCCGTCCACGCCTTGACTGGGCTCCTCGGTCACTTCGTAACGAAGGTGCGCCCACCCTCGCAGTGCCGAAGCCAGTTGGGCGCCCGTTCCGGGGACTCCTACCCAAGAGAGCTCGGCGCGGAACATTCCGGGCGCGGCAGGTTGAGGGGTCCACTCGAGATCGGTCCGCTTGTCAACGACCGATCCGATGGCCCACTCGACGTGAGGGCACAACGCAGTAGGGGCCGAATGCACAAACAGGACACCGCGGGTTATTGCAACAGACATTCCATCCTCCATAGCTGTAGGTACGTCTTCCCCAACGACCTCTGCCTGGATGAAATTTTGCTGCGCGGGTGCCGCGCCGTTCCGGTTTCCCTACCTATCTATGATTTTTTCCGCAGCGGAAGAACGTTCAAGTTTAGGTTGAAAGTTTCCCCACAGTGCTTTCATTTTGCCGTACGGACCGGAATTACGCCAGTGCGATTCACGGACGAGCGGATTTCCTTCCTCGGGACTCATCGAAGTGTTGCACGGTTTCCGGGTCTCTAAGCACGGGGATGGGCTTGCTGATAGCTCTTGCGAAGCCTGTCCACCGACACATGGGTGTAAATCTGGGTTGTTGCGAGGCTGCTGTGTCCCAGAATTTCCTGCACGGCACGCAGGTCCGCCCCGCCATCGAGCAGATGGGTGGCGGCAGTGTGGCGCAGCGCGTGGGGTCCGGTCGCGGCGGTATCCCCCAAGGCGGCCAGCAGGTCGTTGACGACGCTGCGGGCCTGGCGCTGATCGATGCGGTTGCCCCGTGAACTGAGAAAAAGTGCCGGTCCGCTACGCTCATTTGCGAGCCGTGGCCGGCCGCGGCGGAGCCAGTCGTCGACGGCGAGCGCAGCCGGTACCCCGTAGGGCACCGTCCGCTCCTTGTTGCCCTTGCCGAGCACGCGAAGAGTCCGGCGGTCCGGATCGAGATCATCGATGTCCAGGCCGGCAAGCTCGCCGACGCGGATTCCGGTGGCATAGAGCAATTCGACGACGGCGCGGTTTCTCAACGGCATCGGAGAGCCATCCGCGGCTGCCTCTGACAGGTTCTCGAAGATCCTCGAGACCTGCTGCTGGTGAAGGACCCCAGGGAGCGTGTGGTCCCGTTTGGGGGCCTGAAGGCGAAGAGCAGGGTCTGAGGCGATGAGTTCTTCCCGAAGGGCCCAGGAAGTGAACGCTCGGGCCGTCGCGGCGTGCCGGGCGAGTGTTGCCCTGGACCGGCCGGATTCGCTTTGTGCCCCCAGCCAACGCCGGAGCGTGCCGAGCTCCAAATCTGCGAGCTTCTCCACGCCCTCCGCGGCAGCGAAGCGCAGCAGGTTCTCGACGTCAGCGATGTAGGCCCTCACCGTGTGGGCGGACCGGGCCCGCTCGCTGTCGAGGTAACGCCGGAAGTCCTCGACGGACCGGGCGAGCGCTACGGGGAGCGGATTCTCTTGCACCCTTCCACTGTGCCAGCCGAGGGGCCCGACGGCCGGCATCGCCACGTTCCGTGCGGGAGCCGGCCAAGGTCCGGGCTCGTGTGATCCCACCAGGCCCGCACCGCACTCCCCCTCAAAATCTCTTCCCGGACCTCTTCCACGCGCCGCTCACTGATACCGCCAACCCCAACAGGCCTAGGCGTCCAAGACCCGCCCTGACGGACTCGGGGCTGAGTCCTGCCACAACCGCGAGCTTCTCCACGGAGCTCGTCGAACGGACCGGCAGGGCATCGAGCAAGATCAGGTCCTCAAGCGTGAGTCCGTCGTGGTCCGAGGCAGCGGTTTCCTTGTCCTCGACAAGCCCCTCACCGCTCGACCCCGCCACTTCCGCGATTTCGCCGACATCCGTGACGCAGACAGCCCCGCCATCCCTGAGGAGCCGATGGCAGCCTGCGGAGTTGGCGCTGTGGATGGACCCCGGGACCGCGGCGACGGCCCTGCCGATGGATTCAGCATGATGGGCCGTATTCAGCGCACCCGAACGCCATCGCGCTTCCACCACGACGGTCACGGCCGCCAAAGCGGCGATGATCCTGTTTCGCTGAAGGAACCTGTAACGCGTGGGCGCCGAGCCCGGGGGAACCTCACCAATGACCGCCCCTTGGTTCGCCACGGCACGCAGCAGATCCTCGTTTCCGGATGGATAGTATCGGTCCACGCCCCCGGCCATCACAGCGATAGTCGGCATGTTGTTCGTGCCCCCGGCCAAGGCCCCGCGGTGTGCGTGGGCGTCGATCCCGTACGCGCCTCCGGAGACGACGGTGCAGCCGCGCTGACCCAGCCCGTAGGCGAAGTCGCCCGTTACGGAGGCCCCGTAGCTGGTGCTATCCCGTGAGCCGACAAGGGCCACGACCCGCTTTACGGGTGGGAACTCCACTTCGTGTCCCCGCCACCACAAGCACAGCGGTTCATGGAGGCCCAGATCTGCCAACTGCACGGGCCATAGCGGGTCGCCAGGGATGACCATACGGCCGCCGAGGCGCTGCATGGTGGCAAGATCACGTTCCGGGGCAAGGTCCGGGATCCTTGGCGCCCACCGCCGTAGTGCAGCAGCCAATCCGGCCCCCGGGTTGGAAACCCCGCTGTCAACCAACAAGGAAGCCACTTCCTGCTCAAGCCCGGGCCCGGGAGCGAGCTCGCCGGTCGCGATTTTGAGACCGTCAACGGCCCCGGCAGCCTTGACCAGGGCGAGCCCGGCCGCATCTTGCGGTTCCATCAGCCGCGACAGTGCTGCTCGGGCCAGGCGTTCCCTTTTTCGCTGCGGAGCGTCCGTGGTGAGCTGCTGGCCGTGTTCAGTCATGGAGTGTCCTTTCATGCGGCCGCGACCGCCTGCCGCAAGCCAAGGGCCTGCCCGATGTCGTCGCTGTGGGGTTGGTCCCTGTGGCCTAGGTCCGCGAGGGTCCAGGCGAGACGCAGAACGCGGTCGTAGCCTCTCGCCGTGAGGATTCCGCGCTCCAAGGAGGTATCCAGAATCTTCGTGGTCGCGGAAGGCAGGCGCAGTTCTCCGCGCAGTACACGGCCGGGAACCTGCGAATTGGTTTCCATCCCGAGACTCCCCAGGCGTTGACGCTGCCGTGAACGTGCGGCTTGGACCCTCGATGCGACGGTGGCGGTGTCTTCTTCCGCGCCGGCTTGGCCGAAGTCCGCGAGGGAAACACGTTCCACCTGGAGCTGGATGTCCACCCTGTCCAGCAGCGGCCCGGACATGCGCCCGAAGTAGCGGCGCCGCATCACCGGAGTGCAGGTGCAGTCGACTCCCTTGCCGGTCGCTTTCCCGCAAGGGCAGGGATTCGCCGCGAGGACCAGTTGGAAGCGTGCCGGATATGCGGCGGTTCCGGCCGAGCGATGAATGACCAGCTCTCCGCTTTCCAGAGGTTGCCGCAAGGCGTCGAGGACCCGGCGTTCATACTCGGGCGCCTCGTCCAGGAACAAGACGCCACGGTGCGCCCGTGATGCCGCCCCCGGCCGCGGCAGGCCGGAACCGCCGCCGATGATCGCTGCCGCGGTGGCGCTGTGATGGGGATTCTCAAAGGGCGGCCGGCGCAACAGCCGTACCGAATCAACATGGACAGCCGAAAGCGAATGGATCGCCGTGACCTCCATGGCTTCCTGGTCCCCCAAATCAGGCAAGAGTCCCGGGAGCCGCTCGGCAAGCATCGTCTTGCCGGCACCGTGAGGTGCAGGAAAGGGTAAAGACCATGTATGCGCGCTCCGTGCTGACATCGAATTCTGGCCGATTCGTGAGTGGCAGTCAGGAAACCTGCAAAATATCACCACCGGTGCCCGAAACCGGCCCCTTAGCGTCCTTCCGAACAGCTTCGAACATCGCCTGGCATCACGCAGACTTGAAGCGGGAGGCTACCGTCTCACGCATAGCCGCAACATCGACGTCGCCGGCTGTCTGCTCTGTAAGCACTTTGGCCAGCCGTTTCGGCCAAAGTACCTGAACGCTCCGAGTCGAAAATGCGTCCCCGATCAGGGGCCAGTCTGCTTCTATGAAGCACAGCACACCGGTGACCGGAACATCCCCGACGAGGTCGCGCACGACGTCGACCTGTTTGAGCACGCCGTCGACCAGTTTCGTGCAATCGCGCCGGCCAACTAGGAGCTTCTCAAGGCGTGGGCGAAGGATGCCGCCCTCGATCTTGAGTTCAGGCCGTCCCTTGTACCGCTTGGCATCAATCGCCCAGATTCCACCCGGAGTGATGGCGATGTGGTCGATATGGCCTTTGAGCCGGGGATGCGCCGATCATGAAGGACAGCCAGGCCATCGGCGGCCAGGGCATTTAGTCGAGCGCCGAGACGTTCCTCACCGACCGCACCTTGATCCCAGGCCTTGGTGTGCTGCCGCTCATCAGAGAGAGCGACTGCGAGGCCACCGAAGTAACCCCACTTCTCGCGAAGCTTTTCCTCGTCCTTCGCCTTGCGACGCTCATACTCGCGTCGGGCTGACGAGCCGGCTACTCCAGACTCATTGGCTGGCAACGCCTCACAAGCCGGTTCGAGGTCGTGGGACGTGGATTCGGCAGCCTCGGTGGGACACTCCAAGCAGCGGACGGTCTTTGTCTCGCTCTCATAGATCGCTTCCGTCCCGGCCGGAAGAGATGTACCGCACATCCTGCATCCTCCGGAGTACCGGAGCCTCATCTGCCTCATGAGGACGCGGGGTGGATCGTCGAAACGAACAGAGTCTGCAGGTAACTTACGACGGCTATTCCGCGGATACGCTTTGTCATAAGCTTCATCTTCACGCACAGCCAGGAACTGTGTTGGACCTGTCGCGCTTACGGCATGCCAAAGACCGCGCGAACTGCCACATGACTTTAGTGAAAATGTTGACCGCCGTGCTCCAGTGAGCTGCAAAAACCACGGGCGACATGCCGCTACGTCGTCGGCTGGCCGTCGGTATCCGGAAACTCACGGAGTGCGCCCGCTAACGCTCTGACCGCCACCGGGTCTTCCGTCCAATGTCGGCCTGTGCGCGTACAAGCGTGAAAGTTTGTCACTTTCGAGGCCTTGGCAGCCTCAGCGAGTTCTGCCCACGCCACCCGCAGTTCCTCCTGGAGCTCAGGTGAGGTGGGCGCGTCCGGGATTGGGGCTGCTGGCCCAATAGGACTCGTGCGTGCCGCGGTTGCGGCTTTTCGCTGAAAAAGACTTCTAAGACCCATTTCCGTGTTCCCCCTTTTTCGCCCTAATCCAGAGTATCAATGCTTTCTCAACGCGTGCGGGACCTCCGCCGGGCAGCCGTCCGCCGATACTGCACCGGAGGCATGCTCAGCTATAAAGACATCATCCTGCTCGGAGAGAAACGAACGGGTTCTCGTCATCCAGGAGCACGAGGAAGGCCGTTGCTGGTGCGGCGAGACTTGGGATTGGCCGGCACCGCCCGGTCCAAGGGTTTAGGGGAGTCCAGAGGTCCATGATCGTCGGGACACCGGATGCCGGCGATCGTCAGGAGCACTGTTGCAGCGAATCCCTCCGTTCGCTTGGGATCGACGAGGTCTTCCAATGCCCGCTCGGTGGCAGAGACTGTCTGTCAACGGTCTTTGTCGAAGTGCCTCCGCCGTGCTGTCCGCTGGTCTAGCTCATCCGTCAGCGAAAGCATGCCGAGGTCGTGCACGAGAATGGATGGTATGGAGATGACCCCGAGCACCGCCCGCGCGTTTTGGAAGGCCCTGATGGACAACGCCACCGGCCTGGTCGCCGACGCCGATGCACTGCTTGAACGCGAGTCATTCGGTCGAGCACGATCGCTCACTGTCCTGGCACAGGAGGAACTGGGCAAGGCGCTGTGGATCTACGAGACATTTGAAGGGTCCTGGAGCACCGGTGCTGAAGCACCGGTGGAAGTGGCGAAGCTGAAGACTCACGGGCGTCACCACGCGAGCAAATACATGGAGGCCTTCGTCTTCGGCCAGGACCTCGCAGCGTTCTGGGGCGACTACGACTCCCTCGAGTCTCCAGAGGAGGACTCACAGGAGGGCTGGGAAGCCTTCTTTGCCAAGAGGAAAAGCAGGGCCGCGGCTGCAGGAAAGCTCGCCAACGAAGATAAGATGGCGGGCTTCTACGTAGACATGGACGTGACCGGAGAGATGGTCCTCTCCCCTACTGACATCACTCCCGGGACCATCGCCGAGGACCTGAAGACCGCAGCACAGGTTATCGAGATGCTGCTCATCAAAGACCACAGCCGGATGAAGTTCTACGCGGCGACGCCGTACGACGGCACACACGAGCAGCAGCATCGACTGCTGCCCATCTCCCACCCCGAAGACTGGGCTACCGCGTCGGAGGAGTTCAAACGCGGCGACTACTGGAAGGACTCCAGGGCATAAGGAAGCTCAGCCTGGTAGCCGACGCACCAGGACCACAAGTTGATTCCGCTGCGCGGCCGATCAGTTGCCCGTACCAGCCGGGTGCTGACAATTACCCGAAACTACTCACACCTGAGGAGATACATCCGAGGGCCCTCCTATGGAGCTGGTTCGGCTATTTCGTATCCTGCGCGTTTCGCGAGGTCATCGAGGTCGGGATTCGGCTGCCATGGTTCATCGTTGAACACGAAGACGTTAAAGGTCTCAGTGGCGTCCCAAACGCCAATCGCCGCCAAGTAGTCGAGACGTAGGGCGTGTTTCCGCAATCGCACGCGTAAGCTGGCCTCCCGGAAGGCAGCGTCCCGGGTGACGCCCCGAGCGAAGCTGAGGAACAGTATGCCCCGACGCTTGCCCGGTCCCGCAATTCCGAATCCGACAAACTTTGTGTGCATCTTTCCGTCCATACGGCTCTCCCGACGCAGTGTGAGGAGTAGATCCCCAATTTCTCGCCGGAGTGGTCCGTCGAGGTCAAGGAGGTCAATGCTGGTTGAAAGCCAACCGTAGGGGCGGTGTTCGTTGAGCGAGTCAAGCAGGCCCGCGAGGCCCGCCGGGATCGGCTGTTGGGGCTTCTCGGCTGCAACTGCCCGGTCTCCACGAGAGTACTCGTACCAGGCGTCAAGCCTGTCGGTCTGGCTCGGCAGCATAGCGATTCCGGCCTGTCCAGGCTCTGTATAGAGGCCCGTGGTGAGATACCTCATGAAGTAGTCGAGCTCTTCCGAAGCCCGGAATGAGCCGGAGATGTTCATTTCGCGGCGGCGCAGAAGGTAGTGAATGAACTCAGATGGGCGCTCAAGCACCTCGGCGATGATTTCCAGATCATGCTGGTTTACGATCCAGGGCGGGTCTTCTGGGCTCAACAGTCCGCTACGCGTCAGTTCCTCGACGACGGTCGAGACTGCGTTTAGGTTGTCGAGCGAGAGGGCGATCGTGAGGACTCCCCTCCCCGGAACGACCGGGATATGGACGTCCTGCACTAGGGAATGCGGCTGCCCCTCAGAGTTCAAGAGTGTGGCCCGCCTAAGAGCAAATTCCAGCCCGTCGTTTAAGAGTGTGCGCAGTCGCCCTGCCTGCTCATCTGCGTCCAGGACTATCTTCTTGAGGTCCAGAAACATTCGGCCGGGGTTCCCCCTGAGTGACGCGGGGGAAAGAGGTTTGCTTTTCATCTCAACGATGATTGCGAAGCGATCGATGAATAGCAGTCCATCGCCCTCAAATTCCTGGTTTTCATCACGGTCTAGGTAGTAAACCGATTGGTAAGCGACATCCGGCTTGAGCACTTTGACCAGTTCGGCGAGGCCCTTCGATTCAAGGAGTTCACCGCGATGGTCGGTGTACTCAGTCGCTGATCGGCTGCGCTTGAGTGCATTCTCCAGCGCCGGACGAATCGCGTAGAGCAGGGATGTGGGCTGGATGAGAATCCAGCGCCGTTCGCCATCTACAAGGCGGCTGGCAAAGGGCTTCCTCTTGACGAGGTTGTCCCCGGCGAGGAATGCGGACACGAGATTCTCGGACTGAATTTCGAGGTCAATGGAGAAATCGGACAGCATCTTCACCAAAAGGGCAGCGTTCATGGTGCTCTCGTCAGCCAACTCTTCAGCCAACTCTTCAGCCAACTCTTCAGCCAACTCTTCAGCTGAGAACGACCCATAGCCCGCTATCTGCTGGAACATGGCAACCTGGACGAGTTCGTCAAGAGCTTCGGCATCCCTCAGTCCACTTGCTTCAATGACTGCCCGAAGGTCCTCATTTACTGCCAGTTGCTCTTCCAGAAAAGTCCTGGCCTCTTCGCCTGAATCAACTAACTTCCTCTGTAGCCAGCCTGCTGTTGAATCGAAGAGCTCAAGTACATCCGCGACCCCGTAACCGAGGATTTCGCGGACGGCCAAGTCGATTACTTGCGGCGAGAATAGCTGCAACAGCAGTGTGAACCGTCCCGGGAATCATGCCGCCTGTTTGTTGGCGGCGTCGTCGGGTAACGAGCCGATTTCTCGAGCATAGTATGCCTGCTCGAATTCCTCGGGTGTTTGGTGCCCGAGGGAGGAAATGGAGACGTTGGTTGTTGTACCAATGCACCCACTCGAACACGACCTCGATCACGTCTGCTTCGGTCTTCAACGCCCCGGTCCGGAACGGGGATCCCGTGGCAACTGCTTCGTTCTTGAACAAGCCCATGACGGTCTCCGCGGCGGCATTATCATAGGCATCCCCGACGGACCCAATCGAGGGTGTCAGGCCCTCCAGCATGAGCGTGTCGGTGTACCGAATCGAGGTGTACTGGCTCCCGGCATCCGAATGATGGATCAGCCCCTGGGCCACGGGCCGGCCTGCGTTTTCACGCCTCCACAGTGCCATGCGCAGGCAGTGCTCCACGAACGCCGTGTCCTTCGCCGTGGATGTCTCCCAGCCCACGATGGGCCCGGGAGTACAGGTCGATGACCAGGGCGACCTAGACGAATCCGGACCAGACCGGAACATAGGTGAAATCCGTCACCCAGGTATGGTTCGGGACGGGGACATGGAAGTCCCGGTTCAACAGATCCCGGGCCCTGCGGCCGTCCTTGCCGGGGATCGTGGTGCGCGTCCTGCGGCCCCGGACGAGCCCATTCATGCCCTCGGCACGCATCAACCGATCCACGGTGTGCTTCGAGACGTCCGGGAAGCCGTTGCGCCGCAGCCAGACCGTCATCTTCCGCCGCCCGTAGATCACCTCGGGCCGGGGCCGGCCCTTCCCGTCAGGAACCTTCAGGGCCCGGAGCGCGTCGGTGATACGGGCGTCCTCCAGGGTCCGCAGGGCCGGGAGTCGGCTCTTCCAGGCCCGGTAAGACCGCGCGGCGACCTGCACGCCCTGCCCACGCAGGACGGCACAGATCGACTCGACCGCATGGCCTTCAACAGTGGAGTCCCGCATAGTGGTGTAACGCCACGGTGGTTGGCTGCGTCGTTGCTGACGTGAAGGCGGTCACCATGTGATCCTTCGAGGAAACTCTCACATCCCACTCGAAAGGCATCAACACGATGACCGCTCCCCATATTGTCGACCCCGCGACCGTGCTCGGCGAAGCCCTGACCGAGGCGTCCCCGGATTTGATGCGGCATCTGCTGCAGACCATGATCAACGCTTTGCTGTCCGCTGACGCCGATGCCGTCGTCGGCGCGGAATGGGGCGAACGCAGCCCTGAGCGCACCACCCACCGCAACGGTTACCGGCATCGGAACCTCGATACCCGTGCCGGGACGATCGATGTCGCCGTCCCGAAGCTGCGACAGGGCAGCTACTTCCCGGAATGGCTCCTCGAACGCCGGAAACGATCCGAGGCCGCGCTAGTCACCGTGATCGCGGACTGCTACCTCGCCGGCGTCTCGACCCGCCGGATGGACAAACTGGTGAAGCAGCTCGGTATCCACTCCCTGTCGAAGTCGCAGGTGTCCAGGATGGCGGCCGATCTCGATGAACACGTGGACGAGTTCCGGCACCGCAACCTGTCCGAGGCCGGCCCGTTCACCTTCGTTGCCGCGGACGCGTTGACGATGAAGGTCCGAGAGGGCGGTCGGGTCGTGAACACCGTGGTCCTGATCGCGACCGGGGTCAACGGCGACGGACGCCGCGAGGTCCTCGGACTCCAGGTCGCCACGTCAGAGACCGGTCCCGCATGGAACGCGTTCTTTGCCGATCTCACCGCCCGCGGCCTTGCCGGGGTGCAGCTGGTCACCTCCGACGCGCACGCCGGGCTGAAAGACGCGATCGCCGCGAACCTGCCCGGGGCAGTCTGGCAACGCTGCCGCACCCATTACGCCGCGAACCTGATGAGTGTGACACCCAAGAGCATGTGGCCGGCCGTGAAAGCGATGCTCCACAGTGTCTATGACCAACCCGACGCTGCCGCGGTGACCGCACAGTTCGACCGGACCCTGGACTACGTGAGCGAGAAACTTCCCGCCGTCGCCTCGCACCTGGACGCGGCCCGGGCAGACATCCTCGCGTTCACCTCGTTTCCCAAGGACCTGTGGCAGCAGATCTGGTCAAACAACCAACGAGCGGCTGAACAGAGAGATCCGCCGCCGAACCGACAGTGTCGGCATCTTCCCCAACCGGGATGCGATCATCCGCCTCGTTGGCGGCGTCCTCGCCGAGCAAACCGACGAATGGTCCGAGGGACGCCGCTATCTCGGCCTCGACATCCTCGCCCGCTCTCGCATGCGCCCCATCGCTGACACCGGAAGCGAGGTAGACAGCGACACGATCATGGCCCTCAGCGCCTAAGCGAAGGATCAACCGTTACACCACTCCACGGGACTTGACCCCTTCAGCCCTCATCTCATCGATGAAACGGCAGATCAGCGGCGGCGAGGGTCGAGTTCCCTCGCGAAGAAAATCGAGGCCTGTTTAAGGATCTCGTTGGATTCCTTCAGGTCACGCACTTCGGCGCGCAGACGCTTGATCTCTTCCAGTTCTTCGCTGCTCGGTCCCGCCTTCTCACCGGCATCAATCTGGGCCTGGACCACCCAGCGACGCAAAGTTTCAGGCCCGACGCCAAGCTTCGGCGCCAAGGCCTTGCAGGCAGCGAAAACGGACGGGTAGTCGGACAGTCGATCGAGGGTCATGCGCACGGCACGATCACGCACGTCCGAAGGATACTGCTTGGGCATAATGGCCATCTTTCTCACAAAAGACGGCGGCATCAAACCCGGGACGGTTCAGTGTCCGTTCCTTGTCCATGTACTGCCGGTTGCGCATATAGAGCTCGGCCGAGACGATCGACAGACGCATTCGTGATTCGATACGCGACGGGACAACATCCGTTGGGGTTTCCTGCCCGTTGGTGGACACTTCATCCGCTGACTGCAATTCAACATGCAAGCGTATGGCTTCAAGATCCGAAAGAGCCCGCAGCTTTCCATGTAAATCTTCCAGCTCCTGACCCGCAGTCTGCGTCACATCACCCACAACTCGCGGCCCGCGCTCGGCAAGCAGCAATGCCGCGAGTTCGGTGAGGCTCGGCAACGACTCATGTTGACTTTCAACGTAGGAGTCAATGTCGGTAGGCAGCGACACCAAGTACAGGTTCGCTATGACATCGAACGCATCCAGATGCGCAACTACGCCCCGAAGTTCCTCGATTGCTTCATCACGTTGCCGGGTAATGTTCTCGAGTGCTTCTTCCAATGATTCGGACGCTTCATAGAGCCGTTCAAGTGCCGTCAACTGTTGTTCGAGAAGACGAGCGAACATTGAGCCGCTGGCGGAGGAATCTGTCATGATGCTAGTTTGACTCGTCGTCGGCAATGACATCTTCCATCCAGCCGGATCCGGAGGTCCGCGGTGGGTTCGGAGGGACAATCCCCACCAGCCTCCTCACTCCGCCAGGACGACTCATCGCCGTAACATCCCGCAGCTGATTGCAATCTGTCACCCACCGCTGCGAGATCCTTCCTGTTCGGCCCCAGCCTCGTCGATGAGCGCTGCGAACTGAGAGTTGCTGAGCACCTTCAGCCCGAACTCCTCTGCCTTGTTGCGGACTGCCTCGTCGCCGGAGACGACGAACCACTCCGGTGCCATGAGGTACTGGCTGTCGTGCTCTCGGCCCTCCAAGGCGCATGCGATGACCAGCGGGTCGGCGTTGCCCAGGTTGGCGTAGAGGTTGACCAGCCGCGTGTCAGTGTCCGGCACTGTGGCCATTACGTCGACCAGCAGTTGAAGCATCCTTGGCGTCGTCGGATGGACGTTGTCGTGCAGAGATTGGAGGTCTGGAAAACCATTGGCCTCACGCAGTACAGCCTCTGGTATGACGGCACTCTCCAAAAAATACTCGCTCGCTCGTCGCTGCCTCCCAAGCTGACTGAGAGCGTTCGTGTCGACTACGTACCGCCGCCCGAAGTCGCTCATCCGAGAGCCCGCCTGAGGTCGCCGATCTGAGATGGCTTGAGGTGGTTCAAACAAACTGCACGACAGAACTCTCCTGGTGAGATGCTCTGGCTATCGAGCGCGTGCAGCATCCGCCGACTGAGTTCTCTCCCGTTGTACTTGCGAACTGCGTTCTCAGGGAGAATCTGACTTCGAGGACCGCCCTTAGGGAGGCTCTGGAACTCCTCCCGCAACCGTGCAAGGTAATTGCCCGTGGTCTCGGCATTAATCAATCCCAGCCTCATCGCGCGCACCGCTACGGCGCTCGTAGTGACCTTGAATTCGTCCGATGCGATCCTCATGTCGTCGAGCGACGTGGGTCCCATCGCCTTAAACCGCTCGCGGGGCATCAGCATTGCACCGGCGATATCGTACTCCCGCCCGGGATCCGTGTAGGCGCTGCCACCGTCCCACGTCATTGGAGCAAATTTCCTTCGGGCTACCAGCACCGTCAGCAGTGCAAGGGTAAAGATGGTCCGACCGGCCGGCTCCTGGTCGTCCCCGTGGTCGCCTCCCGCCAGAAAGATAAACGGGACCTTGTTGTCTCGGATCGTCATGCCACTGAACTTGACGTGCGTCAAGCGCTGCGGCATGTAGTGCTGGACACTTCGCGACACCAAGACCTGGTTGGCTTCGAGACGGCCGATCATGAGATCGAGCGCCTTCTCCTTGCTCCTGCAAGAACGGACCGCCTCGTGAGAAAGGCCTATGGCCGCCATAAGCCGTGCTGCCTCGGCCTCGGCCTCGACCGATGACCGGTCATCACGGAGCAGGCCTACAATCTTGTTCCGCTGGAGCGACTTATCGTGCTTCCGGACGAGCTGCTGTTTTCGGATCAGGTCCTTGACGATCAGTTCGACGTCCCGCAGCTCCACCTTGGCGCGCGACCCTATCGAGAATGTGTCTCTACTCAGTCCGGCGAGCAACTTCTCGGTCTTCTTCTTCACCTGCTCCTGCACCAGCGCAAGCGGAGCGAAGAAAAGGGAGTATGGGATGTCGCCTTTGTCCGCAAGCCGCACGAGGTCGGAAAACTTAATTCGGCGTGAGTCTAGCGCATTCTCATAGTCCTTATAGGTTCCCGCCACAGAATTGTCGAGCAGCACCCTGAACACGGCCTCGTCAATCGGGACGGCCTCTCCATCCAAAAGGACGTCTATCGCCATCTCCGATCACCCCCAAGTGAACATCGTATTACTCGCCGCGCATCCCCATGAGTTCCGCTTTGAGTCGAGTGTCTGGATGAGCCTATCGATTGCTTACACCACCTGCACGTTTTTAGGGCATACACCCAAGGGTCTATGTGAGGGGTATGTTTTTCGCTCATAAACGAGGAGAAAAGATCCCTGCTAAATCAGCACAAACGGCCCCTCCCACTGCGATCACCACATGTCCACTAACTCTCGAGTTCCGACAGCACATGCCAGCCAAACCCGCCGTCGAGGGTGAGGGAAAGAGTTAGTGGTGCATCCGCGTAGGATCCCGGAACTGGAGGCTCGTCCCTGGTTCGCCGCCGCTCGGATTTCGGTGGTGGTCACAGGAGGCTCACGGGCAGAGCGCTCCGATGCCGTTACCTGGGGTTTTCCACATAGATCAAGACGCTTCTACCGGCAGCCGGCCGATGATGCTGCACTGGAGCCATGCTCAGCTATGAAGACATCATCCTGCTCGGAGAGGAACGGGTCCTGGTCATCCAGGAGCACGAGGATGGCCGCTGCTGGTGCGGCGAGATCTGGGATTGGCTGGCACCGCCCAGTCATCCAAGTGTTTAGGTTCGTGGCCGCTTCCCAGCACGGTCCTGGTCCGGTCTAGCAAACACCGTCGATGCGCGGCCAGAGACGTACAGGAATCTCGATCATCAGGAAGTCCAGAGGTGGCACGCCAATATCGCCCTCGCCACCACATGCTCAAGTGTTGGCGATCTCAGGCACTGCGATGGAGTCGCCTGTTCCACAACGTCGCGCTGAATCTTGCCGATCTGGAATGGATCCTCGCACGGCCTTCCCCTGGCTTGGCTGAGCTCGGCCGCCGGGTCGGGGCGAGCGAGCTCACGCTCTCCCGGCTGTTCCGCGACGAGGTCGGGATACTACACCGTGTGGCGCAACCTGCTCCGACTGCACTTGGCGACCCTGATGTCGCTGGGGGCTGGACGGTTACTCAGGCTGCCAGCGCCTGCGGCTGTTCCTACCACTTCGTCACGACGTTCCGCGCGGCCTTCGGGCAAACCCCAGGGTCGCTGTACCGGTAGTCCGGGCGGCGGCAACCGCGTTGCGGGCTTCCGTCAAGGCGGGCAGGCACTTGTCCTGGACGATGCGGGCGGTGGTGAGCACTCCCCCAGCGAACGGCTGTCATATTGTGAGCTCCGCGTCCAGTATCACGCCTGAGTCACTTGAACTGATGCCCCCAGCTCTTTCTCGGACCGGTAGCTGGCGTCGATAATCCGCGCCACGGCAAGGGCATCCTTGATGGGTGCCACCACAGGTGCACCAGTGCGGATGCTGTCGACCCATCCGCGCATTTCCGTGCGGAAATTGCTGATGTTCTCCAACTCGGGCAGCTCGGAAAACTTGTTTGCATCAGTACGGGCGAACGGCGGAGTGAAATAGCTCTGCGTCCATTCAGTCCAGCCGGCTGACCAACCGGCCCGCTCCTTCTCGACGTAGACCCTCAGCTTTTGGGGAAGAACACCGATTTCGATCATGCCAGCGGTGCCGTAGACGGATATACCTGAGCTTTCGAACCATTCGAGACGGTCGTGGCTGTCGAAGCTGAACGTAGCGGTCATGTCGGGATAATTCAGCAGCACGGCTGCGGAGTCCTCGCGGCTCGACTCGTCGGAGAGCATCGCGGACTTGCGCACTCGCGCATTGACGGACTCGGGGACCCCAAACATGCTGACCAGGGAGTCGATCATGTGGCACCCGATAATCCACAGCGCCCCTCCGATGTCCGCCGGCTGGTTCAGATGGGCAGTGAGATGCTCACCGGCCAGGGCGGCACCTCTGGCCGACACACTGACCACATTCCCGATGGTCCCGGCGTCTATGAGCTCCTTTGCCCGAGTGACCGACTGCGCCAGGCGGACGTTATAGCCGACCTGAACTACCAACCCCGGAGCAGCCAGGGTCTCCGCCTCGGCCAGCTTCAGCAGGTCATCGACGGTTCCGCCGCCCGGCTTCTCGACGACGACAGATTTTCCGGCGGCAAGGGCCCGCAGGGCATGGGGGACCATGTCCTTGCTCTTGGAGTGGACCATGACTGCGTTGATGCGCCCGTCCTCGAGCACTCCGTCGATGTCGCGGGGCTCCATGTCGTATTTGTCGGTGAAGTACTGCAGCCGCGGATCGTCGTCTGCGGCGGCCACAACCTCGACGCCCTCGATTTCGCGGAGGGCACGAACCCGTGCGGAAGCGTGCGGGTGGGTGATTCCCAGGAGTCCTACTACGAGCGGTTCCAACGGGCTGTCTCCTATCGGTTCTTGTAACAAGGCATCGGTCATTGTCGGTCCGGGTGGTTCACCGGATTGTGCTCCAGGCGAGGTGCCCTATTCCGTGAGCAGTTGATTTTCAGTGCCGTGTGGCAGGGCGCGGCTTGCCACCAGGCGCCGGGACTTTATCCGGCTCCTCCTGCCACCAGCCTTCCCAAGCGAAGGATGCAAGGACTCCCTGGGGGAACCCCGCCTCTTTGGTGTCATCGGACGACGCGTTGCCGTCGCCTCCGTAACCGGCCCCATCGACCAGAACCGAAAAGAGGTTGAGCAGCATTTTCAACGTCCTCCCCAAAGTGAAGTGAGTGAATTCAAAGGTCTGGTCCTGAGCGCTTGGCCAGGTCTATCGGATCGGTGTAGGTCTTGTGAACCTCGGTTTTGGTGAACAGGCGGCGGCCCGTGCCGTCATTCAGGAGCAGCCAGAGGTACTCGCCGTCAGTGGATACGGTGTCGACCGTTCCGGTGTGCGAAGTCTTCCCGGACAGCACCAACACAAGGTCGCCCGGGCACAGTTCGTTCCAGTGGACAGGAGTGGTCGCAGTGCTTGGCTGCGGCTCACCCGAAGCTCCCCGCCAACGGTAGCGAGCGGATGAAAAATTCAACTGGGGACTCCGTTCCATATTCCGTGAGAGCAGGCGTCGCTCTCTTTCCGCTGCTGATTTGAGTTGTATGCATGCAGAGCCAAAGCGTAAATCCGCTGCGAACGGGCAGTAGCCGCCAGGGTTATGCGACCGGTGAGGCCGGGTTGTCCGGCTGATGGCTTCGCCGGCCGACCACCACCCAAATTGCGATGCAATCTTCGTTGAAAGGATTGCTGAGCCGGTGAGGGGCGGAGGAGACGAAATTGATGCTGTCGCCGGCGCTAAGGGTTCCCGCGGAGGAGCCGGCCTCCACGTTGAGTCTTCCTTCAAGGATGTGGAAGTATTCGTGTCCCCCGTGCCGCATGAGGTTGTCAGGCGGGCAGGATTCGGTGCCGTTTCGGTACGTGACGCGGAGAAGTTCCACGTTGGGGTCGTTCTCCGCGGTGAGTCGCTCCCAGAGGACACCATCGACACGGAGTTTTGGACGGTCCTTCGCTTCCAGGAGTCCGGGAAGTTCGTTGCTCCCTGTAGATGGCACCAGAGGTGTCACGGCACCTTCGGATGACCAAGGCAGCCCGTCCTCATTGGCTGGAGTTTCAACAACCCGAAGATTGGTACCTGTCGACGGAAATTGCCCCGCATCCTGCATTACCGCATCAAGGGACAGGCCCAGTGCTGACACGAGGGCGTAAAGGGTTCCGACAGAAGGTGTTGTCCGGCCCAGCTCGACCTGTGAGACGAGGCTGGCGGAAACGTCCACACGGCGCGCCAGCTCGCGCAGGGAGAGCCGGGCGCTCTGCCGGGCGTCACGGAGACGCATCCCAAGCTGGATGGCAGCATCCGATCGTGCCTCGGGGGCTGGTGCGCTCATGGTGTTCTGCTTCTCTTCTGTGGTCAGTGCGGTCCAGCCCACGCGCCTCCCCCCTGGCGGGTAGCGCGTGGGCCAGGCTTGGTGTGGATCAGCTCGGGTTAGACCTTTTCGGACTGTTCCGCGGCGATCAGTTGGGACGCTGCCTCGAGTGTTGCCGCGGCTGAATCGTGGGCGCGTGCCAATGCCTGATCCAACGGCAGCAGGCGGTGGGATTCCGCGAGGATTTCCACGCCCCAGTGTCCGCGCCATCCGGCTTCATGAATGGCTTTGACGAAGGCAACCGTGTCGAGGTCACCTTCACCGGGGTACAGGCGCTCATTGATGGTGTCTTCCCACAGCGAGCCCCTGACGTCCTTACGGGCATCATCGATCTCGACGATGAAGACCTTGTCCATGGGCAGGATGGCGGCCAGGTCTTCGTAGCGTGTGCCGCCGCGGCTGGTGTGCCACGTGTCAACGGTGAGCCCGCCGTGGGGGTTGTTGACTTCGCTGATGAACTTCGCGCCGATTTCGATGGTCTTGAGGTTGTTCATGGGCATCGGCTCCAGAGCGACGCGCGTGCCCACTTCCCCGGCCTGGGTGGCGAGCCGGTCGAATTCCTGGTGGAACGCGGTCTCGTCGACAGGCGCTGGTTCGCCTTCCAGGGCCAGTTCGGCGCCGATCTTGATGGTTTTGACGCCGAGGATTTCTGCGGCGTTGAACAGGACCTTGCGCCAGCGGTCGGATTCTTCGCGTTCGGGGCCGGTCTTCCACCAGTCCGCGAGGAATTCCATCTCGACGTGGACGATGCCGTTGTCGTCCAGCAGCTGGCGGAGCCCCTTGAGACCAATGGTCTTTTCGATCTCGGGAAGGTCGGCGTGGATGAAGCCCAGTCCCTTCCAGCCGGCCTTGGCGGCAGCCTCAACCCGGGTGCGCACGTCGATCGGGCTGGTTTCGTCGCCGCGCAGCGGCGCTGCGTTTCCTGCCCAGGTCCAGCAGGAGGCCAGGAGGTCCCGGTTCTGAATGATGTTCGTGTCGTTCACGTTCGTCCTTTGTTAGTTGGCTTTGTGGGTTGAGGAGGCAGGCACGTCGTCGGGATGAGTGCTATCTGGAGCCAGCATGACCTTCGTTTCCCGGCTTGAATCCTGTGCCCTTTGGAGGGCTTCGTCTCCGCGGGAGAACGGGACGACAGTGGAGACGATCTCACCGAGGTTGAGGCGGGTGTTTGCCACGTAGCGGATTGCTGCGGGCCATACTGCTACCGGCGCCCCGGTGGAGCTGGTGATCATGAGGTTTCGTTCCTGGACCAGGCCCAGGCGTGCAGGGGAAAATTTTGGCGTGGAGACGCCCATGAGCAGGACGCGTCCGTTGTGGTCTGCGCTTTCAAGGGCTGCTGCTTGCGCCGCGGAGTTTCCGGAGGCTTCGATGACGACGTCGGCGAAGGGCCGCCCCATGGCTGCTGCTGCAGCACCGGTGGTGTCCGGGGTTTCGACCGGATTAACGGCAGCCGTAGCTCCCAGTTTCATCGCCGTTTCGCGACGAAGTGGGCTCGGATCAAATACGACCACTTCCGCTCCTGCGGTGACAGCCTGGATCACTGCGTTCAGGCCGATTGCTCCGAGCCCGTGCACGTGGACCGTGTCGGCAGCACTGATGCCACCGATCTTCTTAAGTCCGTTCAATACGCAGGCGAAGGGTTCAATAACGGCGGCCGTGAGCATGTCCACCTCGTCAGGGATGTGGAAGCACATGTCGGCCGGGACGGTGAAGAGCTCGGCGGCGGCTCCATCGTGGGTGACCCCGAACCAGTCGTTGCCGCCCAGGTGTCCGTGCCCAAGGATGCGGTCCCCCGGGTGGAATCCTTCAACAGCTGCGCCGGCTTCCACGACGATGCCTGACCATTCATGGCCCAGGACGTGGGGGTAATTGATCTTGAAGGTTTCCGGCATGCTGCCGTGCAGGATTTCAATATCGGTGCCGCACACTCCCACGTAAGCGGGCCGTACGAGGAGTTCCGTCGGCCGGGGCGCGGTGACGGCTGCGGTGCCGGGTTCGACTGTGACGGTGCCGCCGGCGTCTTTCCGGACCAGGACTGCCGGGACGGTCCCCAGCGGGTTTACGGCGGGCACCGAACGCACGTCGTTGACGGTCTCAGACATGTTGTGTTTCTCTCTGTAGGTTCAGGCAACAAGGTATGGCGCGGACGTTGTTTAGATGTCGCTGCCGTGAAGGGCGGCAGTAACGAGTTCCCGGATGCCCTCGGGGGTCACTTCCCGCGGGTTGGCGTACGGGTTCCTGGTGGCGATTTCGACGATCTTGTCGATGTCGGATTCCTTCAGGCCCAGCTCGGCCAAGGACGACGGTGCTCCGAGGGAGAGGCTCAGTTTCCGGAAGTGGGCCGCCGGGTTGTCTGCCCCGGTGGCGCGCTGCAGGGCGGCTATCGCCTGCGGGGCGTGCTGGGCGTTGTAGGCCAGGGCATAGGGAAGCACCACAGTGTGGGTTTCGGCGTGGGGAAGGTTGAACGTCCCGCCGAGTGTGTGGCACAACTTGTGGTGCAGGGACATGGTCGTCGCACCCAAAGTAGCTCCGCAGAGCCAGGCCCCGTACAGGGCATCGGAGCGGGCGTCGATGTTGGACGGGTCTTCGACGATCTTCGGCATCGCTTCGAGCAGGGCGCGGGTGCCCTCCTCGGCCATCAGCGAGATGATGGGCGAACCGTCGGGGGCGTACAGCGCTTCCACGGCGTGGGCGATGGCGTTGAATCCGCTGGTGACCGACATCTTCACCGGGAGGGACACGGTGAGTTCGGGGTCGTAAATGACGCTCGTGGGCAGAACCTTGGGGTCGCGTCCGGTCTTTTTCTCGCCGTCGGCGGTCAGGCCCCACACGGGCGTCATTTCGGAGCCCGCGTAGGTTGTGGGTACGGCGATGATGGGCTGGCCGAACTCAAGCGCGATGGCCTTGCCCAGGCCGGTCGTGGACCCGCCGCCGACCGCAACGTACCCGTCAGCCTGGGCAGCAGCGGCTACTTCACGCGCTTTGTGGGCAGATTCGATGGGCACATGCATTTCAGCTTCTGCGTGCACGCCGGCGCTGAGCTCGCCCAGCTGTTGTGAAACCTTTTCGGCCATATCCGCTTGGAAGGGTGTAGCCAGGACCAGGACCCGCTTGAGGCCAAGGTTGACGACCTCGTCGTTAAGTGAGGCAAGTGAGCCGGCTCCGAAGCGGACGCGCATCGGAAGTGCCTGGTACTGAAAATCCTTCATCGGGTGTTCTCCTGTGCTTCGATAATCCGTGCAGCGGTCGGGGACATCACGGCGGTGTTGATAATGTCCGGGTCGACGAGGTCGGGGTGGATGACAATGTCGATCACTGCCTCCATGAATGGTGAGGTGAGCCCGTAGCGGGCCGCGTCGGCCTCTGAGGTGTTGGGCACGAATTCGGCGATCAGGCTCTGCTTCACGGCGAAAACGGCGTCTGAGTCTATGTAGTGGCTACCGGCAACAAAAATGTGGGTCGTCAGTTCCCGGAAACCAGGCGCTGTGACGATGAAATGGATGTGCGCTGGCCTGTTCGGGTGCCGGGCAGTGGCGTGCAGCAGGTCCCCGACAGGTCCGTCGGTCGGGATCGGGTAATAGCTGGGGATGACGCTGCGGAAGTAGAACTCTCCGGCGGCGTTGGACGTGAACAGGCCGCGGCCGTTGCCGATGCTTTGGATGCCGGGTTGCTGAACATCGTAGAAGCCCTTGGTGTTTGCCTGCCAGATGTCGATGGCGGCATTGGGGACGGGTTCACCGGTGACAGAGAGTATGCGCCCCCTGACCAGGCAGATGTCTCCTTCGCTTTCCGGGGAGGCGTTCTCGCCCAGTTCGCGCTTTGGGGATTCGACCATGTGGAACGGGCCCAGAACGGTGGAGTCGGTGGCGTCCGGAGTTTCGGCGTCGTTGATCGTTTCGACCAGCATGGAGACGCCCAGCACGTCGGACAGGAGGATGAACTCCTGCCGGACCGAATCGCATTTTTGACCGGTCGCGGTCAGGAAATCGATGGCCGTCTCCCATTCCTCAATGGAAGGTTCGATGTCCCGGACGAATTCGTGCAGGTGCTGGGTGAGGCTGGTCAGGATGTCCTTCAACCGCTCGTCGGGCGTGTTCCGGAAGCTGTCGATGACGGCGCTGGTTAGTGTTCCGGGACCCAAATCCGTAGTCATGAGAGGATCTCTTTCTAGTCGATGGGGTTGGATGCTGCGGCCTCAGACGCTGGTGAATCCGCCGTCTACCACCAGCTGTGCGCCGGTGATGTAGGAGGCTTGGTCAGAGGCGAGGTAAAGGATCGCATCGGCCACTTCGGAGGCCTTGCCGGCACGGCCCATCGGGGTCTTGGCGATCAGATCGTCGGATATCTCCTGATCTTGGTTTTCCGTCAGCGGCGTGATGATCAGGCCCGGGTGAACGGAATTCACGCGGATGCCCTGGCCGGCCCAGGTGGCCGAGGCGTTCTTGGTCATGAGCGTGACTGCTCCCTTGGATGCCTGGTATGCCGCGACGCCGGCTGCCCCAACCAAGCCCCAAATCGAGGAGACATTCACGATAGCCCCTGCGCCTTGAGCGAGCATGGGCGGGGCCACGGTCCGCATGCCCAGGAACACGCCGGTCTGGTTGACGGAAATGATCCGGTGCCAGTCCGCTATGTCGATGTCAGCGATTGAGTCGTAGGAGCCGACGAGACCGGCGTTGTTGACCAGGATGTCGATCCTGCCGTGCTCTCCGAGCACTTCCTCGGCGAGGGCCCTCCAGCCTGACTCTTCGGCGACGTCCAGCTTTCGCCACTGGACGGATTCGTGGGCGTTTTCGCTGCTCGGCGCCGCAATGTCCGCGCCATAGACCGTGGCGCCCTGCTCTGCAAGCGCCACCGCTGTGGCGTGGCCGATGCCACTGGCTGCCCCCGTGACGATCGCGATCTTGCCAGCGAAATTTTGTGGAGTCATTTCCGTTTGCTCCTTGGTGCGTGCCGGCTGCCCGGCGGGGATTGGCGGACTAAATGATCGTCACACTACGCGGCGGGTTCGTCGGGAACCGGCGAAGTAGTTGAAGATCAGTGCGCTGAGGATGATGAGTCCATAGATGGCCTTGATCCAGAACGAAGGAACCTCGGACAGGACCAGGATGTTCTGGATAATACCCAGCAGCAGCACGCCGCTCAGTGCCCCGATCATCGATCCTTTTCCGCCGTTGAGGCTGATTCCGCCGATGACAGCAGCGGCGAACACGGTGAAGATGAGCCCGTCTCCCTGGTTCGCCGTTACCGATGCGATGCGGCCGGTCAGCATCAGGCCTGCGAAGGCCGCAATGATGGCACCTGCGACAAAGATACCGATGGTGAGGCGCAGCGTCTTGATGCCTGCTGCGGCTGCGGCGGCGTTGTTGCCGCCCATCGCGTAGAGCTTGCGGCCGACCGGGTGGCTTCGCATGAAGATCGCGGCTGCCACCAGAAAGATGACGAAAAGCCAGATCTGGATGGAGACGCCGAACCATTTGGTGTTGCCCAGTGCCAGGAATTCAGCCGGCAACCCGGAGAGCGTCTTGCCCCCGGACAGGCCCATGGTCAGGCCTCGAAGAAGCGTGAGCATCGCCAAGGTGACCATGAAGGCGTTCAGCTTCAGCTTGCCAACGAGGAAACCGTTGACAAGGCCCACAACGATGGCCAGAACCAGCATCGCGGCAAACGCAGCCCACGGCGACCATCCCCAGCCCGAGCCTCCGACAGAGGCCGGCAGCACCAGCCACACTGCCAGCATGGGCGCCAAGCCGACCGTGGATTCGAGCGAGAGGTCGAAATAGCCGGAGATCAGTATGATGCTCTCGGCAATGACGACAATCCCCAGCACGGCAGAAGTGACCAGCACGTTGTTGAGCAGGTTGTTCGCGGTGAGGAACTGCGGGGACAGCACGGCACCGATCACCATGGCCACGATGATGGCCGGCAAAAGTGCCAGTTCCCTGGCCCAGCCGGATGACCGGACCTGGTCGATCAGGGTGACGGGCCGGCGGCTTGTAGGCGTACCCGCAACGGTGGGAGTATGCGTGGACATTGGAACTTCTCCTTGATTTTGTTGCTCACTGGATGCAGAAGTGCGGGAGCCTGCGGTGGTTGTCATGCGACTTCCTCCGCGCCCTGGATTGCGCTGACAAGCTCCCATTCTTCGTAGCCGGCGCTTAATTCGCTGTGGACTGCGCCCTTGTACATCACGATCACCCTGTCGCAGATTTCCAGGTCAGTGTCATCTGTCGAGACGATCAGCAGGGACCGGCCGCTTTCGCGCAGGGACCGCAGGGACTCATAGATCGATTCTTTTGCGGTCACGTCAACGCCCGCTGTTGGGTGCACGAGCACCAGGGTGTCCGGGTTCGAGGCCAAAGCCCTTGCCAGGACCACTTTCTGCTGGTTCCCGCCGCTTAGTTCTTCGACGGCCTGGGTGGGCCCGTCGCACTTGATGGCCCATGCGCCTGACAGTTCCGTGAATCGCTTGCGGCGCCGGGCCGGATTAATCAATCCACCCGCGCCACGGAGCCGGTCCACGATGGTCAGTGTGGCGTTTTCTTCGACGGAAAGCTCAGGGACATAACCATTGACGTGGCGGTCTTCCGGGACGAATCCCACGCCCGCGTTAATGGTTTCAATGACGTTGCCAGTGCCGAGTCGGCGCCCGTTGTGCTCCATGGTTCCTTGATCCAGGGGAATCTGCCCAGCGATGGCCTGAGCGAGCTGGACGTGGCCTGCGCCATCGAGGCCTGTCAGCCCGACGCATTCGCCCGCCCGGATGGTAAGGCTGACGTCGGAGACGCGTGATCCCACCACGGCGCCCGATACCGTGAGACGTTTGTCGCCAAAATTCCCGGGACTCCGCTTAGCCTTCTCGGAGTCCACCCTGGCTGCTTCTGCTTCTGCGTCGCTGACGCCGGCCATGACATTGACGATGCGGCTTACGGAGAGCTCGGACGTGGGAGCCGTCAGCACGTCCCGCCCGTCGCGCAGGATCGTGACCGAGTCACACACCCTGAAGATTTCCTCCAAGTGGTGGGAGACATAGATCACAGTGACGCCGCGTTTTCGCAAACTGTCGATCTGGGCGAACAATTCGTGCGATCCGCCTTCATCGAGCCCGGCGGTCGGTTCGTCCAGAAGCAGGATGCGCGGACCCCGTGAAAGCGCCCGGCAAACTTCCACGATCTTTTTCTCCAGGGGTTCAAGATCGGCCACTGTCCGATCGACAATCCCCTCGTAGCCCCATTCCCTGAGCTGCTCTGCCGCGGAACGCCGGATAGCCCGCCAGTCGACGCCTCCCCACCGTTTGCGCGGGTAGGCGCCAAGGCTGATGTTTTCCGCGACCGTCAGCTCCGGAACGAGCGTGCTCTTCTGGTACACACAGGCGATCGAATCAGACCCTGGCCCCTCGGTGATTTCCCCGTCTGCGCCCATGATCCGGATGCTGCCGGAGTCTGGATGGATCAGCCCGGTCAGCATAGCGATGAGGGTTGATTTACCGGCACCGTTCCGGCCGAGCAAGGCCCTGGACTCACCTGAACGGACGATCAGGTTGGCATCTGTCAGAGCCTGGGTTGATCCGAAGGACTTCTGTAGCCCTCGAATCTCGATGGCATTTTGCGAATCAGCTGTGACCACGATGTCACCCTTTCCAAGTTCAGTTCCAGTCGGCACTGGCCCGGCCGGAAGGACCGCTGTCACTTCTTCTTGTTGCCCCAGAGGTTCTGGTCGTCAACGTTCGCCTTGGTGATGACCGGAGACGGAAGCATGTCTGCAAGGTTTCCCTTATAGTCAACGATCTGGCTGCCGTGCTCGGACGGGCCGACCTTGTACACCTTGCCCGCCATCGCATCCTTCAAGTACTGGACGCCGAACTTGCCGTAGAGATCCACCGGCTGCGAGATGACGGCATCGACATTGCCGGAGCGGATCGCGTCCAGCGAACCGGCTGAACCATCGATGGTCACGAGCGGAATGTGCCCGGGCTGTCCGGCCGGAATCCACTTTCCCTGGCCCTGAAGTACAGTCTGGACCCCGGAGAGCATGACGGAGTCGCTGGCAAGGAATACGCCGTCGACTTTGGAAGTGCTCAGCACGGTCTGGGCGTTCTCGACGGCCTTGGCAGACTCCCAGTTTGTGTCTTTCTTGATAATCGAGATGCCCGGGAACTTGGATTTCATGCAGTCGCTGAAGCCCTTGTCGCGGTCGAAGCCCGAGGTGGTAGAGAGGGCACCGTGCAGTTCGAGAACTGTCCCCTTCCCGCCGGTGAGTTTGCCCATCTGCTCGCACACGCTGGTCCCCATGGCTACATTGTCTGCACGGACATTCATGTAGATCTTTCCGCCGTTAGCCGCGGTATCCACCGTCACGACGGGGACGTTGGCTGCGTTCGCGGCCTGGATGGCGGGGATGATCGCATCGCTGTCACGGGGAATCGTCACAAGGCCCTTGATGCCTTGG
Organism: Arthrobacter sp. 01T428; assembly: GCF_056398685.1. Classification (NCBI taxonomy): domain Bacteria; kingdom Bacillati; phylum Actinomycetota; class Actinomycetes; order Micrococcales; family Micrococcaceae; genus Arthrobacter; species Arthrobacter sp. 01T428. The sequence goes on along the minus strand of NZ_JBFTPW010000001.1, from coordinate 822,108 downwards.
GAGATCAGCGTGTTGAAGTCCGTGACCTGCTTTGCCGGGTCGCCCTCAGCGTTGGAGGCCGGAAGCATGTTCAGGCCGCTTGAGTTAGCCTGGCTGACAACGGAATCCACGAGCCCGGCGGTGAAAGGGTTGTCAAGAACGCCGGCGGAGAAACCAACTGTCGGCTTGTCACCGCCGCTGCCCGAGGCGCCGCCGGAACAGGCGGAGAGCGCCAACGCGGCGCCTGCGAGCACGGCGACACCAATGTGTCGGCGGCTCAGTTTGAATGCGGAGGCGCCTTTGCGATCCTGCACCATCATTTGCTCCTAATTAGAAGGTAGACATACACAGTGGAACTCTGGCTCCGGTTCTGCCCGTCCTCGACTTCGAGTCCGCCGATTCCGGAAGCTTTGGCCGCTGCGCCGACTGGCCGGGGAAATCCCCAACCGTTATCAGCTCTCGCGGCTTCATCACCCTTCAAATGTAAAGTGATACACCGCACACTGTCAAGTAATACAGCACATATCGCTTTACATTCGCCCGCTCCGCACCCTTCCATGATCCGTTCGGGCGTAATAACTGTGAAGTCTGGGCAATGATGCGGTAAGGAAGCTAAACTTGTGTGTACGCGCGCTGTACACTGCGGCTGGTTCCCTGGCCCTTTGGTGGACAGACATATCAGCGGTCCCCTCTTTTGCCAGTTTGGATCGCCGGAAAGGCCGAGGATGAGCATTCAAGCCCCTGCACCGGTTACCCAGGAGGGTCGTGCCCAACTTGGCAGTCAGCTCAGGGCGGCCAGGACGAAGTCGAAGATCTCCCTCAGGGAGCTCTCCCGCAGGGTCGGTATCTCCGCGAGCTTCATGTCACAGGTTGAGTTGGGCCGTGCCGTCCCTTCCATCGGAACCCTGTACGCCATCGTTTCGGAGCTTGGGCTCTCCCTGGACACGCTCATGAGTGGTGAGCACTCGGCTCCCGCCCCGGAAGGAAATGGCGCGACCGTTGATTCAACTGTCAGCGGCATTTCCGTCTTCGCCCCTTCTGCAGGTGCGGCAATCCCGGGAATCCAGAGGGCAGGGGACCGTCCAGAGATCAACATGGGAGGCGTCCGCTGGGAGCGGCTCACCGAACGGGCAGACCCTTTGGTCGAGTTCCTGCGGGTTACGTACGGGCCCGGGAGCGAGTCCTGCGCCGCGGACGCCCTGATGCGCCACCCCGGATGGGAGTACATCCATATCCTTTCCGGCCAACTTAACGTCCAGGTCGCTTTTGATAGCGATGTTCTCGGGCCTGGAGACAGCATGAACTTCGATTCGAACGTTCCACACCGTCTCAGCAACACCTCCGGTGAAGATTGCGTCGCAATCTGGGCCGTGGTCGGCCGTCAGGGCTTCGCCCATCCCCTGGACCTGGCCAGGGCCGGACAGGGATCGAACGGTGAGGACTCCGCGACGATGGAACACTCCCACTCCTAGCATTCCTCCCCTTCTCACGGCATGGACGTGTCGTGAATAGCGCGGAAGCGTTGGTTTGTGAGTGTCAACCGGGGGAATACAAACGGGCACGTTGGCAGCATTTGGTCCGCCTGCCAAGTCATGGACGCGGTAGACGTCAAAAGAGTGCCGGCGACAGGTGTCGCGGGCACTCTTTTGACCTTGCGGGCCGGGTGCGCTTTAGACTGTTGAGCCCGCGGACGCGGTTGTGCCTTCCTGGCCGAGGGCAACCTGCCCAGGCTTGGGCGTCGGCTGATAGGCCAGCAGCTTCCAGGATGAACCCACGCGGATCCACACAGCCAAGGCGGTGTTGTCCAATGCGGTACGCGTGCCCCGAATGGTCAGATCGGCCTGCATTTCTCCCATGACGAGGGCTACATCGCCTACTATTTTGACCTGCTCCACCGGATGATCGATCCGGTGATAAACGTAAACGCCCTGCCGGCACTTATCGATGTAGCCGCCCAGGTCATCGCGTTCCCCGTTTGAATGCGCGTAGACGAGATCCTGATGGCAAAGCCCGGCGAAGGCGTCAAAGTCAGACCTGAGTACCGCCTCGTAGCGGCGGTCTTCGAGGGACAGGATCTCCTGTTCGTCTGAAGAATGGTGATCGGGCACGTGGTGCTCCTTCCGATCCAGGGCGGGCTGAAGGTTAGATGAGTCCACGGATGCTGCCGCCATCCACGCCCCAGACGGAACCCGTGACGAAACTGGTCACCGGGCTGCAGAGCAACGCGATGACGCGCGCTACTTCCTCCGGAGTGCCGAGCCGTTCCAAGGGCAGCTGGCGGAGCTTCATTTCATGTTCGACGGCTGCCTGGCGTTCCATCCCGTGCAGGGTTGCGAACGTGTCAGCAAAACCGCCCGGCTTGGTCCAAAACGGTGTCCAGATGGGTCCCGGTGCCACGGCGTTGACCCGGATCTTCGGGCCTTCAGCGCGGGCGATGGACTTCGTCAGGGCCAGGACAGCTGCCTTGCTGGCGGAGTAGTCGACAGGCTGGGCTTCAGGTTGCCGGGCGAGGTCGGATGCGTTGTTGACAATGCACGGAGCCGCTGACTCGCGCAGAGCGGGCAGAGCGGCGCGGATGGCGCGCACGTAACTCATGAAGTTCAGCTCCATCGTGAGGGCCCAGTCCTCGTCGGTGATCTGCTCGAAGGTCCGGACGGCTCCAGAGCCGACGTTGTTGATGAGAAGGTCCAGGCCGCCAAGCTGGTCGATAGCCTGGGCAACAGCGTTGTTCGTAGCTTCACCCTGGGTGAAGTCAACGACGGTCGGGACGATCCGGCCACGGTGATCAGCGGCCAGTTCCTCAAGTTCGGTCAGGGCGGACTTGTCGATGTCCAGGGCTGCGACCGTGGCTCCTTCAGCGGTGAGCAGCAGGGCGGTGGCACGGCCAATGCCCAAGGCAGCGCCGGTGATGATGGCTTTCTTGCCGGTCAGTTCCAGTTCCATGAGTTGTACCTTTCGGTGGTTCGGTATTCGTGTGGTGCTTTAGTTCTGATGGGCGGAAGAGCCTTCGGAGCCGGTCCGGAAATCAAAACCGGTGGTCAGGCCCCCGTCAGCTACAAGGGTGGTGCCGAAGACGGCCGAGGACTCCTTGGAGAGCAGGAAAAGTGCCGAATTGGCGACTTCGTCTGCTCCGGTGATGCGCCCGAGGGGCTGCCGCGCCTCACGGGTGGCCAGGAATTTCTCCGGGTCACTGGCCGAGGCCAGGTGTCGTTCGAAAAGTCCGGCCCGCATGGGCCCCGGTGCCAGCAGGTTGAATTGGATGCCCGTGCGGGCGTAGTCCAAAGCAATGGTTCGGACGGCTCCGGTGAGGGCGGCCTTGGACGACGCATAGGACGCCAGCTGCTGCTCCGCGAAGTGGGCATCCACGCTGGTCACCACGACGACCGAGGCGTGGTCTGCGAGCTGCAGGTGCGGCATGAGCGTCTTGAGGGCAATGACGTTGCCGAGGACGTTTACTTCCCAGGTACGCTTCCAGGACTCCAACGTTTCTTCCTCGAGCGTGCCGACGCCAAGGATGGCAGCTGCGGCGATTAGCCCCAGGGATCCGTTAGCCCCTGCCGTTGCCGTCTTGGCTACTTCTTGCCAGGTTTCCTCGGTGGCCACGTTACCGACGATGTGCTGGTACCGGGGATGGTCCTTCAGCTCTGCGGGGCTTTCTCCGAGGTCTACGCCATAGACGTGGCTGCCTGCTGACAGCAGCGCCTTGGCGCATTCCAGGCCGAGGCCACTGGCCGTGCCGGTGATAATGACGTGGTCGGGAAGGGTGAGTGTCCAGTCAGTCATGTGCGTCCTCCGTTACTTGCCAACTGCGGCGGCGCAATCGGCAAGGTTGGCTTTGGTGATGGTCTTCGGGGTCAGGTACTGGTTCTTCTGGACGGTCTTGCCTTCCAGGACGTCGATGACCGCCTTGGCAGCGTATTCGCCGTCTTCGATCGGGCTTTGGAGGACCGAGGCAAATTGGACCCCTTTCTCGATTCCGGTGTAGCCCTCGATGGAGCAGTTGGACCCGACCATGGCCAGATCTGATGACTTCAATCCTGACCGGTCTGCGGCGACGATGGCACCTGCGAGCATGTTGTCTGCCTGGGCGTAGATGCCGCGGAGATTCTTGTTACCGAACTGGGTGATAAGGCTGGCCGCCGCCGACGTGGCCTGGGTCTGGTCCCAGTTGCCCGGCTGCGAACCGGCGATGGTAATTCCGGGGGCGTCCTTTGCCAGCTCGTCCTTGAAACCCTTAGTGCGGTTGATGGCCGGCGGGGTGCCGGGAACGCCTTCAACGATGGCGACCGAGCCGGAGTCACCGAATCCCTTAGCCTTGAAACCTGCGATCATGGCCTTCGCAGCTTCCTGGCCGTTCGCGTAGTCATCCGGGCCGGTGAAGGTGGTCCACAGGCTCTCGTCGTTGGACTGTGGGTGGGAGTTGGTCACGACAACTGGGATCTTGGATTGCTTGAGCCGCTGCAGAGACGGCGTGATGGCCGTGGCGTCGGCGGGCCACAACACGACTGCGTCGGGGTGTGTGCTGATGGCCTGGTTGACCTGCTGGGCCTGGTCGGCAGCGTTGAAGTCGTTGACGACGACGGTCACCTGGATGCCGGCTGCCTCAGCTTCCTTTTTGAATTCCTCGGTGTGCTTTGCGCAGTAGTCGCAGCTCTGGGCAACCGTCAGCAGCGTGACCTTCTTGCCTTTTACGTCGGTGGAACCACCTCCGCTGGCGTTTGGCGCTGCGGCAGGAGTTGATCCGCAGGCTGCGAGGAAGAGCGCAGAGGTGAGGGACAGTGCGACGGCCAGTCTCTTCATTGAGGTGGTTTTCATTTGTGAGTCCTTAGTGGGTGGTTGATACGGGTTGGTTGGATGCGGCCATGGTGTTTTCCACCGATTTGTTGACGATGCGGTTCAGCGGCCGGTCGATGACGACAATGAGGAGAAGAATGCCACCGTTGATGAGCTGGATGATGGCAGTGGAGGTGCCTTGGAGGCTGAGCCCGTTGCCGACCACTGCCAGCAGCATGGCGCCGGCGGCGACCCCGGCGATGTTTCCTTTACCTCCGGTCAGTGCGACACCACCGATGATTGCTGCGGTGACGGCCTGCAGGAGGGTCGCTTCGTCGGATCCCGGGGCACCAGAGGCCAGAGTCAGTCCTTGCAGGGCGCCCGCCACACCGGCGAACAGACCGGAAATGACGAAGGCCAGAATCAGGACCCGGGTAACCGGCAAGCCGGAGGCGGATGAACGCTGACGGTCGCTGCCGACGGCGCGGATTTTCATGCCGGACCACGTCTTGGCCATGAGCCAGCCCGCGCCGATGACAAGGACGGCGAAAATCAGGGCACGGGGCGAGACGATGTCCGCGATGGCCTGATCAAGCCAGAGCCCGGGTTCAAAGTCGGTCAGGGTAACGATCTTCCCGCCGGCCACGGCGAAGCCCAGGCCGATAGTCAGTACCAGGGTTCCGACGGTGACGGCGAGTGAAGGCACGCTGTAGTGGGCGGTGAGCCAGCCGTTGATGACCCCAACGGCGGCGGCTACGGCGACGGCGGCAGCGACGCCGACAGGTATCCCGGCAGTTTCACCGACCTTGACTGCGATGAGTGCGGCCAGCGGTATTGTTCCGGCGATGGACAGGTCGAATTCACCGGCGATCATGACGATCGCCAAGCCGGTGGCTACCAGGGCCAGTACGGCAAACGACTGCAGGAGGGAGTAGAGGTTTCCGGCGTTGATGAACGCCGGGTTGGTCGCCGCAAAGGCAATGAATGCGAGGGCCGCCAGCGACCACGCCAGCAGGGTTCGGAAGTGCCAATAGAGTCTAATCACGGGAATCAGTGCTTTCTTCCTGATTGACGGTTGGATGCCATGCCGGTTGCTACGACGGCCAGCAGGACGAGGACGCCCTTGAAAATGAGCTGGACTTCGTAGCTGAGCCCAAGCAGAACCAGTGCGTTGCCGAGCAGGCCGACGAGGATAGCGCCTGTGGCGGCGCCCAGGGGGTTTCCGGTGCCGCCTTTGACGCTCACGCCGCCGACAACAACAGCCGTGATGGCATCGAAGCCGAAGGTGCCGCCCAGCTGGAGGTTTCCTTGTCCCGATTCAGAGGACAGCAGCCCGCCGGCAAGGCCTGCCATGGCGCCCGAGGCGATAAACGCAAACAGAACCACCGGCCAGGCGCGCATTCCTGAGACAAGGGCTGCTTTTTCGTTCAGGCCCACGAGGGTTACCCGCCGGCCCAGCACGGTGTAGCGGTGCGTCCACCAGGCGAGCACTGTGAGGACGAAGAAGGCAAGCACCTGGACGGGCACGACGCCGAAGATCGTTTGTCCGAAGACGCTGGCGTCGCCTGCCCCCTGCACATTGCGTCCACCGGTCACGATCTGCGCGAAGCCAATGAGGATAGCTGCGGCCGCGATGGTCGTGACGATGGGGTCAGTGCCCAGGCGCCCGACGAAGAGCCCCTGCACTGCACCGGCGAGGGCCCCGAACAGGACGGCGGCCGCCATGGCGGTCCATGGACCGGTGTGGAGAAGGGAGGCGAAGACGATGGTGGACACTGCGACCATCGCACTGACGGACAGGGCGAATAGCCTGCCGACGATGGTGATGATACTCAGGCCGACGGCGGCAATTCCCACCAGGGCAACTGAGAGGAACAGCGCACGCAGGTTGGTGACCGTGGCGAACTCGCCGACGAAAATGCAAGCCAGGATGAACAGCAGGACGGTGGTCACCGCGATGGTGGCTGAACTGTCCGTCGTGATCCGTTTGATGGTCTCAGCAACGGGTGTGGCTGGTGATGACGGTTTTTGTACCGTCGACCGTGCCGCGATTTTAGTGTTCATGCTTTGGCTCCGTGAAGGATTTCGGTGAGGATCTGGGAGTCCGTGACATCGGTTGTACGGTTGCTGCTGACCGGGCGGCCGCGGAACATGGTGATGACCCGGTCGGCCAGCTCGCGAAGCTCGACGATGTCGCTCGAATAAACGATGACGATGACGTTGTTCGCGGAAAGCTGCCGGAGCGCGCGATAGATTTCCGCGCGGGCACCGATGTCCACGCCGCGGGTCGGCTCGTTCAGGACCAGAACATCGGGTTGAGTGGCGAGAGCCCGGCCGATGGCGATCTTCTGCTGGTTTCCGCCGCTGAGGGATCCGACGGGAACCCGGATGCGTGACGGGTCGAAGGCCACCTTTGAGGCAATGGAACGGGCGAGGTCCGTTTCCAGCTCTGCCCTGATGGTGCCCAGCCGGCTCACTCCGGCCAGTGCGCCCGAGCTGACATTCTGAGCGACACTGCCGCTGAGGAAGACACCCTCCAGGACACGGTCCGTGGAAACATAGGCAATGCCGTGTTTCTGGGACTTGGGTCGTGTCAGGGCTGAGAGCTGAATCTCGTTCAGTTGAATGTCCCCCGCTGTCACGGGGATGAGGCCGACCAGGGCCCGAACAACGTCATCAGCTCCGGAGCCTATCTGGCCAAAGAGCGCGGTGACCTCCCCGGCCTGCGCGGTGAAAGACACGTCCGAGAAGCGGTGCCCGGAGGCCAGTCCGCGGATGTTCAGCTTCCGGCGGCTTTCCGGAGCAAAGTTTTCCTTGACGTGAATTGCCTCCCCCGCTGTGTGTTCTTCGCCCAGCATGTGCGTAACAACCGAATCCATGGTGAAATCGGCCGTCGGGCCGCTGGCCACCACGCTGCCGGAACGCATAATGGTGATCCGGTCAGCCAGCCGGAAGACTTCGCCCATTCGGTGCGTGATGTAGACGATTGACCGCCCGCCTGCCACAAGCGACCTCACGACCTCATGTACCCGTGAGATTTCAATGTCCGACAGGGTGGCGGTGGGCTCATCCAGGATCAGGGTGCGGGCATCAGCGACGAGCCCGCGGGCGATCTCAAGCAGTTGGCGTTTTGCCAGCGGCAATGCCTCCACGGGCATGTCCAGATCCAGGTCTTCAAGTCCCGCAGCAGCCAGCGCGGACTGCATCCGCTCCTGCAGTTTTTCCCTGCGCACGAGAAGACCTGAGGTCCGGCGCATGCTCAGAGCCATGTTGTCGCGGACCGACAGCTCGGGGATCACTGAGAGTTCCTGGAACACCATGGCAACATCGGTTGATTCGGAGCCTCCCGGGAACGTCACCTCGCCGGCATCAGCGGTAACTACACCGGCTATCACTTTGACCAGGGTGCTCTTGCCGGCACCGTTCTCTCCCAGCAGCGCGTGCACTTCACCCGCCCGGAAGTCCACTGAAACGTCGTTGAGCGCCTTCGCCCCGCCGAAGCTTTTACTGATCCTGCTCACAGAAAGCAAGACCTCGGTACTAAGGACCACGTTGACCTCATTCCGTTTGATTGGTTCGAGGACGACGTTAAGTGATCCAACACACAGGTGTCAAGTCAAAGATTACATGTGCACTATTCCTGTAAACCCTGAGGCCACCGCTCAACGCACCATTGAAGAGTCCCTAGAAAGCGCGTTCTCCCATGGATTAACGCCACTCCTCGGGCGAATACCCCATAAGAAAAGGCTGGTCGCGCACTCCGTCGCAAAATCAGCTCGGCGTTTTCGTGTCAACTATCAGTTGACGGCTAGGCCTGCTGTCAATTACGTTGGGATGAGGCTGGGTGGGCCAAGAATCACCGGCCCAGGTTTGGCTTTCCCGAACGAGGCCCGGCTCAACGTTGTGAAGAAGCAGCGTTGGGCGTGGACAGCGGGGCGGAATCAGACTCGTGGCGGCCGATAGCCCCAACACTTTAAGCAAGGAGAATGCTCCGTGGATAACGCCACTGCAGCCGAGAAAAACAAGATCGAAACCTTGGAAGCAAAGCGCTACCAAGCCGTAGTCGACGGTGATTACGACGCCTTCGAGAACCTGTGCCACCAGCGTCTGGTGTACACCCATTCGCGGGGCGACCGTGACACGCTGAGCAGCTACCTGGAAAAGCTTCGCAAGGGCTTCTACAGGTACCACCGGATCGACCACCCTATTGAAGACATCGTCCTGATTGGCGACACTGCCCTCGTACTGGGACAAATGAACGCGGACCTCACCGTCAATGGAACGCACAAAACACTTGCCAACAGCGCACTCTCGGTATGGATCAAAGAGGGCGAGAGCTGGAAGTTCCTGGCGTACCAGCCGACTCCCCGCCAGCCTGCGGCAGCCTAGACCGCAACCTCTGTTCCGCGCCAACGAAGGAAGAACCATGAATCAGGCTTTTGTGTACGATGCGGTCCGGACGCCGTTCGGTAAGTTCGGCGGCGGGCTCGCCGGGGTCCGTCCGGATGACCTTGCCGCGCACGTGATCACCGAATCCGTGAAACGCGCCCCGGCACTGGATCCGGAGCGGATTGATGAGGTGGTGTTCGGTAACGCGAACGGCGCCGGCGAGGAAAACCGCAACATCGCCCGCATGGGCACGCTGCTGGCCGGCCTGCCGGTATCGATCCCGGGCAACACGGTCAACCGGCTCTGCGGCTCCTCCCTGGACGCGGCGATCATCGCTTCCCGCCAGATCAATGCCGGGGACGCCGAGCTGATGCTGGTGGGCGGGGCGGAGTCGATGTCCCGCGCGCCGTGGGTGCTGCCTAAGACCGAGAAGCCGTACCCGGCCGGGGACATGACGCTGGCGTCCACCACGCTGGGCTGGCGCCTGGTGAACAAGGCCATGCCGAAGGAGTGGACCATTTCCCTGGGCGAGGCCACCGAGCGCCTCCGCGAGAAATACGGCGTCAGCCGCGAGGCCCAGGATGAGTTCGCGGCCAACTCCCACAACCTGTCCGCCGCGGCCTGGGACGAGGGGTTCTACGACAACCTGGTGGCCCCGGTGCCGGGCACCGACCTGGTCCGTGACGAAGGCATCCGCGCCGGGTCCTCGGCGGAGAAGCTCGCCGGGCTCAAGACGGTGTTCCGGACCGTGAACGGCACCGTCACCGCCGGGAACGCGTCCCCTTTGTCCGACGGCGCGTCCGCGGCCTGGATCGGGTCCGAGAACGCCGCCGGGCTGCTGGGGCTGGAGCCGCTGGCCCGGATCGCGGGACGGGGCGCGCACGCGAATGATCCGCAGTTCTTCGGCTACGCACCCGTGGAAGCGGCCAACAAGGCTCTCGCAAAGGCGGGCATCGGCTGGGACCAGGTGGGCGCCGTCGAACTTAACGAAGCGTTCGCCGCGCAGTCCCTGGCCTGCATCAACGCCTGGGGCATCGACCCCGGAATCGTGAACCGACACGGCGGCGCGATCGCCATGGGCCACCCCCTCGGCGCCTCCGGCACCCGCATCCTCGGCACCCTGGCCTGGTCCCTGCAGGCCTCCGGGCAGCGCTGGGGCGTCGCCGCGATCTGCATCGGCGTCGGCCAGGGCCTCGCCGTCGTCCTCGAAAACGTCACCGCCGGTAACGGCGTCAGCAATGGGAAAGCGTAAGCGATGTTGAATTTCATTGACACCGTAGGCGAGGCCGTCGCCGGCATCAAGGACGGCTCCACCGTAATGATCGGCGGGTTCGGCAACGCCGGCCAGCCCTTCGAACTCATCGATGCGCTGCTGGACGGCGGCGCCCGCGAGCTGACCGTGGTGAACAACAACGCGGGCCAGGGCGACCAGGGGCTGGCCCTGCTCATCAAGGAAGGCCGGGTCCGCAAGATGATCTGCTCCTTCCCTCGGCAGTCCGATTCCTGGCACTTCGACGCCAAGTACAAGGCCGGGCAGATCGAGCTCGAGCTGGTCCCGCAGGGCAACCTGGCCGAACGGATCCGCGCCGCCGGCGCCGGCATCGGCGGGTTCTTCACCCCCACCGGCTACGGCACCATGCTGGCCGAAGGCAAGGAAACCCGCATCATCGACGGCCGCGGCCAGGTCTTCGAGACGCCCATCCACGCCGACGTCGCCCTGATCAAGGCCCTCAAAGCGGACGGTACGGGCAACCTCGTCTACCGCAAGACCGCCCGGAACTTCGGCCCGATCATGGCCGCTGCCGCCAAGCAGAGCATCGTCCAGGTTTCCGAGATTGTGCCTACCGGGGCACTGGACCCGGAGGCCGTGGTCACCCCGGGGATCTACGTCAACACCATTGTCCGCGTCGCCGCGGGCATCACCGAGAAGGCGGCCTGACCATGAGTGCAGAGACCAACAGCCGGACCAGCATCCAGACGTCCGAGTCGCCGCTGGGCCGGGACGACCTCGCCCGGCTTGTGGCCCGGGACATCCAGCCGGGTTCGTTCGTGAACCTGGGCATCGGCCAGCCCACCCTGGTATCGAACTACCTCACTGCGGAGCAGAACATCACGCTGCACACCGAGAACGGCATGCTGGGCATGGGGCCGGAAGCCACCGGGGACGAGATCGACGGCGACCTCATCAACGCCGGCAAGATCCCCGTCACCGAGCTCCCCGGTGCGTCCTATTTCCACCACGCCGACTCGTTCGCGATCATGCGTGGGGGGCACCTGGACATCTGCGTGCTCGGTGCATTCCAGGTCTCCACCACCGGCGACCTCGCCAACTGGCACACCGGGGCACCGGACGCCATTCCCGCCGTGGGCGGGGCGATGGACCTCGCCACCGGGGCCAAGGACGTTTTTGTGATGATGACGCTCCTGACCCGGGAAGGCACGTCTAAGATCGTGGAGTCCTGCAGTTACCCGCTCACCGGCGTCGGCTGCGTCACCCGCGTGTACACGGACAAGGCCGTGTTCCTCACCGGCCCCGGCGGCGTTCAGGTCCGCGAAACCTTCGGCTGCACGCTCGAGGAACTCCAGGAACTGGTGCCGGTCCCGCTCACCACAGATCCCACCGTGGAAAGCTAAGCGCCCTAAATGAGAATAGTCGGAGTCAAACTCTCCGAAGCCGATCCGGTCTTTGCTGGTCGCCTGGAAGAGGGCGGCGATCAATCAACAGTTCTGCTCCTCATTGAACTTCAGGCCTTCTGGTCCGACCCCTTCGCCCGGATGTCCCCTGACAAGGAAACGGCCATACCGGACGGGCGCGTGTTGCCGGTGCAGGACTTTATCATCGTTCCCCCCGTTCTTCCGTCCGCAAGGGTACTGTGCTAGGGCTGAACTACCTCGCCCATGCTGCCGAAGGAAGCCATCGTCACTAGGAGCTGCCCTCGCACCCAACCGTCTTCGGCCGGTGGACACAATCGCTTACCACCGGTAATACAGCTGTTCCCGTGCCATCAGGAGAGAACGGACTGGACTGGGAAGCTGAAATTGCTGCCTATGTCGGAAAGTCACTGTCCGATCCATCAGCCGATGCAGCAAGAGCGGCAGTAGTCGGGTTTTCAACATTCACCGACCTGACCGCGCGGACAACGCAAGAAACTTACGTCCCATGGGACACTTGGGAAAAACGCCGACCGCAGCGGTCCGTTGGGACCTATCGTGACAGCCGACGAGGTCGGGGATCTCCGCCATGGCCTGCGGATTCAGACACGCCTCAATGGCACGATCGTGCAGGACGGTAACTCAAAGGACATGATCTTGGGCTCGGCGAGACCATCTCGCACATTTCCCGCACCCGGACCGACCTCATAGATCTCACCGGACGCGGACGCATCATCATTGACGGTTTAGTGAATGCCCACATGCACACGTGGCAAACCGGCCGAGAAGCCAGTCGAAGCAAAGCCAGCACCTGGCAAGCGGTCCAACAAAGGGACGGCCGCAGGTGGCCGCACCTTCGCTCCGCCGCGGAACGACTCCCCCGTCCCGATTTCCGGGAGAGTTGGATTATGCCAGCGACCGTGCCACGTCGCAGCCGGCCGACTTCGCCAGCTTGTGCCGCGATCTGTCGTAGCTCCGGGGGGTGCGTGGATCGGCCTGTCCCAAGCTTTCTGCAAAACGTGCATAGTCACGCCGTTGTCCAAGGCAATCGTGGCGAACGAATGCCTCAGGCTGTGCGGACTGATCCCACCGTGGACGCCGGCTTACCGGGGACGCTGAACAGTACGGAACGCTTCTGACCCGTTCCAGGTTCTGCCGGTTTTGGTGGTGAACAGGAGGGCCACCGAGGTTTCAACCGACTTCGAGCGCCAGGTCGCGACTCTCGATTTCCGCTTCGGCTTCCTGCACGCCGACGATGGTGCCGCTGCAGGTGCCGAAGCCGATGGGAATGAAGCCTGCGCGTTCGCACCGACCCAAGAGCGTAATCTGGTCGCCGTCAAGCAGGAAGGTGCGGCGTTCGCCATTCGGTAGAGTGACGGGCTGCGTCGCGCCGACCGTGAGTTCGAGCATGCTGCCAAGCTCGGCGTCGGTCGGGCCGGAGATGGTGCCTGTCCCAATGAGGTCTCCTGGTATCAGGTTGCAGCCGTTGATGGTGTGGTGGGCCACCATCTGCGCCGGCGTCCAGTACAGGTACCGCGCGTTCGAGACGATGATTTCGACGGGCTCTTCGGCCGCCGCCCGCATCTTGCTGGTCGATAGCAAGACGCGAAGGGCGACGTCGATGCTTCCGTCGGCCTGGTCTTGACGGTTGAACAGGTAGGGCAACGGCGTCGGGTCGCCGTCAGGACGTTGCAGCGCAGGTGCGCGGAAAGGCAGAAGGGCCTCTGCTGTGACGACCCACGCAGACACCGAGGTCGCGAAGCTCTTGCTCAGGAATGGGCCGAGCGGGAACATTTCCCATCGCTGGACGTCGCGCGCCGACCAGTCATTGAGCAGCGAGAACCCCGCGATGTGGTCGGCCGCCTGGTCGATGGGAATCGAGGTTCCCTGGCGGTTCCCGGCTGCGATGTAGAACCCCATCTCGAGTTCGAGATCCAGTGCCTCGCATGGCCCGAATCCGGGAGCGGCGCCTGGACGCTTGGGCGGCTGTTGCCCGATAGGGCGATAGACCTCTGCGTCGCTGACCTGCACGGAGGAAGCGCGGCCATGATAGGCAATCGGGACCCATTTGTAGTTCGCGGGGAGCGGGTCGTCGGGGGTCAGCTGTGCGCCCGCTGCTCGCGCGTGATGGATGCCGGCGTAGAAGTCGGTGTAGTTCGAAGGTGCCGTCGGACGGTGAAGTTGGCAGGATGTCTGGGCCTTCAGCAGGCTTGCCGCCTGCATCCGTGCGATGTCCCCGGACGGCCCGGAATCCAGAAGCGCGCCAGCGGCTTTGCGGAGTTCGTGCAGGGTGAGCTGCCCGAGGGCGAAGAGTAGGTTCAGCGACTGTGCGCGCACGGCCTCGACCGGAACCGACTTCGGAAGCAAGCCGAGCTCGTGGGCGGCGGTGAGGTCGAGAATCTGGTCCCCGATGGCCATCCCCACACGCGGAACGCCTCTCGCGCCTTCCCTGAAGATTCCCAGCGGCAGGTTCTGGATGGGGAAGTCGCTGCTGGTACCGTTTGCCGACGTTACCCAGCTCCTGCGAGCGGGGTCGTGCGTTTCGTTGAGCTTCATGGCTGTCTGGATCTTTCTCGAAGGGTTGCCGCGGAGCCCACGGGGAGTCCCCGGGCTTTGCGGCTCACCATGCGGTTGGGCGTCACGCGTTTCGGTGGTGGTTCGTGGCCGGCGCGTCTTGGTCTGCCTCGGGCAGCAGCACACCCTTTTCGAAGGCTTGATAGCCGGGAATCTCGACGAGGAACATCACCACGTCGGTCACGGGCTCACCGGTCGCGGAAGCCCATGCTTTTGCCAGCTTGAGCAGCAGTTCGCGCTTCAAGGCCTCGGGTCGTCGGCGGATCAGTCCGACCATCCGCGTTCCGCTCACGGGCTCGCCGGCCTGGTACAGGTTTTCGCGCGGCACTTCGGTGAAGGAGACGTTGACGTAGTCGGCCGGCGCGCCGGTCACCTCGCAGTGCGTCGCGGTGATGGCCTGGGCAATTTGCGGCTTGTATTTCGAGCTGGTGCTGCCAGCGGCGACGGTGAACTGGTAGAAAGGCATGGTTGGCTCCTGTTAAGTTGGGATTTAGGACGCGCCGAGCATGTCCACGTATCACTCCGGCCTGTTGATGTCTGCGCTGGCCAGAGGTGCGCGGGTCTCTTTTGAGAGTGAAAGTGCTGCGAGCGAGATGGCGCAAAGCCCTGCCATGTAGAGCCCGACCGAGAACGGGCCGTAGCTGAGGATGAGCTGGCTCGCGACGATGGGCGTCAGCGCCGCGCCGAGCACGGTTGCGATGTTGTACGAGAGGCCCGCGCCCGTGTATCGGTAGCGGGGAGCGAAGAGTTCCGGCAGGTAAGCGCCGAGCGGGCCATAGGCCAAGCCCGTTGCTGCCTGGAGGAGCACGATGCCAACGAGCAGGTTTGCCGCTGTGCCGCCTTGGACAAGGGGGAAGAGGCAAAGCGAACTGACCAGGCAAAAGAGGTTCCCGATGAGGAGAACTCGCTTGCGCCCAATCTTGTCTGACCAGAGTGCGCCGAGGATAGTGGTCACTGCCAAGGACGCTCCACCTGCCAACCCGATGAGAAGCACCGTGGTCTTGCTCAGCCCCAACGTTTGCGTCCCGTAGGTCGCCATGTAAGTGATGCTGAGGTAGAAGAGACCGAATACAGCGATGGTGCTTCCAGTCGCAAGAAGGACTTCACGACGCTGCTCGCGAAACAGGTCGACGACGGGAAACTTGCCGGCGTTCTTCGCCACCTTCTTCTGGAACACCTCGGGCTCCTCGAGGGAGATGCGTACGACCAGCCCAACCACGATGAGCAGGGCGCTTGTCAGGAAGGGGATTCGCCACCCCCATGACAGGAAGGCAGCGTTGCTCATCGTCGCAGAGGTGAGCAAGAACGTGAGGCTCGAAAGGATGAATCCGATCGCCGGCCCCAGCTGGGGATACATACCATACTTGCCTCGGGCGTTCGCTGGGGCGCTTTCGGTGGTCATCAGACTGGCGCCGGCCCACTCTCCGCCCATGGCGAGACCCTGAATGCACCGTAGGGCGACCAGGAGCACCGCGGCAAGCGGCCCTATCGCCCCTGCGGTCGGGAGCAACCCAATACCCACCGTCGCCAGGCCCATGAGGAGGAGGGTGGCCACCAGGGTGTTCTTGCGCCCCAGGCGGTCCCCAAAGTGACCGAAGAGGACGGCGCCGAACGGGCGGACGATGAACGCGACTCCGAACGTAGCCAACGCCACCGCGATGGCTGCAGCTGCCCCAAGCGAGGGGAAGAAGACCTCGTTGAAGACGAGCACAGCCGCCGTACCGAAGATAGTGAAGTCATAGAACTCGATGACGGTGCCGACGGCGCCGGCCACGGCTATCCTCCCCATGCGTGGACGCACATTGGAAGCTGTTGTCTTGGAAGCTGTCATTTGTGGCTCATTGGAAGCTCTTGTCATGTCTGTCTCCTAGTGCTCGTGGGGCGCCGACTGGTCAGCTGTGGATTTGAGCTTCTGGAGATGTGGCGGCAGCACGTCCGCGAACTGCGCCTTGCCGTCCCCGAGGGAGAAGTCTTCTGGAGCCACTTCGAGCAGGCTGATGAAGACATCCTGCGGTCGAACGTCTAGACGTTCCTGTAGCAATTCCGTGATTCGTCGGTAGAGGTTGGTCTTGACCTCCCGCGTTCGCCCCGCTGCGAGCGTTATCTGCACGGCAATGAAGCCGTCGGTGCGCTGGATGTCGTAAAAGCTCGGGTCGTAGATGAGCTCCCCGGCTTCGTGCTGCGTGATGATTTGGAAGCGGTCACCGACCGGGATCCCGATGGTTTCGGTCATCGCGTGGTGGATGGCGTCGGCGACGCCGTGTGCAAAAGCAGTGGTCTTCTTGTTGAGCGAAATTCGAACGAGCGGCATGTGAAGGGTCTCCTGGGCTGTGACGCTCGCCACATCTCGGCGAGTTCTATCACCATAGTCCAAATAAACTCAGAGGAAAAGGAGAAAATAGATATTTCCAGTTTTTGCTTGTGACTATCAGAAATCTCCGATAGATTGGTGTCTTGACTTCGTACCATGCCGTGTCGGGAGACCCAACGAGCCTTACCTTCGACGCCTACCGCCGCCTGCGAGTTGAAGTGCTATCAGGCCGGCTTCCGCCCGGCCGGAAGCTCAAGATTCAGGAGCTCGCCGACGAGATGAGCGTCAGCCCGGGTGTGGTGAGAGAGGCGCTCTCGCGGCTGTCGTCCGAGAGCCTCGTCGTAGCGATTCCTCAGCGGGGATTTCGAGTGGCGCCAATCACAGCTGAGGACGTCCACGACCTGACCGAAGCCAGGGTCGACATTGAGACGGCATGCCTGAAGCGCTCGCTTGCTGCGGGAAAGGTTGCCTGGGAGGCCGACATCGTTGCTGCGCTGCACCTGCTGAACCGCACCCCGCATAACACGGTGGATTTGAGCGGCCCCTGGACAGATGCCCACGCACAGTTCCATGAAGCTCTGGTTAGCGCCTGCGAAAGCAAGTGGCTGTTGCGCGTCCGCGAGCAGTTATTCATCCAAGGCGAACGGTATCGCTGGATAAACATCCGGATGTCCGATGCCGACCGCGGGTTGCGCGAGGAGCACAGCGAAATTGCTGAAGCTGCGATTTCGCGCAACATCGGACTGACGTGTGAACTGATGGAACGTCACCTGCGGCTCACCGAGGAACTTACACTTCGTTCTCTCGCCAGTGAGCTGGTGCCTGGCTAAGAGCACCCCAGCGGCCCAGGGTGTCGGAGCGCGGCTTATAGTTCCTTGGCACGCGCCGTCGCCCCGGTAGACCACCGGCGGGTCCGCGCCTTGCGTACTACGGCGCGGCAGGATCGATCCGATCAGCAGTTTGTAGGCGGCTGCTTCGGAGAGGGATTCAGTGGAGATGATCATCGTCAGGGGCCTTTCTTGATGTCGGCAGAGTGCCGTCTGCCTGGAGTTGGCAGCGCAGGATGCGCGAGGATATGAACGGCGGCAAGCCGTAAAAGCGGCGGGCTCCAGCGGAACTGGGCGCAACTGATGCAAGAGAAATTAAAGACGCCTGGTTTGGCGTTAGTTGGATGCTGAGCGTTCCCGGAAGGCCCGTACGTTGGCGCGGTTGCCGCAGACTTTGACGTCATGCCAGACGGCGCTGTTGTTGTTGGAGCGGTCGAAGAAGACGACGTCACACGTCTCGCTCTTGCATGACTTCATGCGCCGCAGGGCGCCTTCGAGTTGGCCTTGATGGCAGATGAGCAGCAGCGCCGTCTCGAAGTACTTCCAGCCCTCGCCGTCGGGCCGGAGCTCGATGCCTTTGGTGGAAACTGTCATGAGGGGACGGTAGGTGGGCTTGTCCCGGCCGGGTCCGCTGACTGTTTGGGAGTGGGAATGTCCGAAGAGGCCTTCAAACAACTGGTCCCTGAAGTTCACCAGAGCCTTGCGGTCGTTCTCCGTCAACCGCGGCAGGGTCTTCGCCCACCCCAGCTCGTCGACGGATATCCACTGTTCGGTCACCGTGTCGGCCCATTCCTGCGCGGAGGTGAGGTCGGCGAGCAGGTCGGGGGGAGCGACGGTTCCCTCTGTGATGGTATTGAGGAAGTCCTGAACGAGACCGAGGTTTCCGGGCGCAACAGACAGCCCGTATCGGGTTGTAGCGGGCCAAGCCATGTAGCGTCCGGATCCTTTGGGCATGTTGAACAGTTCTCCCTACTCTACGCGTCCTGCATCAGGTGCCGGGTGAACCACCGCAGGGCTGCACCGGAGGTCGCGTCGAATTCGCCGAGGTAGGCGTCAAAGTGTCCTCCGGGGAAGACCAGCAGCTCTTTGGGTGCGAGGGCGCGCTGGTAGGCCTCCAGGGCCAGGTCTGTGGGGGTTACCCGGTCATTGTCCCCGACGATCATGAGAAGAGGGGTGGGTGAGACGCGTCCTATGAAGATTCCTGGCTCGTATGCCCGGGCCGCCCTCGTTGACCGCACGGTGACGTTGTTCTCCCAGAGCCCGTCGGGGATTGGCTGCAGATAGAACGATACGGCTTCCGGATCGGTGTAGCTGGCAGGGACGGACCCGTCAGAGACCAGGGCAATACGGTGCGGTTCCTCGCCGGCGAGCTGTGCCCGGTCATCGGCCGCGAATGAGGCCTCCAACGCGGCGAGGTTGTCCGGGTTCACCCGCCGGAGTCCTTGCTGATACCCACTGATGGTAGGGACCTGCGAGACGATCGCCTTCAACCTGGGTTCGGTAGCGCCCAGGACGAGTGCGTGGCCTCCTGAGTAACTCGAGCCCCACAGACCGATCCGTTCCTGATCGACTTCCGGCCGCGACTCGAGGTAGGTGATGGCCCTGCGCCAATCCTCGATCTGCTGCCAGGGGTTGATGTCCTGGCGGGGTGTTCCGCCGCTTTCGCCAAATCCCCGGTGATCGTGGAATAGCACGACGAAACCGGCACTGGCAAAGACTTCAGCATAAGGCAGTGCGCCCTGCTCCTTGACCCCGCCGTATCCCCCGGACAGCGTCAGTGCCGGATGTGGGCCATCAGCGGTCGTGGGGATGTAGAGGTTGCCCCGGAGTTCAACGTTGCCGTCGGCACGGAAAGCGACGCGTTCGATCGTGAAATTGTTGTGCATTTTAGTCATCGGCACGGAAATGTCCTGATTCGAGTTTCCCTTGCGTGCGGCGGTTCATCTCACCGGACAACTCCAGGATGGCCGCGAGCGGGCGGTGGCTGATGGAGATGTGTTGGATCAGTCCATCCTCGTTGCGGGTGAGAACCGTCACGCCGGAGAATTCGACTCCGGAAGCGCCTGTGGCCTCCCATTCCACATAGGTCCGGGGACCATTCGTTGCTTCATGGGTGAACTGAAGGGCTTTGTAGTAGTTGCTGGCGGTCGACATCACGGTCTGTACGTCGGACCGCCCTTTGACAGGGACCAGAAGGGCCGCAGCCTCAAGCACAACGTCATCCGCGAACGCTTCTCCGAAGGCTTCCTCAGATTTGGCAGCGAACGCGCCGGTCCAGCTTTCCTCACCGACTTCGCCTGTTTTGATGCTTTTTGTCGGGTTCATCGACTTTGACTCCTTTTCTTAAAGTTTTGCTTCACGGTTCCATGTGAGCAGGGTCCCCGTGATCCGGTTCGCGACGCGATGTCGAACTCTCATGCCTCGACCCGGTCCAGAGAGCGGGCGAAGTCTCCCACGATCCGCGAAACCTCTTCGGGCTTCTCGAGATGTGGGAAGTGCCCGGCGTCGGCGATGCCGACCAACGGGGCGTTTGCGAAGCGTGGAAGCACGCCTGCGTCGATTACTTCTTCGGTGACGACGGGATCGCCAATACCGCGCACGATGAGGGCGGGTCCGGCATAAGCTGAGGAAGTGGTCCCGGCGGTATCGCCGTTGTTCCAGGCATCGAACACCTCAGCGACAACGGCGGGGCGAACTGCTGTTCCGGAGGCAAGCAAGGTTTCAAGAGCACGCGGGGTGAGGGACACCGAGATACCGAGTCGTCCCTGCCGTTGCCCTTCGGCGTCGCCTCCCAGGGAGCGGAAGGAGTTAGCCGCATCCCCTACCAGATGAACGCCCGCGAGGGGAACCGGCGTGAGCAGAACCAGTCCTGCTACCCTCCCGGGGCGTGCGACGGCTGCTAGTTCAGAGACTTGAGCTCCCATGCTTTGCCCCACGAGGACGACGCGATTGTCGGAGAGGTCGATCTCCGCAATCACCGACTCAGCAAGTCGCCGCAGTGTGAAGGGCCCTTCGTCGTTAAAGTGAGCGCCTGATCCGGGGAGGTCAAGGGCAACCGCTTCGAAGTCTTCTGGGAGCAGGGACAGAACATCGTCCCAAGCGGTCCGGTCATCGAGGAATCCATGAACGAAGACGATCTTCGTCCGCGGCGTTTGGTTCTGGTCATTGGACATGTGTAGTGACTCCTTTGTCATCAGCTGGGCAGTTATTGGGTTGGGAGGTGAAAGCTGTCCAGGACAATGCTTGAACCTGGTTCTAACGGGTGTGGCTCAACAGTCCTACTGCGCCATACCAGACGGGCCCTGGATTCATCCGGAAGGGGTGACGGCGCATGATGGCGTTGTAGTACTCCTCCGGGCTGGATACTGTCGCGAGAAGGTGCTGCGCATCTTTGAGGTAGGTACGCGTTTCTTCGATGCTTGCGGGATCATCGGATGCGCCGGGGGCCTTATGGCCCGCGACGACGAACTTGGGCTTCAGGGCTGCGATGGTGTCAAGCGCCGCAAGCCATGAGGCAAATCCTTCTTCGGAAGATTCGAGCACATACTGATGCACCCCGTTGTAGACCGAATCGCCTGCTACAACGAGCTCCAGCGACGGAACCCACAGCGCGGTTGTGTCATCGGTGTCGGTGTGCCCGAGCTCAATCGGAACCAGCCGGTTCCCCTCAATTTCAAACCCATCCGCGGGAACCGCCTCGGCGATCAGGGGTGACGGCGGGACAAGGCCCGGGAAGAGTGCATCCCAGAGCTTCTCGCGACCGACAGTCGCTTCGTGCTCCATGCGGCCGAGGGTGCCCAAAGTTGCATACACTGTCACGCCGGGGAAACTGGAAAGCAGCTCTCCAACGCCCAACCAGTGATCGCCATGAGCATGGGTAATGTAAACGTACCGAAGCGTCTTACCCGAGTCCTCGATCCAGTTCCGTACGCGCTCGATCTGCCCAAAGGTGTAAGGAGCGTCAACCAATACCGCGTCCTTCTCCCCGGAAATCAAGGTGATAGCCAATGGTGAAGAGACGATCGCTTCGCCGCTGGGAAGTCGCTGGTCTCCGGCACGCGGTGTGCCGTCGAGCACCAAAACTTCATAGGACAGCTTTGTCATGGGTTGTTGTTCCATTCCGTATCAGGGCCATTCGATGATGTAATAATCACACGCTTGATGCCTATTACACAAGCCAGCTTTCAGGTCGCTACGCTAGCTGCGGTACCAATCGGCGATCTTGCGGATAGTCTCGTCCGCTATTGCGGAACGTCCGGCCGACATGGGAAAGATATGCTGCTGTCCGTCGACAACGGAAAGGGTGACGTCCACGCCGGCTGACTTGGCCATGGCGTTCAGCCTGGTGGCATTGTCCAGGAGCATTTCGTCTGATCCAGCAGTGATGTACAGCTTGGGGAAGCCCTCGAAATCAGCGTGCAGCGGATTCGCCAACGGGTTTTTCGGGTTAACTGTGTCGCCGAGGACTCCGGCAACCATGCCTTGCAGCAGTGGGAGCGAGAACAGGGCATCAGTGGCTTCGTTGATGAAGATAGTCTCGCCGTTGTTCTCCATATCCAGCCAAGGAGAGAAAACGATGACGTGGCCAGGAAGCGGGAGCCCCTTGTCTCGAAGGGCCAACGCGGTTGCGATCGCCAGGTTTGCGCCGGCTGAATCTCCCATGCACGTGATGGCGTCGGACAGGACGCCCCGTTCCAGCAGGGCTTCGTAGACCGCGACGTTATCTTCGAGGCCCGCGGGGTGCGGGTTCTCCGGAGCCAGACGGTAGTCGGGGACGAATGCAGTGACACCGAATGCCTTAGCCACGTGGCCTGCCACTTTTCGGTGGCTGGCGGCGGAGCCAGCCGCAAATCCGCCTCCATGGGCATACAGCAGGACCCGTGAGGTGTCCGCATTTTTGGGCAGGGCCCAGATGCCTGCCACCGCTCCCACTGCCTCCTCCTTGTAGGTAACGTCTTCGGGTTCCTTTGTGGATTGGTGCAATTCGTCGAAGACGCTGCGCAGCAGTCGGGTTGTCAGGCCGGGTGTGGTCGCCATGATTTCCGACCAGTCGGTGTAGAGATCCTTGAGAAGGTCGCTATCAGGCAGGGTTTGCGGCGATGCCAATTCGCTTGTGGAGGTCATCTAAATACTCCTAAATGCTGTTCTGTTGACGGGTCGAATGTTTTTACCGAGCAATTGATCCGGATATGTGGCGCCTGTAGGACCAGTGAGGCCCTACTGGGTTTGATGGCCCACGGCTCGTCGGGAACGATATCGGCAGCATCGAGCAGTCCAGGTCGACGGCGCCCACCCATGAAATGCAGGTCAGCGTAAGTGACGGTGGCCCTGTGGATTTTGGAATTGAACACGGTGCTATTTCACAGGAAGCCGTCGCGGGCACTTGAAGATGCCATGTGTCTTCTACCAGCGGCCCTGAGACCTGCTTTCCCCGGTCGCATGCGTGGGCGAGAAGCCCTCCAAGCTCCTCGCCCACGACCGCGGGCCGTTCCGGGGGCATCGGGCGGAACCGGGAGGAAGATTGCGAGCATGTCCGGCACGGCACCGTGCGATCTTCGTCCGGTCGAGCCCCGGCCGGGGCGCCGGAGGGTGATCACCAAATGGGCCGACGGGCCCCTATGGGCTGGGCGCACGAGGTCGATCACCTGCTCAGCATGGACGACCAGGACGCGAGAGTCATACTCGATCCGGCGGCGGCGCCTGGATGGGCGCGTCGACGACCTTGAGACGTTCAATGCCCCGCTGAGCGTGTCGGAGCCGGCAACGAACGACGCTCACCTCCAGCTCCACTCGCACCTTCCTGACCGACGGTGCCAGCATCAGGAATGGGCATCTCCACCCCGAATGAGATGGACGGTCCGACTAGGCCCGCTGAACTTTTACCAGCGTCCTTGCCAGTAGTGTGCGGGGTGTGCTTTGGTGGCGCCAAGCTTTTGCGCTGCCCGGTTTGGCCACTGCGGGTCGCCCAAGGCGCCCCGTGCAATGCTGACCCCATCAGCCTGACCGGTTACGAGTATCTGTTCGGCTTGGCCCGCTTCGGTGATCTTACCCACCGCGGTCACGAAGGCATCTTCGGGCAGCGAGTGCTTGACGGCCTGGGCCAGTGGAACCTGATAGCCAAAACCGTTCGGGCCATAGTAAGGGCCGATGCCCGCACTGGACACGTCAAAGGCGCGCATGCCATAGGAGTACAGTTCTTCGGCCAATTTGATGGTGTCCGCGGTACGCCACCCATCCTCCACCCAGTCCTCACCGGAGAACCTGATGCCCAGCGCCTTGTCTTCCGGCCACACTGCTGCGACGGCCTGCACGATTTCGCGCAAATAGCGGGTGCGGTTTTCCCAGCTGCCACCATACTGATCCGTGCGTTTGTTCGACAATGGGGAAAGGAACTGATGGATCAGGTATCCATGGGCGGCGTGGATTTGAATCATGTCAAAACCGGCCTCATCGGCTCGTTTGGCGGCCTCTGCCCAGGATTGAACGGAAACAGCAATTTGCTCTTCTGTCATTTCAACGGCAGGTTCCAAACCAAAAATGTCACTGGGTGTGGAAGTGACAGCTGACCATCCTCCCATGTTTTTCGGAATGCTTCCGACTCTGCCCTCGGCTTCGAGTTGTTCCAGCCAGCCGTAAGTCGAGGCTTTCGCACCAGCATGTGCCAACTGGATAGCGATAGCCGCACCCTGCGAGTGCACGTAGTCCGTGATGCGCTTCCATGCGGTAGCCTGCTCGTCGTTATAGATACCGGCGTCCCGGTCGGAGATTCGACCTTCAGCCGTGACTGCAGCGGCTTCGGTAACGATCAGGGAAAAACCGCCGTTGGCCATCGAGCCAAGGTGTACCAGGTGCCAGTCAGTCGGCACACCGTCAGTCTTGTCGATGGCGTATTGGCACATGGGGGACAAGACGACCCGGTTACGTAGGGTCAAGCCGGAGCCGGACCGGGTCGGAATAGTCACAGGCGTAAACAGAGCCGTTGAGTCTGCGGGCACCCGGTGACCCTCGACGAGCGCTGTTCTCTCCTGCACTCGAGCCTCCAGCTTCGCATCCTCGGCAACCGTCCGGTCAGCGGATATCCCGCTCCTGGTGGTGTCGTTATCCCATTCAGCTTCAACAGCTGCGATGTCGTTATCAATCAAAGTCTGCTCAGACATTAGTTTTGGGCTCCCTTGCTCAAAATGGCTTCATCCGCACTCTTAGAAGCGGCGGACGGTTTCTTGACTACTGCTGCTTTCCAAAAACTCTGAAGATTAATTAGTGACCTTCTCTGGATCGGGGCACTAACTCCAGTTGTAATAATCACACAGGTGATGCCTATTACACAAGCCTCTGGGTTCGATTCCTTCGGATTTTTTAATGCGCGTCCCTCAGCCTCGGTCTTTCATGAGTCCGGCTGGGCCGAGGGCCTCGCAGCTTGATCCTGATCGATGTCTTGTGATGACGTCTTGGGCATGGCGGAGTGCCGGCTGGCGCCGTCGGGCTGCGGCTATCTCGGTGCGACGCTTCTGGCGCATCTCATTCATGGATTTGGCCGTTCTGCCGAACGGGCCGGGTCAGTCAGAGGGCAGAAGCCAGCGAACGGGCATGGAGAGTCCCGCCGGGCTTGAGATGTTCATCTGGCATCAGTCGATTGTGAAGACGAGTAGGGAGCCTGTGGCGGTAGCTACGAGCTTGCCCTTGGCGTCGGTGACAGTGGCGTCCGCGAAGGCAACGCGATTGCCGGGCTTCGATACAACGCCTACACAGGTCAATGGGCCGCTGTCAGCAAGCACTGAGCGAAGGTAGTTCACCTTAATCTCTATGGAGGTGTAACCCTGGCCTTTGGGAAGGGTTGTCTGCACGGCACAGCCAATGGCGGAATCGAGCAGGGTGCATAGGAGCCCGCCGTGAACCGAGCCGATCGGGTTGTAATGGGACTCGTCGGGTTGACAGGTAAAGGTGACTGTGCCCGGTGCCGCATCCACCAGGGTCATATTCACTAATTCGCCCATCGGTGGAGGTGGCAGTTTCTTGCCCATCATTGCGTGCAGGTATTCCAACCCGCTCATGCCGGGCATGGCTGCCGCGCCAATGGCCGGATCGTCCCAAGTCAGGACTCGTTCACGCTCTTTCACTATTGCTCCTCTTGTTCCTAGTTCAGTGGTGGCAGACGCCGGCATGGATCCAGTACTTCAATTACCCACGGCTATGGGAGCCCGTACTGCATTGCCCCATTCGGTCCAGGAACCGTCGTAGTTCCTCACCCTGTCCATCCCAAGGAGGAAAGTCAGGGCAAACCAGGAATGGCTGGAACGCTCGCCAATCCGGCAGTAGGTGATAACTTCATCGTCCGCTTTCAGGCCTATTTCATGGAAGTAGATCTCCTCCAGTTCCCTCCGCGGCCGGAACGTCCCGTCGTCGGAAACAGCCCGTGCCCACGGGACATTGCGTGCCCCGGGGATATGCCCGCCACGGAGGACGCCCTCCTGCGGGTAATCGGGAATTGACGTCCGCTCCCCGGTGCACTCCTCAGGGCTGCGGATGTCTATGAGGGATCGGCCGAGGTGTCCCTGGACGTCATCCTTGAACGCCCGGATGGATGTGTCGTCGCGCGTGACTACCGGATAGGACGTTGCGGTCCTTGCGGGCGGCAGCGACGTCTCAAGGGGACGCCCTTCGGAGATCCACTTTTCCCGCCCGCCGTCGAGCAAGCGGACGTCAGGATGGCCAAAGAGACGGAACACCCAGAGGGTATAGGCAGCCCACCAGTGGTGCTTGTCACCATAAATGACAACGGTGCTGTCCCGCGAAATACCCCTGGACGTCATCAGGTTGGCAAATTCCCGCCCCGTCAAATAGTCGCGTATAACAGGATCGTTCAGGTCTGTATGCCAATCAATTTTGACGGCCAACGGAATGTGGCCCAGTTCATAAAGCAGCGGGTCCTCGTCGGACTCCACGATGACCAGCCTTTCATCAGCCATGTGCCGTACAAGCCATTCGGCCGTGACCAGCCTGTCAGGATGGGCGTACTCAGTGATTCGGGCGGAATTGTCCGGAGGTAAAGCTTGCATTGAGGTCCTTAGTGGGGTTTACGGCCCGATCAGCGAAAAGACCCCTTCTGCCCATTGTTCATGAGCGAACCGAAATGGGAGTCAATTCACGAGCTTTGATTCAAGTTTTCGTGCCCGGTGTGCTCGGAGATTCGCCGGGTTTCCACAGATTTTCACGTCATGCCAAACGCCGCTGTTGTTGCGCGACCAGTCAAAGAACGCAACCCTGCATTTTTCGCTGCGGCATAGTTTGAGTCGGTGCCAGGTTCCAGCGAGCTGGGCCTGGAAAATCTCTGTCATCGCCAGGGATTCAATGTGCCCGGCTCCCGCTCCCTGCGGTTCCGCCTGGATCTCGCCATTGGATTTGAGCTTCAAGGACGTGGCGGTCGTCCAGACGGTGGGCAGGGCGTCGACGTCGGAACGGACGACGGCGTCCGGGTCCCCTTCGGCGTTAAGCGTGCCTGCAAGTTCATCACGGAAGTATCGCAGGTGTTCCAGGTCGCGTTCCGTCAGTTTGACTTCGATGTAACGCCTGCCGGTGGCCAGGGCCCACTGGTTCAGCCCGGCATCCACCCAGGCCTGGGCGAGCCCGAGGTCAAGCAATAAGTCGGACCTTCGCGGCTTTCCAGCGGATTTCGTGTTGAGCAGGTCATGCACGAAACCAAGCCCGCCGGGGGCACTTTCCATGTCATAGCGGTGCGTCGCGCTCCAGTCGCTCACTGCATCCTCTTTCGCCAACTTCTACGGCACTTCACCATCCATCATGTTAAGTGCGCTTACCGGCCTTGAAATTCCAACACTGGCCGCGGCCTTCCCTCCTTAAGGGCTTCCACTGCCGAGTTCAACCCCACCTGGGTGTCTTCGCGCTCAAACAAGGGCATGGCGATATCAAACATGGCCTGGTCCGCCGCGGCCACGCCGCCCAGCGACCAGGTCCGCAGCAGTGCCTTGTGCGCGGCGTGTGCCCGTGTGGGACCGGTAGCAATCCGCTGCGCAAACGCCAAGACTTCCTCCCGGAGTTTGTCCTCGGAAACCACGCGGTTCACTACTCCGGCGCGCCTCATTTCGGACGCCGGTACCTTGTCCGAGGTCATTGCCCATTCCGCCGCCCGCGCCTTGCCTGCCCGCTCTGCCACCCGGTAGATGCCGCCAAGGAGGGTAACGATGCCAAGGGTCTGCTCCGGATGCCCGAACTCCGCTGACTCGGCCGCGAAGATGAGGTCGGCACGGAGAGCGAGCTCAAACCCTCCTCCGAAGCAAAGACCTTGGACTTCGGCAATCACCGGCATGGGCAGCAATTCGAGCTGGTTGAAGACGGACATGTAGCGCTCAAACAAGGCACGCAGTTCCCGGGTTTCGGCGCCCGGCCACGTCATGATGTCGCCTCCGAAGCTGAAGTCCGGGCCTTCGGACCGGATGATGACCGCACGCGCGTCACTGCTGCCGATCGCGGTTACAGCTTCGGAAAGCTCGTCCGCCATCTGAAGGTCGATTCGGTTCTGCGGCGGATTGTCCAGGACGATGGTGGCAATCTGGTCCTGGACAGTGAACGTCAGGTGGGTCATTGGCTTAGGCCCTTTCGTTGAAGAGATAGTGGCGGACCGGCTGAGTGCTGCAGGATTCAGTCGGCGGAGTAGAAACGGGATTCACCCACAGCCTTCCCGATCCGCTTGCCGAGTTCAGCCGAAAAGCGCAGCGCCGCGTCAAGCGGACGGTGGTGGATGGCTGCCGAGACGATCTGACCGTTCTCGTCCTTGGTGAGGATGGTGACTCCGTAGATTTTGACGCCGCTGAACGCCGTCGCCTGCCACTCAAGATAGGTGCGCGGACCATTAATGGTTTGCTGCGTGAACTCGAGGGACTCGTAAATAGAGCTGGCAGCGCTCATCACGGCTTTGACGTTCTCCCGGCCGGTGATCGGCGACCGGATGACGGAAGCCTCAAGGACAACATCGGCGTGGAAGGCCTCGCCAAAGTCGTCCGCGGACTTGCTGGCAAAGGCGTTGATCCAGCCTTGAGCGCCGGCTCCGCCAGGCGCAGTGGCAGATCCTTCAGAAATTTCTTGGAGGAACCGGCCGATGAGTCCGGCCACGTTCCGGGGCTGCTGGACGTGGGGCCAGTGGCCCGCCCCGCTGAGTACTTCCTCCTTCACGTGCCGGAATCGTGGGGCGACCGCTGAAGAGACCAGTTCAGCGGTGGCGAAACCGTCGGCGTCACCGCGGATGATTAACACAGGTGAGCCAAATTCGCTCTTCGCAGGGGCGTCCGGGATCCCCTCGTTCCAGCAGTCAACGAGGTGGGTCACCACTTCCGGGCGGATGCGGCTGCCTATAGAGGTGAGCTTGTCCAGCCCGGATTCGTTCAGCCCGCCGCCCAGGTACATCCGGACCCCGCGCTGCGCTTCTACGTCCCCACCGAGATGCCGGAAGGAGCTGACAGCTTCCTCGGGAAGGTGCGTTCCTGCCAAGGGAACGGGCGTAACGAATACTGCCCCCAGCACCTTGTCCGGGTGGCGGACACCCACGAGCTCGGCCACGAGCGTACCCATGCTTTGCGCGACGAGTACTACGGGCTTGTCCAGCCCAGCCACGACGCGGGAGACGTCGTCGGCATACCGCTGCAGACTGTAGGGGCCCTCATCGGCGCTCCGGTCCCCCATCCCTGCCAGATCCAGCCTCAGCAGCTGGGCATCCGCGGCGGCGAGTTCGGAGACGACGTCGTCCCAGACACTCTGGTCATCCAGGAAACCGTGGATGAAGAGCACGGCCACAGCGCCGCTGCCGGTGGTTGTCAGCGAAGGGTCCTGCTTCTGCAACTGCTCCATTACAGTCGTCATCTACTGCTCCTTGGTGAGGGTCGATCCGGACGGCGACCACGCTGCCGTATTGATGGGTGACCAGTCATCGGGCTGGCCGTCCAGCCGTGCCATGCGCTGCTTGTGTTTGGACTTGAGGAGGTCCTCCTCAAGCGGTGTGGTGAACACGTTTTCAACCAAGGTGTACTCGGCGGCCAGCCGGCCGACGGCGGTGAGCGCCGCAGTGTCAATCCGCCCCCGTTCCAGGTAGAGCTCGTCTTTGATCCTGGGTGCCGTCACGGCTTGTGACGGCTCTTTTTCAAGTCCCAGCGCCTCAAACTCGTCAACGCCAGAGGGGAATTCGAAGGCTGAGGAGTGCAGGGCGTGAGCCTGGGGAAGCGTGGCCACGTTGACCACGAAGTTCCCCGTTTCGCGGATGTTGACGAAAGTGTCTTTGAGGGTCTTTTCGTCCGAACGTGGCTGGAGCGAGATGGACACCATCGGCGGCTTTCGTCCCACAGCCGTGAAGAAGGAAATGGGTGCAAGGTTGGCCACTCCCTCATCAGAGATGGTGCTCACCCAAGCAATCGCTCGGGGAATGATGCTTCCGATGAGGAGTTTGTAGGAGTGGACGGCGTCGAGATCTGCACTGTTGATGATCATGGAGGGCCTGTATCTTTCCCTGTGAATGAGTGGGGCGTTCCGGGGTGGAAACGCGACCTGGGGCTGCATCGGCGCGGCCTGCGGTGGTGGAAGTGTTTGGGCTTTGTAGAATCAGCTGAAGTAAGCGTACCTATTTTACATATGTCATTCAAGAGCGTTGATCCGGAATTCGAAAACGCCTCAAAATGGCGCTCACGCCCCGGAGCAGGGACGGCAACTAGCGCTCCAGCACAACAGCGAGGCCTTGTCCCACTCCGATGCAAATGGCGGCAACTCCGACCCCTCCTCCGCGGCGTTTCAGCTCCCGCGCCAGGTGGATCAGGATGCGGGAGCCGGACGCGCCCAGCGGGTGCCCCAGGGCCAGGGCGCCTCCGTGGATGTTCACCTTCTCCGGATCCAGGTCAGGCCACAGCCGCAGGCATGCCAGGCTTTGGGCCGCGAAGGCTTCGTTGAGCTCCACGACATCCACGTCGGCCCAGGTCTTCCCTGCTCGGGCCAGGGCCTGGTTGGCGGCCTCCACGGGGGCGATGCCGAAGATGTCTGGATCGTTGCCGGCCAGCCCGCGTGAAACGATGCGCGCCAGGGGTTCCGTTTCCAGGGCGCCCTCGCGCCCGATGAGCATGGCTGCTGCCCCGTCATTGAGCGGAGAGGAATTGCCTGCGGTGACAGAGCCGCCGTCACGGAATGCCGGATCCAGGCCGGCCAAGGCCTCCTCCGAGGTGGTGGGCCTGACCCCCTCGTCGGTGAGGAGCTGTGAATCGGGATGGGGTACCACTTCGTCGTCGTAGATGCCCTCGGACCAGGCCTTGGCAGCCAACCTGTGGCTTCTCACAGCAAATTGGTCTTGCTCCGTCCTTGAGATGTCGAACTTGTCGGCGAGGTTTTCTGCCGTTTCGCCGTTGGAGATGGTCCAGGCCTGGTTCATCCTGGGGTTGACCATGCGCCAGCCCAGCGTTGAACTATGGAGAGTTTCCGAGCCGGCGGGATAGGCCCGTTCGGGTTTTGCGAGGATCCAGGGCGCCCTGCTCATGGATTCGACGCCGCCAGCGACAATCAGATCGGCATCGCCGATTTCCACCGCTCGGCTGGCCTGGATGGCAGCCTCGAGGCCGGAACCGCACAGCCGGTTGACCGTGACGCCAGGCACCGATGTTGGAAGCCCGGCGAGCAGAGCGGCCATGCGCGCCACATTGCGGTTATCTTCTCCCGCACCGTTGGCGTTGCCCATGATCACCTCATCAATCATGTGCGTTTCCAGCCCGGGTTGCCTGTCCACCACCTCGCGGATCACATGGGCGGCCAGATCGTCGGGACGGATGCCCGCCAATGACTTCCCGAATTTTCCGAAGGGGGTACGGACCCCGTCGTAAATGAAGCTGCCTGCCATCGTTCTGCCTTTCGTGGTGCATGCGTGAAGAAAATCTGGAATGGGGGCTGGCCCGCGGCCGTGAAAGGAGCATACGCCTAAAAGTCATTGCAGGAAATAGCCTAACGCTGTACGCTTATTTCACGACCTTGCACCCGCAAAAGTCCGGCCTCCCCGTGGAAGCCAGGACGCAGGCCCCTTCACCACGCAACTGATTCAAGATTCCCCGCGGCGCGCGGCGTGGCTCCCGCGGTGTCACACCTACCCGGCCACCAGCGCCGGAGAGAAAAGAGAGACTCATGGCAGAACGACTGGATGTTGAATTCACGGCCGAGGGTGGCATCAAGCTTCGGGCTTGGCTCTACCTTCCCGATGGCCCGGGACCCCATCCTGCCATCACCATGGCCCACGGCTATGCGGGCACGCGCGCCCACGGACTCGCTGCGTATGCCTCCCGCTTTGCCGACAACGGATTTGTGGTCCTGGTCCACGACCACCGGAATTTCGGCGGCAGCGAAGGTGAACTCCGCCACGACATCAATCCCTGGCAGCAGATCAAGGACTGGCGCCGTGCGGTGACCTTTCTTGAGAGCAGGCCGGAAGTAGACGCCTCCCGCATAGGCCTGTGGGGCTCCAGCTACTCCGGCGGGCACGCCCTGGTTCTGGGAGCTACCGAACCGCGGCTCAAGGCAGTGGTCTCCCAGGTGCCCGCTATCAACGGCCATGTGGCTGGTTCCCGGAGGGCGGTAGGCGACGCCAAGACGGCGCTGGAACAGTCCTTCGTCGACGACGAACGGGACCAGGCCGCCGGTAAGGCACCCAGGATGATCGCGGTGGTGAGCAGTGACCCAAGCCAGCCTGCCGCATACCGGCTACCCTCCGCCGTGCGCTTCTACACGCAACCCGGCCCGGAACAATACGGCTGGGACAACACCGTCACCTTGCAGTCCACCCGCGCAGCCCGTCTCTACGAACCCGGGGTCTGGGCCTCAAGGGTGTCGCCGAAGCCGCTGCTTTTCATTGTTGCCGCTGACGATGAACTGACCGGCACGGACCTGGCCCTCGAAGCTTACGAACAGGCCCGGGAGCCCAAATCCCTGGTAATGCTCCCGGGCGGCCACTTCGAGCCGTACGTCGAAAACTTTGAAGACTCAAGTTCCGCCGCCCTCGACTGGTTTTTACAGCATCTCTAAGCCACCACGAACTTCAGGGAAAGTGACACATACTATGGCACCCACAACCGAACTGGCGTACGACGTCTTCGTCTCCGGCACCCTGCCTCAAACAGGACGAGGCACACTCCCGAACGGGGACCCCCGCATCTGGTCCCCTCTGTCCGCAACGCTGATCTCCGGACAGGAGAACGCAGTACTGGTTGACCCGCCCATGACCATGGAACAGACACAGCAGGTCGGGGACTGGGTCGAGGCATCGGGGAAGAAACTCAGCCACATCTACATAACCCACGGCCACGGTGACCACTGGTTCGGGGCAGGTCCGCTCGTGGAGCGGTTTCCAGGCGTCACAGTACTGGCAACCCCGGGCACGCTCCAGGAAATGGCGACGCAGGGGTCCCCCGGGTTCCGCTCCTCCTTCTGGGACTCGATCTTCCCGGACCAGATTCCGCCCACAACCACAGTGACCCAGGTAGTCGACAGTGGGACGTTTGAACTGGAGGGTCATGAACTGCAGATCATTGAAGTCGGCCATACCGACACTGACAACACCACCATGCTGTTCGTTCCATCCATCGGGCTCCTGGTAGCCGGGGACGCCGTCTATAACGGGGTCCACCCGTATCTGACCGAGTCGCAGGACGGAGGCCTCGAAGCCTGGCTGCGGGCGCTTGATATCGCGGAGAGTCTCGAGCCAAAGTTCGTGGTTGCCGGGCACAAGAACCCCGCATTGCCCGATCTGCCCGGACAGATCCAAGAGACCCGCGGGTACCTTTTGGACGCATCAAAGGTCCTGGCAGAGGAACCAACGCCGGAGGAGTTCTTCTCGGCAATGCTTGCGCTTCATCCTGATCGGATAAACCCCGGTGCGTTGTGGGGTGCGGCCCTGAAACTGCTCAGTTGACCAGTCGCCCGGCGCCCACCATGGAGCCGGTTGCGACGGCTTCGGACGCACAGGAGCCCGATCTCCTCACTGAACTTCCGCCAAAGCCTCCGACGCACCCCTTCAACCTGTTTGCCGTTCCGCTGGGCATCACCGGGTTGGGAGGCGCGTGGCAGGCAGCCCGTCTGACACTGCATGCCCCCGCGTGGCCAGCGGAGCTCTTTTACGGGATCAGCGCCGGTATCTGGTCCGTCCTGCTTGTCTTGTACCTGGCAAAAGGTTTCCGATACGGCTCCAAGGGACACTTCGACAAAGAACTGAGACACCCAGGAACTGGCCCGTCGGCGTCCTTCATTCCCCTGTTGGGCATCCTCCTGAGCAGTCACTACATCGAATACAACAAGGTGTTCTGGTCCGCGCTGTGCCTGTTCTTCATCATCGCTCTCACGCTCCTCGGAGCAAGACTTCTAGTCCACTGGGTGACCGGCGGAGTGACTCTGGAATGGGTTCACCCGGGTTACCTGCTTCCGGTTGCTGCAGGTCCCTTCATCGCCAGCATCGGCTTCTCCACCATGGGTTGGCCCCAAGCGGCTGTCGCTGCCTGGGGAACCGGTGGTTTTTTCTGGCTGATGATCGGGACTGTGGTGACGGTGCGCTTCATGGCGGGGATTGAAATGCCGAACGACCTGAAGCCCGTCTTGGCCGGATACCTGGCCGCCCCCGCAACGGCCTGCGTTGCCTGGATAGTCATCCGCCCGGAGGGTTCCGGAATCATCCAGGTAGGACTCACGGGAATCCTCCTCATGATGATTCTGATGCAGGTTGCCCTGATTCCCCAGTACGCAGGCCTGCCGTTTGCGCTGACGTTCTGGATTTTCACGTTCCCGGTGTCAACATCGGCGAACTACGGCATCAGATGGCTCGGAACCCTCGGCGTCGCCGGTTCTGACCTGATCTCTTGGGCCCTGTTAGGGGTTGCCACGGCTTTTGTCCTTGGCATCGGACTGCGGACGCTCGTCCGTGGTGCTCCGGCCAAGAGACGGCGCTGACACTTCCGGTAACCACAGCAACGGCCTTCGCGGAATGTCCCACGTCGTGGGTCGTGGTTGGGGTAACCCGTTGCGGAGTGCCTTTGGCCGACTAGCTAACGCTCCGCGACTGCGTAGGTCAGGTGTGTCAGCCGCTGCGTCGGCACTATGCGGGCCAGAGGTGGGTCCACTCAAATGGTGGCGCCGATCAGGAGCGCGGCTACTGGACCTGGCTCTCCCCCCTGGGCCCGGATCTCGTCCTGCCCTGCCAGGTTTCGGCGGAGAAAAGTTCGTGGAACTGGTCGTTATGCCGTGGCCCAGGCCTTCATGTCTTCTTCCTAACGCCACCCAGGCCGGCAGCGGCGCCTCATGCAGGTTTAGGACTGAGCCATGGGCAACCCTGTACGTGGCCAGCACCTCGCCGGAGTACAAGAGATGAAGAAACACGCACGCCTGCGCCATCGTTTGAACCGGGGAAAACAATCCGAAACCCATCCCCGCACGGGCGATCATTGCCCCCACACCGGATGGTGGTCCCCCAACGGAAAGCCTGCCGAGGCGGCACTCGTCACCGAAGGCACCATAATGCCGGCGAGTAACGGCCAAGCCGTCTCGTGGACGTGGGTTTCTGTCCAGCCCCTCAAGTCTTTACGACCCAAGTATCCCCACCCTGAACTCGGGATTCCCTTGGACAGCATCTGACTCTCAACGCTGCAACTACAAGCCACCGGAGTCTCCCGTTTCCCGCAACTCGGGAGATTCCGGTTTCCAGACTATGCACGATGAATAATGCTTTGTGCCCTGCAGGAAGCCTCCCGGAGTTCGCAAAGTTGTATCCATGAAAGTTCCGCAAGGCACGGCCCAGTGGGCCCGGTTCCCCCGGGGACACGCGCCGGCCGGGCACAGGAACGGCGTGCCCGATCCCTTGAGGTAGACCTCCAGGATGTTTCCGAACCCCTCTGCGGTATTTCCCGGGACGGAGAGCGCCGGTCACGAGCCAGCCGACGGCCTCCTCTGTTCGCTGCCGGTCCCACTGACCCCTGCGCAGTACGGTGTCACTGAAAAGACCTTCGTTGCAGCCCGGTGTGCTGCATGGGACTATTGGGTCCCGGCGACGTCGGTCAGCATCCGTGGTTGTGAGGGACGTCGCCGGTGCCGCTACTCGGAGAGCTTGGTTCCTAAATGGCTGCAGTCAGCAGATCTGTCACCTGATCAACCGGACCCGTGCCGTCCACCTGGGTGAGGATGCCGCGCTCGGCGTACTTGGCCACAACGGCTTCTGTCTGCTCGCGATACAACTCCAGGCGATGGCGGATGACAGCTTCGGTATCGTCGCTCCTGCCCGTTTCATTAGCCCGCCTAAGCAGACGAGGAACCAGCTGGTCATCGTCTGCAGTTAATTGCAAGACAACGTCAAGCTTTTCCCCTCGCTGAGCGAGAAGTCCATCAAGGTGATCAACCTGCGCGGTGGTGCGCGGGTAGCCGTCCAGCAGGAAGCCGCTCTCGATGTCAGACTCGCTGAGGCGGTCGCGCACCATCTTGTTGGTGAGGCTATCTGGAACGAAGTCGCCTGCGTCCATGTATTTCATAGCTTCCATACCAAGCTTGGTCCGGCTTTGGACGTTCGCGCGGAAGACGTCGCCGGTGGAAACGGCAACGACACCAAGGAGCCCGGAAATCAGCTCTGCTTGCGTCCCTTTTCCGGAACCGGGTGGTCCAATTATCAGCATTCTCATTTTGTTTAGATCGCCCCAACTTAGAAATTTGTCGACGTGCTTCAGTAGGCTGTGCCCTTTGAAGCGGTAGGAAAGTCCACCATCAACGGGGGCAGCCCTGCTGGCACCGGTGGATTCCCCGCTGTCATCGCTTCAACCGCGCCCCCAATGGGCGGGCCTCCCCACCGATGCGCTCCAATAGTTCGTGGCTGTAATGAAGAAGTAACTCATACCGGTAATGAAGCCCAATCCAGGGGGATGCATCGAAGGCGTCAATATCGAAGGCCGGATCCGGAACCCGATCCCTTCTGCTTCCGGCAAGCTCTAGTAAAGGTGCTCTAACCTCATTCTGATGATTGTCGCCACTAAGAGACTGATCTTTGGACATGAGGACCTCTCATCCTTGTAGTTAAGGTCTGAAGTGGATGGCGTTAGAAGGCTTTGAGGATGTCTTCGACGCGTTGTTTGGCGTCGCCGAAGAGCATTTGGGAGTTGTCGCGGAAAAACAAGGGGTTTTGAACGCCGGCGTAGCCGGCGGCCATCGATCGTTTGAAGACGATGACGTTCTCGGCTTCCCAGACCCTGAGGACGGGCATGCCGGCGATGGGGCTGGAGGGGTCTTCGGCCGCTGAGGGGTTGACGGTGTCGTTCGCGCCGATCACGAGGACCACGGAGGTGTCGCCGAGATCGTCGTTGATCTCGTCCATCTCCAGGACGATGTCATAGGGGACTTTGGCTTCGGCGAGGAGCACGTTCATGTGCCCGGGCAGGCGACCAGCGACGGGGTGGATGCCGAACTTCACGTCGACGCCGCGTTCGCGGAGCTGGTGGGCGAGTTCGGCCACGGGGTACTGGGCCTGGGCCACTGCCATGCCGTAGCCGGGGGTGATAACGACCGTGGAGGCGTTGGTCAGCATTTCCGCGGTTGCTTCGGCCGTGATTTCCCGGTGCTCACCGTGATCTGTGTCAGTTGCGGTGGGCGCGGCGATGCCGAAGCCGCCGGCGATCACGGAGATGAAGGACCGGTTCATGGCTTTGCACATGATGTAGGACAGGTAAGCGCCGGAGGAGCCGACGAGGGCGCCGGTGATGATGAGCAGGTCGTTGTTGAGCAGGAAGCCGGCGGCTGCTGCGGCCCAGCCGGAGTAGCTGTTGAGCATGGAGACGACGACGGGCATGTCGCCGCCGCCGATGGAGGCGACCAGGTGCCCGCCCAGACCCAGAGCCAAGAGGGTGACGACGATGAGGAGCCAGAGCTGGGAGTCATTGACATACCAGACGGTCAGCGCGACGAAAGCCGCGAGGGCGCCGAGGTTGATCGCGTTCTTGCCCGGCAGCATCAGGGGTGAGGATTTCATCCGGGCAGAAAGCTTCAGGAACGCCACGATCGAACCGGTGAAGGTCACCGCCCCGATGAACACGCCGATGAACACCTCGGCATGGTGTATCGCCATAAGATCCGAAGACAACGCGGGAGCTTCGAGGTGTCCGTTCCACCCCACGAGAACGGCGGCGAGGCCGACGAAGCTGTGCAGCAGGGCGATGAGCTCGGGCATCCCGGTCATTTCGACGACGCGGGCACGCCAGAGCCCGATGGCCCCGCCGACCAGAACCGCTGCAACGAGCAGGCCCAGGCCAGTCAGGACGTGGGCCGTGCCCCAGGCGTCCTGGAGGGTCAGCCAGATCGTCGCGGCGAGGGCGATGACCATCCCGGTGATGCCGTAGACTACGCCCGCTTTGGCCTTTTCGTGTTTGCTCAGCCCGGCGAGGCTGAGGATGAACAGCAGGCCCGCGACGATGTACGCGGCCCCTGCGATGGAGTCGGCGGTCAACGGACCGGAGGCGGTGTCAGACACGGTAAGGCTCCTCGATACGATTCGGGCTGCTGCTGCGGTGACGGCGCTCATGAACGTGCCTTCTCACCGCGGGAGAACATGGCGAGCATGCGCCGGGTGACGGCGAAGCCGCCGAAGATGTTGATACTGGCCAGCAGGACCGCGACGGCGGCGAGGACCTGCATCACGATGTTGTCGGAGGTGACCTGCAGCAGGGCGCCGACGACGATGATCCCGGAGATCGCATTCGTGACGGACATCAGCGGCGTGTGCAGGGCGTGGTGGACTTTCCCGATGACGTAGAACCCGACCACTATCGAGAGCATCAGCACCGTGAAGTGCTGCGGCAGAGGCGCCGGGGCAACCGCGTTGACCACAAACAATGCCGCGATGCCCGCGGCGAAAAGCCCCGCCTTGCCTGCAGGGCTGAGGCCCGTCTTCTTCTTTGCTTCCTGGTCGGCGGAGCGTTCCCCGACACGTATTGCCCCCAAATGGGCCGGGGGCGCGGCGGAGACCTGGACCGGGGGCGGCGGCCACGTCTTCTCACCCTCACGCACAACCGTCACCGAACGCTGTACGACGTCGTCGAAATCGATCCGCAGCACCCCGTCTTTGTCCGGGGTGAGGAGCTTGAGCAGGTTCACCATGTTCGTGCCGTACAGCTGGGACGCCTGGGCCGGCAACCGTGCCGGAAGATCCGTGTAGCCCAGGATCACCACCCCGTTCTCTGTGACCATCCGCTCCCCGGCAACGGAGCCTTCGACGTTTCCGCCCTGGCCCGCGGCCATGTCCACGATCACGCTTCCGGGTTTCATGCCCGCGACGTCCCCGGCAGTGAGCAGCTTCGGTGCCGGCCGGCCCGGGATCAGGGCGGTGGTGATGATGATGTCCACCTCCGCTGCCTGTTCCGTGTAGATTTCCGCAGCCCTGGCGTTGTATGCCTCGGACGTGGCCTTGGCGTACCCGTCGGAGGAGTTCATCTCTTCGGCGACCTCGACCTTGAGGTAGGCTCCGCCGATGGACTTCACCTGATCGGCCACCTCCGGCCGCGGATCGGTCGCCCGCACGATCGCGCCCAAGCTGGACGCCGCACCGATCGCCGCGAGTCCGGCAACACCGGCACCAGCGACGAGGACCTTCGCCGGCGGGACCTTTCCCGCAGCGGTCACCTGACCGGTGAAGAACCGGCCGAATTCGTGAGCCGCCTCAATCACAGCCCGGTACCCGGCAATGTTCGCCATGGAACTAAGCACGTCCATTGACTGCGCACGGGAAATACGCGGCACGGCATCCAACGCCAGCGCCGTGATCGGCCGTTCCGCCAAGGCCTCCACCAACTCCGGCCGCAGCCCCGGACTCAGCGTTCCGATCAGCGTCGCGCCCTCGGCCAGACGGCCGATCTCTTCCTCAGTGGGCGGGTTCACCCGCAGCACGACATCGGCACCCCACGCCTCATCAGCACCAACAATCAGTGCCCCTGCCTCTTCGTACGCTTCATTACGGAACGACGCGCGCTCCCCGGCGCCCTTCTCGACCACCACCTCGTAGCCCAGGCCCAACAACTGCTTCACGGTGACAGGCGTCGCCGCCACCCTCGTCTCGTGACCCAACTCGGCCACAATGCCAATACGTGTCACGTCTACTCTCTTCCATTTCTCTGACTTAACCGGCCGGCGTGGTCGGTATCTGATGAGCATCAAGTTCGCTGCACTCCACGGGCGTTCGCTTGCCGTGTCAGCCGCTTGCCCAGACGTCGACGAGCCAACGGCCTTCGTCAGCAAGGGTGCTCAGCCAGGACTGGGCGTCTTCGGGGCTGTCGCCGCGGAGTGCGCTGTGCAGTTCGAGCATGCTTGCGCGGACGCCGTCGGCCATCGCGTTGGCACCGCAGATGTAAGCTGCCCCTCCCTGGTCAATGAGATCCAGGGCTTTCGCCCCGAGCTGGGTCAGGCGGTCCTGCAC
The DNA here is from genome assembly GCF_056398685.1 of Arthrobacter sp. 01T428. Lineage (NCBI taxonomy): Bacteria > Bacillati > Actinomycetota > Actinomycetes > Micrococcales > Micrococcaceae > Arthrobacter > Arthrobacter sp. 01T428. The sequence continues at coordinate 782,150 of NZ_JBFTPW010000001.1, read as the reverse complement.
GTAGATCCGCGGGAGGCCTTCCACTCGCGAATATGCATAAGCGAGGTCAGTGCCTGCGGCCGTCGCGAGCTCTTCAAGCTCGTTGTCATAGAGGAGATCGCTCTGGGGATGGCGGCAGCCGAAGACGAGCAGGGCGGGGCCAAGGACGGTTCCCGCCGCCTTTGCTGCGGCGCGTTCCTGGAGGAACCCGCGAAACGGTGCGATCCCGGTGCCCGAGGCGATCATGAGCAAGGGTGTTGATGGATCGGCTGGCAGCCGGAAGGGACTTGCGGTGTCCCGGACGAATGCATGAATTACGCGGTCGGCGCCCTGCTCGAAGAGGTAGTTCGAACAGGTCCCGGCGAACGTTCCGTGCCCGGAGCGGGCTGGCCCGGCCAGGGCACCGACGGTGATCGAGCAGGCACCTGGCTGGACCGCCGGCGATGATGCTATGGAGTAGTAGCGCGGCGCGAGCGGTCGGAGAAGTTCCAGGAAGGCCGTGAACGGTAGCCGGGATGTCGGATGCTCCTCAAGGAGGTCCATGACTGAGAGCCTTCGGTCGAGCACCTCGGCGCGGTATGTCTGAGTGTCAAGGAGTTTCTCCAGGCGTTCCCTGCTCCAGGGATACTCGGTGTGCTGAAGGAGCCGCTCTATGTCGCGCCGGCTGGCGAGGTCCTGCAGCTCAACGTAATCAGTGAGGAGCTGTCCGACTGTCAGCCGCTCCCCTACCGGGAGGAAGGACGGCCGATTCGTGGCGGTGAGCCGTATCCACGACTCGGGGTCCAGGCCGAAGCGCTTTGTCACCCGGTCCACCAGCGCCGATGAATTGTGTGGAATGACCCCGAGATGGTCCCCGGCCTGGTAGGACACATCCATGGGCAGTTCGAGATCGATGTGGCGCACGGGCCGGACGTCAATAGTGTTCTGGGCACGCGTTAGCAGACGGGTGTCCAGGACCCTCATCGGCTGGGCGCCCAGCGAACGGACGAATGGACTTGGACGATCAGCAGGAAGGAACTCAATCTGCAGGTCGGGCTCGGACAGGGCCGGCGCGTCCGCGGCGAGGTTGAGGCCGAATTCCTGGGCGAGCCGGGGCCAAAGTTCCTGCTCCCATGCCGCAAGGGCGCCGTCGAAGTCCTCGGCGGCGTCCCCCTCGCCGCGCCGGTGGAACCTTGAGGCGCCGAAGGCATGAAGGCGGTCGTCGACGAACCGGGGAAAGTCCTGGAAGGTCGCGGCCCATTCATGGTTGCCGCAACCGAAGACGGCGAACCGGACCCCGCTGAGATCCGGGGTTTTCTCGCCAATCCACTGTGCGAAGTCGACGGCGTTATCCGGGGGCGTTCCATTGTAGGTAGCGGTCGTCACGAGCACGGCACCGGCCGTGGGCAGGAGATCCACCGACTCGTCGAGCGATGCGACGCTGACCTCGAAGCCCCTCTCGCGTCCGGCCGCGGCGAGGTCCAACGCGACATCCTCCGCGGTGCCGAAGTTCGACCCGAACAGGATAAGTAGCGGCGTGCCATGGGCTTGGCCCGACACCTCGGCGGCGGCAGCCGCATCAATCACGGCGGGAGCCTCTGTCGCGGGAGTCCCTGTCGCCGGAGTTCCTGTCGCCGCGGGGCAACCCGCCGGGGGTGTGGGCCCAGGCGTCGGAGTCCCTGTCGCCGGAGTTTCTGTCGCTGCAGGGCAGCCCGGCGGGGGTGTGGGCCTAGGCGTCGGAATCGCAGCGGGCCGGGGCGCCTGCCGTCGCTCGGGGGTGAACTCGACGGGAAGATGCCTGATGCCGTTCATGAAGCTCGACTGCATGCGCGCCGGTTCCCCGCTGACTTCGATGTCGGGCAGTCTTTCGAACAGCTCGGTGAGGAGGACACGGGTCTGGAGCCGGGCGAGGTTCGCACCGAGGCAGTAATGCGTCCCGTCCCCGAAGGAGATGTGCGGGTTTGGATCACGCTTGATGTCAAAGCGATCAGGGTCGGCGAAAACAGTCTCGTCGCGGTTCGCGGAAGCGTAGTTAATGATCACCTTGTCGTCTTCGGCGATCTGTTGCCCTCCGAGGACGAGATCACGGGTCGCGGTACGCCGGAACTGGATAACCGAGGGACTGAAGCGCAGCACCTCCTCGATGGTGCTCGGCAGCAGCGAGTGGTCCTGGCGCAGGAGGCTGAACTGGTCCGGATGCCGCGACAGGGTGAGCATGGTGTTGGCGATCAGGTTCCGGGTCGTGTCGTTCCCGGCAATCACGAGCAACTGGAAGAAGCGGTCCAGATCATCTGCCGTCAGCATTTCGCCGTCGACTTCAGCATTGGCTACGGTGCTCCACAAATCGTCGGTGGGCCGGGCGCGACGCTCCCTTGTGACCTCCCGTGCATAGGCGAACATCTCCGTGAACGCCGAGAGGAAGGCCAGCGGATCACCGCCGTACTCAGGGTCATCGAGGCCGACCAGCCGGTTGGTCCAGCTATAAAGCAACGACCTGTCCTCGGCGGGTATGCCGAGCACATCAGCCAAAACGAGCAACGGCATCTCGGCCGCGACCGAGCCAAGGAAGTCAATGGAACCTGCCTCAGCTACCGAATCGACGACCCCCTTGGCGTGCCGGGTGATCGCGTCCGATAGCTGGCGCCTGATCGACTGCGGCGTAAAGGCACGGTTGACGATCTTCCGCAACGAACTGTGCTCGGGGGGATCCATGTTCAGCATCATCCGCCGCAACGCCGCGACGTCCCGGGGCCGTTGATCACGCAGGAAGCTGGTGCCCCGCGAAGAGGAGAAATCCTCGGGATGACGGGAAACGTGACTGACGTCAGCGTGGTTAAGCACGAGCCAAAAGCCCCTGCCGCCGGCGAACGTAGCGGTAGCGGGCTCCTCCACCCAGACGACGGGACTTTCACGCCGGAGCTTACCGAGCTCGAAGTGGGGTATCCCATCGGCATACATCGATGGCGACAGAAAATCGCTCGGGACCAGAGACACTGGACGACTCCTTTGACGAAGAGTGGATCGCGCACCGACCAAAAATCAGAATGCGTCTAAACAAACGCCATCCTATGACCGTACGGACGGTCAGTCAAACATCTTGCCAAATCTTCCATAGTTCTCTAGGCTGACCGTACGTACAGTCAGAGGAGGTTAGGCGTGGTCTTCCCCGCATCGAGGATTTTCGAGCTGGTGGAGCGCAGAGTTGCCGGGAATGGTGACCGGGCACCGCGGTCGCTGAGGTGCGAATCAGAGGCGCGCGACTGCTTTCTCCAGCCGTACGCGTCAAGCACGAAAACGGCTCTAGCTTTGACCGGTTGTGCGGTCACCCACCGTAGACTTGAAATGTCCCGGACCTGTGCCGGGACCCAAGTAATCGGACGACCAAGGAGCCAAACAATGCCTGGACCGGGACGCTATGACGACATCCTCGACACCTTTACCCGCCACGTCGCCGAGAAGGGGTACGACGGCGTCAACTTCGGCTCGATGGCTGCGGAACTCGGGATCTCGAAAGGGACCATTGTGCATCACTTCGGCACCAAGGACCGCCTCCTCGCGGCCCTTCACGAGAACTACATGAACAAGCGCATCGCGGAGCTGGAGTACATGATCGAGCATCTCGCAACTCCTCCCGAACAGCTCGCTGCAGCCTTGCACGCCTTCATTATCTACCACGACTACGACCGCTCCCCGACGGTCGCATTCCAGCGGGAGGCGGTGCGCTTCGCCGACCACGAGTCGATGGCCACCGGCGCGCAGCTCCGCCAGGACTACTTCGTCCTTGTACGCGAGATCGTAGAGGCGGGTCTGACTGCAGGGTTTTTCCGTCCGGTCGACGTCGGCATCGACACTTTGCTCATGTTCGGCTCGGCTCAGTGGGCCTGGACCTGGTTCCGACCTGACGGTCCGGAGCCGGTGGAGGCCGTGGCAAGCGCCTTCGTCGACCTGATTCTGGGGAGCCTGCTGACCGACCGCAGCAGCCTGGCCGAACTGAGCAACCCTGCTGGTCATCCGGCCGCGATTGTTCGTGACGCCTTAAACCACGTCGCCGAAGGACGGCATCAGGAAAGAACGGGCGCGGCAGTGCCCGCATAACGATCCTGCTGCAGCGGCCGACGACGACAATCTCCGCCTACCACAACCATGACAATGCCAGGAGACTCCATGAAGATCCGAGCCGCAGTGCTCCGCGAACGCGATGCCCCATTCACCATCGAGGAGGTGGAGCTGCGCGACCCCGGATACGGCGAAATCCTCGTCCGCATCGTGGGCGCCGGCTTCTGCCACACAGACGTCCTGCCCCGCCGGAACGGTTACCGCTCCACACTCCCCCTCGTCATGGGACATGAGGGTGCCGGCGTGGTCGAGGCCCTGGGGCCCGGCGTCACGGATGTCGAGGTCGGCGCCCACGTGGTGCTCTCTTTCGACCACTGCACCCACTGCGCCGATTGCCTCGCCGGGCACCCTGCATATTGTCGTGACTTCTGGCATCGGAACCTTTTAGGTCGCACGGATTCTGACCCCCGGCGCGCGGTGGACGCGGCAGGCGAGCCGATCGGCGCACAATGGTTCGGCCAATCGTCCTTCGCGAGCCATGCGATCACGGCCAGCTCAAACGTGGTCCCAGTCCCCGAGGACTGTCCGCTCGAACTACTCGGAGCCTTGGGCTGCGGAGCCCTGACAGGGGCGGGCGCCGTATTCAACGTTTTGCCGGTTGAACCTGGCAGTACCTTTGCCGTCTTGGGAGCAGGAGCAGTCGGACTCTCGGCGGTCATGGCCGCCGTCGCCGTCGGAGCCACAAAGATCATTGTGGTTGACCGGCACCGCTCCCGATTGGACCTCGCCCTGGAGATGGGCGCGACAGACGTCATCCAGCCCGATCCCGGGGCCGACATCCGCCGCGTCATCCGACAGAAGATCCGGTCACTAACCGGACCCGGGGTCCACGCCGCCCTTGATACAACCGGCGTCCCGTCGCTCATTTCCGGGGCGGTTGAATCGCTGCGCCCACGCGGCGTCCTGGGGCTCGTCACCGCCCCGGCGGAGGACCTGGTGCTTCCCGGCGACGTACTCGCCACCGGACGAACCGTGGTTGGTATCCTCGAAGGCGACGCCGTGCCCCGCATCGACATTCCACGGCTCATCGACCTCTGGCGGGCGGGCCGGTTCCCGATTGAGCGCATGATGAAGCCCTACCCGCTGTCCGACATCAACGCCGCCGAAGCTGACGCGGCCAGCGGTACAACCATCAAGCCCGTGCTGATTCCCGGGGAGGCGGCATGACAACCAGCGAACGCGAGCGGACACAGCTGTTTATCGGTGGATCCTGGCGCCCCTCGAGCTCATCCGAGATGACGAGCATCATCTCTCCATCGACTGAGCAGATTTTTGGCGCGGCCCCGAGCGGGACCACGGCCGACGTCGACGCAGCCGTCGATGCCGCAGGGGAAGCCCTCCGGAACTCGGCGTGGGCACGCATGGACGGTGCCCAGCGCGCGCAATGGATGCGCAGGCTGGCCGACGAGCTGGAGGCTATCGGGGACCGGACAGCCGCCTTGGTCAGCGGCTCCAACGGAATGCCGATCAGCGTTGCCAGGGTTGCGGAGGGCAAAGGGCCTGCAACTACCCTGCGCTATTACGCCGATCTCGCAGAGGCCACCGCGACCGAGGAACGACGCCCCTCAGCCAACGGCAAACGAACGACCATCGTGCGACGAGAACCAGTGGGTGTCGTGGCGGCCGTTGTCCCGTGGAACTTCCCACAATCACTCACGATGTTCAAGGTCGCTCCGGCCTTGGCCGCAGGATGCACGGTTGTGGTTAAGCCCGCACCCGAGACTGCCTTGGACGCCTTCGCGCTTGCCGACGCCGCCGATGCATGCGGATTCCCGCCAGGTGTTCTCAACGTGGTCACTGGTGGCCGGGACGTGGGCGCCTATCTCGTCGCACATCCGGGGGTCGACAAGGTGGCCTTTACCGGCTCGACTGCCGCTGGTCGGGCCATCGGTGAAGTTTGCGGGAGGTTGTTGCGGCCGGTCACTCTCGAGCTGGGAGGCAAAAGCGCCGCCATCGTCCTGGACGACGCCGACCTCGTGCAGGTCGCGCGCGGCCTCTCGTGGGCAAGCTTGCTCAACAACGGACAGACGTGCTATCTCAGCACGCGCATCCTCGCGCCGCGGCGTCGGTACGACGAGGTCGTCGATGCGGTGGCCGATCTGGCATCTTCGATGCGGCTTGGTGACCCATCCGACCCGGCCACGCAAATGGGTCCCGTGGTCACCCGTGGCCAGCGTGAGCGGGTCGAGAGTTTCATTGAGGCCGGCCGGCGGGAGGGAGCCAGAGTCGTTACCGGAGGAGGCCGCCCCGAGCGACTTCCCGTGGGATGGTACGTCGAACCGACTGTGTTGGCGGACCTAAAACCACAGGCAACCCCGGTCCGCGAGGAGATCTTCGGCCCAGTCCTCGTCGTACTCCCCTATGACGACCTCGACGAAGCCGTCCGGCTGGCAAACGACTCTGAGTACGGGCTCGGCGGCACGATTTGGACCCAGGACGTCGAACAGGGTCTCGATCTTGCCCGGCGAGTCGAAACCGGCTCGGTGGGGATCAACTTCTTCGACCTCGACATCGGCGCCCCGTTCGGCGGCGTGAAGTCCTCCGGGATTGGCCGGGAGCTCGGACCCGAGGGCCTCAGCTCCTACACCTCACTGAAGTCGATTTATCTGCCCACCTGAGCAAGTCCCCTCGACGCCAGGGCTGCCCGCACCCCGCCAGGATTCCTGCTCGCATAAGGACGGACCGCCGTCGAAATATTGAGTGACCGTTCATACGGTCATTGGTTCCAATTACCCGGGTCCGGTGACGGAGCCCATCCAAAGGAGGAAGAGATGCGTGCAACGATGCAGCGTCACCCACTGTCCATCGCGGACATCTTTGAGCATGGCGAACGCTGCCATGGCGAGGCGTCAGTCACCGATTACATCGACGGCGTCTACCGTGAGCGCACGTTCGCGGACGTCGCTGCCGAGGGCCGCCGCCTGGCTGGTGCCCTGAGGGGTCTCGGCATCGGCCAGGGCGAGGTAGTCGCTACGCTGTGCTGGAACACCTCGCACCACGTGGCGGCATACTTCGCGATCCCCTCGATGGGTGCGGTCCTGCACACCCTGAATCTGCGGCTGCACTCGTCGCAGCTCGCATACATTGCGATGCATGGCGGAGACCGCGCCATCATCGTCGACGCCGATTTGGTCCCGCTCCTTTTGGAATTTCTGCCCCAGGTGCCCAGCATCACCGATGTGGTGGTCATCGGCGAGGCACCGGCGGAGCTGGCAGTCCACGGCGTTGCCGTCCACGACTATGCCACGCTTGTCGGTGCGTCCGCTCCTGTTGAAGTATTCCCGCGGGTCCAGGAGGATGACGCCGCCGTTCTCTGTTACACAACGGGGACCACCGGAGACCCCAAAGGCGTGGCCTACAGCCACCGCTCGACCGTGCTTCATACATTGATGATCTCGACGGGCAGCGTCTACGGATTCTCCGACGCGGATCGGGCTCTCCCGGTCGTCCCGATGTTCCATGCCAATGCGTGGGGCTGGGTGCACGCTGCATGGTGGGCCGGCTCGGGCTTGGTTATGAGCGGACGGTTCCTCCAGGCTCCGCACCTGGCGGCGATGATCGACCGCACCCGGCCGACCATGCTCGCGGCTGTCCCGACTATCTGGAGCCAGCTTGGCCGCTTCGCCCACGATCACGGCGTCGACCTGACAGTTCTGCGGGTGGCAGTCTCGGGCGGCTCGCAGCTTTCACGGGCGCTGTCCCGCGAGATCCTCGAGAACAATGGCGTCAGGCTCCTGCAGGGCTGGGGAATGACGGAAACCTCCCCGCTCCTGACTTACTCCCGTCCGCCCGCTGGCTCCGCCGGCTCGGACACCTCTGTTTGGGCCACACGGACCGGGCGGCTGCTACCGGGCGTCCATGCCCGCATCGTGAGCTTCGATGGGGCCATCCAGCCATGGGATGGAGCCTCGATCGGCGAGGTCGAACTCTCGGGCAACACGATCACAGGCGCGTACATCGCATTGGAAGATGACAGCAAGTTCCGCGACGGCTGGCTCCGCACCGGAGACCTGGGTGTCATCCACCCTGGCGGTTGGGTGGAGCTCAAGGACCGGCTGAAGGATGGCATCAAGAGCGGCGGTGAGTGGATTTCGAGCGTAGAACTTGAAAGCGCCATCGCCGAGCACCCTGCGGTCCGCGAGGTCGCCGTGATCGGCGTCCCCGACCCCAAGTGGGAGGAGCGTCCGCATGCGTTCGTCGTTACGGAAGAGGGTGCATCCGTGACTCAGGAGGACCTTATCACTTTCCTGCTCGGCCGCGTCGCGAAGTGGTGGATTCCGGAACGCTGGACGTTCAGCACGCATATCCCGCGCACAAGCGTCGGGAAACTCGACAAGAACAGCCTGCGCACGGCCCAGGCGTCCGGCCGTCACGAATAAGCATCTACCCACCCGGATCGGATGGGCAGACGAAGAACGGCCCGGCTGCGAGTAACTCGCGGCCGGGCCGTTCTTGGTCTTAATCCTGCGTGCTGGCTTCAGGCCCGCAAGTGGGCAAGCCCTGCGCTGATCAGGTCCGGGACAGCCTCCGCCGCCTGCGCCGCGTTCCGGCTGGCATCAGCACCGGCATGGGCGCGGTGGGCGATGCCCTCAGAGATAACGGCTAGCTTGAAGGCGGCGAGACTGAGGTAGAACGGCCAATCGCCCAGGTCCCGCCCAGAGCGTTCGGCATAGGCCTGTGCCAGATCGTCGGCGGAAGGGATCCGGGGGCTGGCCCAGGCTGCAGGCAGTCCCAAAACCACATCCAGGGCCGGGTTCCGGTAGATGCACATCAATGCCACATCCGTCCGCGGGTCTCCCAGCGTGGAGAGCTCCCAGTCAAGGACCGCCTTAATCGTCGCGGGATTCCCGTCGTCGAGCATCAGATTGTCGATGCGGTAGTCCCCGTGCACTATGCCCGAAGCTTGAGAGTCGGGGACGCGTTCGGAAAGCAGTGCATGCAGGCGCTCGACGTCCGGAAGCTCACGGGTGCGCACCCGGTCCCATTGCCTGCGCCACAGCGCCACCTGCCGGGCCACAAAACCTTCGGGGCGCCCGAAGCCTTCCAGGCCCACGGCTGCCGGGTCGACATCGTGAAGCCCCGCGAGCACGTCCATCATGGTAGTGCACACCGCCCCAACCTGAGCCTCGCTGAGCGCATCCAATTCATCCCTGTCCCGGACTATCCGGCCCTGGACCCATCCGGTGACCGTGAATGGGACCCCAAGCACCGCCGTGTCCTCGCACAGTGCGAGGACCGGCGGCACCGGCACCACCGTGCCCGCCAGCGCGTGTCCCACCCGGGCCTCCCGGATGACGTCGTGCGCGGACGTCGTACGTCCTGCGGCAGGTGGGCGCCGTACCACCCATGAGGTCAGGCCGTCGGTCACGCGATACGTCAGGTTCGAGCGCCCACCGGAGATCAGCTCTCCTTGCAGTGCTCCGAGCCGCTGGATCCCGGACGCATCGAAGTACAAACCCAAGGCCTCCAAGTTCAAGTGCGGCGAGCTCACGCGAGATCCTCCCGCGTCGCGACCCGGACGCGTCCCTGACGCACCGCGCGCTTGGCGATGGCGAAGCGGTGTACCTCCGATGGCCCGTCGTAGATACGGAACGGCCGCACCTCCCGTGCAATCCGGGCAATCGGAAAGTCCGCGGAAACACCCATCCCTCCGCACAACTGGGCCGCCCGGTCCACAATACGGTCGATCGCCTCGGCCCCGAAGACCTTCGCGATCGACGTTTCCTGCGCCGCTGGGGACCCTGCGTCCAGCGCCGCACAGGCGACGTCCAAGAGTGCCCGCGTGGCGGCAATGTCAATTTCGTTCTCGGCGATCAGGTGCTGGGCCAGGCCCAGATCACCAAGAGCGCTGCCAAATCCGCGTCGCTCGGAGGCGTACTCGACGGCGGTCTCATGCGCCCGTACTGCAGCCCCCAGCCAGCGCATGACATGCGTCATGCGGGCCGGTCCGAGGCGTACCTGTGCGCCGGTGAATCCTTCGTCGACTTCTCCGAGCACGGCGTCCTCAGGCAGTGTGAGGCCTTCGAACGTCACTTCGCAGTGGCCGCCGACCATTGATCGGTCCGTTGTTGGCACGTGACGGCCAACCGCGATCCCCTTGGCGTCGGCAGGTGCGAGAAACATCGTCGCACCGCCCCTCGATCCGGGCTCTCCGGAGGTTCGCGCCATGATGATAAAGAAGCCTGCGCCGTCAGCACCGGTGATGTAGATCTTCTGGCCGTCGATCCGCCAGCCGCCGGGGACGCGCACGGCAGTTGTCCGAAGCGCGGATGGGTCGGCGCCGGCTCCCGGCGCCGGCTCAGTCATCGCGAACGCCGAGCGAACCTCACCGGCAACCAGTGGGCGGAGGAACTGTTCGCGCTGTTCACCGGTGGCGATTTGTTCCAGCAGATGCATGTTGCCTTCGTCCGGAGCGGCGGCATTGATCGCCAACGCCCCGAACACGGACGACCCTGCGGCTTCGAACACTCGTGCGCGTCCCGTCATCGACAGCCCCAGGCCGCCGTACTCGACACCTGCCTGCGGCGCGAGGAGCCCGCGTTCACGGGCGTCGGCCTGTAGTTCGCGCCGCAGCGCGTCCCCGCCGGCCGCTGTCACATCGCCATCGGAACGGTCCTCGTGCGGGATCACCTCCTCCAGGACGAACGCGCGGGTCCGTGCGGCGAGTTCGCCCACGTCTACCGCTACTGCCAGTTGACCATCAGCTACATCGCTCATGATTCCCCTTCTTGTTATTGCTCTTAGTGTCCCGACATGCCGCCGTCGACGGCGATCGTACTTCCGGTGATGTAAGACGATGCCGGGCTTGCGAGGAACAGCATTGCGGAGTCAAGCTCCTGCTGCGTCCCCATCCGGCCCAGGGGGCTGCGCCCCTTGATGAACTCCTCCAACATTGCCGATGGCACCTCCGCGGTCATTTCGGTCGCCACGTACCCGGGCGCCAGGGCGTTGACCCGGATTCCACGCCGTCCTGCCCACTGGGCCGAGAGGTCGCGTGTGAGACCGACAATGCCGGCCTTGCTCGCGGCGTAGGCCGCTTGGGGGGCCGGCGGCGCTATAAACGCCAGGGTGCTTGCGATATTGACGATGCTCGAGCCGGGCTGCATGTTACGGGCAGCTGCCTGTGCCATCCAATAGGCGCCCATTAGGTTGACGTCCAGGACTCGCCGGAACTCCTCCGGGGTTTCGCGCAAGGCCGGGACGGCGGTTCCGATTCCGGCATTATTGATGAGCACGTCCACCCTCCCGAAGCGGTCCATGGCCGCCCCCACGAGCGCGGCGCACTGCTCGGGATCTGCAACATCAGTGGTGACGGCGAGGGCTGATCGGCCGCGCTGTTCGACAGCCCGGCACAGCTCGTCGAGCCGGCCGCGCCGCCGGGCAGCGACAACGACATCGGCCCCGGCCTCGGCAAGGGCCTGCGCGAACCCGGCGCCGAGGCCGGAGCTTGCGCCCGTGACGATCACCACGCGGCCGTCGAGGCGGAAGCGGTCGAGGATGCCGGTCACTGGCCGCTCCAGACCGGCGTCCGCTTCTCGACGAAAGCGCTGGCACCTTCACTGGCGTCCATGCTGCCGCCCACTGCCGCAAACTCTTCGCCGTTCAGCTCCCATGCCTCGGGGCTCCAGTCGGAACTCTCGGCGCTGCGCATCATGATCCGTTTGCTGGCTCGCAGCGCCAGCGGAGCGTTGGCGGCTACTGCCTCTGCCAACTCCAGGGCGGCAGCCACAACCTGGTCCGGTGGAACGACCCGGTTCACAATCCCCCACCGCAGCGCCGTGTCCGCGCTGATCGGCTGACCGGTAAAAATGGCCTCGGCCGCTATTTTGGGCGGTATCTGGCGGTGGAGCCTTAGCAGCCCGCCAGCAGCAGCGACGAGCCCGCGCCTCACCTCGGGGAGCCCGAGGCTGGCCTCTGCACTGATCACTGCGAGGTCGCAGGCGAGGAGGATCTCGGTGCCGCCCCCGAGCGCGAAGCCGTTAATGGCCGCTATCAGAGGCTTGTCAATGAAGTGGCGGACGATCCCGCCGAAGCCGCGTTCGGGATGCTCGGAATCATGTACCGAGCGCCCGGCTGCCAGTTCCTTCAGATCCGCGCCGGCGCAGAACGCGCGTCCGGCCCCGGTGATGACTCCTACGTAGAGCGAAGCATCGCGTGCGAGCTCGTCCAGGGCGTCTCCCAGTCCGCGTGAGAGGCTGGCGTCGACCGCGTTGAGGCTGTTCGGCCGGTTCAAGGTGATGAGGAGGACGCGGCCACGTCGCTCTGTGAGGACTGCGGGTTCGGCCCCGCGGTCGCCCGTCGTAAATGCGGACGTCATGTCGCCTGCCTCTCAGTAAAGGGGTTTGCTTCGATTCCTCTACACGCTACTATTGACCGCACGTACGGTCAAGATACATAGACAAGGAAGAAGGTCACCATGCGCGACGCCGTTATTGTCCACGCGACCCGCACGCCGATTGGAAAGCGGGGCGGAAGGCTTGCTGGGATTCACCCAGTCGACCTGTCCGCTCACGTGCTGACCCAGCTTGCTGAGGGAACAGGAGTCGATCCCGCACAAGTGGACGATGTGCTGTGGGGCTGCGTGAGCCAGGTCGGTGAACAGACCTACGACATAGCGCGCACGGCTGCTCTCACGGCCGGGTGGCCGGAGTCCGTGACGGGGGTGACCATCGATCGTCAGTGTGGCTCGTCGCAGCAGTCGGTGCACTTCGCTGCGGCGGGGCTGATCGCCGGTCATTACGACGTTGTCGTCGCGGGCGGCGTGGAGTCGATGTCGCGAGTTCCGATGGGATCATCGCTGGCCGGGCAGCAGCCGTACCCGCCGTCCTTCCAGGCCGTGTTCGGGGTGCCGAACCAAGGTATAGGCGCGGAGATGATCGCCGAGCAGTGGGGGTTATCCCGCACACAGGTGGACGACTTCTCACTTCGTTCCCACGAGCGTGCTGCGATTGCCCAGGAAAGCGGGGCGTTCGCGGACGAGATTGCTCCGATCAAGACGGCCGACGGTCTGGTGTCGAGCGACGAAGGGATTCGGCGCGGAGGCACCCTGGAGACGTTGGCGGGCCTCAAGACGCCATTCAAAGACGACGGGGTGGTCAGCGCCGGGAACGCCAGCCAGATCTCCGACGGTGCGGCTGCTCTTCTCATGATGACCAGTGAGAAGGCGGCAGAGCTCGGCCTGCGGCCGATTGCCCGGATCCACTCGGTGGCCCTTGCGGGGGCGGACCCCCGGTTGATGCTCACGGCACCGATCCCGGCGACAGAAAAGGTGCTGCGGCGAAGCGGCCTGCGACTTGAGGACATCGGCGTCTTTGAGGTCAATGAGGCCTTCGCCCCCGTACCCCTGGCATGGTTGGCTGAGACTGGGGCCGACGAGTCACTCCTCAATCCGTGCGGGGGCGCGATAGCACTCGGTCACCCGCTTGGTGCGAGCGGGGCCCGCCTCATGACGACCATGTTGCACCACATGGGCCGCGAGGGAATCCGCTACGGCCTTCAAACCATGTGCGAGGCCGGCGGTCAGGCTAACGCCACGATCATCGAACTCCTCTGACCTCTAGTACGGCCACGCCCTCGGGCGAGGCGGTATGAACGATGCGGTATGAAGAGGTCCGCCAGGCAGTGGTTCGGTGCTGCCTGGCGGGCCTAAGCTCCTCCCCCGCTGCCGACCCTGGTTGGCGTGTTCAGGGTCAGCAGCGGGGGGCAGGTGCTTCATGGACATGCCAAAAGCGCGGCAGGTCAGTGGATTCGGGTCAGGGGATGCTCACCTCATGGCAGCCGGCGACGACGGGCTCGCCCGCAAGGCGGTCAGCGAGCCACTGAATCCCGGCCGGGGCCCCGAGGAGGAACCCGGAGATGTGTTCGGCGCCGGTGATGACCTCGTACTGCACCGATGCTCCCTGGGTACACCAGTCGTGGTACAGCTTGCCCCCTTCGGCGATCGGGACGATGGTGTCCGCCGTGCCATGGTAGAGGTAGGCGGGCGCGGCAGGTTTCCTCGTGCCGAGCAGGGAGGCCCGGTAGGCCTTCTGCCATGCCGGGTCAGTAAGGATGTCGGGGTTGGTGACTTGACCGATCGTGGTGGTGCCGAACCCGGCAAAGTCCTCGATGATGCACGACTGCTTGACGTGGTCGATGACCTGCCTGCCCCCGGGCGTCAGCTTGCCGTTCAGGTCCAGCTCGGGGTTGGCATGGTTCAGCCCGACCAGGGTAGCCAATGCGAAGCCAGCGCCCGCAGTCACGTTGCCATTTAAGTGATTGACCGTCATCAGCATGTCGGCCGGAACGCCACCGGCCAGCACTCCCCGGAGGTCCAGGTCATGCGCGTAGGTTGGCTGCAGCTCGGCCGCCCATGCGGCGGCCTGCCCGCCCTGGGAGTAGCCGGCGATACCCACCGGGGAGTTCGGCGAGAGTCCCGAGCCGTTGATATGCTCGGCGGCCCGCAGAGCGTCCAGCGCATTGCGACCCTCGGAGGGCCCGACCAAATACGATGAGTCCCCCGGCGTGCCTTGTCCCTCATAGTCGGTTACGACGACGGAGATGCCCTGGACCAGGAACTGCTGGTACTGGGTGATCTCGTAGTCCGGGCTGCTCGGGTTGGCCTGCAAAGGGTTGACCTGCTTTGACGGCGCGCACCCGTCGTCGAGACCCCGGGTGCCGGGAGTGCCCACGACCACAGGGTTGTCGGTGCCAGGCTTCTGCAGCAGCGGCGTCAGCAGCATGCCGGTCACTGGCACCAGCCTGTTGTGCTGGTCGGTCGAGAGGTACATGACCTGCTGGGCATGGGCGTCAGGATACAGGGACAGCGGAATGTCCCGGGTCCTGATCACGCTTCCAGGCTCGCCGTTCGTCAGGGGCGAGGGCGGGACGTAGAACGCGTCGTCGCTCAAGGGTGGTTTCGGCAACACCGGAACGGTCGGGAGCGGAAGCGACGCCGAAGCCACTCCGGCGCCTGTGCCTGCGGCCAGCATAAGTGATGCTGTCGCGAAGGCAACCGCCCCCTTGGTTACTCTGTGCACAAAAATTCGTTTCACTGCGGCTCCCTGTTTTGATGTTTCACCGAGCCGCAGCCATCCTCCGACATTGGGGAAACTTTTATGGATCTGACCGTACAGGCGGTCACTGATCCGCACACGGTATGCGAAGCTCTCGACGCTTGGCAAGTGCCATGCGCCGGAAGGTTTTGCTAGGCAGCCAGACTATTGACCGCACGTACGGTCTATGCGAGAGTGACTCGTGCAATGCCGAGAGCCACGAGAACTCGGCCCACAAGAGGAGGATCAGATGAGCTATTTCAAGGACGCTGCTGAGGTCTACAAGTACCTCGGCGGAGTATTCAAGGTCGCCGACGGCGTCGAAGGGGTCGGCGAGACACTGCGGGCCGCCGACATCGTGCTGCGGCTCGACTACAGCAACCCGACGTCGAGCGTCACCGTTATCCTCAAGGAGCCGGCAATCGAGGTCATCGAAGGCGATTCCCAACTCACTCCGGACGTCCGGATGTCGATGTCGGCAGACCACGGCAACCAGTTCTGGAGTGGCCAATACAACGTCGCCGTCGGCCTGGCCAAGGGGCAGGTCAAGGCCAAGGGACCTGTGACGCAGATCTTGAAACTGATTCCGGCAGCAAAGCCCGTCTTCCCGATCTACCGGGAGCTCGTGGCTGAAAAGGAAACGGTTTGATGACCGAGGCCGTTCTGGAGGTCCCACACTTCCGGATGTACATCGACGGTGAATGGGTCGACAGCGAGGACCGGTATCACCTCATCAACCCGGCGGACGAGGAGCTGTGGGCGACCTCTGCAAAGGGAAGCGCAGCGGATGCCGATGCCGCAGTGGCCGCGGCGGTAGCGGCGCACAAGCGGGGTGATTGGCGAAACGCTACTCCCGAGGATCGCGCCGCCACGATGACGCGGATGGTCGAGATCCTCAATGACCGCATGGACGACCTCGTCGAGATGCACGTGGCCGAGAACGGCGTGACCGTCCGGCAAGCAATGGCGTTCCACGTCGGCTACTCGATCTCCCACCTGCAGTACTTTGCTGACCTGGCCCGCACATATCCTTTTGAAACCCCCGGGCCGATGCTTGGGTATCCCACGATGGCAGCGGGCATCACCCGGCGGGAACCGATCGGTGTTGTGGCAGGCATCGTGCCGTGGAACTTCCCGATGCTGCTGGCGGTGTGGAAGCTCGGCCCGGCGCTTGCCGCGGGGAACTGCATCGTCCTCAAACCGGACGAGAAGACCCCTGGAACCCTCCTCGAGGTTGCCCGCGCTGCTCACGAGGCGGGCGTGCCTCCAGGCGTCCTCAATGTCATCACCGGCGAGGGTGAAGAGGTGGGCCGGCGGCTGTCGTCGCATCCCGACGTCCGCAAGATCGCCTTCACAGGTTCCACGGCCGTGGGACGCCTAGTCGCGCAGCAGGCTTCGGAGAACATTAAGAAAGTGACACTTGAGCTGGGAGGCAAGGGTCCGAATATCGTGTTGCCGGATGCCGATATCGACACTGCCGTCGATGGCGCCCTCTTCGCGTTCTGCCTCTATCAGGGGCAGGCCTGCGAGTCGGGCACCCGCCTGCTGCTCCCGGATGCGCTGCACGACGAGTTCGTCGCGAAGATGATCGAGCGCGCGAAGCTGATGAAGGTGGGCCCTCCGGCAGACTTTGACACTGCCATGGGGCCCATCATCTCCGCAGAGCAGAAGGCCCGCATCGAGTCCTACATCGAGCTCGCTCCGAAGGAAGGCGCCACCATTGCCTTCCAGGGCGAAGTTCCTGACGGTCCCGGACACTGGGTTCCGGTGACCATCCTGACCGACGTCACCAACGACATGCGCGTCGCCCAGGAGGAGATTTTCGGCCCCGTCCTGTGCGTGCTCCGCTACACCGACCTCCAGGAGGCCATCGACATCGCCAACGACAGCGAGTACGGCCTGTCCGCCGGCGTATGGAGTGAGGACGTCGACGCCGCGATGGACGTTGCTCGCCAGCTCGAGGCAGGGACGGTGTGGATCAACGACTGGCACATGGTCAATGTCATGTACCCGTTCGGCGGTTTCAAGCAAAGCGGCATCGGCCGTGAGCTCGGCCCCCACGCGCTCGATGAGTACACCGAGCAGAAGTTCGTGCACGTGGACCTGTCCCGTACGCTGGACCGACGCATTTACGACCTCGTCGTACCGGTTATGGAGGGCTGAACCGTGCGCGCTGCGATTTTCACCGAACCGGGAGCTACCCCGACACTCGAGGAGGTGGAGCACACCCCGCTCCAAGGCAACGAGGTCTTGGTCCGCATTGCGGGCGTCGGCATATGCCACACCGACCTCACCGGCCTGAACGGCATGGTGCCACTGCCGATGCCCGCAGTGCTCGGTCACGAAGGCGCCGGCGTCGTGGAGGAGGTGGGCTCGGAGGTGACCCACCTGGCTCCGGGCGATCACGTCGTCCTGACGTTCGACACCTGCGGCGACTGCGCCGCCTGCAACGGCGGGCACCCCGCCTACTGCGTGCTCTCCGGCCCGCTGAACTATTTCGGCACCCGGCTGGATGGCACCACGACGATGGTCCAAGGCGAGCGTGAGATCCACGGGAACTGGTTCGGTCAGTCCTCTTGGGGTACCCACGCAGTCACGAGTGCTCGCAACACCGTCCGGGTCGACAAGGACGCTCCGGTGCACCTGCTCGGACCGCTCGGTTGTGGATTGCTCACCGGGGCAGGGACGGTCATGAACGTGCTACGCCCTCAGCCCGGACAGAGCATTGGGTTCTGGGGTATGGGGACGGTCGGCCTGGCGGGACTGATGGCTGCACGGGCTGCGGAATGCGAGACAATCGTGGCCGTTGACCTCAGCGACGACCGCCTCGCCCTGGCTCGCGAACTGGGGGCCACGCACACCTTCAATCCTTCATCGACCAGGGACGTGGTGTGGGAGATCCTTGAGGCCACGGGCGGGCTCGACTTCACGATGGAGGCCGTCGGGCTCGGTAGCGTCGTGCGGGAGGCCCTCATGTCCCTGCGCTCCCCCGGCGTATGCGCCACCGTCGGTCTTCAGGCACTCGATAACGACATCACCATCGACCAGGGCCATCTCCTCATGGGCCGCACCCTGACAGGTGTGATCGAGGGGGATTCGGATCCGCACCAACTGATCCCGCACCTGATCGATATGTGGCGCGACGGTCGATTCCCATTCGACCGGCTAATCACCGAATATCCCCTCGATCGCTTGGAAGATGCCCTCAAGGACTTCCACGCGAGCAAGGTGATTAAGCCCATCCTCATTCCGTCCGATTCGTCGGACTAAATAAAGCGAAAGGCAACGAGCGCATGAACACTATTGCACCAGCCGTCATGGACCGAACCGCATGGGTCGAGGAGTTCTTTCGACACGTGGATGAGCACGACTTCGACTGGGTCGAGGCTGCCCTGACACCTGGATGTGTGATCGACGCCTCAGGATTTCGTCAAGAAGGCGCGGAAGTTGTTGTCCTGTGGATGGCCGGATTCTTCGCGGCGTTCCCCGACCTGCGACACCGTCCGCACCGCGTTGTCAGTGGCGACAACGAACTGGCCGCTCTCGTCGAGGTCACCGGAACGCACAACGGGGATCTCGCCTTCCCGGACGGCGACTCCCTGCCGCCCACCGGCGCCTCCATTCGCGTG
The DNA here is from genome assembly GCF_056398685.1 of Arthrobacter sp. 01T428. Lineage (NCBI taxonomy): Bacteria > Bacillati > Actinomycetota > Actinomycetes > Micrococcales > Micrococcaceae > Arthrobacter > Arthrobacter sp. 01T428. Next base: position 763,414 of record NZ_JBFTPW010000001.1, on the reverse strand, counting down.
GAACTCGCTGAATTCTGGCGATTCGAGGGTGATCGGATTGCAGAATACAAAGTGATCTACGACCAGAGCGACTTGCTTGCTCAGCTCGGAGTTCGCGTCTGACCGGCACCACACGACTGGCGGATGGGCGCTGGAGACGTCTTGAGAGACGGGTCCAGCGCCCATTTTGCGCCTAAGGGATATTCATCTGACCGGACTAGACTCAGGGCGTGGATGCGGATCGGCCTCGGGCGGGTGGGCATTACCCGCGCTCCGTTGGTGAGTTTCAGTCGTGGTTTGCGACCGATGTGGACTGCTTGGATTATCTGGACTGGCTTCGTTGGCCGGGTGGTTTTGTCTGCCCGCGATGTGGGCATGCCGGCGGGTGGACGGTGGCGGACGGGCGGTATAAGTGCGCCGGATGCGGCGCCCGGACGTCAGTGACGGCCGGGACGCTGTTCGATCGTCGTAGGACGCCGTTGACGGTTTGGTTCACCGCGTGCTGGCTGTTCTCCGCTCAGAAAGACGGCATCTCCGCCCAGAGCCTGCAGCGTTCGCTGGAGATCGGCTCCTACCCGACCGCGTGGACGATGCTGCACCGGTTGCGCACGTTACTGGTGCGGCCGGGCCGGGACAGGCTGTCTGGAAGGGTCGAGGTGGACGAGACCTACATCGGCGGTGCGGAGCCGGGCCTTCGCGGCGGGCGTGCCAGGGGCAAGAAGGCACTGGTCGCGGTGGCGGTCGAGGTCACCGACCCGCGCGGGTACGGCCGGTGCCGCATGGCAACCCTGGCCGACGGATCAGCCGGTTCGCTGCATTCCTTCTTTGCCGAACACGTCGAGCCGGGGGCGGCACCTGGTCACCGACGGCTGGACCGGTTACCGCGGTATCGAGGCGCTTGGCTACACCCACGAGCCACGCAGCCAACGCGCGGCCCGCGCCCGCGGGGAGGACTCCGGTGCGCTGCTGCCCGGGGTTCACCGCGTCGCCTCGCTCGCCAAACGGTGGCTGATGGGCACACATCAGGGCTCCGTTGACGAAGCGCACCTCCAAAGCTACCTGGACGAGTTCGTCTTTCGGTTCAACCGGCGCCGCTCCGGCAGCCGGGGACTGGTCTTCTTCCGCCTCCTCCAGCTCGCCGTCGCCCACGACCCCGTGCGCTACCGCACCCTGGTCGCCAACCCCGAACCCAAGCAAACCCCACCCATTCCGCCAAAACCACGCGGTCACCCGCCAAGCCTGGAACGCCCCAGGGCTGGTCGGCCCTGGCGGGAATGAACCACAGCAGTGAATACCCCTTAGGGCACTTACGGAGCAACCGATGCACGGCTGCTGATGGCAGACTGTCCGGTATCCGGCAACAGGAAGGCCCGCGCAATGGCATACATCGATCTGAGCGATGCGAGCGCCAAAGCCGGCGGCTCGCGCCAGCTGGGCGGGTATCTGGCTGAGCCCGAAGGCGAAGGCCCTTTTCCGGCCGTCCTGATGATCCACGAAGCCTTCGGCGTGAACGATGTGATGCGCCGCCATGCGGACAGGCTGGCCGCAGCCGGTTACCTGACGCTGGCCGTGGACCTCTACAGCGACGGCGGCGCCCGCCGCTGCCTTGTGAGCACCATGCGGTCCATGATCTCGGGCACCGGCAAGGCCTTCACCGATCTGGCCACCGCACGGACCTGGCTCAGCACTTCGGAGCGCAGCACCGGAAACCCGGGTGTGATCGGCTTCTGCATGGGCGGCGGCTTTGCCCTGCTTGTGGCCAAGGACGGTTTCGATGCTGCGTCCGTGAACTACGGGCAACTCCCCAGGCACCTTGAGGAGTCTTTGCGCGGATCATGTCCTGTGGTGGCCAACTACGGCGGCCGGGACCACACGCTGCCGGGCGCGGCCGCCAAGCTGAAGTCCGCCCTCAACGGGCTTGGAATCGAGAATGACGTCATGGAGTTTCCCATCTCCAGCCACGCCTTCATGAACGACGCCGACCTGGCACCGAAGCTGCTGCGTCCGCTGAACCGGATCATGGGCATCAAGCCAGACCCGGAGGCTTCCCCGGAAGCATGGCAGCGGATCGAAGACCACTTCAGGAAATACCTAAACCAGCCATCGACTGCTCCGTGACTGCCGTTTTGAGGCACCCGCCCGAGGCCGATCCGCATCCACGCCCTGAGTCTAGTCCGGTCAGATGAATGCCCCTTTTGCGCCTAATGAGCTCGTGGATTGACCAGAAAGCCAGAAGGACCGCATCCAGGATCAGAACCCGCCCCGGTGGAGAAATCGCGGTGGGATGGAGGCGCCGTCGTTCCTGCGCAGGCGAAGAACGAAAGGCGCCAGCTACGGGTCGAACGGCGGCAGCCCCGCAGAATGGCGGTGCGCCAATCTGCGGGGCTGTCGACTCCGCAATCCGGAGAGCAACTGAAGACCATTAGCACGGCATGCGGAGTCATCCTGACTTGGCATTAATGGCGCCGTGCCTCCTCAGAGTGCTGCAGCGACTTCGGTTCCCTGCCGAATCGCATGCTTCGCGTCGAGTTCGGCGGCAACGTTGGCGCCGCCAATAAGATGCAGGCCACTGCGACCGGCCGCGTCCAAGGTCTCGTAGAGGTCTCGGACGGACTGCTGCCCGGCGCAGATCACCACGTGATCGACGTCCAGCACTTGGCTCTCGCCATCCACTGTGATGTGCAGGCCGGCGTCGTCGATCCGGTCGTACTGAACCCCGCTTACCAAATGAACTCCGGACTGCTTAAGGTGCGCGCGATGCGCCCAGCCGGAGGTCTTACCGGGACCGTTGCCCATGCGAGTGGCCTTGCGCTGGAGCAGCCAGACCTCCCGTTGAGGCGCCCGTTGCTTCGGCTCGGTGAGACCACCGCGATTGATCCCGGGGTCGCCCACGCCCCAGTGCGCCTTCCACTCCTCCAGCGTCTCGTCCGCGTGCGTGAGGAAAATTGACATGTCAACACCTATGCCTCCTGCGCCGATGACTGCGACTTTTCGACCAGGAATGACCGAGCCGTTGAGCACATCGGGGTAGGAAACGGACTTGGGATGATTTATGCCTTCGATCGGCGGGACGCGAGGTGCGACGCCAGTCGAGATGATCACATCATCAAATTCTGTGAGGTGGGCGTCGGTCGCCTCGGTGTTCAGACGGACATTGACGTTGAGAACCTCAAGCCTGCGGGCGTAGTACTTCAGCGTGTCCCGGAAGTCCTCTTTGCCAGGGACCTGCATGGCCAGACGGAATTGTCCTCCGAGGTCACTGCTCTTCTCGAACAGCGTGACCTGGAGACCGCGCTCAGCCGCAGACACGGCGGCCGCCAGGCCTGCAGGGCCGGCGCCCACGACGGCGATTCTCTTCTTCGTGCGCGTCGGACCAAGAATCAGCTCGGTTTCGTAACCAGCGCGAGGGTTGACCAGGCACGTGGAACGCTGCTTGGTGAAGGCGTGGTCGAGGCAACCTTGGTTGCAGCCGATGCAGATGTTGATCTGATCGGCTCGCCCGGTCGCGGCCTTGTTCACGAACTCGGGATCTGCCAGGAACGGACGGGCCATCGACACCATGTCGGCTTGACCTCTGGCGATGATCTGATTGGCGAGCTCAGGGGTATTAATCCGGTTTGAAGCAATTATGGGCACTCCAACCTCTGGGCGCAGCCGTGCGGTGTTGTCCACCCAGGCACCGCGGGGGACCTGGGTGATGATCGTCGGCACACGTGCCTCGTGCCAACCTATCGCTGTGTTGAACACATCGACGCCGGCTTCCTCCAGGCGCTTGGCCAGCTCGACGGTCTCCTCCCAATTCTGCCCGTTCTCGACCAAATCCAGCAGGGAAATCCGGTATTGCAAGATGAAATCGTTGCCGACGTACTCCCGGATCCGCCGGATGATCTCGACTGGGAACCGCATCCGTTGCTGTGGGCTGCCGCCCCATTTGTCCATACGTTGATTGGTCCGGGGAGCCAGGAACTGATTAATGAGGTAGCCCTCAGCTCCCATGATTTCCACGCCGTCGTAGCCCGCCTTTTGGGCAAGGCGGGCGGCCTTGGCGAAGTCCGTGACCGTCCGGTCCACCGCCTTGGTGGACAGTGCGCGTGGGGTGAACGGGTTGATCGGTGATTTGATTGCCGAGGCGGAAACGTTGTTCGGGGTGTAGCCGTAGCGGCCCGAATGCAGGAGCTGGAGAAGGATCCGGCCGTCGTGTTTGTGCACGGCCTCGGTGATCGTACGGTGGCGCAAGGCCTGGAGTCCGTTGGTCATGCTGGACCCGAACGGCCAGAGGGCCCCGCGCAGGATGCCGTTCATCCGATCGGTCTTGGTGGACCCGAACGGCCACATTGCCCCAGCCAGGTTCGGAGCGTGGGCGCCAGTGACGATCAGGCCTACGCCGCCCTTGGCGCGCTCGGCAAAGTAGGCGGACAGTTTCGTCAGATCCCAAAAATGGTCCTCCAGACCAGTGTGCATCGAGCCCATGACCACCCGGTTGCGCAACACGGTCGATCCGATGGTGATAGGCGAGAGCAGGTGGCTGTAGTCAGTCATGAAATTCTCCATTGGTCGAACACTTTGGTGCCTCTAGATTCTTGGTGGGTCGGTCGATAAGGGTCTACGGGGATCCCGCCTCTGCGGATGAGGTGACGGTCGCACCCTGGCGACCAGAATCATCAAACATGCGGGACTAATCCTCCGTAGTCTTCACGCAATTTGCGCTTGAGCAGCTTTCCCGTGGGGTTTCTGGGCAGTGCAGAAGTGAAGCTGATGCCCGTGGGGCACTTGTAGTGCGCCAGGCGTTCGCGGCAATAGTCGATCAGTTCGCGTTCACTGGTGCTTTGGCCGTCTTTTGTCGTGACTACCGCGTGGACCGTTTCCCCCCATTTCTGATGCGGGACGCCGATGATGGCCACTTCCTCAACGGCCGGATGTTCGACCAACACGCGTTCAACCTCTGCCGGATAGATGTTTTCCCCTCCGGAGATCACCATGTCCTTTACTCGATCCTCGATGAACAGGTAGCCGTCGTCGTCGAGTCTTCCAGCGTCCCCCGTGCGCAACCAGCCGTCTACAAATGCGGCCTCGCTTGCCTCGGGCTGATGCCAGTACCCAGACATTGCCTGCTCGGAGCGTAACCAGAATTCCCCGACGCCGCCGGTCGGCACGTCCTCGCCAGTCGACGGATCCACGACGCGGACCTCGATGCCGGGGACTGCACGGCCAGCCGAGGCGTGCAGGTACTTGCGCTTCGGGTCGCGATGCTGGTCGGGGCCAAGGACGCAGAACACCCCGGACATTTCCGTCATCCCGTAGACGGAGTACAGGGGAGTGCTGAGTGTTTTCAGGATGCGTTCCATCAACGGCGCAGGCATCGGTGAACCGCCGTAGCCGATAACCCTCAGGGAGGCCGTCGCGTCCACAACATTTTCCTCTGCCAGCAGCATTTGGATGACAGCGGGCACGAGGAATACATGAGTGGCCTGCTCATGGGAAATGAGGTCAAGAAGGTGGGCGGGGTTAACCTCCCTGACCAGGACGGTGCGGGCTCCTGCCGCCATGCCGGCCAACGCCCAACTGGTGCCGCCAACGTGGAAGAGCGGCATGGCTACGAGATTGACCGCGGAATCATCCATGTCGTAGGCGTTCCGGACGGTTTCGTTGTGCGCAGACATGCTCTTCTGCGTCAAGAGAGCACCCTTGGGCCAACCCGTAGTCCCGGAGGTATACAACTGCAGGAAACAGTCGTCCGGCTCAGCACGGTGCCGCTTTGCCAGAGGTGGGGCGCCCTCCACGAGCGCCTCATACTCGTCGTTCTCGCCACCAAGGACGAGCACGCGGCTCAGCGCGGGGAGTTGCTTTTGAATGCCACGGATTTGTGGCACGAATTCATGGCCTGTGATCAGCAGTTTGGCGTCCGAATCACCAAGGACATATCCGAGCTCCCCGGGGGAAAGTCGGAAGTTGACGACGACTTGCGCCGCTCCGATTAACGATGCGGCGAGCGTTAACTCGAGACAAGCAGCGTGGTTCTTGTCGATGAACGCAATACGGTCGCCCGCCTTGACGCCCATGGCCTCAAGTGCGCTGGCGGCTTTCAATATTCTGGTCCTCATCTGCCCCCAGCTCCATGCGCGGTCCTGGAAGGACAAGCATGTTGCATCAGGGTGTTGTTCGGCTCTGCGCTCAAACTGGTCAAACATGCTCGTGAAGGTCGAAGCCACACCAATCTCCTTTGACTGTACGTACGGTCACTCTAGAGAATGAAGGCCCGGGACGCAAGGGTGTGCGCAAAATTTGAAGGTCACAATAAAGAGGATGATTGACTGACCGCCTGTACGGTCATTATGCTTAGGCTGATCCGGACGGACGGAGCGCCCCATTCGGACAGCCGGATCGGATGGAAGGACAAGCCTGATGTCGCACTTGACAGTACTGCTCGAGGATCTGGAGGCCGAGACCACGGCCCTGGAAATCATACTGGCCCCACTGGCCCCCCAGGACTGGGACCGCTCCACGCCGTCCCACGGTTGGGCAGTGCGCGACCAAATTTCCCATCTGGCGTACTTCGACGACGTTGCCATGCTTGCGGCCCTTAGCGCTCAGGAGTTCAGGGCGCTACGGGCCGACTTGTTGGCCGAGGGTGGTGATGTTCCCGACCGGCTGGTCCGGCAGTACCGGGACATGGACCCCGTGGCGCTGCTTGACTGGTTCCGGAGTTCCCGCGCGCGCCTCCTGAAAGACTTCGCGGCGCTGCCCCCCAAGGCCCGGATATCTTGGTTCGGGCCGGATATGAGCATTCTTAGCGCAGTTACGGCGAGGCTGATGGAGACATGGGCTCACGGCCAGGACGTCGCGGATGGGCTCGGCGTGGAGTACCCGCAGAGTGCGCGGCTCAGACACATTGCCGATCTGGGAGTGAAGACACTCGGCTTCTCCTTTACCAATCGAGGCCTCAAGGCGCCTGACGTACCGGTCCGCGTTAGGCTGACCGCCCCAGATGGCAGCGAATTGTCTTGGGGACCGGAGGACGCAGTGAACTCCGTCAGCGGGCCAGTCGTGGATTTCTGCCTCGTCGTGACACAGCGGCGGCACAGAGACAACTCAGCCTTGCTCACGGAAGGGCCTGTGGCCGATGAATGGATGTCAATCGCCCAGGCTTATGCCGGCAAACCAGGCCCGGGCCGCACGCCTAGGGGTTTGTAGGTACCAACTACGCCCGTTCGGGTCCGGCTTACACGGCAATCAGCAGTCGAAGGGCTCGGAGCTTCACCGCCTACCTATCCATCCATTAGATCAATGTTCCACTTTCATGGAACGGATACGAGAAGCCCATGGATCTTCATTCGCAGCCGGATTGGCAGCGCACGTTGGGGCAGTTTGTCGAGATTCGACGTCACGGAAAGGCTGTTCGTTCGGGAACAGTTGAAGCCGTAATGCCGGACAATTCCATACTCTGGATCTCCGCCGAGGGTCCTTTCTCCCGCGAAATGATCGAACGAGCCGAGGACTTTGAAGTTTTTACCCGCTACCCATGGGATTCTCCCCCGACCCTGACGTAGAAAAGTTCGAGACGATTACCGGTTATCGGCTCAGCCGACGGCAGCGGGCAATCCGGTTCGCCGGGACGGTCAGCCGACCGTAGCGGCCGATCGGTGAGTGGAAAACGCCGGGGTGCAGGAAAGGACGAGAGCCTCACCCTCCTCTGGACCAGGAACTACGTAAATCTGAATCCCGCTGCCAAAGGTCAGCTCCTCCTCCGGCGCGGCAAGCAATCTGGTGAGCAACCAAGGCCCCTCCTCAACCTCGACGAGCCCAGCTATGTAAGGCGCAGGCAGCGATGGCAGGGGCGAACGATGGACCACACACCAGCTAACCAAGGTGGCCTCCCCCGAAGCCAGAACACGCTCGTGGTCGGCCGTGAAGCACGACGGGCACAGCGGCTCCTGCGGTCCGCGGAACGTACCGCAGCCTGTGCAGCACCGAAGCAGGAGACGACCGGCGGAGGCCGCGTCGAAAAAGTCAGCGCTGTCCGCAGTGCGGCGGACGACGGGAACTGGCACGCTCATGTGTTTCGCTCCTGTTTTCCCAAGATCAGTGTCGAGTGGAATTCGAGGATCCCCCCGTTGCCGCTGACCAGCGCGATATCGCTGCGCGGCGCCTGGCGCGCACCGCCGTGTCCACGGACCTGGATGATCGCCTCGCTGAGGGGCGTAAATCCCCACATGTAGTAGCTCGACAGCTGGCCACCGCCCGTGTTCACGGCGAGAGATCCTCCGGGAGCAAGTCTGCCGTCTGCGACGAAAGCACCGCCCTCCCCCTTGGCACAGAAACCGTAATCCTCCAAGGACACCAGGACGGTATAGGTGTAGCAGTCGTAAAGCTCGACTACATCGACATCGGCAGTTGTGATCGAGGCCCGGGCCATCGCCTGGCGGCCGGAGGCGCTCGCCCCAGTCTCCAAACCCCAGCTCGAGCCCCGCCCAAGCCGACGCGGTCGGTGCCCTTCCCCATACCCCAGGACGTGAACCGGTGGCTGCGGGAGGTCAGCCGCACGCTCGGTGGAAGTGACGACCACTGCGATCGCACCATTTGATACGAGGCAGCAGTCCAGGCGCCGCAAAGGGTCGGCGATCCAAGGAGATGCCTGATGGTCTTCCACTGTTATCGGATCCCGATATTGCGCCAAGGGGTTGCCGGCAGCCCAGGCACGCTGGGCGACTGCTATCTCGGCAAATTGTTCCGTCGTTGTGCCATAGGTCTCCATGTGGCGCCGAGCGGCCATGGCATAAAGCACATTGGGCGTTGCAGCGCCGGTTGCCATGCTCCAGCCCCTGTACCCCTCAAGCCCGGCGACCGGAGATCCCCAGGCAGAAGATTTGCCGTCCTTGAGCGGGGTATCGGCAAAGACGCACGCGACGACGGTTGCTGTCCCATCGGAGATAGCTCGAGCTGCGGCGGCCACCATAGCCCCCGCGCTCGCGCCGTACGTCGAAGTTACCGCCAGCAGGTTCAATTCGGTCAGGCCGAGATCGATTGCCAAATGCGGCGTGACATCGTTGGCCATGCCCCCACTGAGGAGGAGCCCATCGAGATCACCTACCGTCAGGCCCGCATCCGTTACGGCACGCAGGACCGCCTCCCCCGCCAGGTCCATGGAGGTTCGTCCAAACACCTTGCCTAACGGGCTCATGCCGAGCCCGACAATCGCCGCAGTCAAAGAACATCACCAACGAGTGGAAACGCACGGTGGTTGACAGCAGTCTTCATCAACATGGGTCCATCATTCTTTCGTTTGGATAGAGTACAAGTCCCGCGCCGGCAGGGGCTGGATTAAGACGGAGCCATGCGAAGGGCACCATCCATGCGGATGGTCTCCCCATTCAGGTAGTCATGTTCCGCGATCATTGTTACAAGCTGCGCGTATTCCTCGGGTCGGCAGAGACGCTGAGGGAAAGGCACGCTCGCGGCAAGTGCGGCGCGGTACTCCTCGCCCACCGTAGCCAGCATGGGGGTGTCCACGATGCCCGGTGCTATGGTGCACACTCGAATGCCGTTCCGAGCCAGATCACGGGCGGCAGGCAGAGTGAGACCGACGACTCCGCCTTTGGAGGAGGCGTAAGCTGCTTGCCCGATCTGCCCGTCGAAGGCAGCCACCGAGGCTGTATTCACGATCACCCCGCGCTGACCGAATGCGTCTGCCTCTGTGGCCGCAATCGCCTCTGCCGCGGTCGCCAGGACCGTGAAGGTACCGACCAGATTGATTGTCACCACCCGGGCGAACAGCTCGATATCGTGGACGCCTTGGCGCCCGAGGATCCGCTTCGAAGGCCCTATGCCAGCGCAATTCACAACCGTACGAAGAGGCGCGCCGGTGCTCGCGGCCGCATTTACGGCAACGCGGACCTGATCGGCGTTTGTTACGTCAGTGGCTACGTAGGTGATCCGACTGTCCTCGGGGGCTGCCTCCAGGGCTCCCGGGAGGTCGAGCCCGAAGACGTGGACACCGCTATCTGCAAGGGCCGCCGCGGTGGCAGCCCCTAAGCCCGACGCACTTCCAGTTACTATCGCTGTCGTGTTGGCAAGCTGCATGGGGATTGGTTCTCCTAAATCAGATCGCGTCTAAGGGTGTTCCCCATCTTATGACCGTACGGACGGTCAGTCAACCTCTGGCGGTCCGCGAAACAGCGCGGGGCGTCCTGGGCCTGGGCAGCAGCGTCCCGCAGACCTGCTCAGCCTCATAGGAAAACCTTGGCTTCTGGCCCAAAGAAAGCCTCGTCGCGTCACCGCGGACAACAACAAAGTCGGCGCTACCCTCTGCGTCGGCCCCCTCCGTCAACCAGGAACAGAACTCCCCTACGCCCGGACCGTCGCCAGCTACCTCACCAGCGACACCAAAGCGTCAAGCATGATCTTCGCCGTCTACACCTCAACCCACTGGGAGTCGGGCCGAGCCTGGTAGGCCCGGGCGGGCTGCTGAACCAGCCCACGAGGAACGTGCTGGAGACTGCGCTGGAAGCGGAACTGACCGCCCCCGACAAGCAAGAGGAGTATAAGACCAGGACGCCGGTGATGCGTCTTTCGCTAGCAGGCTTCCCGCTGTCCGCATCTCGCCCCATTGCTCCGAATTGTATACATAAAGGGAAGTTTCTGAACCTGTTCTTGCGTAGACTCGCTTGAATGTATACATTGACTTCATGCGCGCCAGTGAACGGGCTTACCAAACTCTCCGAGAAGAAATCCTAGATTGGAGTCTCCTCCCGGGAACGGTTCTGGCCGAAGTCGAACAGTCGGAACGACTAGGAGTGTCCCGAACTCCACTTCGGGAGGCTCTGGGAAGACTGGGCGCCGAAGGTCTGACCCGGACTGCCGGGGGTCGCGGAGTCGTCGTCAGTGACATCTCGCTTGAAGACGTTGACGAATTGTTCGAGCTCCGCGAGACACTCGAAGGCAAGGCGGCCGCCCTGGCTGCGGAACGGGGAGACTCAACAGTTTTCCGGGAGCTGCAGGAAGAGCTGCTGGCCGCGCCTGGGCTTATCAGTGACGCCGATCCTGCCCGTCATGATTACTACGGGCTGGTTGGCCGGTTGGATGAGGCCATTGACGCCGCTATCTCCAACTCTTACTTGGCCCAGGCCATGCACAGCCTTCGGGTACACCTTGTCCGGGTCCGACGGCTGGCAGCCGACGACGCCACCCGGCTCACAGCCGCAGCCGCAGAACACGCAGCCATCGCCGAAGCCATCGCCGCAGGCAATCCCCGGCTTGCCGAGGCGGCCACCTCGCTTCACCTGCACCGCAGTCTCACCCATCTCAAGGCGACCCACACGCCTCAATAAGGAGCACCATGGTCAAGAACAACCACGTCCGCGTTTACAAAAGCGAAGAGAACCTCCCCCGCGAGGAACAGCTGGCGCACAAAATCGCGTTGGTCGCGGCGGACCCCGTTGAAGTGACTACTGAAGTCACGGAGATGGTGATCAACCGCATCATCGACAACGCCTCCGTGGCTATCGCGTCGCTGAACCGGGCCCCGATCGTGGCCGCCCGCGCCCAGGCCCTCACCCACGGACCGTCGACCGGGGGCCAGGGCGCCAAGGTCTTCGGTATCGGAGAGCGAGTGTCCCCGGAATGGGCGGCCTGGGCCAACGGCGTCGCGGTCCGCGAACTGGACTACCACGACACCTTCCTCGCAGCCGATTACTCCCACCCGGGCGACAACATCCCGCCGATCCTCGCCGTCGCCCAGCACGTCGGCTCCAACGGCCACGACCTGATCCGCGGCATCGCCACCGGGTACGAGATCCAGGTCAACCTGGTCAAGGCGATCTGCCTGCACAAGCACAAGATCGACCACGTGGCCCACCTCGGCCCGTCCGCCGCAGCCGGCATCGGCACCCTCCTGGGGCTCGACGTCGAAACGATCTTCCAGTCCGTCGGCCAGGCCCTGCACACCACCACCGCCACCCGGCAGTCCCGCAAGGGAGAAATCTCCACCTGGAAAGCCCACGCCCCCGCGTTCGCCGGCAAGATGGCCGTCGAGGCGGCGGACCGTTCGATGCGGGGCCAGACCTCCCCCGTGCCGATCTACGAAGGCGAAGACGGCTTCATCGCCTGGCTGCTGGACGGCCCGGACGCCTCCTACCAGGTCCCGCTGCCGACCCCGGGCGAGGCCAAGCGCGCCATCCTGGACACCTACACCAAGGAACACTCCGCCGAATACCAGGCCCAGGCCTGGATCGACCTGGCCCGCAAACTCCACAAAGAGCACCCCGAGGCCACCGACCCGGCCAACGTACAGTCCGTGCTGATCAAGACCAGCCACCACACGCACTACGTGATCGGCTCCGGCGCGAACGATCCGCAGAAATACAGCCCCACCGCATCCAGGGAGACCCTGGACCACTCCATCCCCTACATCTTCACCGTGGCCCTGCAGGACGGCGCCTGGCACCACGTGGACTCCTACTCCCCCGAACGCGCCGCCCGCCCCGACACCGTGGAACTGTGGCAGAAGGTCACCACGGTCGAGGACCCGGAATGGACCCGCCGCTACCACTCCCTGGACATCAACGAGAAGGCGTTCGGCGGTTCCGTGGAAATCACCCTGACCAACGGAAACGTCATCACCGACGAAATCGCCGTCGCCGACGCCCACCCGCTCGGCGCCCGGCCCTTCGCGCGCGAGCAGTACGTCAACAAGTTCCGCACCCTGGCCGGCGGCCTGGTGGAAGAGGACGAAATCGAGCGCTTCCTCGACGCCGCAGCCCGGCTCCCCCAGCTGGCCGCAGGCGAGCTGGACCAGCTGAACATCACCGCCGCGCCCGGAGTCATCGACTTCGCGGCCGCACCGAAGGGACTGTTCTAATGCTGTACTCAAAAACCACCCCGGAACAAAAACGCCTCAAGCTGCGGGAGATCCTGGCCTCGGGGACTATCCAGCAGTTCCCCGGCGCGTTCAACCCGCTCTCGGCCCGGCTGATCGAGGAGAAGGGGTTCGCCGGCGTGTACATCTCCGGCGCAGTGCTCGCCAACGACCTCGGTCTGCCGGACATCGGCCTCACTACGCTCACCGAGGTGGCCACCCGCGCCGGGCAGATCGCCCGGATGACGGACCTGCCGTCCCTCGTGGACGCGGATACCGGGTTTGGGGAACCCATGAACGTGGCCCGCAGTGTCCATGAACTCGAGAACGCGGGCCTGGCCGGACTCCATATCGAGGACCAGTTCAACCCCAAACGCTGCGGCCACCTGGACGGCAAGAACGTCGTCGACCTGGACACCGCCACCAAACGGATCCGTGCCGCCGCGGACGCCCGCCGCGATCCGAACTTCCTGATCATGGCCCGGACCGACATCCGCGCAGTGGACGGACTCCAGGCAGCAAAGGAGCGTGCCAAGGCGCTGGTGGAGGCAGGAGCAGATGCCATCTTCCCCGAGGCCATGCGGGACCTGCACGAGTTCCGTGCCATCCGGGACGCCGTGGATGTGCCGATCCTGGCCAACATGACCGAATTCGGCAAAAGCGAACTATTCACCACCGAACAGCTCCAGGCCGTAGGCGTCAACATGGTGATCTACCCGGTGACCCTGCTCCGCAGCGCCATGGGTGCCGCTGAACGGGTTTTGGACACGCTCAAGAGCCTGGGAACCCAGCAGGTACGCGTGCCTGAAATGCTCACCCGAGCCCGGCTCTATGACCTCGTGGACTACGAGGCCTACAACAAATTCGATTCCGGCGTCTTCAACTTCCAGATCCCCGATTTCCACTAAAGCAAGAACTGCAACGAAGGAGTTCAGCATGGCTGACACAGAGATTAAGAAGGGCCTTGCCGGCGTCGTGGTGGACTACACCGCCGTCTCAAAGGTCAACGCAGAAACCAACTCCCTGCTGTACCGCGGGTACCCGGTCCAGGAGCTCGCCGCCAAATGCACCTTCGAAGAGGTCGCCTACCTGCTCTGGAACGGCGAACTGCCCAACGCCGATGAGCTGGCCGCCTTTACAACGAAGGAACGGGCCGGCCGTGCCCTGGACCCCGCGGTGAAACAAGTGATGGACGCCCTGCCACTCACGGCACACCCGATGGATGTCTGCCGCACAGCCGCTTCGGTCATGGGAGCCCGCCATCCACTGGCTGAGGACGCCACCCCCGAAGCCAACATGGCCAAGGCTATCGACCTGTTCGCCGCGATGCCCGCCGTCGTGGCTTACGACCAGCGCCGCAGGCGCGGCCAGAATCTGGTGGAGCCCCGCTGCGACCTGGGCTACTCCGCCAACTTCCTGTGGATGGCCTTCGGTGAGGACGCTGCGGATGAGGTCGTAGATGCGTTCAACGTCTCGATGATTCTCTACGCGGAGCACTCCTTCAACGCCTCTACGTTCACGGCTCGAGTGGTGACGTCTACCTTGTCCGACCTCCATTCAGCCGTGACGGCGGCCATTGGGGCGCTCAAGGGTCCCTTGCACGGGGGCGCTAACGAAGCGGTCATGCACACCTTCGATGAGATCGGCATACGGCCTGAGGAATCCCTGGAAGAGGCAGCAGCCCGGGCGAAGGCCTGGATGGAACACGCGCTTGCCAACAAGAAGAAGGTGATGGGCTTCGGGCACCGGGTCTACAAGCACGGCGACTCCCGGGTCCCCACGATGAAGGCTGCCCTGGACAAAATGATCGCCCACTACGGCCGTCCCGAACTGCTGGGACTCTACAACGGACTTGAAACCGCGATGGACGAGGCCAAAGCCATCAAACCCAACCTCGACTACCCCGCTGGCCCCACCTACCACCTCATGGGCTTCGACACCCAGATGTTCACCCCCATCTTCGTCGCCAGCCGCATCACCGGCTGGACAGCCCACATCATGGAACAGTCGGCATCTAACGCCCTCATCCGCCCTTTGAGCGCCTACAACGGCGTCGAACAGCGGTCCCTCTAGCCGACAGCACCAAGCCGGCCCCCGATCTGCGGTGAGGCGCCAGATGATCACCCGGATCATCCACTATCGCAACGTTCTAGGCGCCTCACCGCTTCACCAACCCAGTACTTTTCATCAACACCGGAACCGACAGGAATGTTGTGGATCTTCACTTGCAGCCAGACTGGCAGCGCGCTTTGGGGCAGTATGTGGAAGTACGACGTCACGGTGAGATCGTTCGAACAGGGACGGTCGAAGACGTTATGCCAGACAACTCCATACTTTGGCTCTCAGCTGCCGGACCATTCCACCGCGAAATGCTGGAAAGGGCCGAAGGATATGAGGTCTACGCTCGCTACCCGTGGGACCCGGCACCGATCCCCGGCCGCACGCTGCCAAAGTCGAATAGCAACAAAAACCTTAACGGCTTGCCGCCTGCGTCTGCGGCCCAGCACGTTTAGCCATGCTCGTCCCGTGATCACTTTAAGCGGTGAAGGCCTGTCCGGAAGTCCGTGGGACTATGGCTGCCATCGCGGCAAACCCGCTGGCGCGGCAACCGGGGACACTCGGCCGTCTCATGATCACCTCACTTTCCTGAGCAGCGTGGGCGTTGGCCGGGAAACTCCAAGCAAAAATTGTTGCCAGCCACAACAACGTAACTAGGAAGGGTTATTGCGATGACCAGAATGTTGATAATCGGACCTCCGGGTTCAGGCAAGGGAACGCAGGCGGAACGCATTTCAGAGCGCCTCGGCGTCGTTGCGATCTCCACCGGCGACATCTTCCGCTCCAACGTCAAGGGTGAGACGCCGCTGGGCGTCGAGGCCCAGAAGTACATGGACGCCGGGGACTTTGTTCCGGACCGCGTGACGAACAAGATGGTCCGCGACCGCCTCAGGGAGACCGACGTCGAAGACGGCTTCCTGCTGGACGGCTACCCCCGCACCCCCGCACAGGTGGACTACCTCGATGAGATCCTCGCCACCGCTGAGCAAAAGCTGAACGTCGTCCTGCAGCTAACCGCCGATGATGAGGAACTGGTGCGCCGCCTCCTGGGCCGTGCCACGGAAACCGGGCGCAGCGACGATAACGAGCCCGTCATCCGCCACCGCCTGGACCTGTACCACGAGCAGACCGCAGCCGTTGTGGCCAAGTACGCCGAGCGCGGCATCCTGACCGAGGTTGACGGCATCGGCAAGATCGACGAGGTCACCGACCGCGTCATGCAGGCCATGAAAGCGGCTCAGGCAGCCTAAGCCAGGCAAGAGGAAGGAGGCCCCTCCCGCACGAGAGAGGAGCCTCCTAGCTTACCGGGAGGGCTCAGGAACCGGAGCGAAGGCCTTCGCCATATCTGTCTCCCCGCCCATTTCGCGGCGCAGGCCATAGCGACGAGTTGTAGAACGAGGTTCCAAGAGCCGTAAGCGGCGAATGCCTCGACCGTGAACCTGTCCTATCCAGAGTCCTCCGACCCTCGGCTTTCGAGATGGCGTTGGGGGAATTCAGTGACCACTCAACTGGGCAAAATCCGACGTATGTCTCAAGCTTGCTCCGGGCCAGCGTCGACGTTTGCGTCGGGTGGGGCCCATTCCAACGCTGCAAGACCTGTCCTTCGTTGGGTTAGCGGGCGCACCAACTTTCAGATCGAGGTTGCAGGCTGTGTTCGTCGCTTCGCCTGGCCAACGACACCGAATGGGGCCTCGTGGGCTATGTCTTTACTGAGAACAAGGACAAGGCACTTCGCTTCTCCGCAGAACTGGAACTGTTCACGCATTTCCTTCCTCCGCATGTATCCGCGGGCAACCACTGAGAATGTCGTGGCAAGATCCGGTCTGAAAGGCTCAGATCCTCTCATCAAATTTGGGGACGGTGTAGCGTTCATGGCGGATCCGCTATTGACCGGCCGCGGCACAAGCCGCCAACTCCTGGAGATTCCTATGAATCGCACAATGTTCAAGTCTAAAATCCACCGCGCCACCGTTACGCATGCGGACCTGCACTACGTGGGTTCGGTCACCGTCGACCTGGACCTGCTGGATGCTGCCGATATTCTGCCCGGCGAGCTCGTAGCCATTGTGGATGTCACAAACGGGGCCCGCCTTGAGACGTACACCATCGCCGGTGAACGTGGCTCGGGCGTGATCGGGATCAATGGCCCGGCCGCACACCTGATGCACGAAAACGACGTCGTCATCCTCATCACGTACGCAGAGATGACCACCGAGGAAGCCAACGCCTACGAGCCCAAGGTAGTCCACGTGGACAAGGTCAACCGGATCATCCAACTGGGAAATGACCCCGCCGAGGGCCTCACCCCCGGACTCATGCGCCCGCCATTCGCTTTGAACAACGCCGGACTATAAATCGGAATGTGGGCGGCGGTCGCCGCTAAGACGGCGCCCCGACTCACTAAGCGGGGCTGGGCCACAGAGCCCTGTCGGCGGAAGACCAGAGACCGCGGTGAGATAGCTTAGCTCGCTGGCCTTGGTCGGCCCGTCGAGGTCCGCGCTCACCGCTCGTACGTCGCCTACACCAAGCCCGGGAAGTAGCCCGCCGGGCCGGGCAGGCGCTGCTTCCGCGCGCATGTTTGGCGGCAAGCCAGCCACAGTTCGTATGCCTTCACGCATACATGGTTAAGGACATAGACCCGGCGGACCGCAAAGCAGCACATGATGTGCCCCGGCTGCCGCAACCTCCAAGGCGCGGCGGGCATCGCCCTGCCCCGAGACATCACAAAGATCCGGAACAACAGCGGCAGCGGCGTCCTGATCCCCTGCGACCTCGCCGTCGGCCGGGTCGTAATCGAGGGCCAGGTCCTGCGGGTTGGCCCCGAAATCAAACGCAAGACGAGCCAGGGTCTTGTAGCCACGGACCACCGCCCCGGGTACCAACTCGGCCTCGGCGACGTTGGCGTGGGCCACAACAATCTTGGGGTGGCCTGCTTGAACAGCCGCCATGACCGCCGGCAAGATGCCGCGAACGGGCCTCAACCTGCCATCCAGTCCCAACTCGGAGATGAAGACTGTGTCTTCTGTGGAACGGATATCGCCCGCGGCGCGCAATACTGCCATGGTGATCGCGAGGTCGAAACCCGAGCCACGCTTCGGCAGGGAGGCCGGAATCAGGTTTGCGGTGATCTTTCGACGACTCAGCGGGATGCCTGAGTTCTGTGCCGCGGAGCGGATGCGTTCCTTGGCTTCGTTCAGGGAGGCATCCGGCAGCCCCAGGATCACGAAATTGGGGAGGGTTTGGCCGATATCTGCCTCGACCTCCACGATGTAGCCGTTCAGGCCCAACAGCGCCACGGAGTAGCTTCGGCCGACTCCCATCTAGCCCACGCCCCTGAGGTGTTCGAGCTGGGGCTCGCCCACCCCGTCGTCGATGATTCCCACGACGTCCACCCGGCGGAGCACGGCGCGCACCTCGTGGTCACGGCACCATGACCCGGCCAGGCGGTGGAGCCGGGCGAGTTTGGCGGCGCCGACCGCTTCGAAAGGATGCCCATAGGCCAGGTTCTTCCGGGTTTTGACCTCTGCGATCACCAAGGTGTCGCCGTCGAGCGCCACGATGTCGATCTCGCCGTCGGAGCATCTCCAATTGCGGTCCACAATCCGCATTCCCTGGGTTTCAAGGAAAGCTACGGCCAGCGTTTCACCGCGCTGTCCCAACACGTCTTTGGCTTTCATGACCACCTCCGCTTCCAGCCTGGAGGCGCGGAGAATTCAAAGACAGGGGGCAGTGCCGCTATGTGGGAAACTCCGCCAGCCGGACGGTGTGGAGGAGCAGTTGCCGGGCTTGGCTAATTGCCCAGGTTGCCGAGATCCCCCAGATCGCCGTCCTTCGGCAGGGAGAGTTCCTCGCTGCGCGGAAGTTCTTCGACGTTGACGTCCTTGAACGTAATGACCCGGACATTCTTCACGAATCGGGCCGAACGGTAGACGTCCCACACCCAGGCGTCCTGGAGCGTCAGGTCGAAATAGACCTCGCCATCGGCGCTGCGGGCCTGCAGGTCGACGTGGTTCGCCAAATAGAACCGCCGTTCGGTCTCGACAACGTAGCTGAACAAACCAACGACGTCGCGGTATTCGCGGTAGAGCTGCAGCTCCATGTCGGTTTCGTAGTTCTCAAGATCCTCGGCACTCATAGATCCATCTTGCACCATAGAGCGGGCAGGCGGCGCCACGGCCGGGCCGGCGGCGTCCAGGGCAAGGAAAAGCGAAGGCTAGACCAGGTTCCAGCTGGTCCGGTGGTACGGCGTGGGACCCAACGATCTGATGGCGTCGCGGTGGAAGGACGTGGCGTAGCCCTTGTTCTCGTTCCAGCCGAAGGCCGGATATTCCTCGTGCAGCCCGACCATGATGCGGTCCCTGGCCACTTTGGCCAGCACACTGGCCGCCGCCACGCTGAGGCAGCTCATGTCCGCTTTGACCCGGGTGTGCACCGGGGCCTCACAAGCAGGACCGGCCACCTCGGCGTCGAACAAGGAGCCCTGGGTCTGGGGCGAGAGCCAGTTGTGGCTCCCATCCAGCAGGACGAGGTCCGGATGCACGCCCGAGGCGAGAATCTCGAACCAGGCGCGTGTGCCGGCAAGGCGCAGGGCACCCACGATGCCCAGCGCATCAATCTCCACCGAACTTGCGTGGCCCACTGCGGCGCCAACCGCCCATTCGCGTACCAGCGGTTCCAACCGCTCGCGGTCCTCGGGCTTGAGAAGCTTGCTGTCGCGGACATCGGCGAGCAGGCCGTGGTCCCTGAGGTCGACGACGGCGATCCCCACCGACACCGGTCCGGCGAGGGCTCCGCGGCCTACTTCATCGACACCGGCCAGAAGCGTGACCCCTGGAGCCAGGAATCCCCGTTCGACGTCCAGGGTGGGAAAATCAGGAGCGTGTTTGGTCCGCGCGGCGGGTTTCCGCTGCGTTCGAACCGGCGTTGCCGCTCGCGCTCCCGCCGGAACCATCACTTGCTCGCTGGAGCCGTGGGTGAAGCCGTGTTCTGGGGCGACGGCGAAGGAACGTTGCGGAAGACCTCGGAGTGGTTGTCAAGGATCTGCCACCGGTTGATGGGCCACGCAATAACCGTTGCTTTGCCTTCGACGTCGGCGATGTCGATGAAACCACCATTGACCGATTGGTGTTCGCGGGAGTCGGCCGAGTTGTTGCGGTTGTCGCCCATAACCCAAATTTTGCCCGCAGGGACCACTACATCGAAAGACTTGGCCATGGGAACCTGGGCAGGATTGATGTAGCTCTCGTTGAGGACCGTGCCATTGACGCTGACCCGCGCTGAACTGTCGCAGCAGGAGACCCTGTCCCCCGGCAGGCCGATCACGCGCTTGACGAGGTGCTGATTGGTCTCGTCCGGAAGCAGTCCGACGAAGACGAGACCGTCCTGGAACCATTTGAAGGGTCCGGGAGTCGTCTTCTGCGTGGGCGGCAGCCAACCTTGTGCGTCCTTGAAGACCACGATGTCGCCCCGCTCCAGCGCGAAAGGTTGCGGGACCAGCAGATTAACGAAGATCCGGTCGTCAACGTCAAGGGTGTTGACCATTGACTCCGAAGGAATGAAGAAGGCACGGAACAGGAAAGTCTTGATGAGGAAGGACAACACGATGGCGATGACCACCACCGTGCCGATTTCCCTGAGCCAGCCGAGGAACGGACTGCCGTGGGTTTTAGCGGGAGTTTCGGAGCGATCGCTTTCGCCCGATTCCGGCCGTGAGCTCCGCCGTGCGGCGCGGCGCGGCGACTCGTGCTCTTCAGGCCGGACCGCCGTCGAGCCGGTCGCGCCCACGGGGGACGGATCGCCGTCGCCCGCTGCAAGATCCATGGCGGGAGCGGACGGTCCGTCCAGGGGCCGGGCGTCGCCGTCGTGCCGTTCCGGCTTCCCGGGAGTTGTCTCGGGCATCTATTGTCCGTTCTTCGAGGTTGTACCGGCCTGCGCAGGGCGAGGCAGTTCTGCAAATCTATCAAGCGGCCAGATAATCCGGACTGGACGCCCGATGACACGCTCCAGCGGCACCATCCCTCCGCCGGGTGCGCCCAGAAGGCCGCGCGAATCGGCCGACCGCGAACGGTGGTCCCCCATGAGCCACAATCTGTCACTCGGAACGATGACGTCGAACCTCTGTTCGCTCGGCGTGTCGCCGGGATAAAGATAGGGTTCCTCAAGCTGCTGACCGTTGACTGTGAGTTTTCCGTTGCTGCCACAACAAGCCACGTGGTCTCCGGGAAGGCCGATGACACGTTTGACGTATGTCGTGTCGCTTCCCGTCAGGCCCAGCCAATGGCCAGCGGCGGCGACGGCATCGGCAAACGGTCCTTTGCCGCTGTTCAGCGGAGCGAACGTTCCCCTTCCGTCGAAGACCACGATGTCTCCACGGCGAATAGGGTCCCCGGCGAAATCGGTCCGGGACACCAGGATGCGGTCTCCGGTGCCCAGGATCGGCTCCATGGACTCGGACGGGATGAAGTAGACATCGAGCCACATGGACCGGACAAGCCCGCTGATGGCCACGGCCAGGAAAAGTGCGAGCAAAACAAAACGCCAGCCCTGTTTCCGGGGCTGGCGTTTTGCGTGGTCCATGATTCGTTTCCTGTTGCGTTGCGGATTTCTCCGGCGCAGGCCGGACACGAATCCAGGACCCGCTGTTGGTCGAAAGACCTACTTGCCGGTGGCGAAGTCGCGCTTTTCCTTGATCTTCGCAGCCTTACCGCGCAGTGCGCGCATGTAGTAGAGCTTGGCGCGGCGGACGTCACCCTTGGTGACGACCTCGATCTTCTCGATGATCGGGGAGTGAACCGGGAAGGTACGCTCTACGCCGACACCGAAGGAGACCTTGCGGACCGTGAAGGTTTCGCGAACGCCGTCACCCTGGCGACCCAGGACGAAGCCCTGGAAGACCTGGACGCGGGAGTTCTTGCCTTCAATGATGTTCACGTGAACCTTGATGGTGTCACCCGCGCGGAACTCGGGAACATCGTTACGCAGCGAAGCTGCATCTACGCTATCGAGGATATGCATTAATCCACTCCTGGTGAACGCCACAGGTCATCCACTTTGGGTCACGGCGGGCAAGCCCGGGGCGCAAGGCCGGCCGGAAATTACCGCCGAAGATTTTCAAGTCCGGTACCGCCACTGATTGGCGGTTCCGGGTTGTCAGGCTGTTGGTGACGCTCCCCCTGTGGCAGGCGCGAACCCAGTAGACACAAGGGTTAATTCTGCCACACCCCGCGGGTTCCGGCGAATCCCGCGAATGCGGCCCGGTTCCTGCGGTCGGGCGGAGCATGAAGTTGCCCGACGGCGGCAGGCTCAGTCCGGGAGGTCGCTGTCCGGGCGGCGCCGCAACCGGCCATCAACGACGTCGTACCCGAGTTCACCGAAAGCCGTGCGGTCCGCACGTGCCAGGTGGCCGGCGTCGAACTCTGTGAGGAGGTCAGGGCGGCGTTCCGCCGTGCGGCGGAACTGTTCGTGGCGGCGCCACTGGGCGATCTTCCCGTGGTTGCCGCTCAAGAGGACCGCGGGCACGTCACGATCGCGCCATGACGAGGGCTTCGTGTAGACCGGATATTCCAGCAAGCCGTCCGAATGGGATTCCTCCACCAAGGATTCGGGATTGCCGACGACGCCCGGAAGCAGGCGTCCGATGGCCTCGACCATGGCCAGGACTGCGACTTCGCCGCCGTTGAGGACATAGTCGCCCAAGCTGACCGGACGCACGGTGAAGTGCCCTGCCGCCCACTCCATGACGCGTTCGTCAATGCCTTCATAGCGGCCGCAGGCGAAAACGAGCTGCTCTTCCTCGGCGAGCTCATAGGCGAGTGCCTGGTTGAAGCGCTCCCCCGCGGGCGACGGCACAATCAGGACCGGCTTTTTCGCCGGCGCGTCCGACGAGCGCTCAGGCGCGGCAGTTCCAACTTCGGCATTTTGTGCAAAGGCAATGGATTCCAAGGCCTGGGCCCAGGGCTCGGCCTTCATGACCATCCCCGCACCGCCACCATACGGAGTGTCGTCCACGGTGCGGTGTTTGTCGGTGGTGAAGGCCCTCAAGTCATGGACATTGACCTCCAAGAGCCCATCCTGGCGGGCCTTGCCTATGAGGGAAAGCTCAAGCGGCGCCAGGTACTCGGGAAAGATGCTGACGACATCAATGCGCATTTAGGCGTCATCCTTGGTTTCAGCGTCGTCCTCTTCCGTATCGGTGCCGGAAGCATCAGTGTTCAGTTCGAAGAGCCCCGGCGGAGGCGTGAGCAACACGTAGCCGTCTTCGACGTTGACCTCGGGCACGATCTCTTCGACGAAGGGCACCAGGATTTCCTTGCCGTCAATGTCTTCTATGACCAGCAGGTCCTGGACCGGCATGGTGTTGAGCGCGGTCACCTTACCTACGGTCTGCGAGCCGACGCGGACCTCAAGGCCGACGAGCTCATGCTCGTACCAGCCTTCGTCGTCGTCCTCTTCCAGCTCTTCGGTCTCGATGAACAGCTTCGCGCCGCGGATTTCCTCCGCCTGGTTGCGCGTGGAGATCTCTTCGAAACCGAGCAATAGGATGTCCTTGTTCCACCGGGCGCTGCTGATGGTCAAGGGGCCGGCCTTCGCGGGCTCCACCACAAATTCGGTGCGCGGGACGAAACGATCGCCGGGGGCATCGGTGAGCACCTGGACGGTGACTTCGCCGCGGATTCCGTGGGGCTTGCCGATTCGGGCAACCTGGAGCTGCATGGGGTTCCTCTGATTTCTTCGCTGGGCCCGGATGAGGGACCCACGGCTGGGTTTGCTCGTAAAACAATCCGGCCCCTCCACCATAATCTGGTGAAGGGGCCGGATTTAAGACAAGTATTGCTGAGCGCGTTACCGGCGACGGTCGGTGTCGACGACGTCGACCCGCACCTGCTCGCCGCCCGCCAATGCCGCAATCACAGTGCGCAAAGCGCGTGCGGTGCGACCCTGGCGACCGATCACCCGTCCGAGGTCGTCCTGGTGAACGCGCACCTCGAGGGATTCCCCGCGGCGGTTGTTCTTGGCACTGACCTTGACGTCCTCAGGGCTGTCAACGATCCCGCGGACCAAGTGCTCGAGCGCTTCTGCCAGCAACTTACTCAGCCTCGGTGGTCTCTGCTTCAGCGTCAGCGGGAGCTTCAGTTGCTTCCGACTGCTTGGCCTTCTTGGTGATGGCTTCCGGAATGATGACGGAACCCTTCTCCGGTGCAACGAAAGCAGGCTTGGCGACCTTGGTCTTCAGCGTGCCTTCCTGGCCCGGGAGGCCCTTGAACTTCTGCCAGTCACCGGTGATCTTGAGGATCGCGGCAACCTGCTCGGTCGGCTGGGCGCCGACGGACAGCCAGTACTGTGCACGCTCGGAGACAACCTCGATGTACGAGGGCTCTTCGGTGGGGTGGTACTTGCCGATTTCTTCAATCGCACGGCCATCGCGCTTGGCGCGGGAGTCCATGACGACGATGCGGTAGTACGGTGCGCGCATCTTACCGAAGCGCTTAAGGCGAATCTTTACGGCCACTTTTGTGGTCACTCCTGTTTCTGAAACGGGGTTGAGCCCGTCGTTCTGCACCCGTGGGGCGGGCCATACTTGAGGGTTCCAAGGACAAGATGCACACACGGAGAGAGGGGCCGCGCGGATCGAGTACCTGTCCATTGTGCCAGATGGCGGACAGTATTTCGAACACGCAGCCCGTGCGGCGGGTTTTCTGCGGGGTTACTGCTCAGCGGACCAGACGTAGAGACCGCCCCGTTCGGCCTTTTCGACGTCGCTCGCGAGGGCCGCCAACTGCTGGACGTACAGGCGGGCCTGTTGGGCATCAAAGGGCATGTCCTCTTGGGCCGCCCAGCGTTCGGCGACGTCGTCGAGGACGTTCCCTTCGCCTTCGGTCTCGTAGCTAAGGAGCTCAGACAGGGCACGCACCATCGCTTCCGGGACGCCCAGCAAGGCGTCGCTGGTGACGTCCACCAAAGCAAGCTCATAGTCGGCCCCGCCTGCGTGCACGGCCGTGCCCGCGAGGTCGCCGAGTTGTTCTACTTCGAAATCGCTGATTCCCGGGATCCGTACCGCGGCGCCGGATACGTCGCTGCCCTTCTCCAGGGCAGCGGCCCTCTTGAGTGCTTCATCGTGGGTGGCAACAAAGATTTCAGCAAAGCCCATGGAAAGTACTCTCATTCAGTCGTGCCAACGGAGCTGCGGCGCAGCGGCCGAGATGCGCCACGCCGTCGGATCAAGCGTAGCGGACCGCGACCCGCAGGCGGTTGCGCCACGGGTCCTCGAAGCGGAGCTCCTGGCCTGTGTGGTGCGAGGCGATGCCCGCTACCTTGAGGCGATCGGCGAGCGCGCCGACGTCGTTTCCTGACGGCACTTCGATGACCACCTCGCCGAGGCCGAGGGTGTCCTTGCGCGGGCCTGCACCGCGGCTGTTCCACACGTTCATGGCCATGTGGTGGTGGTAGCCGCCCGCGGAGACAAACAGGGCCTGCCCGTGCCAGCCGGCGGTCTGCTCGAAGCCGAGGGTGTCGACGTAGAAATCATGGGCGGTCTTCACGTCGCCCACCTGGAGGTGGACGTGCCCGACGCCGGCGCCCGCCCCATGCTGGCCCGTCACGGCCGCTTCACTCAGGTACTGCTGGAGGTAGCGCTGCGGCGGGAGCGGCAAGCTGTCCATCACGACCGAGCTGCCGTTCCACTCCCAGCCTTCACGGGGCTTGTCGTAGTAGAGTTCGATGCCGTTGCCCTCCGGGTCGGTGAAGTAGAAGGCTTCGCTGACCAAGTGGTCGGCACTGCCGACGAAGGCGTGGGGTTCGTACTGCGCGGCGGAGGCAACAGTTGCGGCGAGCGAGGGCTGATCCTCGAAAAGCAGCGCCGTGTGGAAGAGTCCGGCCTCTCCGCGGCCCGGGATCTGGAGACCAGCGGCCGGCGCGAGGTGCACCAACGGCTTGCCTAGCCGGCCGAAGTAGAGCCCGCCGTCCTGTTCGGCGACAACGTCCAGCCCCAGCGCCCGCTGGTAGTAGTCGCCCATGAGCTTCATGTCCCCCACTTTGAGCATGACAGTGCCCATGGTGAGTTCGGCAGGAAGGAGATCCTGGCTGGATGTGATGGTCATGTGAAACTCCCGGCTTTTTGTGGCGCCGCCCTTCGGCAACCTCTATGTATCTAAATTACTTGAAGCTTCAATTTATTCCTAATGCCCGGCGCTTCCTGAAATGTGTCCCCTCAGAACGGTGCATCCGGGCTGCAGCACGATCTCTAGGGACGCTCGGGGATCCTTTGCGTAGAGCACGACGTCTGCGCTGGCGCCTTCGCTGATGCCGTCGGCACCCAACCACTCACGGGCGGACCAGCAGGCAGCATCGAGGGCGGCGGCCGCCGGAAGACCCGCCCGCTGGAGTTCCAGGATCTCCTCGCCGATCCGGCCGTGTTTGATGACGCTTCCGGCGTCGGTTCCGGCGTACACCCGCACTCCGGCGTCGAACGCCTCAAGGACCCGCTCATGCCTGCCCTCCCACAACGCGATCATGTGGGCGGCGTAGCGCGGAAATTTGGTTTCAGCCTGCTTCGCGATGTCCGGAAACGTCGCAATGTTGATGAGCGTGGGGACAATCGGCACATCCTGGTCCAGCAGCCGGGGAATGTGGTGGGGCAACAATCCGGTGGCGTGCTCGATGCAGTCGATCCCGGCGTCGAGCATGTCATCGATTGTCCCTTCGGCGAAGCAATGGGCGGTCACCCGCGCCCCCTCGTCGTGTGCGGCCGCGACGGCGTCCTTGACGACGGCGGCCGGAAAGGACGGGCCGAGATCCCCGGCGGAGCGGTCGATCCAGTCCCCCACGATCTTGACCCAGCCGTCTCCGGACCGCGCCTGCTTGCGGACTGCCTCCATCAGATCCTCCGGCTCCGCCTCTTCGGCCAGCCCGGGGATGTACCGCCGTTGCCTCGCGATGTGCCTGCCCGCGCGGATGATCCTCGGCATGTCCGCCCGGCGTTGCAGCCAGCGCGTGTCGCTTGCGGATCCGGCATCGCGGATCAAGAGGGTCCCGGCATTCCGGTCCGCAGTCGCCTGCAGGCGGGCAGTCTCCTCGTCGACAGCTCCGCCCTTGCCCAAGCCAACGTGGCAATGCGCGTCGACCAGGCCGGGAAGCACCCAACCGTCCAGGACGACGTCGGGCTTCGCAAGTGGCCGGACGAAGGTCAGCCGTCCGTCGACCGACCAGAGGCCGCGCCGTTCCTCCTCCGGCCCGGTGAGGACGGCGCCGCTGAATTCGATGATTTCCGCCATGATTCCACCCTAGTTCCCGGGAGCTTCGCCGGCGCGGTCACATCTGTCACAAGCGCTGGCAGCTGTGGTAGCTTCGTCTACGACCACACGGGGGCCCTTGCAAGGGCTGAGATCGGGCTGATGCAGCCTGCGACCGTTGAACCTGTCCGGGTAATGCCGGCGAAGGAAGTGAGTAATCCTTTGAGCACCAAAGAAACACAGCTGAGCCCTACCCAAAAGGGATCGGACCACGATGTGACCCACTCCCTCAAGTCGCATTCCCTCGCGTTCCTGGAGGATGCCGACACGGGAATCCGGGTTCCAGTGACGGAAATCGCCCTCGAACCGTCCCCCAACGGCGAGGCCAACGCCCCGTTCCAGGTGTACCGGACCGCCGGACCCGGGAGTGATCCCGTAGTGGGCCTCGAACCGTTCCGCAGCGAGTGGATCGAAGCCCGCGGCGACACTGAGGCCTACAGCGGCCGCGAACGGAACCTGCTCGACGACGGCAAGTCTGCCGTCCGCCGCGGCGCCGCCTCCGCGGAGTGGAAGGGGGCTCAGCCGGTGCCCCGCCGCGCCGTCGACGGCAAGACCGTGACACAGATGCATTACGCGAAACAGGGCATCGTCACGCCCGAAATGCAGTTCGTGGCACTTCGCGAAAACTGCGATGTGGAACTCGTCCGCAGCGAGGTCGCTGCCGGCCGGGCCATCATCCCCAACAACATCAACCACCCCGAATCCGAACCGATGATCATCGGCAAGGCGTTCCTGGTGAAGATCAACGCCAATATCGGCAACTCGGCCGTCACCAGCTCCATCGCCGAAGAGGTCGACAAGTTGCAGTGGGCAACGCAATGGGGCGCCGACACCGTCATGGACCTGTCCACGGGCGATGACATCCACACCACCCGCGAATGGATCATCCGTAACTCCCCCGTACCGATCGGCACCGTGCCCATCTACCAGGCCCTCGAGAAGGTCAACGGCGAAGCCAACAAGCTCACGTGGGAAATCTTCCGCGACACCGTCATTGAGCAGTGCGAGCAGGGCGTGGACTACATGACCATCCACGCCGGCGTGTTGCTGCGGTACGTGCCGCTCACCGCGAACCGCGTGACGGGCATCGTTTCCCGTGGCGGCTCCATCATGGCGGGCTGGTGCCTGGCCCACCACGAGGAAAACTTCCTCTACACCCACTTCGACGAGCTCTGCGAAATCTTCGCCAAGTACGACGTCGCGTTCTCGCTGGGTGATGGACTGCGCCCGGGCGCGACGGCGGACGCGAACGACGCCGCGCAGTTCGCCGAGCTGGACACCTTGGCCGAGCTGACGAAGCGCGCGTGGCAGTACGACGTGCAGGTCATGGTCGAAGGCCCCGGACACATCCCGTTCCACTTGGTGCGGGAGAACGTGGAGCGCCAGCAGGAGCTGTGTGACGGCGCGCCGTTCTACACGCTGGGCCCCCTTGTCACCGACGTCGCCCCGGGCTACGACCACATCACCTCCGCCATCGGCGCCACGGAGATCGCACGCTACGGAACCGCGATGCTCTGCTACGTCACTCCGAAGGAACATCTGGGCCTGCCCAACAAGGACGACGTCAAGACCGGCGTGATCACGTACAAAATCGCCGCCCACGCCGCTGACCTGGCCAAGG
This sequence comes from Arthrobacter sp. 01T428, assembly GCF_056398685.1. Lineage (NCBI taxonomy): Bacteria > Bacillati > Actinomycetota > Actinomycetes > Micrococcales > Micrococcaceae > Arthrobacter > Arthrobacter sp. 01T428. Next base: position 734,619 of record NZ_JBFTPW010000001.1, on the reverse strand, counting down.
GACACCCCGGCGCCCACGAACGCGACGATGCGCTGTCCAAGGCCCGCTTCGAGTTCCGCTGGCGTGACCAGTTCGCGCTGTCGTTGGATCCGGTCACGGCCGAATCCTTCCACGACGAGACACTCCCGGCAGAACCGGCCAAGACGGCGCACTTCTGCTCCATGTGCGGACCAAAATTCTGCTCCATGCGCATTAGCCAGGACATCCGCGACGAATACGGCTCAGCCGATTCCCAAGCGGCCATCGCGGAAATGTATAGCGGCATGCGCGAAAAGAGCGAGGAGTTCCTGGCATCAGGGGGCAAGGTCTACTTGCCCGAGCTTGAGGTTCCCGCAGGAAAACGTGAGGCGGCGTCAGGAAACCTGAACTGATCAGGAAGCCTGGACTGATCCTGCGCGGCTGGCATCCGCGATGAAGGAGCGGATGATCCGGTCTCCTTCAACTGAGTCATGAGGCCGGTGTCCTCCAGCCGCAACGCGGTGGAGGGCGCCGGTTTCCTGCAAGTACCCGGCGATCTCTTCGTAGAGGGGTTCCCAACCACCGGTCAGCACAAGCGTGGGAACTCCCGGCACAATGTGCAGGGGCGCTTCCCACGGCGGAGCCTGGAGCCGCAGGCGTCGCGCGGTTCGCCGGGCCTCCGGGGTGCTGAGGACAGCCGCCTCGGAAGAAAACGCCCTGCGGACGAATTCGCGTTGGTAATCGTCATCGCTGAGTTCGTGCCGGATCCGGAACAACGGCTCCATGAGTGCCCGGTACGCCGCGGTGGCGGGTAATTCAGCTGTCAAGGAAAGACAAGCCGGTTCCACCAGCACGAGGGAGCGGACCAGGTCCGGCCGCTCCACCGCGGCCAACATGGCGGAAATCGCGCCTTGCGAGTGCGCGACCACATGGCCCCCACGCGCGGGGCCGGGGGCCGATGCGGCCTCCCGAGCTCCGAGGCACTCGAGGATAATCTCCACATCGGCTGCAACATCGGATTCCAAAGGCTCGGTCTGCGCATCAAAGCCGTGGCGTTTCAGGAACAGTGCATCGTACGCCAGCGCCATGCCATGCTGTTTCGGCCACGCCGCAGCGCCGAATGTGCCTGCTCCATGGACGAACACGACGCGCTGCTTTTGCATCCCCCCAGCCTATGGCACGGGGCTGACAACCCAACTCACTAGCAGTTGTTGTCGTTCTGAGGGGTCAAAACGACACCTACTGCTAGCCAGTTGGGTGGGATAGCTACTTACCGAGGAACTTGTCGAAGCCCTTGGGCAGGTTCAGCTGTGAGGGGTCGAAGTCGCCGGAAGGCTGGCCGAATGCCGCGCCGGTGCGGACGGCGTTCGCCCGCTTGTTCTCGGCGTCGCGCAGTTCCTGGGCAGCCTTGGCGGGGTTTCCGGAACGGGCCTTCTTCTTGGGCGCATTCTTGCTTGCCTTGCGGGACCCGCCACCGAGGCCGGGCATGCCAGGCATCCCGGGCATGCCGCCGCCCTGGGCCAGCTTCTTCATCATCTTCTGGGCCTGCGCAAAACGCTCCAGGAGGCCGTTGACCTCGGAGACGTGCACACCGGAACCACGGGCGATGCGGGCCCGACGGGAGCCGTTGATGATCTTCGGAGCCAGACGCTCGTGCGGGGTCATGGAGCGGACAATCGCCTCCACGCGATCGATTTCCCGCTCGTCGAACTGCTCCAGCTGCTGGCGGATGTTCTGCGCACCCGGCATCATCATGAGCATTTTCTTCATGGAGCCCATGTTGCGGATCTGCTGCATCTGGGCGAGGAAGTCGTCCAGGGTGAAGTCTTCCTGGTCGGCGAACTTCTTCGCCATCCGGGCCGCTTCATCCTTGTCCCAGTTCTTCTCGGCCTGTTCGATCAGGGTGAGAACGTCACCCATGTCGAGGATGCGGGAAGCCATGCGGTCCGGGTGGAACAGTTCGAAGTCGTCCAGGCCTTCGCCGGTGGATGCGAACATGACCGGCTTGCCGGTGACGGACGCGACCGAGAGCGCGGCACCACCGCGGGCGTCGCCGTCGAGCTTCGACAGCACGACGCCGGTGAAGTTGACGCCTTCGTCGAAGGCAACTGCCGTGTTGACGGCGTCCTGGCCGATCATGGAGTCGATGACGAACAGCACTTCGTTCGGGATGATCGCCTGGCGGATACGGCGCGCCTGGTCCATCATTTCGGCGTCGACGCCGAGGCGTCCCGCGGTGTCCACGATCACGACGTCGTGCAGCTTCTGCCGGGCTTCGTCGACGCCGGCGCGTGCGACGGCGACGGGGTCGCCGGTGGGAACATCCAGATCCGAGGTGGTGCCGGGGTGCGGAGCGAACACAGGTACGCCGGCCCGTTCGCCGACAATCTGGAGCTGCGTAACGGCGTTTGGACGCTGGAGGTCGGCGGCAACGAGCACAGGGCTGTGGCCTTGCGCCTTGAGCCATTTGGCAAGCTTGCCCGCGAGGGTGGTCTTACCCGCACCCTGCAAGCCGGCGAGCATGATGATGGTGGGCCCGGTCTTCGCCAAGCGGATACGGCGGGTCTCGCCGCCGAGGATCTCCTGGAGTTCCTCATTGACGATCTTGACGATCTGCTGGCTCGGGTTCAGTGCCGCGGAAACTTCGGCGCCCAAGGCGCGTTCACGGATGCGGCCGGTGAACTCGCGGACCACGGGCACGGCAACGTCGGCGTCCAAAAGGGCACGCCTGATCTCGCGGACGGTGGCGTCGACGTCGGCCTCAGTGAGGCGGCCCTTGCCACGGAGATTCTTGAAGGTTGCTGTCAACCGGTCAGAGAGTGAATTGAACACGCGCCGTGCACTTCTTTCAATGGTCTACGAATGGCGGCCGTTCCGACGCACCAATATCTTGACGATTCCTGCCCCAAACAAATCTGACTCAACTGAGGGACTCGACTATCTAGGGTACCAAGACGCGCCTGCAAGATGGCATGCTGGCACAGTGACCAGCAAAACAACAGTAAATACGTTGCTCATCCTAGGCGCCTCCGGAGATCTGACGGGCCGATTGCTGTTGCCGGGCCTCGCCAGGCTCGTGGCAAGCGGCCTCGCGGACGGCCTGAAGCTTGTCGGAGCGGGCTCCGACCCATGGACGCCCGAACAATGGGCCAAACGCGTGGGCGACGCCTTCGAGGAGGCAGCCAAGGGTGCAAGTGCCGCAGGCAAGAAAGCAATCGCGGCACTGGAGAAAAGTACCGAATACCATCAAGTGGATGTCACGGCGGACGGCCAGCTCGCGACGCTCCTGGCCGGGCTTGAAGCACCAATCGCCGTCTATTTCGCTTTGCCTCCACACATCAGCCAGAAGGCCTGCGAGGTCCTCACCGCCCAGCAGCTCCCTCCCGAAACTAGCCTGGTGATGGAGAAACCCTTCGGATCCAGCTCCGAATCCGCCCGTGAACTCAACAAGACCCTCGCCGCTTTGGTCCCGGAAGACCACATCCACCGCGTGGACCACTTCCTTGGCAAGGCCACCGTCTTCAACATCCTGGGCCTGCGCTTCGCCAACAGGTTCCTGGAGCCGGTGTGGAACCGGGACCACATCGAAAAAGTGGAGATCATCTTCGACGAAGACCTCGCACTCGAAGGGCGTGCCCGCTACTACGACGGAGCCGGCGCCCTCAAGGACATGATCCAGAGCCATTTGCTCCACATCATGGCATTGCTTGCCATCGATGCCCCCTCCACCATCGGCGAGCGCGATCTCCGCGACGCCATTTCAACGGTGCTGCGTGCGAGCAGCATCACCGCGCCCTACAAGAAGTCCACCCGACGGGCGCGCTACACCGCCGGCCGGATCGGCGACCGGGACGTGCCGGACTATGTCGCCGAAGCGGGCGTGGACCCTGCACGGGAAACGGAGACGCTAGCAGAAGTCGAAGTGGGAATCGATAACTGGCGCTGGAAAGGCGTCCCCTTCATCCTGCGCTCGGGAAAGGCTTTGGGTGCCGCGCGGAAAGAGGCGATCGTCACCTTCCGGCCCGTCCCGCACCTGCCGTCCGGATTCGAGGGTGTGGACTCCCCCAACCAGCTGCGCATCGGCTTCGGTCCTGACACCTTGCAGATCGACGTCGACGTCAACGGTCCCGGAAATATCTTTACTCTCGATCGAGTGACGCTCAACGCAGAACTGAATGCCTCCGATCTGCTGCCCTACGGAGAAGTGTTGGAAGGCGTCATTACCGGCGATCCGCTGCTCTCGGTGCGCGGCGACACCGCCGTCGACTGCTGGCGGATCATCGAGCCCGTGCTCAAGGCCTGGGCCAAGGATTCCGTGCCGCTCGAAAAGTACGACGCCGGCGGGCCGGGTCCCGTGGACTGGCCCACCGCCGTCGGGGACTAACCAGGCGGCCACGCTCCTGCGCTCCTGCGCAAGGGCACACGCAAGAGGGGCCGGGTACCTTTCCAGGTATCCGGCCCCTCCTTTGCGTTGGGCCTTAGATGGCTGCTGCGCCTCGCTCGCCCGTGCGGACACGGACTGCTTCGTAGACGTCCACGGTCCAGACCTTGCCGTCACCGGCACGGCCGGTATTGGAGGAAGCAATCAGGACATCGAGGATGTCGTCTGCCTGCTCATCCGTGGCCAGGACCTCCACGCGGATCTTGGGAAGCAGATCCACGTTGTACTCGGCCCCGCGGTACACCTCGGTGTAACCACGCTGCCGGCCGTAGCCGCTGGCCGCGCTGACCGTCAGTCCCTGTACCCCGTATGCTTCGAGCCCCTCGCGGATGGCGTCGAGCTTCTCCGGGCGGACGATCGCCGTAATGAGTTTCATGCCTGGACACTCTCCTTGCCTGATACGGATGCTTCGTCAGCTGCTTCGGACGATACCTTGCCGGTGATGAGGTCGTGAAGGGGCTGGAAGCTTCCGCCGTGGCCGCCGACACCGAACTCGTACGCCGTCTCGGCGTGCAGGCTGAGGTCTGCACCGGCGATCTCCTGGCGTTCGGAGATGCGGAAGCCCATGAGCTTGTGGATCGGGTAGGCGATGATGAACGTCATCACGCCGGTGAAGACGATCGAGCAAAGCGCTGCGAGCGACTGTGCAACCAGCTGGGTGGTCCCCCCGCCGTAGAACAGGCCTGCGGGACCCTGGGTCGGGGTGGCGAGGAAGCCGATGGCCACGGTGCCGATGATGCCGGACACCAGGTGGACGCCGACGACGTCCAGGGAGTCGTCGTAGCCGAGCTTGAACTTCAGGCCGACAGCAAGGGCCGAGGCGACGCCGGCTGCAATACCGAGTGCGATGGCGCCGAGCGGGGAAACGTTGGCGCAAGCCGGGGTGATGGCAACCAGGCCGGCGACGACGCCCGATGCCGCACCAAGCGACGTGGGGTGGCCGTCACGGATGCGCTCCACGACAAGCCAGCCGAGCATGGCCGCTGCCGGTGCGACGAGCGTGTTGATCCAGATCAGGCCAGCCTGCTGCACGTTTGCGGCGGCACCGGCGTTGAAGCCGAACCAGCCGAACCAGAGGATGGCTGCACCGAGCATGACCAGGGGCACGTTGTGCGGGCGGTGGTTCGGGTCCTTGCCGAAGCCCTTGCGGTTGCCGATGATCAGGACGAGGATGAGGCCGGCCACACCGGCGTTGATGTGCACCACGGTGCCACCGGCGAAGTCGATGACGGGAGCGAAAGTCTGGCCGAACCAGCCGGTTGCCGAGAAGAGGCCGCCGCCCCAGACCATGTAGGCCAGGGGTGCGTAGACGAGGGTGGCCCAGATCGGGGTAAACAGCGTCCAGGCCGAGAACTTGGCGCGGTCCGCGATGGCACCGGAGATGAGGGCGACGGTGATGATCGCGAAGGTTGCGGCGTATCCAACGTGGAGGAGGTCTGCCGGATCGGTGAAGTTGTGCAGACCGAAGTGGCTGAACGGATTCGCGAAGATCTGGAAGAAGTTGTCCGTGTTGCTTGTGGACATCGAGGCGCCCCACAGGACCCATACGAGGGTCACTGTGCCGATGGCGATGAAGCTCATCATCATCATGTTCAGGGCGGCCTTGGCACGGGTCATGCCGCCATAGAAGAATGCCAGGCCCGGGGTCATGAACAGCACGAAGGCTGATGCGACCAGGAGCCAAACGAGACCGGCGGTGAAGTCCATGTCTACGTCCTCTCTGCTTTTAGTTGCGGGCTGAGCCGCCTGTCCCAACGCATTTGCGTTCTACATAAGAGTTTTGCGGGGCAGTGTTTCACCTGCGAAGGTTTTAGATTGCGGGGCTGTTACAAGAACTTCTCGAACGTAAATGGTGCATATCACCCTTGTTACGGATATGTTTCGTCAGTTCCACTTTCCCCGCGCTCGTACTACCCAGAGGACCCCGACACCATGACTGCAAGCCCCGAATCCCCCGCCAATCAAGGAGCGAGGGCCGCGAAGGCTGCAATGCCACGGGACATCAAGGTGATGTTGGCGGCAGCGTTCCTGATTGCCCTGGGTTTCGGCCTCGTGGCGCCCGTACTCCCCCAGTTCGCCACGACGTTCGACGTCGGAGCAACGGCAGCCGCGGTGATCGTGAGCATTTTCGCGTTCATGCGCTTGGTGTTCGCTCCGGCCGGGGGTGCCCTGATGGGTCGGTTCGGCGAGCGTCCCGTGTACATCGCAGGGTTGCTGATTGTGGCTGCGTCGACTGCAGCCTGCGCCTTCGCCCAGAACTATTGGCAGCTGCTGGTCTTCCGGGGCCTTGGCGGAGCCGGTTCCGTGATGTTCACGGTTGCGGCGATGGGCCTCTTGATCAGGCTCGCCCCTCCGGAAAGCCGCGGACGGGTCTCCGGCGCGTATGCCTCCGCATTCCTGATCGGCAGCGTCCTGGGTCCCGTGGTTGGCGGGCTGCTGGCCGGCTTCGGCCTGCGCGTCCCCTTCCTCGCCTACGCGGCAGCCTTGGTCCTGGCGGCCTTGGTTGTTCGCACGCAGTTGACGGGACGTTCAGGGGGAGCGAAGCAAGGCGGCGCGGCGGGGCCGGCAATGCGCATGAAGGAGGCTTTGGGCGATTCTGCCTACCGGGCCGCCCTGTTCTCCAGTTTCAGCAATGGCTGGGCGACCTTCGGCGTGCGAATGGCCACTGTCCCCTTGTTCGCAGTGGTTGTGCTGGCCGGAGGCTCCGCCTCGGCGGGTTGGGCGCTGGCCGTGTTCGCGGGAGGAAACGCGCTGGCGCTGACCTTCTCCGGCCGCATGGCTGATAGTTTCGGCCGGAAGCCCATGATGCTGCTGGGCTTGATAGTCACCGGCCTGGCCACCGCGACCATCGGGTTGACCGGCAATCTTCCCGCGTTTTTCGCTGCGTCGGCTGCTGCCGGCTTCGGCTCCGGCTTGCTGAACCCGGCCCAGCAGGCCGCCGTCGGGGACATCATCGGCCGTGGCCGTTCCGGCGGCAAGGTGCTGGCGGCTTTCCAGATGGCCTCCGACGCCGGAGCTATTGTTGGCCCTGTCCTCGTCGGCCTCGTGGCTGATGGACTTGGCTACGGCTGGGCCTTCGGCGCAACCGGCGGCATCCTCCTGCTCGCCGCCGTCGGCTGGTCCGCGGCACGCGAGCCGATGCAGCGCGGCCAGGAAAGCGTCGACTCACCCAACTAGCTAGCAGTAGATGTCGTTAAGCGCCTTGAAAACGACAACAACTGCTAGTTAGTTGGGCTGGATGCGCCTAGTTGAGCAGGGCGTCGACGAAGGCTTCGGCCTCGAACGGCGCGAGGTCGTCCGGGCCTTCGCCCAGTCCAACAAGCTTGACCGGCACGCCGAGGGCCTTTTGGATCGCGACGACGATCCCGCCCTTCGCGGTACCGTCCAGCTTCGTAAGCACGATTCCCGTGATGTTGACCACCTCGGAGAAGACCTTGGCCTGGTTCAGGCCGTTCTGTCCGGTGGTCGCATCCAGTACGAGCAGGACTTCGTCCACTTCGGCCAGCTTCTCGATGACGCGCTTGACCTTGCTGAGCTCGTCCATGAGGCCAACCTTGTTTTGCAAGCGGCCGGCGGTGTCGATCATGACGACATCCACTTCCTGCTCAATGCCGGACTTGACGGCTTCATAGGCGACAGAGGCTGGGTCTGCGCCGACGACGTGCGACCTGACGGTTGCGACGCCGACACGCTGGCCCCACGTAGCGAGCTGCTCGGCAGCCGCTGCGCGGAAGGTGTCGGCGGCGCCCAGCAGGACGTCCTTGTCTTCGGCGACGAGAACGCGCGCCAGCTTGCCGACGGTGGTGGTCTTGCCCACCCCGTTGACGCCGACGACGATCATGATGGCCGGGTGGGCGCCCTTGCGTTCCACGTTCAGGCTGCGGTCCATCGTGGGATCCACGAGCTTGATGAGTTCCTCGCGCAGGAGGGCCTTGACATCCTCGGGGCTACGGGTGCCTTGGACCTTGACCCGCGCACGCAGGGCATCGACCAGCTGCATGGTGGGCTCGGTGCCGAGGTCGGCGAGCAGCAGTGTCTCTTCGACTTCGTCCCAGACGTTTTCGTCGATCTTGTCGCTCGAAAGTAGGGCCAGGAGACCCTTCCCGAGAATGCTGTTCGATTTGACCAACCGCGCGCGAAGCCGGTTGAGGCGGCCCTCGACAGGCGCAGGGGTCTCCACCTGGATAAGTTCCAGTCCCACGGCGTCGTCCGGAACGTCGGTCTCCGGTACGGCGAGGTCGGCGGGTTCGACGACGGGCCCGGGCGCCGTGCGATCCGGCGCGGTCCCGGGGGCGTCGTCGACGATCGTTCCGCCGCCTGCCGGCGCCCTGTCGGCGGGGTCGTTGGCGTCGCGCGTTCCAGCGTAAGTCGAGGAGGACTTCCGCGCCTTGAGCAGGACAGGAATCAGCCCTCCGACCACCACGATGGCAGCGACAATGGACAAAATAATGGGGAGGAGATCGTTCACTCCCCTAGCTTCTCACAAAGCTAGACCTCGGCACCGAGCCTTTGGCTGATGACGGTGGACACGCCGTCGCCCCGCATAGTCACTCCGTAGAGGGCGTCCGCGACTTCCATGGTCCGCTTCTGGTGCGTAATGACAATCAGCTGGCTGGACTCGCGCAGCTCTTCGAAAATCGTGATCAGCCTGCCCAGGTTCGTATCGTCCAACGCGGCTTCCACTTCGTCCATGACGTAGAACGGCGAAGGCCGCGCCTTGAAAATCGCCACGAGCAGCGCGACAGCCGTCAACGACCGTTCGCCACCGGAAAGCAAGGACAACCGCTTGATCTTCTTCCCGGCAGGCCGAGCCTCCACCTCGATTCCGGTGGTCAGCATGTCATCAGGGTCCGTCAGCACCAACTTGCCTTCACCGCCGGGGAAGAGCCGCGCAAAGACGTGGTCGAACTGTTTGGAGGTATCGGCGAAGGCCTCGGCAAAGACCTGCTGGACGCGGTTGTCCACCTCCTTGATGATGTCCAAAAGGTCCTTGCGACTGGACTTGAGGTCTTCCAGCTGCGTGCTCAGGAATTGGTGGCGCTCCTCGAGTGCGGCGAATTCCTCAAGCGCCAGGGGGTTCACTTTGCCAAGGGCTGCGAGGTCCCTTTCGGCCTTGCGGAGCCGTTTCTCCTGCTCGGCGCGGACGAAGGGAACACCCTCGACGATGGCGTTCCCGTCCTCGTCCACCGGCGCGCGGAGTTCGGCCCACTTGTCCACGGCAGCCGCGGGCACGGGAACGGGCTGCTCCGGACCGAAGTCGGCCACGAGTTGTTCCGCCGACAGGCCAAGCTCCTCGATGGCTCGGGTTTCCAGCGCTTCGATCCTGAGCCGTTGCTGGGCTCGCGCGAGTTCGTCGCGGTGGACGGAGTCCGTCAGTCCCGCCAGCTCCTGGGCCAACTTCTCATTGCTGCTCCGGACATCAGCGAGTTCCTTTTCGCGCTGCTCCCGGACGGCCTCGGCGACGTCCCGGGCGCGGGCGGCCAGGTCCACTGACACGTCAACGAAACGCACGGTCTGTTCGACGGCGGAAGCAACGGCGGAAGCCCGCTCGGCTTGCGCTTTGCGACGCAAGGCCCGGCGCGCAGCTTCCTCCCGTGCCCGCCGTTCGCTCGCGGCGGCCCGCTCCAAGGAGGCGGCCCGGTTGCTGGTCGCGGCGAGCTGTTCTTCAGCGCTCCGCAGGCCCAGCCTGACCTCCATCTCACGGGACCGTGCTTCGCTGGCAGCCCTGGCCAAGGCATCGCGTTGCTCCGTGGACGGCTCTTCCTCCTGGGGGGCCTCTTCTGCTGCGGCCAACCGTTCCGCCGCAAGCTCAAGGGACTCCTCTGCCACGGCGATGTTCAGTTCGGCCTTGGCGAGGGACTCCGCCATTCGATCGCGCTCCGCGACGGCGCTGCGCAACTGGGAATTCAGGTGGCCGAGCCGTTCGGCGACGGCAGCCAGGCGGGCATCCGAATCGTGGAGTTTGTCGAGCGCCGCGTTCGCCCGTTCCTGGGCATCGGCCCGGCGTGCTTCGGCTCCAGCCAGGGCGAACTTTCCCCGCTCAAGACGGGTGGCGAGCTCCAGGAGCCGGGCATCGGCGTCGTCCACTGCGGCCTGGACTTCAAGGAGCGACGGCGCCGTGGCCGATCCACCGTCCACCGTCAGTGCCCTGAAGACATCTCCTTCCCGGGTCACTGCGGTAAGCCCCGGGTTGCCGGCAATGAGGCTGGCCGCCGTTTCCAAGTCGTCGACGACGGCGGTGGACGCCAGGAGGGTCATGACGCCTCTCGCTTCGGGAGCGTCAGCCGCCACCAACTCGGCGGCCCAGCGCGCGCCGTCAGGCAGCATCGGCGACTCCGGCAGGCCAGCCTCGGGACCCGCGGTGGGTGCGGCGCCTGCCACCAAAAGCGAGGCGCGTCCGGCGTCGGCGTCCTTCAAGAGCCGCATCGCGGCGACGGCCCCCGCGCCGTCCGCCACCACGACGGCGTCGGAAGCACTGCCAAGTGCTGCGGCCACGGCAGTCTCATACCCGGGCTCCACCCTCAGGAGGGAAGCGAGCGAGCCCAAAACACCGGGGTGGTCCGAGGACAGAAGCCGCGAGGAGCCATCCTTGCGGTTGAGTCCAAGCTGCAAGGCATCACGGCGGGCGGTGAGCGCATCGCGTTCGCGGACTTCATCGCGTTCGGCAGCCTTCAACGCCTCAATCTCGGCGTTGATCTCGTCAAGAAGGGCGCTTGCGTCTTCGTATTCGGCGTCGAGGCTTTCTTCGCCGTCTTCGACGCCGGCCACTTGCGACTCGAGGGTCGTAAATTCGCTTTGCGCGTGGCGACGACGTTCCTCACCGGCTGCCAGCGATTCCCTGAGCCTGCCCCGCTCAGCCTCGGCCGCCTCGGCCCGGGAGCGTGCGGCGGCCAATTGACCGACGAGTTTCGCGAGGCCTTCACGGCGATCGGCGGCGGCCCGCAACACGGCAGTCAGGCGTTTGTCTTCGGCGGCGGCCAGGTTCTCGGCGTCCTGTTTGGCTGCGGTTGCCTCAAGCAGGCCCGCTTGCTTCGCCAGGATGTCGTGCTCGAGCTCCGATTGTTCCTGCCGGACCCGGGCGGCCTGCCGGTCCAGATGGTCCGGATCGCGGCCTGAATCCGGGGCGGCGTCGGAGGCGCCAAGGAGGCGGCGACGCTCGGTCGCGAGCGATCCCAGGGCGCGGAGCCGGTCCCTGGTTGCGGACAGCTGGTACCAATCGTCCCTGGCCGCATTGAGCCGGGGTGTCGCCTCGGCCGCGAGCTGCTCGAGGCGGATCTGGCGTTGGCGGCCTGCGGCGAGCTCCGCTTCTACTACCTCGCGGCGCTCTTTCAACGCGGCCTCGTCGGCGACATCCTTCTCCAACGCCCGGGTGTGCCGGACGAGATCATCGGCCAGCAGCCGGGACTTGGCGTCGCGGACGTCGAACTGCACGGTCTGGGCGCGGCGGGCGACTTCGGCCTGTTTGCCCAGCGGCGTGAGTTGGCGACGGATTTCCGCCGTGAGGTCACCAAGGCGTTGCAGGTTCGCCTGCATGGCTTCCAGCTTGCGGACGGTCTTTTCCTTGCGACGCCGGTGCTTGAGGATACCTGCGGCTTCTTCAATGAATCCCCTGCGGTCCTCGGGGGTGGCGTGCAGGACGCGGTCCAGCTGCCCCTGCCCCACGATCACATGCATCTCCCGGCCAAGGCCTGAATCCGAGAGCAATTCCTGGATGTCCAGGAGGCGGCAGGGCGATCCGTTGATGGCGTACTCGGATCCGCCGGTCCGGAAGAGCGTGCGGGAAATGGTGACTTCGCTGTACTCGATCGGCAGGGCGCCGTCGGCGTTGTCGATCGTCAGGGCAACGTGCGCGCGGCCCAGCGGAGGCCGCCCCGATGTGCCGGCGAAGATGACGTCTTCCATTTTGCCGCCGCGCAGGGTCTTGGCGCCCTGTTCGCCCATGACCCAGGCCAGCGCGTCAACCACATTGGACTTGCCCGAACCGTTGGGGCCAACAACGGCGGTGACGCCCGGCTCGAAGTCGAACGTCGTGGCCGACGCGAACGACTTGAATCCCCGGACAGTCAAACTTTTCAGATGCAAGGTGTTTCGGATCTCCTGAGTGGCTGAATTCCCGTTCTCAATCTACTGCCCGACGGCGGAAATCCCCGGATTTGCGGGGCAAACCGGCGAATCCGCGCTACCAGCGGCCGTTGCGCGGCTTCGGCTGGCAGATCGGGCACGTGTACGAGGAGCGGTTCATGAATTGCTCGCGTTTGATCACACCCGGAAGTCCAACGGCGGAACACCGCCTGCACGGCTCGCCCGCCCGTCCATAGGCATCCAAGGACCGGGCGAAGTATCCCGAAACTCCGTTGACATTGACGTAAAGCGAATCGAAGCTCGTCCCGCCGGCTGCGAGGGCGTCGCTCATGACTTCCTTCGCGGCATCGACGAGCCTCACGGCATCGGCCCGCTTGAGGGTGTCTGTCGGTTTGGCATAGTGCAGCTTGGCCCGCCAGAGCGATTCGTCGGCGTAGATGTTGCCTATCCCGGAGATGACTCCCTGATCCAACAGGGCCCGCTTGAGCCCGGTCTTGCGGGCTTTGACCTTGCGGTAGAAGTCGTCAAAGGAAAAGTGCGGGTCCAGCGGATCGCGGGCGATGTGCGAGGCTTCTTCGGCAATTTCCGGGAGGGGTGTCTCGCCCTGGCCGCCGGGACCGCCGTCGGAGGTCGGTACAAGCGAGGTGACAAACAGTCCGCCGAAGATCCGTTGGTCCACGAACCGCAACTGCTCCGGCATGCCATCCGACGTGCTGAGGCGGAAGCGGACTTTGAGGTGCTTCTCGTCCGGAACCCCCGGATCCTGCATGAGGAGCTGCCCGCTCATACCGAGGTGCGCCATCAGCGCGACGCCGGGGACCGCGACGCCGGGCATCGCGTCGCCGGACACGGCCTCGCCGGTGCTGCGGGGTTCCTCGGTCCTCAGCGGCATCCACAGGAACTTGCCGCGCCGGACGACATCCAAAACCGTGGAGTTCTCAAGGTTCCCGATGAAGTCTTCCGTGCCCAACGCGTGACGGCGGATGGAACGGGGATCAAGCACCTCCACGTCAGTGATGGTCCGGCCGCGCACCCAGCGTGCCAGGCCGCGGCGGACCACTTCGACTTCGGGCAGTTCCGGCATGTGAAGAATCAGGCGCTGTGCGCGGGATCAGCCGGAGAGTCGGCTTTGCCATTCAGCGCGACCTTGCTGTTAAGGGTGCGCCACGCATCTGCTGCGGCTTCCTGCTCGGCTTCCTTTTTGGAGTGGCCCGTGCCTTTGCCGTAGGCGGTGCCGCCGATCTGGAGCACTGCCTCAAAGCTGCGCGCGTGGTCCGGGCCGGAGCCTTCGACTGCATAGTAGATGGACCCGAGCTGACGGCTTGCGGCAAGCTCCTGCATGCTGGTCTTCCAGTCGGTGCCGGCGCCGAGGGCTGCCGCATCCTTGAGCAAGGGTCCAACGAGCCGCATCACGAGCTGCCGGGCGGTCTCAATGTCGTTGGAAAGATACGTGGCGCCGATGAGCGCTTCCATGGTGTCCGCAAGAATTGAAGACTTGTTCTTACCGTCGGTGAGCCTTTCGCCCTGCCCGAGGTAGATGAATTCGCCGATGCCGAGGTCCCGGCCGATACCCGCCAGCGCGCGGGTGCTGACGACGGCGGAGCGTCGCTTCGCGAGTTCGCCCTCCGGAAGCGCCGGGTTGTCGCGGTAGAGCGAATCGGTCACGGAAAAGCCCAGGATGGAGTCGCCCAGGAATTCGAGGCGCTCATTGGTGGGAATCCCACCATTTTCATACGCGTATGAACGATGTGTCAGAGCAAGACGAAGCGTCTCGGCGTCAATGGAGACACCGAGACGCTTCAGAAGCTCTTCAGTTGAAGACATCCTTGTCAGCCTTGTGGCGGATTTAGACGTCTGCGACCTTGCGGCCCTTGTATTCAAGGAACAGCGCGGTCCCGGCAGAGTCGGTGACGACCTTTGCCTGGTGCGGCAGGCTGTAAACAACCTGGCCGTTTTCGATGGTCTTGACCAAGTTGGGGGCAGTTGCCTTCCACTGGGCACGGCGGGCGCGTGTATTTGCGCGAGACATTTTCCGCTTGGGAACAGCCACGGCTATCTCATTTCTCTTTTAGTCAACACTTACTAATCAGTTTGCCGGTCGGTCTTAGCCAGTTCAGCTAGGGCAGCCCAGCGAGGATCCAGGTCCTCGTGGTGGTGCCCCGGCTCGTCTTCCAGACGCACTCCGCATATTGAGCAAAGGCCCTGGCAGTCTTCCCGGCACACCGGCTGGAACGGCAGCATGGTTACAACCGCGTCCCGCAACACCGGTTCAAGATCGATTAGATCGTGCTCGACTCGACGTTGCTCTTCATCGTCTTCTTCGTCCGAAAGCTCGACGCCTTCATAGAAGAAAAGTTCTTGCACATTGACCTCAAGGTCATACGCAAGGGGATCCAGGCATCGTCCGCATTCGCCCTTGACTTCAGCGAACACAGTTCCAGATACCAGAATTCCTTCGTGTACGGCCTCAAGCCTCAAGTCGAGCTCGATATCCGAGCCTTCCTGAACGCCAATGAGTGCCACGCCAAGGTCACTTGGCGCGGGTACATGTTCCGTGAGCGTCCGCATGCTTCCTGGACTACGTCCGAGGTCCTTGACGTCCAGCGTCAAGGGCGAACTTGCATCTCGCTTAATGAGAACTCCTGTAGAACATATGACCGACGTACCATCTTAGCCTGAACGCGCGAGCGGACTCAAACCGGGTCAATTACAACGCGTTCTGCCCGAGGTACCGATCCAGCTTACCCGTTGCGGGGCTACTCCGCTGCCGACCCGCCAGCAAGGAGCCTCCTGAGCACCGATTTAGGCACGAAATCGGAGACATCCCCGCCCAGGAGGGAGATTTCCTTGATGAGCGTGGACGACAAATGCAGGTAATGGGCCTCAGCCGGAAGAAAGACGGTCTCGACGCCGGACAACTGGCGGTTCATGGTGGCCATGGGAAGTTCGTAGTCAAAATCCGAGGACGAACGCAAGCCCTTCACGATCGCCGAAATTCCCCGGTGCCTGCAGTATTCGGCGAGCAGTCCCTCACCCATGGGCTCCACGATGATCCCCCGCAAGGAAGCCAGGGTCTCCCGGGCCATGTCCATGCGCTCTTCCAAGCTGAAGCGGTACTTCTTCGCGTAGTTGGTGGACACCGCGACGACGACTTCATCGAACAAGCCGGCGGCCCTTGCGATGACTTCCAAATGTCCGTTGTGGATAGGGTCGAAGGAGCCAGGGCACACAGCGCGTCTCATGGTTCGAACCTACCCCATCCGGGGCCGCAGGCACTATGGCGATACCATGGCTGAAACGGCGGGCCGGACGAGCCGGAAGCCAGCACCCAGGAAGGCAACCCCACAGTGACGAGCCCGGCCTCTCTCAGCCAGAACACGTCCGCCGCGCCATGGCAGCGAGCCGCCAGCGGAGCCAACCTGCTTTCGGCCGACGGCAGCCTAGGAGTGACCATCTTCGAAGAAATGACCACCCTGGCGATGTCCACCGGCGCCATCAACCTGGGCCAGGGATTCCCGGACGAGGACGGGCCGGCGGAAATCAAGGCAGCAGCCCAGGCGGCCATTACGGCGGGAGCCAACCAGTACGCTCCCGGCAAGGGCATCCCTGAACTTCGCGAGGCCATCGCCGCACACCAGGAACGCTTCTACGGACTGACCCCGGACCCGCAGACGGAGGTCGTTGTGACCACCGGAGCCACCGAGGCCATCGCCGCCGCATTGCTCGCATTCATCGAGCCCGGCGACGAGGTCCTGACTTTCGAGCCCTTCTATGACTCTTATGGCGCCATCATCGGACTTGCCGGGGCCAAGCATGTGACCGCTCCCTTGCTGGCACCGGACTTCCTTCCGGACGTGGATGCCATGGAATCGGCATTCAGCGAGCGCACCAAGGTTGTGCTGCTCAACAACCCGCACAATCCCACGGGGGCGGTCTTCCCGCGCGAGGTGCTGGTACGCGTCGTCGAACTCGCCCGGAAATACGATGCCGTGATCCTCAGCGATGAAGTCTACGAGCACCTCACCTTCGGTGTGCAGCACCTTCCGGTCGCCGGTATCCCCGGAGCGGCCGAACGAAGCGTCACGATTTCCTCGGCCGGCAAGACGTTCTCGTTCACCGGCTGGAAGATCGGCTGGCTCAGCGGACCCGCCCACCTTGTGGCGGCGATCCGCACCGTCAAACAATTCCTCAGCTACAGTTCCGGCACCCCCTTCCAAAGTGCGATCGCAGTGGGCCTTGCCCTTCCCGATGAGTTCTATAGCGGTATCGCGTCCAACCTCCAGCACAAGCGTGACATCCTGGCCGAGGGACTGCGGGCCGCCGGCTTCGGCGTCTACACGACGCAGGGAACATACTTCATCAATGTGGACACCGCGCCCCTCGGCATCAGGGACTCCGTGGACTTGGCACGAAAGCTTCCGGAGCTCGTAGGAGTGGCCGCCATCCCTGTACCCGTGTTTTGCCACCCGGAAGGCGCGGAGAGGACGCGCAGCCTGCTCCGGTTCGCGTTCTGCAAGAAGACCGAAGTATTGGAAGAAGCGGCCGCCCGGCTGGCCACCCTGCGGAACAAGCTCTGACCGTGTCAACGGGGCAAAATCACGAGGGGCGTCGATTCCTGCGGGCCACCGGCCAGCATGCCGCAATCGAAGCCGACACGCTGATCGACGGCGCCTACATCCTGCGCATCGGCGACGCCGAGCAATCCCATGTCAACCTCGCGGAACCCGCGGAAGTCTTCTACGAATACCTGCGCAGGATCGGCCATGTGGTGGATCTGGCCGCGCCGGCCGGACAAGCAATCACTGCACTTCATCTCGGCGCTGGGGCCTTGACCCTGGCCCGCTATATCCAGGCGACGAGGCCAGGTTCGGACCAACACGCCGTCGAACTCGAACGTGAATTGCTCGACTTCGTGCTGCAGAAGTTGCCCATGCCTGACGGCACCCTTTTGGAGACCCATATCGGCGACGCGCGCGAAACACTCGCCGAACTGCCCGCGGAACTCGAGTTCGACGTCGTGATCCTGGACATCTTCTCCGGTCCCGAGGCTCCGGCGCATATCGCCTGCCAGGAATTCTATGAAGAGGCCGCGGCGCGGCTCCGGCCCGATGGAGTGCTCATCGTCAACGTCGGCGACGAAGCAGCCCTGACCCTGGTACGCAGCCAGGTCGCCGCGATGCGCCGGGCGGTGCCGGACGTTGCCGCGTTCGCTGAGGCTGGCATGTTCGCCGGCCGCTATCCCGGCAACATCATCCTGGTGGGAACGCGCCGGCCGTGGCCGGCTGGCTGGACAGCGGAACTCCTGGCCCGGGGGCCGCACCCGGCGGCCGTACTGAGCGGAGTCGAACTGGACCGGTTGTCGGGCTAGCGCCGGCTTTCGGGCTAGCGCTAGACGGGCTCGGCGAACCAGAGCTTGGTTTCGCCGTACTTTTTGTCGGCAAACCGTTCCAGGGTGTCCGGCCAGTCCGGTTCCGGGGACCGTGAGGAACGCTCGACGACCACCACCGCGCCTTCATCGAGGTGGAAGGCAAGCTTGGTGAGGACAGCCTTGAGGGAAGGCTCATCCAAAGGGTACGGCGGATCCAGGAACACCAGGTCCCAGAGGACGTCATCCGCCGCGCGTTCCAGGAAGGACTCCACTTTGGAACGTAGGACCGAGACAGTCCTTCGCCCCAGCACTTGGTTGGCCATGTCTGCATTTCGCTGGCAGACCTCGGAGGCGCGTGCATCAAATTCCACGAGTTCGGCAGTGCGCGCCCCCCGGCTTGCACTTTCGATGCCGAGAGACCCCGAACCCGCATAAAGATCCAGGACCCGGGCGTCGTCGATGGCGTCGAGCGCCTCGAGCCGGGAGAACAACGCTTCCTTGACGCGGTCCGTCGTGGGCCGGGTGGCGTTTCCGGGGACGCTGACCAGCGGGTTTCCGCCGACCACGCCGGCAATGATCCGGCTCACCGGCCACCTCCCGGGGCGGCGCACCCAGATGTGCCTTCAGGCGTAGATTCCTTAGCCGCGTTCAAGGAACGCCTCCTTTTCGGGGTTCAGATACTCGTCAATTGCGGCGGCCAAGGCCTGTTGGCCCTCCAGTCCGGGATCGTTGGCAACGAGCCACTGGGCATCGGTGCGGGCGCGGGCGATCACGTCCTCATGCTCCAGGACCCGCAACAACTTCAGGGTGGAGCGCCCGCCGGATTGCGAAGCGCCCAGGATATCGCCTTCCCGGCGCAGCTTGAGGTCTTCCTGGGAAAGCTCGAAGCCGTCGGTAGTGGAAGCAACGGCATCCAGGCGCCTGCGGCTTGGGTGGCCGGGTTCGAGCGTCGTGACCAGCAGGCAAGTCCCCGGAAGACCACCGCGGCCTACCCTCCCACGCAACTGGTGGAGTTGCGAAATGCCGAAGCGGTCGGCGTCGAGGATCACCATCAGGGTGGCGTTATGGACGTCCACGCCCACCTCAATGACCGTGGTGGACACCAGTAGCTGGGTCTGGTTGGCGGTGAACGAGGCCATGGTTTCGGACTTGAGTGCCGGATCCTGCCGTCCGTGGAGGGGCTCCACCCGGACGCCGCGCAGGGCGGGCTCCTGGCTGAGCGTTTCAACGACGGCGGTCACCGAGGCGAGCTCGCGCGCGGGGCCTTCCTCCGAAAGTTCGGCGTCGCTGGGTTCCGCTTCACCCGGGCTGAAGTCGCCGTCGTCGTCGTCTCCGATCTTGGGACACACGACGTACACCTGGTGGCCGGCGTCGATCTCTTCCCGCGAGCGTTTCCAGATCCTGGCCGCCCAGCCCGGGTTTTCGGCGAGCCCGACGACATGGGTGGAGATGGGCGCCCGGCCCGCAGGAAGTTCGTCCAGCACGGAGGTTTCGAGGTCGCCGAAGACGGTCATGGCAACAGTGCGCGGAATCGGGGTAGCCGTCATCACCAGCAGGTGGGGTGGCCGGTTGGCCTTGGCCCGCAGGGCGTCGCGCTGCTCCACGCCAAAGCGGTGCTGCTCATCCACCACGATCAGGCCGAGATCCTGGAACGAGGTTTTGTCACTCAGGAGCGCATGGGTGCCGATCACAATGCCGGCGTTGCCCGAGGCCGCGTCCAGCATGGCTTGCTTGCGGGCAGCAGTCGGCATCGAGCCCGTCAGCAAGGCGACCTGGACCGTGCCGGGTCCACTCCCGGGCTCGCTGTCCAACAATCCGGCCCCGCCCAGCATCCCGGCACCTCCGAACAAACCGTCGCGGGACAGCGTGCCCAGGGTCTTCCGGATGGAATCAAAGTGCTGTGCCGCGAGGACCTCCGTCGGGGCAAGCAGCGCCGCCTGCCCGCCGGCATCCACCACTTGCAGCATGGCCCGCAAGGCGACGATCGTCTTTCCGGAACCAACTTCGCCCTGCAACAAGCGGTTCATGGGCGAGTCCTGTGCCAGCTCGTGGGAAAGCGTCTTTCCGACGGCGGCCTGGCCGGCAGTCAACGTGAACGGAAGCTGCCCGTCGAAGGCAGCGAGGAGCCCTTCGGGCACCGGCCGACGAGCGGTGGCCTCCTCTGCGGCCAACTGGGCCCGCCGCCGTGCCAG
Source organism: Arthrobacter sp. 01T428 (assembly GCF_056398685.1). Lineage (NCBI taxonomy): Bacteria > Bacillati > Actinomycetota > Actinomycetes > Micrococcales > Micrococcaceae > Arthrobacter > Arthrobacter sp. 01T428. The sequence goes on along the minus strand of NZ_JBFTPW010000001.1, from coordinate 714,578 downwards.
CGCAGTCTGCAGAACCAGTGCCTCCTGGTAGCGGAACCGGTCACGGGCGCGCTGCCAGTCAGCCGCCGTTTCCGGAGAATGGATCAGCCGGTACGCGTCCCCCACCCCCAGGAATTTCTCCCGGAACGCGATTTCGGCAGGCAGCGGATCCTCGATGCTGTCCACATCGATGGTGTCCAGCAGCGTGGTGATGACCTTGTGGATGGACCAACTGGTGAGCTTCGCCGTGGCCGGATACACGGGAATGGGCATGGCTGCAAGCTTTTCCGGATCGACGGAACCGGCCAGCTCCGGATCCTCGTCGAGCAGCATGAAGTCCGGATTGGTCATGCCCAGCGATCCGCCGTAGCGGCTGACCTTGCCGGAGAACATCACCCTGCGGCCCGGTTGAAGCTCATTGCGGGCGCGGAAGCCGTTGAAGAAACTGATCTTCAAGGTTCCGGGAATCTGCTCACCGCTGGCCTCGTCCGTCACCACGACGTCCGTCAAAGATCCGCGCCTTGCCCGCATTTGGCGGGTTGAATTGGACAGCACCCTGGCAATGAGGGTGGCCTCTTCATCCAACGGCAGTTTACTGATGGGCGTCAGCTCCCCGCGGCTCAGGTAACGACGGGGAAAGTAGTTCAGGAGCTCCCCGACAGTGTCCAGGCCAAGGTGCTTCTCGATGACGGACGCGGAGCGTTTACCGATCCTCCGCTCGAGGGGAAGGTGAAGCTCAGTATTCATGCCCGTGCAGGCCTGCCGGAAGGCCTGGGTCGCGCGGCATGGAGAGCTGGCTGACGGAGATATCGGTGGGCTCGCCGAGCGAGCGGATGACTGCCACGGCGGATTCAGCTTCCGGAACGTGGACGTGGACGCGCCACCGGTAGCTGGCTTCTGCGGCGTCCTCGTCGTCATCGTCGTCGTCCCCGCCATCATTCGGTCCCGATGGGCCGTTCGCGCTGCCCACTTGGCTCATGATGACGGAGTCGCCAAGTTCGTCCAGCCGCTGACGGAGCGTGGCAGCGTCCAACGGTGAAAGGCTGATGGTGCACATGACCTCGACGCCGTCGTCGTCGGGCATTCCCGCATGGATGTGCGGATCCTGCAGGTCATAGCCGTGCAGCCCGTCCAGGAGCTCATCCTGGAGTTCTTCCCCAAGCACAGCCGAACGCAGGCAGTCCAGGATCAAGAGCATGCCCACCCCACCCGCATCCACTACGTGCGCGGCGTGTAGCGGTGCGAGTTGGTCCTCGGTTTGCACCACAGCATCCAGCGCGGCATTGACGGCGGCGTCCAGGGCAAGGCCCAGCGCCTGGTTGCTGTCGTCGCCGTTGTGGGCACTATCGCATTCGCCTGCCGCCCTGGCGGCAGCTTCGAGAACGGAGAGCATGGTGCCCGGAACCGGCTCGCTCAAGGCCGACCATGCCCTGATCTGGGCCCGGTTCAGGGCTGCGGCAAGCAGGGGCGCACTGAGGCGGGTGTGCCCGACCAGCGGCTCGGCCATTGCGCACAAAAAGACAGCAAAGAGTGTTCCGGAGTTCCCCCGGGCCTGCTCCATCGCCACCCGTCCGGCCGCGGCCAGAACGGCGCCGACGTCGTTCACCGGTTCGTCGGCGATGGAACGATCTGCGAATGATGCCGCGGCGGAGCGGACAGTGAGGTAGAGGTTCGTGCCGGTGTCGCCGTCGGCCACCGGGAAGATATTGATGGCGTTGAGGCGGTCGCTGTGGTTCCCGAGCGTCGTCTCCGCTTTGCCCAGCCACCGCTTCATGGCGTGCGTATTGGCGGCAATCTTAGTCTGCAAAGTGATCCCATCCCACGGTGTCAGCGGGCATTCCCGCTATCCGGACGCCGCTGTGCTGTCCTTCGGCAACGGCCTGGATCGAGCCTATCGCAGTGAAGCCGGAAGGTAGCTGAACATCTGCTGGAAATGTCACCAGCAGGCCGTGGTCCTCTCCCCCGCCCAGGATCCAGTCCATGGGATCGCGGCCAAGGGGAGCCGAGGCAGCTTCCAAGGGTGCGGCGAGTGCCTTGAGCGCGATGGGATCGAGGTCGAGCGCGACGCCGCTGGCTTCGGCGAGGCGGGAGCCGTCGCGCAAGAGCCCGTCGGAGACGTCCATCATGGCCGTCGCTCCTGCCTTGGCAGCCTGCGGGCCTGCGGCGAGGGGCGGCTGCGGCCGGCACTGGCTGTCCATGAGTGCGCGCTGGGCGGCGTCCAGCTTGCCTACGGGTATGGTGCTTTCGAGCAGGGCCAGACCGGCTGCGGCACGTCCAACAGTTCCGGCAAGGGCCAGAATGTCTCCCGGCCGGGCCCCGGACCGCAAGACAGCAGGGAGTCCGTGCATTGTCCCGACGACGGCGACGGTCACCGCGATTTCGCGGCCGCGGCCCAGGTCTCCCCCGGCAACCGAACAATCGGCAGCCCCCAAGCCGACGATGCCGGCCGTGAGGCCATCCGCGAAGTCCACGACCCACTGCACCGGGGTGCCGGGCGGCATGGTCAAGCTGACGACGAGGGAGACGGCGGTACCACCCATTGCGTTGATGTCGCTGAGATTCTGGGCTGCCGATTTCCAGCCGACGTCATAGCCTGTAGTCCGGTATCCGTTGTTCCATTCCAGGCGGAAGTCCTGGTCCTGGGTCTGGGTGTCGATGGAAATGAGGGTCCGGCCATCCGGGGCGGCGACGACTGCGGCGTCATCCCCCGGCCCGAGCAGCACGCTGTTGCTGTGGTTCAGGCGCGGAAAGATGCGCGCGAGGAGCTCGCCTTCGGAGAGCTCACCGACAGTCTGTTGTTCTTTGGACACAGCTCTACGCTATCGCGAACCGCCGACAACAAAGAGCTGTCCGTGGCGCCCGCTTCCCCGATCCTCGGCTCGCCGCAGCCGCGATAGGCTTGATCAATGCATCAAACGAAAGCCGCTGTGTACGTCCGCGCCCTCTGTTCCTTGACAGCCGCGGCGGCTTCGGTGCTTGCCCTTGCAGCCTGCTCCCCCGTGGTCGACGTGAAGCCCGCGGCCGATGCGCCGAATGCTGCCTGCGCGCCCATGATGGTGTCGCTCCCGGACACCATCGGCGACGCCGCCCTGCGGAAGACCAATAGCCAGGCCACGGCGGCATGGGGCGACCCGTCGGTGTTGATTCTGCGTTGCGGCGTCAACGTCCCCGGCCCCACCACCGACCGCTGCGTCACCGTCAACGACGTCGACTGGGTCATCAAGGAAGGCGACCCGGTATGGACCCTGACCACGTACGGGCGCGAGCCCGCCACGGAAATCCTCATGGACCCGAACAAGATCAGCTCCGCCACGGTCCTTGCCGATCTGGCGCCTGCGGCGGCGAAAATCAAGGCCGTGCGCAAATGCGTCGGCCAGCCTGAGCTGCTGCAGAACCTGCCCACGAGCACCCCCGGCAAGTAGCAGGCTCAGCCCAGGCCGGTCGTCGGCGCCGGCCGGCTATTAGCGCAGGCCGGTTTTGCGGTTGAGCGCCAGGTAGATGAGTTCGTCGATCAACTCGGCATAGCCCAACCCGGAAGCCGCCCACATTTGCGGATACATGCTCTTCGGGGTGAATCCGGGCATGGTGTTGATCTCGTTGATGATAAGTTCGCCGTCCGGAGTGTAGAAAAAGTCCACGCGGCTGAGGCCTTCGGCACCGACCGCATCGAACGCGGCCGCCGCGAGCTCGCGGACGCGCGCAATAGCCTCGTCGGGAATGTCGGCCGGGCAGCTAAGGGCTGCTGCGCCGTCCTCCACATATTTGGCGTTGAAGTCGTAGAACTCGTGTTCTCCTGGAGCGACGGCGATTTCCCCCGGCATGGAGGTTCGCGGGGCCGCAGTGCCACGTCCTTCAAGGACTGCGCACTCGATTTCGCGGCCAACAATGCCGGCCTCGATCACCAGCTTGAGGTCGTGCCGCCGTGCTTCTTCGATGGCGGCATCCAAATCGTCCATCGAATCAACCTTGGAAATTCCCATCGAGGAACCGGCGCGGGCGGGCTTCACGAAGACGGGAAAGCCGAGACGGTCCACGCGCTTGCGCACGGCTTCGGCGTCGTTGATCCATTCGCGGTCAGTGACGGCGACATACTGTCCCACGGTAAGCCCGGCGGCCTCGAAAACGACCTTCATGTAGTGCTTGTCCATGCCGACGGCGGATGCGAGGACTCCCGCTCCAACGTAGCGGGTGTCCGAGAGCTCCAAGAGGCCCTGGATGGTGCCGTCTTCGCCCCACGGGCCGTGCAGGAGCGGAAAGACGACGTCCACGGAGCCCAGTTCCTCGGGCACCGCATTTGGCGCCGTGACGATCAATTGGTGGGCTCCGCCCACCTCGGCGAGGGTTACGGTCTTGCCGGAAGGCAGCACTTCAGGCAAGGCCGAGGCGCTCAGCGACCACTGGCTGATGTCAGCCGAGGGAATCACCCACTGGCCCGACTTGGCTATCCCTATGGGGACGACGTCGTACTTGCTCTTGTCGATGGCGCCCATAACGCCGGCCGCCGTCACGCAGCTGACCGCGTGCTCGCTGGATCGGCCACCAAAGAGCACGGCGACGCTGGGCCGCCGATGTTTGGCCGGCTTCGCGGACCCGGCAGTTCCGGCAGAAGCGGTTGTTCCGGCGGACTCAGCGGTTTCGGCAGACAGGGATTCTTCGGTCACGGTCAGTAATCGCCTTCGGACTTCAGGGAGCGGGCCAGGAGTCTGGGCCCAAGTTCATCAACGGACAGTTTGCCTTCGAGGACGGCCACAACGGCCGCGGTGATCGGCATGTCGACACCGAGTTTCCCGGCTAGTTCGTAGACAGCGTACCCGGATTTGATGCCTTCCGCCGTCTGAGTCATGTGCTCGGTGACCTGTTCAAGGGTCAAACCTTCGCCGAGCAACCGCCCGGCCGTGTGGTTTCGGGACAAGGGCGAAGAACAGGTAGCCACGAGGTCTCCCAGTCCGGCAAGTCCGGCCATCGTGCGCGCTTCGCCGCCCAGGGCAAGAGCCAGCCTCGATGTCTCCGCGAGGCCGCGAGTGATCACGGACGCCTTGGTATTGTCGCCCATTTGCTTGCCTTCGCAGATACCGACGGCAAGGGCAATGACGTTTTTCACGATTCCCCCGATTTCGACGCCGACCACGTCGTTGCTCGTGTAGGGGCGGAAGTACGGCGCGGTGCAGTAGAGCGCGAACGATGCAGCCGTGGCTTCGTCGCTGCAGGCCACCACAGAGGCTGTCGGTTCCTGGCGGGCGATCTCCATTGCCAGGTTGGGTCCCGAAACAACGGCCACGCGTTCCTGCGGAATGTCGAGTTCCTCGGAAATGACTTCGCTCATGCGGGAATCCGTACCGAGTTCAAGGCCCTTCATGAGGGAAACGACTACGGCGCCGGGTGCCACGAGCGGTTTCCATTTGCGCAGTTGAAGCCGAAGCGACTGCGCCGGCACGGCGAGGATCACGATTCCGGCGCCCGCAAGGACCTCGGCCACATCCGTTGAAGCCGTGATGGAGTCCGGCAGTGCAATGTCCTTCAGGTACTGCGTGTTGCGGTGCTCCGCGTTGATCTGGTCGACCACTTCGTCCCGCCGGCCCCAAATGCGGATACTGCGCTCCGCACCGCTCGCAAGTGCAGCATCAGCCAGGACCTTCGCGAACGTCGTACCCCAGGATCCCGCGCCAAGCACAGCCACAACGCCTTTGTCGGCGATGAGTTCTTCCCCGGAAGTCACTTCAGTCCGTCCGTGCCATCGGTGCCCGCGGTTCCCTCAGTCGCTTGGAAGCGGCCGTGCTTCGACTGATTGTGGGCAGCAGGGTCCCAGCGTTCCTTGGGCGGTTCTTCCCCGCGCAAGGTAGCAAGAAGCTCCGTGATGGCAACCATGATGATGTCCGTAGCCTCAACCAGGGTGGCCCGGTCCAGCGGCCGGCCCTGGAAAGCGCTGAGGTCCACGGGATCGCCTACCAGGATGCGGGATGTCTTCCGCGGGAACACGTGCAGGCGTTTGGCGTAACGGGGAAACACCTCATGGGCACCCCAATGGGCAATGGGAACCACAGGGGCACCCGTCTGGATTGCCAGGCGGGCAGCTCCCGTGTGGCCCTTCATCGGCCACAAATCCGGATCGCGCGTCAGGGTACCCTCCGGATAGATGATGATGGCGCCGCCGGCATCCACCACTTCCTGGGCGGCTTGCAACGAGCGGTTCGCCCCCGTCGTCGAGCGCTCCACGGGAATCTGGTTCGTGGCGCGCAACAGGCTGCCGAGGACCGGCGCCTTGAAGAGGCCCGCCTTCGCGAGGAAATGCGGCGGACGCTTCATGTTGTAGAGCATGTGCCCCACGACGATGGGGTCGATCTCGGTGCAGTGGTTCGGGGCGGCGATGAAGCCACCCGCGGGAAGCTTGTCGGTCCCCTCCCACTTCTTTGCCATGAGGACGTTCATGAGCGGTCGTGCAAGTCCCGCAAGAACAGCGAACATGGCACGGCTCTGGGCCGATTCCTTCAAGGTGTCCCCCGTTACTTGGATTCGGTGAGGTCGAAATCGGCGCCCAGGCCGGCGAGCTTTTCGGTGAAGCGCTCGTAGCCGCGGTTGATGATGTCGATCCCGGTCACCCTGGACGTGCCGGTCGCGGCGAGCGCCGCAATGAGGTGGCTGAATCCGCCACGGAGGTCGGGGATGTCGATGTCGGTTCCCCTGAGCGGAGTGGGTCCTGAGACGACGGCGGAGTGCAGGAAGTTGCGCTGGCCGAAGCGGCAGGGCACGCTTCCGAGGCATTCACGGTGGACCTGGATGGTTGCGCCCATGCGGGTCAGGGCGTCGGTGAAGCCGAAGCGGTTTTCGTACACGGTTTCGTGGACGATCGACACGCCTTCAGCCTGGGTCAGGGCGACCACCAGGGGCTGTTGCCAGTCGGTCATGAAGCCCGGGTGCACATCCGTCTCAAGGACGAGCGGGCTCAGCTTTCCGCCAGGGTGGTAGAAACGGATGCCGTCCTCGCGGATGTCCATTCCGCCGCCCACCTTGCGGTAGGTGTTGAGGAACGTCATCATGTCCCGCTGGGAAGCGCCCTCCACGAAGATGTCTCCCCGGGTCACCAAGGCAGCCGAAGCCCACGACGCCGATTCGTTGCGGTCTGCCAGTGCGCGGTGGTCGTAGCCACCCAGGTCCCGAACGCCCTCGATCCGGATGGTGCGATCGGTCTGGACGCTGATGATGGCACCCATCTTCTGCAGCACAGCGATGAGGTCGATGATTTCGGGTTCGGTGGCGGCACCGCTGAGTTCGGTGATGCCCTCGGCGCGGGTGGCACTCAGCAGGACCTGTTCCGTGGCTCCCACCGACGGGTACGGGAGTGAGATCTTGGCGCCGTGAAGTCCCTTGGGAGCGGAGATGTGGATGCCGCCCGGGCGCTTTTCGACGACGGCGCCAAACTGGCGGAGCACGTTCAGGTGGTAGTCGATGGGCCGGTCGCCGATCTTGCAGCCACCGAGATCGGGAATGAAAGCTTCTCCGATCGCATGGATCAAGGGACCGCAGAGCAGGATCGGGATACGGGAGTCCCCGGCGTGCGCGTCGATCGCGGTGCTGGACGCTGTCTTCGCATTCTTGGGATCCAGAGTGAGATCGCCGGTGACGGGATCCTTCTGCACAGTCACGCCGTGGAGCTGCAAGAGGCTGGTGACCACCTCGACGTCCTTGATTTCCGGGACGTTCCGCAGCACCGACGGTTCGTTGCCGAGGAGGGAAGCCACCATGGCCTTGGGAACAAGGTTCTTGGCACCTCTGACGGTGACGCGGCCAGTCAAAGGGACGCCGCCGCGGATTGTCAGAACACTACTCATCTATACCGGTTTCCTCACGAGTTGATGCCCCCACACTTACGAAGGCTCCAGCTAAGCATAAAAGCTGACGTTACCGATTCGAAATGCCGGGGCGCGGCGAAGGCCGGCTTTCAGCGACGCGGGGTCGCTTACGGCCCATGTTGCCGCCCGGCATGGGCCGTAAGTGACCCCGCGTTCGTGCCCGATCCATGGATAACCCCTCATTCCAACCCCAACGACAACCATGACGCTGCACAACGCCGGGATCAGGCCATGGCCACATCCCGCGAAACGCGTCACGCACACGGAAAGGACCGGCGCACCCGTTCTTTCGGGTGCACCGGTCCTTTCAAGGTACGGAAGCTGCTCGGTTCGCGCTACTGGGTGCGTGCCGGCAGGGTTTTCGGTTTGAAGGAAGGCCTTGTGGCCTCGTAGGCCGTGATGTCTTCCTCGTGCTGGAGCGTCAGTCCGATGTCATCCAGGCCCTCGAGGAGGCGCCAGCGGGTGTAGTCATCGATCTCGAAAGGTGCGACGACGTTTCCGCACTCAACGGTCTTGGACACGAGGTCCACCTTGACTTCGGTGCCGGGCGCGTTTTCAAGGACTTTCCAGATGAGCTCGATGTCGTCCTGGGCAAGCTCGGCCGCCAGGAGGCCTTGCTTTCCCGAGTTGCCGCGGAAAATATCCGCGAACCGGGACGAGAGCACGGCTTTGAAGCCGTAGTCCTTCAGCGCCCAGACTGCGTGCTCGCGGGATGAACCGGTACCGAAATCGGGTCCCGCCACCAGTACGGAGCCGGCGTTGAAGGGTTCCTGGTTGAGGATGAAGGACGGGTCCTTCCGCCACGCCGAGAACAGGGCGTCCTCGAAACCGGTACGCGTAATCCGCTTCAAGTAGACCGCGGGAATGATCTGGTCCGTGTCCACATTGCTCTGGCGCAGCGGGACACCGATGCCGGTGTGGGTGGTGAACTTTTCCATGGGGCCCTCCTAGGCGGCGTCGGTGGTGGTGGATGCGGAAACAGAGGCGGGCTCCAGGTCCGAAGGCGAGCTCAGCGTTCCGCGGACTGCCGTGGCTGCGGCGACTACCGGCGAAACCAGGTGGGTACGTCCGCCCTTGCCCTGGCGTCCTTCGAAGTTGCGGTTCGAGGTGGAGGCACAGCGCTCCCCCGGTTCCAGCTGGTCCGGATTCATGCCCAGGCACATGGAGCAACCGGCGAAGCGCCATTCAGCGCCGAATTCCTTGAACACCTTGTCCAGGCCCTCGGCTTCGGCTTCAAGGCGGACGCGTGCCGAGCCGGGGACCACGAGCATGCGGACCTTGGGGTCCTTTTCGCGCCCGCGTATGACATCGGCGGCGGCCCGGAGGTCCTCGATGCGGGAGTTCGTGCAGGATCCGAGGAAGACCGTGTCCACCCGGATGTCCTTCATGGGCGTCCCGGCTTCGAGGCCCATGTACTGCAGCGCGCGCTCGGCAGCCAGCTTGGCGTTCTCGTCACCGAAGTCCGCGGGGAACGGCACTGCCTCGTTGAGCGAAATGCCCTGGCCCGGGTTGGTCCCCCAGGTCACGAACGGCTCCAAGGTATCGGCGTCGAGGTCCACCTCGACGTCGAAAGTTGCGTCGTCGTCGGTGTGCAGCGTGTTCCAGTATTCGACGGCGGCATCCCACTCGTCGCCCTGGGGGGCGTGCGGGCGGCCGTACATGTAGTCGTACGTCGTCTGGTCCGGGGCCACCAGGCCAGCGCGGGCGCCGGCCTCGATGGACATGTTGCAGATGGTCATGCGGGCATCCATGGAGAGCGCCCGGATGGCCGAGCCGCGGTACTCCAGGACGTAGCCCTGCCCGCCGCCGGTGCCGATCTTGGCAATGACTGCAAGGATGATGTCCTTCGCCGAAACGCCCGGACGCAGGGTGCCTTCAACGTTGATGGCCATGGTCTTGAACGGCTTGAGGGACAGCGTCTGGGTGGCCATGACGTGTTCCACCTCGGAAGTGCCGATACCCATGGCGAGTGCTCCGAAGGCGCCGTGGGTCGAGGTGTGTGAATCGCCGCAGACAACCGTCATGCCGGGCTGGGTGAGGCCCAGCTGGGGTCCGACAACGTGCACAATGCCCTGCTCGGCGTCGCCGAGCGAGTGCAGGCGGACTCCGAACTCCTTGCAGTTGTTCCGCAAGGTCTGGATCTGGGTGCGGCTGGTCAGATCGGCAATCGGCTTGTCGATGTCCAGGGTCGGAGTGTTGTGGTCCTCCGTGGCGATCGTGAGGTCCGGGCGGCGCAGGGGTCGTCCAGCAAGGCGCAAGCCCTCAAAGGCCTGCGGGGAGGTCACCTCATGCACGAGGTGCAGGTCGATGAACAGAAGATCGGGCTGGGCGTTGGCTCCTTCGCCTTCGCCCTTGCGCACCACGTGCGCATCCCAAACTTTCTCGGCCAGTGTCTTTCCCACGGCCTGCTCCCTTCACTGCGGTTGGCTTGACTACTTCCACTGAACATCAGTGATCCGAACTGCGCCAGTGAAACAACTTGCATCTCAGATATTGAGACGGCAATATCATTACATGGACAATTCTAGTGGAGTCGGCGTCATCGATAAAGCGGCCCAGGTGCTCGACGCACTTGAGGCGGGGCCAACCACCTTGGCTCAACTTGTGGCGGCAACAGGGCTGGCCCGCCCCACGGTGCACCGCCTTGCGCTGGCGCTCGTCCACCACCGCCTCGTGAGCCGCGACATCCAAGGGCGTTTTGTCCTCGGCAGCCGCCTTGTCGAGCTTGCTTCGGCAGCCGGCGAAGACCGGCTCATCGCTTCCGCAGGCCCCGTCTTGATCCAGTTGCGCGACGCCACCGGAGAGAGCGCCCAGATCTTCCGACGCCAGGGCGACTGGCGCGTCTGCGTTGCCTCGGCCGAACGTCCGATCGGCCTGCGCGACACCATTCCCGTAGGCACACAGCTCTCCATGAAGGCCGGCTCCGCCGCCCAGATCCTGCTGGCATGGGAAGACCACGACCGTCTCTTGGACGGGCTTCAGAACGCCCGGTTCACGCCGACAGTGCTGGCAGGAGTACGACGCCGGGGCTGGGCCCAGAGCCTCGGCGAACGCGAGCCTGGAGTCGCCTCGGTCTCCGCACCCGTGCGGGGCCCTTCCGGCCGGGTCATTGCTGCGGTGTCCATCTCCGGCCCCATCGAGCGCCTGACCCGCCAGCCCGGACGCCTGCATGCCGAAGTCGTCTGCAACGCCGCCCGGGTACTGACCGAAGCCCTGCGCAAGAACAACGACTAAGCGCTTCCCGTTTCCCGCCAGCCTCCCCGTCTGCGCCCCTCCTGCAGACGGGCGCAGGTAGGGTAGGCGCATGAACAGCTTTGCCGTGTTCCTGCGCGGGATCAACGTGGGCGGGATCAACATCAAGATGGCCGACCTCAAAGCAGCCCTGAAGGCGTACCCCTTCACCGACGTCAAGACCTTGCTGGCCAGCGGCAACGTGGTGCTCCGGAGCGAGCTCGACGCAGCGGGAGTCAAGGACGAATTCGAAAAGTGCTTGAGGTCGGCATTTGGCTACGACGCCTGGGTGGTGGTCCTGAGCTCCGAAAGGGTTGCCGAACTAGTGGAAGCCTGCCCCTATCCGGCAGACGATAAAACCACGCACAGCTACATCACGCTCGCCTCGGACGCGGCCATGCTGGACGAACTATTCAACGCCGGCGCGGCCCTCGGCGCACCAGGGCAGGGCGGCGTCGAGCAAGTCCGGCTGGGTCCCGAGGCGACGGCGTGGCTAGCCCCGGCGGGAGGAACCTTGGACAGCCCCTTCAGCAAGCTCTCCGCGAAGACCCGCTACAAGGCGAGCACCACCACGCGGAACCTCCGCACGCTCATCAAGGTCAGGGATGCTGCAGAGGCCCTTCAGAAGACCACCTGAGCTGCCAGCCGTACTGCTCCCCCTTTATTGAGGGGAGAAATCCACACGAACTTTGGGCAAAGAAAAATCCCCCGGAACCTGATGGTTCCGGGGGATTCATTTTGTGACCCCAGCGGGATTCGAACCCGCGTTACCGCCGTGAGAGGGCGGCGTACTAGGCCGCTATACGATGGGGCCTTGCACTTTGTTTTACTGCCATATTGAATACCGCTTCCGGCATTCAAGCTGAATGAGTATTTCATACATCCAGCATTGTTTCAAATCGGCGAACCGTTTTGAAACTCCAAATTCCCGCGCAAATTCGCGGATTATTCAGAGCTGGGATACCAGGACTCGAACCTAGAATGACGGTACCAGAAACCGTAGTGTTGCCAATTACACCATATCCCATTGGCGCTTTTAGGCCGGATTCGATGGCGTAAACCTTCGCTCCGTGCCCCTCAGCACGAGTAATTACTTTACCCGAGACTTTCGATGCACACAAATCGACCGCGCACGCCCGCGCCCGCCCGATGCGCACCTCGACAATCCCCCGGCAAGGATGACGACATCGAAAAAACCCTTGCAATCGGCAGGGTCTTAGCTTTACTCTCGGTAAGTTACCAATCGGTAACCAACGCCACGCACTTGTTTCGTGGCACAGCTACAGGCCGGGTCGCCTGTTAGCTGCGTCACATGGGGGGATCCCTGGCAGCAGCGCCGCTGTCGGGAAAGTCATCGAGAGGAATTGCCCATGACACCGAACCCTGCAACTGCCACCAGAACGCGGAGCCGTGCCCAGATAATCGCCATTGCCGTGCTCGCACTCCTGTTGATCGCGCTCCTCGGCTTCTACACCCTGGTCATTGGGAAGATCGCGGCGGGGTCGGCGCAGCTGAATGACGGCGCAGGCCAGGCATCCGCCGGCGCAGGCCAGCTCAAGGACGGCGCGGCAAGGCTTGCGGGTGGAGCTGCGGAAGCCGGGACAGGTGCGGCCAAGCTGGCTGATGGCGCCTCAAAAGTCCAAAACGGAATCCAAGGCAAACTAGCCCCGGGAGCCCAGCAGTTGAAGGACGGAGCCGACAAACTCGCAACTGGGGCCGTGAAAATCCAGAATGACGTCAACGCCAAGCTTGCGCCGGGAGTCTACAAAGTGGACGACGGCGCACAGAAGCTCGCGGCGGGTGCCCTGCAGCTTTCAGCGGCACTGACTCCGACGCCGGGCGGCAATGCTGAAAACAATCTCGGAGACGGCGCCACCCAACTAAACAACGGTGCGAACCAGCTCAACAGCGGAGCCGCCCAGCTCAACTCCGGTGCCGCCCAACTCGATGCAGGTGCTTCCAGGCTCGCGGCGGGCACCGACCAGCTGAAAGGCTACCCGGGTGCCGGAGACGATCCCACCAAGGGAACCGGTTCCGCTGCGTTGGCCCAGGGGCTCCAGCAGCTCGCCGACGCCGCCAACGGTATCCAGGGCGTGGTGCCCCTGGCAACGCTGAAGGCCCAGATCAATGCGCTCAACGACGGCGCGCACCGCCTTGACGCCGGAGCCTCGCAATTGCAGGCCGGAGCTGGCCAGCTTTCGGCCGGAGCGGCGCAACTGCACGCCGGCACCGGACGGCTCGCCGACGGCACCGGGAAGCTGGCAGCAGGGAACGGCAAACTGGCGGACGGTTTCGCCATCCTCGCCCAGAAGCTCAACAGCCAGGATCCGGCGTCCCCGGGCGTGGTTCTGGGAACCCAAATGCTCGCCGATGGAACCGCGAAGATCCGCGTGGGCATGGACGGCGTACCTGGCGACCCTGAGCATCCGGGCCTCCTCAAAGCCACCGCCAGCATGACGGACGGCACGTCCCGCTTGGCTGCAGGCACGGACTCGCTGATGACAGGGATCAAGGGCAGCCCTGCTGATCCTTCCTCACCCGGTCTTCTTGACGGTTCCACTGCGTTGGCAGCGGGCGCCTCCAAGTTGTCCGATGGAAACGCCAAACTGGCAGCAGGCTCAGCCCAGTTGTCCACCGGTGCCGACAAACTCGCGGACGGAAATGCGCGGATCGCGGCGGGCACCGCGGAACTGCATCAAGGAGCTGCGGCGGTGTCGCCGTCGAGCATGGCTGAAAAGTCGGATACCGGCACGGCGCTCGGACTTGTGGGCGTCCTGGGAGCGGGTTCCATCGGAACGTTCGTGTTCCTGCGGAAGTTCCGGCTGGGGGCTTAGCTGCAGAGCTTCAGGCGAGCAGTCGGGTCAAGGAGTCTATTTCCCGGCCGGAAAAGTCGGAGGCGAGCTCACCAGTGCGATTCAACCAGATGCCCAGCAATCCGGCAGCAGTGGCGCCGTCGGCGTCGAGAAGGCGGTTGTCTCCCACAAAAAGGGTCTCGGCCGGGGTGGTGCCCAAGCGACGGACCCCTTCCAGGTAAATGGCGGGGTCCGGCTTGGGCACGCCTACGGTGTCCGTTCCGACAAGGACCGAGACCCGGGCAAGCCCCGCGCTATCGAGCTTGACCCGCTGGTAGTCGTGAACGTTGTTGCTCACGGCGCCGTAGGGGATGCCCGCGGCGTCGAGAGCGTCGAGGACGGGCAGGACGTCGCTGAACGCCCTGACATAACTGGGCTGTAGGCGCGAGTAGTCATTGAGCCACGTGTGGGAGTCCTCTCCCCCGAGCTCCACGCCGAAATGCCCAAGGGCCGCGCGGCCACGGAGGAGCCGCTGCTCGTTGAACGTCAATTCACCGGCTAGGTACCGGTCATAGAAATGCGTGGTTTCGTGCGTGAAGATCCGTCCGAACTTCTCCCACCCGGCCTGGTCCAGGCCGGGCAGGAGGTGTTCGCTCACGTCACGCAAGGCCGTGGTCATGGCGTACTCAAGGTCCACCAGGGTGTCGTCGATGTCGAACAGGACACCGCGGACCGTGCCGAATGACTCATGAAGTGCGTTGATCACGGAGTGCCTGAACTAGCCGCGGAACGCGCGCAGGCGGGTGAGCGAGGAATCCTTGCCCAGGATGACCATCGATTCGAACAGCGGCGGCGAGATGCGGCGGCCGGAGATTGCCGTGCGCACCGGGCCGAACGCGAGGCGCGGCTTGATCCCAAGACCTTCCACCAACGCTTGCTTGAGCGCTGCCTGGATGCTTTCCGCTGTCCAGTCGGCGAGGGGTTCCAGCGCAACCAACGCGGCGTCCAGCACCTCGACCAGGTTCTCGGGAAGTCCCTTGCGGGCGTCCTCGGCGATGTCGATCGCGTCGTCCTTCTTGAACAGGAAGGCGAGCATCTCGGGAGCTTCGCCCAGCAGGGTGATTCGTTCCTGGACCAGCGGCGCGGACTCGGCAAGGATCTCTTCCTGGCGCGGAGTCAGGATCTCCCCCACGAAACCTGCGGCACGCAGGTACGGCACGAGCCTCTGACGGAAGTCCTCGGGCGTGAGCATGCGCACGTGCGTACCGTTGATGGCCTCGGCCTTCTTGATATCGAAGCGCGCAGGGTTGCCCAGGACATCGTGGATATCGAAGTTGGCCACGAGCTGCTCCACGGTGAAGATATCCTCATCGGCGCTCAGCGACCAGCCCAGGAGTGACAGGTAATTGAGCAATCCTTCACGGATGAACCCACGTTCACGGTGCAGGAACAGGCTGGATTCCGGATCGCGCTTGGAAAGCTTCTTGTTGCCCTGGCCCATGACATAGGGAAGGTGGCCGAACTCGGGCATGTACTCAGCCACGCCGATGGCGTAAAGCGCGCGGTAGAGGGCGATCTGCCGGGGAGTGGAGCTGAGCAGGTCCTCGCCGCGGAGGACGTGCGTGATGCCCATGAGTGCATCGTCCACGGGGTTCACGAGCGTGTACAGCGGAGCTCCATTGGCACGCACCACAGCGAAGTCAGGCACGGATCCCGCCTTGAACGTGATCTCCCCGCGCACAAGGTCGTTGAAGGTCAGGTCTTCGTCCGGCATGCGCAGGCGCAGCACGGCATTGCGGCCCTCGGCCTTGTACTGGGCGAGCTGTTCCTCGGTGACGTGCCGGTCAAAGCCGTCGTAGCCGAGCTTCGGATCCCGCCCTGCGGCGCGGTGCCGTGCTTCGATCTCCTCGGGAGTGGAGTACGACTCATAGATGTGACCGCCGGCCTTGAGCTTGGCGATGACGTCCTGGTACATGTCGCTGCGCTGCGACTGGCGGTACGGTTCGTGCGGCCCGCCAACCTCGACGCCCTCGTCCCAGTCGATGCCGAGCCACTTCAACGCGTCAAGCAGTTGGTGGTAGCTCTCCTCGCTGTCGCGGGCCGAATCGGTGTCCTCGATCCGGAAAATCAGCTTGCCACCCGTATGCCGCGCGTAGGCCCAGTTGAAGAGGGCCGTGCGGATCAACCCAACGTGCGGAGTTCCCGTAGGTGAGGGGCAGAACCGGACGCGGACCGGGGTTTCGGCGTTCACGGCGGGAATGGCGGCAGAGTTCGGCGCAGCAACAGTAGTCATAGTGGTTCCAACTTTACCCCGTGGCGGTGGGCGGAATGCCCAGTGCCAGCGGGTCCAGAGCGACCGGCTGGGCGGAACGCCGAGCCTCTTAGCGGCGGACTACCGGGTTGGACAAGCGGCCGATGCCTTCGATCTCGATCTCGTAGCGGTCGCCCTCCTGGACCAGCCCGACGCCGGCAGGAGTCCCGGTCATGATGACATCACCCGGAAGCAGGGTGAAAGCCTGCGAAACGATCGACACCAGCTCGCGCACGCTGCGGATCATCTGGTTCGTGCTGCCGTCCTGGCGAAGTTCGCCATTGAGCCAGCCCTTGATGGCCAGGTCTTCGGGATCGAGTTCCGTCTCGATCCACGGGCCGAGCGGCGCGGAGGTGTCAAAGCCCTTGGCACGCGCCCACTGCAGGTCCGTCTTCTGGACGTCGCGGGCCGTGAGGTCGTTGCCGCAGGTGTAACCGAAAATGACGTCGTCCACGCGGTCCTCGGGCACGTCCTTGCAAATGCGGCCGATGACGACGCAGAGTTCCGCTTCGAAGGAGACTTCCTCCGAGAACTCAGGCAACACGATCGGATCGTTGGGGCCAACGACGGCGGTATTCGGTTTCAGGAACAGCAAGGGGTGCTGCGGAACTTCATTACCGAGTTCCCGGGCATGCTCGGCGAAGTTCCGTCCGACGCCGATGACCTTGCTGCGGGGAATAATCGGGGCCAGAAGGCGAACGTCCTCCAGCTTGTGGCGGACCGAGGTCCGCTCGACGCCGTTGAAGAAGGGGTCGCCGTGGATGACAGTGATCATTTCACTGCCTGGCTCACCTTCAACGACGCCGTAGACGGGATCAGAATCAACAACAAACCGGGCGATACGCATGGGTTCTAGCGTACCGTCCGCCGGCGGCCGCTATGCGCGCACTGAAGAGGTGCCTGCTAGCCGCGCAGATAGTCCAATTGCGCCGCCACCGAAGTTTCAGCTGCCCAGCGCACGGAAGGATCGACGTCGGGATACACCGCATCGGTGACAGCTTGGACTTCGGCTTGGGCGCCGAGCCGCGCGAGTGCTTCACGGATTTGGTCCAGGCGCATCTCCCTGTGGGCCCGGTACTCGCGGCACACGGCGTCGACGGCTGGCAGGACGGGGCCGTGTGCGGGCAACAGCGTCGCCGGACCGAGGCTTTCGAGCTTGTCGAGGCTGGAGAGGTAATCCCCCAGCCGTCCGTCAGGATAGTCCAGGACGGTGGTGCCCCGCCCCAGGATGGTATCGCCCGTCAGCACCGAGCCGTCCGGTCCGTCGCCCGGAAGGTGGAAGCAGACTGAGTCCGAGGTATGGCCCGGCGTGGCAAGAACCCGGATCTCAACGCCTCCGGCCTCGATGACCTCGCCACCGCGCAACGGCTCGCCGCCGTGGCAATAGGCGGGATCCGCCGCACGGACGGGCGCGCCGGTGAGTTCGTGGAACACCGCAGAGGCCTCGGTGTGGTCCTTGTGGCAATGGGTGATGAGAACGAGCTCCACAGGCCCCGCGGTGGCCAGGGCCGCGAGGTGCGATTCGTCGAGCGGCCCGGGATCCACGACGACCACTCCAGCAGCGTCCGGCGCGGCAATGACGTACGAGTTGGTGCCGTCAAGGCTCATCGGACCCGGATTAGGCGCGAGCCGCGAGCGGGTGAGGTGGCTGCTGTTCTGGAAAGTGGCGTCATTGACCGGATTCACTTCTCCATCTTGGCACACGCCAAGTGGCGGGACCTTGGACGGGAAGCCCGGTTCCGCGAGCCAGGAAGCAAGAGGCAGGCACGGCACACGACGTAACATGGTGCCAAGGAACTGGGACGGATACATGTGGACAGTTGCGGAGGAGGAGCCGAATTGGGGCGGAATCACACCCGACGAAGAGAACTTCTCCGGACGACGACGGCGATCGCCACCGCCTGCCTTTCCGTCCTCGCACTCCTCAGCGCCTGTTCCTCCGACACCGGACCACGGTCCGCCGCGGCCCAGCCCACCGTGGTGATCATCGGAGACTCCCTCAGCACGGGTCACGGCACCTCGCCTGACGAGGCCTGGCCAAAGCTGGTGGAGAACGATCCCGGCTTTCAACAGCTCCAAGCGACCATCGTCAATGCCGCACGGGATGGCAGCGGCTACGTCAGTGTCGGCGAGGACGGATCGACCTTCGGTTCCCAAGTGGACACAGCGGTAACCGACGAGACCCGCCTGGTGCTGTTCTTTGGTTCCGAAAACGATATGGGAACGGCCGCAGGAGAAACCGAGGCTGCGGCCACGCGGGCGTTCGCCTCAGTCAAGTCCCGCGCTCCCCAAGCCGACATCGTCGTGGTCGGGCCGCCGTCGTACACGAGCACGCCCGAAGCCGAAAGGCTCGACATCCGCGACCAGGACAAGGCCGCTGCCCTGAAAGCCGGCGCGCACTTCGTTGATCCGATCGACCTCGGCTGGATCATGGACGATGCCGCGGAGCTCATTGGTCCCGACGGCGACCACCCATCCGCTGCGGGCCAGCAATATCTGCAGGCCAAGATGGAAGCGCTCATCGGACCGCGGATCCAGCAAGCCAGCACCGGTAACAACCAGCTCACTGGTTAACGGCGACGGCGACCCTGCCACCAGGGTGGGAGGCCGCCGTCGGGCATTTTCCAAGACAGGGCCCACTCCGGCGAGGGACCCAAGCCACGCTTGCGAGGCTTGGGAGCCGGTGGGGACTTAAGCCAGTCGGGTGAGCCAGCCGTGCGTGTCCTCGACCGTTCCGGTCTGGATGCCGAGCAACTGCTCGCGGATGGCCATGGTGGTTTCACCTGCCTTGGCGTCCTCGGAACCGATGAACTCCGTCTTGTCCTTGAGGACGCCGATGGGGGTGATGACGGCGGCGGTTCCGCAAGCAAAGACCTCGGCGATTTCGCCGGAGGCCACGCCGTCGCGCCACTCGGCGAGGGTGATCTTCCGTTCGGAAACCTCGCGGCCCATGTCCTTCGCCACCTGGATGACGGAAGAACGGGTCACGCCTTCGAGGATGGTTCCGGTGAGTGCCGGAGTGACGAGTGAGCCGTCCTTCATGACGAAGAAGACGTTCATGCCCCCGAGTTCCTCGACGGCGTCGTCGTTGAAGTGGTCCAGGAAAAGGACCTGCTTGCAGCCGTTCTCTTCGGCTTCCATCTGGGCAATCAGGGACGCGGCGTAGTTTCCACCGCACTTGGCTGCACCGGTGCCGCCGCGGCCGGCGCGCGCGTACTCACGGGAGATCCAGATGGATACCGGCTTGAGTTCGCCGCCGAAGTAGTTGCCGGCCGGAGAAGCGATGACCCGGAAGGAGACCTCGCGGGCTGCGCGGACACCCAGGAAGGCTTCCGTCGCGATCATGAACGGACGCAAGTACAGGGCTTCGCCGTCGCCGGACGGAACCCATTCCTTGTCCGCCTGCACGAGTTCGCGGATGGCGCCGAGGAAGTACTCCTCGGGCAGTTCCGGGAGGGCCAAGCGGCGTGCCGACTTGTTCAGGCGGGCGGCGTTGGCCTCGGGACGGAATGTCCAAACGGAGCCGTCAGCGTGGCGGTATGCCTTGAGGCCTTCGAAGATCTCCTGGCCGTAGTGCAGCACTGCCGCCGAAGGGTCCAGGGAAATCGGTCCGTAGGCCTCGACGCGGGCACTGTGCCAGCCGCCCTTGCCCTCGGTGTCGACGCTGTAGTCGACAATGACGGTGTTGTCGGTGAAGTAGTCGCCAAATCCCGGGTTTGCCAGGATAGCTGCACGCTCCTCAGCAGACTTCGGGGTCTCCGAGAGCTGCTGGCTGAATTCGACGCCGTGGGCAGTCTGAGTCATGTTTCCTCCAGTCGGCTACCAGGCAGAGCAAACCATCTCTTGGAGGATATGGTTCAGCGACGGACCACGGCAGCAGTAAATAATTCAAGTAAAGCTTACGCCCGGGTACAGACCCTCAGTGCCAGTACGGGCCCTAGAGCGCGGCAGCGATGGCATCGCCGACGGCAGCGGTGCTGCGGCTGTCGCCGTTGCGGCTTTCGATGTCGGCGACGACGGCGGCTTCGATCCTGCGGGCGGCTCCCGTGTAGCCGAGGTGGTCCAGCAACAAGGCCGCGGACAGGATGGCGGCGGTTGGATCCGCCTTCTGCTGTCCGGCGATATCCGGGGCGGAGCCGTGGACGGGTTCGAACATGGAGGGCGCGGTGCGGTCCATGTTGATGTTGCCCGAGGCCGCGAGACCGATCCCGCCGGTGATGGCGGCGGCGAGGTCAGTGATGATGTCTCCGAAGAGGTTGTCGGTGACGATCACGTCGAAGCGGGAGGGGTCGGTCACCATGAAGATGGTGGCGGCGTCGATGTGCAGGTAATCGTGGGTGACCTCGGGGAATTCCTTGGCCACGGCCTCCACGGTGCGCTTCCACAAGTGGCCTGCGAAGACCAGGACGTTGTGCTTGTGGACGAGGGTGACGTGCTTTCGGGGACGCTCGCTGGCGCGGCGGAAGGCGTCACGGACAACGCGCTCGACGCCGTGGGCCGTGTTGAGCGATACCTCGGTGGCAACCTCGTGGGGGGTGCCCCCGCGGAGCGTACCGCCGTTGCCGACGTACGGACCCTCGGTGCCTTCGCGGACCACGATGAAATCGATGTCGCCGGGATTGGCCAGCGGGCTGCCCACCGTCCCGTAGAGCCGCGAAGGGCGCAGGTTCACGAAGTGGTCAAGGCTGAAGCGGAGCTTGAGCAGCATTTCGCGTTCGATGATGCCTGAAGGAATGCGGGTGTCCCCCGGTGCCGCACCGACGGCGCCGAACAAGATCGCATCGCGGGTACGCAGATCGGCCAGGACCTCGTCCGGGAGGGTCTCGCCGGTTTCAAGCCAGTGCTGGGCTCCGAGCTTGTATTCGGTCTGCTCGAGGGTGACGCCTTCTTCGGCGACAACCTTTTCCAGGACTTTGAGGGCTTCGGCAATGACTTCGGGGCCAATGCCGTCGCCGGGAATGACAGCCAGGTTGATCGTTGCGGCGGGTTGCGTTGCACTCATGTTTTCAGACTGCCAACGCATCCACATGTTGGTCAAAATCGTCTCACCATTTGAGCGATCGAAGTCCATGCGGAGCGCGCCTCGGGAGAAGCTACTGGCCTGGAACAAGTGAAGCTACCACCGCGACATTCTTGCCCCAGAGGTCCTGCGTGTAGCAGCTGATCAGGACCAGGCGGTTGGGCACCG
This sequence comes from Arthrobacter sp. 01T428, assembly GCF_056398685.1. Taxonomy (NCBI): domain Bacteria; kingdom Bacillati; phylum Actinomycetota; class Actinomycetes; order Micrococcales; family Micrococcaceae; genus Arthrobacter; species Arthrobacter sp. 01T428. Next base: position 693,230 of record NZ_JBFTPW010000001.1, on the reverse strand, counting down.
CTGTCCAGACGGGACTGTCTTTCAAAGTCGATTTTGTGTAGGTGGTGACGGAGTCGACTTTGTATGTCATCGCTCCCGTTGCCGTGACGACTTTGAGCTCGTCCCCCGGTGCTGCTGCATAGCTGAGGTGGTTGAACGGCGCGTCGAGCCCCTCCCAACTGTGCCCGATGACGTAAGTGGTATTCGTCGATCCCGCTCCGGGGGTACCGAAGGGACTGAGCCAATATCCGTCCATCGTTTCCGGCGGCTCGATGCTCTGCCCGCCAGCAGGGTCCGGTCGCAGCGGATGAACCAGCACATCCAGGCCAACCGCCGGATAGGTAATCTGCACCGGGGCCGACGCCGCGGGCAGGTGCGTTCCCGCCGCAGTGGCAGGAGCGCCCACCGCCGCGCGGTTCGGCTCGGCTTTGCCCGCGGGAGCCGCCGTCGAAAGCGCCCGATTCCCTGAGTCGAAAGCGGCCGGGTTCTGGCCGGATACGCCATAGACCAGCCAGACACCAAGCAGCCCTCCGGCGCAGATCGCCAACACGAGAAGATCCCTGGAACAGATCAGCAGGCCACGGACGCGAAGTGCGTGAGGCTGCCGCGTGAAGCGGTGACGGGCCATGACCACTCCTGGAGATAGTGAAGCAGGTGGCGGGGTGCCGCCCATCGTAGTGCGGCACCCGGCCGGTTTTGCCTAGTGCCTGGCCTTGCGGGCCCGCACCCCGCTCCTCGCGACTACGAACACGGCCACGGCACTGAAGAGACCAGTCAGGCCGGCAAGCCACGCGGGGATACCTGTGTTTGCCTTGCCGCCAACGGCCGTCTGGACGTTGTAGCCCACGTTGGTGATGGGGGCGTCCGGAGTGGCTGCGGCACCGGCCGCAGATGGAATGACGGCTGTGGGCACAGTTGCCGACGGAGTGACGGCTGCGGGCACGGTCGCCGCAGGGGCAGCGACCGGAGGAACCGCGGGGGTGACGACCGGCTGGGTGGAGACGGGTTCCACGTGCTCCACGGGCGGGGTGGTCACCGGCGGGCTCGTCACCGGATCCGCAGGCGGGGTCGTCACCGGATCCGCAGGCGGGGTCGTCACCGGATCCGCAGGCGGGGTCGTCACCGGATCCGTCGGCGGGCTCGTCACCGGGTCCGTCGGGGTAATCACCGGCAGGCCGGCCACCTTACAACCGGCGTTGAGGATGGCGATGTTTTCCGGGGTGAGGTTTTGTCCGTTGGGCATGTAGTCGCCTGCGTTTGCAGGAACGATGTCGTTGGTGTCGGCGATATGCCCGGACAGCGCCGACAAGTTGATGGTCACCGCTACGTAGGGGTTCGACGCCGAATGCGTGGCGTGGCAAATGGTGATCTTGTCTGAGGGAGCAGCATTCGCCGACACCGTGGCACCCAGCAATCCCAGGCCCACGACCCCCAGGGTCGCAATGGTTCGTTTCATTTCGGTCCCTCCACATCAGGTCCGAGCTGACCAGACTTTGCGGAGTAACCGTCTTCGAGACCCAGGAAGGACAAGTACGGGAGACCTCAACAAGCGAGATGAATCTTGACAGTTACTCCCCAGAAAGTGTCATCAGTTCGCTTGCTCTTCAGGCTAGGTTTCGGTCTCCTGATTAACGCGAGTGGTGGGTACGCGTTTACCGGCAGGAAACAGCGTCCCTTGTCCCGGCTGCTACCTGCGCCGAGTGGATCCCCACTCGCCAGCGCGAAGAGATCACTTGGAAGTCCAGCGAGCCGCCGGATCCGCCTCGGGACGCTTACCAATCATGGGACGGGAAAGGGAACACCCCCTCACCCGGTGGGATGAGGGGGTGTCACGCGCAGCAAGAGTGAGCGGGCGTCCGCCCAAAAGGCGACTTAAGTGAGCGGGCGTCCGCCCAAAAGGCGACTTAAGTGAGCGGGCGTCCGCCCAAAAGGCGACTTAAGTGAGCGGGCGTCTAGGACTCGGCGGGCTCCTCGTAACGCGGGAAGACCGGGACCGGGGCCGGGAGCTCCGTGCCGGGGACGATCGGCGTGGCGACGGCCGCGAACTGGCGGGGCTCGCCGTCGGGCTGTCCCAGGACCTCAAGCAGCTTGGCGGCCGACGTCGGCATGACCGGCTGGGCGAGGATCGCCACGATGCGGACAACCTCCAGCGTGACGTACAGGACCGTGTTCATGCGCTCGACGTCGGTCTTGCGCAGCACCCACGGGGCCTGCTCGGCAAAATACGCGTTGGTGTCGCCCAGCACGGCCCAGATTGCCTCGAGGGCACGGCTGAATTCCTGCTTCTCGAAAGCCGCGCGGGCCACGTCCAAAAGTCCGGCGGCCTGGGCAAGCAGCGCGGAGTCCTCTGCCGAGAAGTCTCCCGGAACCGGAACCCTGCCTTCGCAGTTCTTGGCCACCATGGACAGCGAACGCTGCGCCAGGTTGCCGAAGTTGTTCGCGAGATCGGCGTTCATGCGGCCCACGATCGCCTCGTGGTTGTAACTGCCGTCGGCGCCGAACGGAACTTCGCGGAGGAAGAAGAATCGCACCTGGTCCAGGCCGTACTGCTCCACGAAGTCCTTGGGGGCCACAACGTTGCCGAGGGACTTGGACATCTTGACGCCATTGTTGGTCAGGAAGCCATGGATCATGACGCGCTTGGGCAGTTCCAGGCCCGCGCTCATCAGGAAGGCGGGCCAGAAGATCGCGTGGAACCGGGAGATGTCCTTGCCGATGATGTGGACGTCGGCGGGCCAGAACTTACGGAACGCCTCAGAATCGGCATCAGGGTAACCGACTCCCGTCAGGTAATTGGTCAGGGCATCAACCCACACGTACATGACGTGTTTGTCGTTGCCCGGCACCGGGACACCCCAGTCGAAAGTCGTCCGGCTGATGGACAAGTCCTGAAGGCCCTGCTTGACGAAGCTGATGACCTCGTTGAAGCGGTACTGGGGGGCGCCGAACTCCGGCTGCTCCTCGTACAAGGCCAGCAACTTGTCCTGGTAGGCGGACAAGCGGAAGAAGTAGCTCTCCTCCGCGGTCCACGTTACTTCGGTATCCGTACCGCGCGAGTAGCGGACGCCGTCGTCCTTCAGTACTGTCTCGTCTTCGGTGTAGTAAGCCTCGTCGCGGACCGAGTACCAGCCCTCGTATTTGGACAGGTAAATGTCCCCCTTGGCTTCCATCTTCTTCCAGATGGCCTGGGAGGCGGCATAGTGGTCGGCATCCGTAGTGCGGATGAACCGGTCGTAGGAGATGCCCAAGGCGGCGTGGGCGGCCTTGTAGATTTGGGCATTCCGGTCCACGAGTTCCTTGGGCGTGATGCCTTCCTTCTCCGCAGCCTGGGCAATCTTCATGCCGTGCTCGTCCGTGCCGGTCAGGAACATCACGTCATAGCCATCGAGGCGCTTGAACCGGGCCATCGCGTCGGTGGCGATGTACTCGTAGGCATGCCCGATATGCGGCTCGCCGTTCGGGTAGGTAATGGCGGTGGTGATGTAGAACGGGGGTTTATCTGGAGACGTCACTCTACGAAGTTACCTTCTCTTGGAGATGGAAAGACCGGACCGGCCGCATGTGACGGCCGGTCCGGAAGCAGCGGGCTACTAGTTCAACTCAGTCAGCGTATCGCTGAGCCTGACAAGCTCGTGGTCGTGGGAGGCCACCAGCACGGCGATACCGTCGCTCGTGGTGTCCTTCAGGATGCTGATGATGCGGTTTGCCGAAGTACGGTCCAGGCTGGCCGTTGGCTCGTCTACCACCAGGACCCTGGTGCCCAGGATCAGGGCGCGGGCGATCGCGACACGCTGGCGCTCACCGCCGGACAGCTGCGCCGGACGGTGGCGCATGCGCCGGCCCAGCCCCACCAGGTCCAGCAAGTCCTTGGCCATTTCGGTGCGCTGCTCCACTTCGCCGTCGGGGACGGCCGGCAACAGCACATTCTCCAAAGCGCTCATGCCGTCGATCAGGGCGCCGCCCTGGTCCACGTACCCGATGAGGGCGCGGCGGCGGTCGGCGATTTCGTCGTCGCCCATCTTCTCGAGGGAATCGCCCTCCCAGAGGACGCGGCCCGACGTCGGAAGCGTGAGTCCCGCTCCCACCGTCAGGATGCTGGTCTTGCCTGAGCCGCTTCGCCCGGCGACGCAGTGCATCTCACCGGCGTGCAGGGTGAGGTTGAAGTCCTCGACGACCGTGACCGGCTCCGCCCCACCCTTGTCACCGCCGTAGCGGATGGTGATGTTGCTCAACTGCAAGGGCATGCCGTGGTCCGCAGCCCGCACGATGGTGTTGGCGCGGGTCTGGAACGACTCGTCGGTGGATTCCGTGGTCGCGGTCAGATCGGGTTCGAGGTTGTCAGTCATTTGACCACTTTCGTTGCAATGGGAATCCAGCAAATTACGGCCACCACTCCGGCCAAAGCGGCCCAAAGTGCGGCATAAGGAGCGAGCAACAGGCCCAGGCCCAGCGCCCCCACGACGCCGAGGATCAGCGCCACTGCTCCGACCAAGGCATTTTCGAAGAAACGGACCTGTCCCAGCATGTCCGGGTTCCAGCCCATGGCCCGGAGCGTGCCGAGCTGTTCGCGCCTGGCCTGGAGTTCGAAGCGACCGGTGACCAAGGTCAGTACGAGGCCAACGAGCACCCCGCTCACCGCCAGGATGACGCTCGGCAAGGCGATGGTGGCGGAGGCGAGCCCGCTGAGGGCACTGGCTCCAGCTGCGCGCGGGATGTCAATGAGCAACGCGATCAGCGCGCCCACGGCAGCTCCGAACACGCCCACGGCAACGGCCAGGGCCACTGAGCTGAAACGGTGGGTAACCAGTTGGCGGTACGCGAACGTGAGCGGTGAATCCACCGGGATCAGGCGTTCGTCGTGTTGGGGTTCCTGGTCAACGATGTCGCGGTGCCGCAATTGCTGGGCCGCGATGTAGGCGGCGGCACAGTAAATGAGCAACACGGACGCCGAAACAATGACCGTGGCCAGGTTCCAGCTCAGAAGGCTTAGCGCAATGCCTGCCACGGCAACGATCCCCGCACCTATACCGAACTCTTCGAGGACCCAACTTCGGATCTTCCTTTGGGTCCAGCCCATGGCGCGGAGGATCCCTGCCTCGCTGCGTCGCTGGCGGATATAGCTCACGGTTGAAGCGCCGGTCAGGAGGGTGGCCCCGCACAGCGTCAGGAAGAGGAGGGTGATGTTGGTGCCGGTCAGGGAGCCGGAAACGGCATCGGCGGCATCCTGCCGGACCCACGACTGCTGGACGGTACCCAGCGCGGATTCCTTGCCGGCGTCGTCCTTGGAGTATCCCGGGACGAAGATGTTGGCGTCTTCGCGCGCGGAGCCGGCCACCACTGTGGCTTGTAGACCCATGTCGCGGATCTGGGCCGCGAGCTTGTCGACCTCCGGTTGGGCCTGCTTCCAGTTGCCTGGCGCGCTGGCGCGGACCCTGACGGCGTCGATCACGTTGGCGTTGGAATCGTAACCACGCGCTGCGGCAAGGCCGTAGTAGTCGGTGATGGCACCGGCAGACTGGCTGACCAGGCCGGTGGCGCTCAGCGAAGGCTTGAGGCCCTTGGCTGCGGTGTCATTTCCCGAAGCGTCCTTCTGGAGCGTCATCGGGGCCGGGTCGTAGCCACCCAAGGGCAGCTTGTTGACGTCGCCCGCCGCTTTCTGGATCTGGGCCGGATCAAACGTCCCGTAGACCATCGGCAGCGGCGTAGCGGGCTTCGATCCCGTGGCAAGGTTCTCCCGGTACGAGCGCTCATCGACCGGCTTGCGCTGGCTCTGGTCGACCATCGCCCCGAAAGCCGACTTCTCGGGCAGCTTGTTGACGGTCACCCAGTCTCCCGGCGTGGCGGACTTGCCGACGGCGCCGTTCGCGGAAGTCTCGCCGTCCTTGTACTTGGGTGCCGCGGCGAAGTCGGTGCTCCACTGGGCCGGCTGGTACAGGCCTTGGCCGAAGTTGCCCATATTACCGAGCAGCTGGCTGTGGTCCGTGGATCCTGGCCATGACAGGGCGAACGGCGACTTTGACACGAAGGGCAGGTAGTCCTTATCCAAAGAGCGCGAGACAGTGCCGACGTCGTTGACGACCTTGCCCGAATCATCGATTTCCTGGATTTGGACCGAGTACTTCAGATCCAGCGAGGTTCCCTGCCGGACGATCAAAGGAATGGCCTGTGAGGCATCCGTGATCTGGCCGGAGAGCTTCGCCTGCTGGTACTGGGTCATGAGGGGTGCCCAGTATTTGAGCTTGACGCCCATGAAATCCGGGCCTTGTTCGAGTTCCTGCTGCGTAGGGCTCTTGGCGAAGAGCTGTTCGAAGTAGCGGCCGATTGCGCCTGCGTTGCGGGTGTCGGCCGGCGGCGCCTTTTGCAGCGGTGCAAGGAAGTCTCCGGCGGAGCCCAAGAGCGCGCGCTCGGCGGTCGGATCGACGGCGACGACCGACTCGGTGACCTGCGGAGCCATGGGCAGCGCTACGGAAAGGTTGAAGAGGTTGTGTTCCGAGCCGCCGGCAGGAGCGGGGAACTTGATGCCGGTCTCCCCCGCGGGTCCGGCGATGCGGATGCTCTTGCCTCCGGCAGTCTGCTGCTCAACAACCTGCCCCTTGCCGAGGGTGCCTTCGGCGCTGGTCTGGAAGAGGGTTTGCTGGGACACTCCGTCGGAGCTCACGGCGGTGGCGGTCAGGCGGTACTTCTTGGGCTTCGCGGGAAGCACGGATTCCGGTGCGGGCCAGCTCTTGGAGTCCGTTCCGGTCGGATCTCCCGCGGTGGCTCCACCAGCCAGTCCCGCGTTGTAGCCAAGGTAATCCATTGCGTCGAGACGCGGGGTTTCCAGGTTCTGCGTTACCCGGGAAACGAGGCTGATGGGCGCCGCGACCGACGCGCCGCTCAGCCCACGGATCTTCTCGAGTTGCGGGAAGCTGATGCCGCCCTGGCCGTTCGCGATGTCCGGCTGGAGGAGCGCCCCGCCGTCCTTGGTATTCGCGGACTTGGCCTGGACCAGGATGTCGTACAGGCCGCGTGAGTTCTCATCCACTGTCCGGTTCAGCGCGGCCTGCGACTGGCTCTGGATGAATACGGACAAACACATGGCGACGATCAAAATGGCCGCGGTCAACAGAAGCACACGGCTTCTGATGAACCTCTGGACGGCGTTCATAGGGCTCCCTGAGTCCTGGATTGCGGGTGCGCACACTGCTGTCCCTGGAACCATGCCGAGGCAATAGGAATCCACCGGGTGTGTGCAAAAGTTATTGGCCGGCCTGCCGCCGGTTCCGAATTTCGGACCAAGCCATTGTAGGCAGACCGGCCAATGATATGTGGCCGATGTGAAGTGCGGCACACTTTTCTAGCTCAAACGGTGAGGATGCTAGTCCTCCAGATCCACTTCACGAACCATGTCGGCGCCGATGCCGGCCTTGATGGCTTCAAGGACCTGCTGCGGCACCGAAGTGTCGATCGTGAGCAGCGCCAGGACCTGGCCGCCTTCGCTCTGGCGGGCCACCTGCATGCCACCGATATTGATGTTGTTCATGCCCAGGATGTGGCCGATGGTGCCGATGACACCGGGACGGTCCGCGTAGGAAACAACCACGAGGTGCTCGCTGATCGGGATTTCGACGTCGTAACCGTTGACGCCCACGAGCTTCTGGACCTGCTTGGGTCCGGTGAGCGTTCCGGCCACGGAAATCTGCGATCCGTCGCTGAGTGCCCCGCGGATGGTCAGGACGTTGCGGTAGTCCTCGGCTTCCGGCGTCGTGATCAGGCGGGTGTTGATGCCGCGCTGCTCGGCGATGACGGGTGCGTTGACGTAGGAGACCTGCTCGGTCACGACGTCGGCGAACACGCCCTTGAGCGCCGCCAGTTCGAGGACCTTCACGTCCAGGCTGGAGATTTCGCCCGCGACCTCGACGTCGATCTGCGTCAGGGATGCGTGGGTCAGGGCCGTGAAGATCCGGCCGAGCTTCTCGATCAGCGGGATTCCGGGGCGGACGTCGGAAGCGATCACGCCACCGGCCACGTTGACTGCATCCGGGACGAGTTCGCCGGCGAGGGCGAGGCGCACGGACTTCGCCACGGAGACGCCGGCTTTTTCCTGGGCTTCGTCCGTGGAGGCACCCAGGTGGGGCGTCACGATGACATTGTCCATGCCGAAGAACGGAAGGTCGGTGCTCGGCTCCTTGACGAAAACGTCGATGCCGGCGCCGGCGATCTGGCCGTCTTCCAAAGCCTCGTGGAGGGCTTCTTCGTCGATCAGGCCGCCGCGGGCGACGTTGACAACGTAGGCCGTTTCCTTCATCTTCTTGAAGGCATCGGCGCCCAGCATGCCCACCGTTTCCGGGGTTTTGGGCATGTGGATGGTGATGAAGTCGGACTTCTCCAGCAGTTCGTCCAGGGTGACGAGCTTGACGCCGAGCTGAGCGGCGCGCGCGGAGGTGATGTAGGGGTCGTAGGCGAGGATCTCGGTCTCGAAGCCCTGCAGGCGGGCGGCCACGAGCGCTCCGATGCGTCCGAGGCCGATGATGCCGATCTTCTTCTCGAAGAGTTCGATGCCCGTGTACTTGGAGCGCTTCCACTCGCCGCCCTTCAGGGCGGAACTGGCCTGGGGGATGTGGCGGGCAAGGCTGAGGATGTGGCCGACCGTCAGCTCGGCAGCGGACACAATGTTCGACGTCGGGGCGTTGACCACCATGACGCCGGCCTGGGTAGCGGCCTTGATGTCCACGTTGTCCAGGCCGACGCCGGCACGCGCGATGATTTTGAGGTTCTTGGCTGCGGCAATTGCCTCGGCGTCCACCTGGGTGGCTGAACGCACGAGGATGGCGTCGACGTCGACGATTGCGGAGAGCAGCTGGGAGCGGTCCGCGCCGTCGGTTTGGCGGATCTCGAAGTCCGGACCAAGGGCCTCGATCGTGGCGGGCGAAAGTTCCTCAGCGAGGAGTACTACTGGCTTGGTGCTAGTCACCGGTGACCTCTTTAGCTCTCTTTTTCAGGTGGGGTTTTGGTGAAACGATTCTTTGACGACGAAGGCCGGACCCGGTATACCGGGTCCGGCCTCCATGCCGGGCGGCTTCATTTCGAGCCTATCCCGAACGGCGTTCTGTGTTGAATTGCTACGGCTCCTGCCGCGGCTTCAACGGGTGCCTTGACTAGCGGGCCGCGGAGCCTTCGACGTAGTCCTCGTCCTGCTGCTGCCAGGAGAACAAGGAACGCAGCTCGCGGCCGACCCCCTCGATCGGGTGCTGCTCTGCCTTGGCACGCAGCTCCTTGAACTCGACTGCGCCGTTGTCCTGGTCGTCGATGAAACGCTTGGCGAAGGCACCGGACTGGATGTCCGCGAGGACACCGGCCATGTTTTCCTTGACGCGGGGGTCGATGACGCGCGGGCCGGAGACGTAGTCGCCGTACTCTGCGGTGTCGGAAACGCTCCAGCGCTGCTTGGCGATGCCGCCCTCCCACATGAGGTCAACGATGAGCTTGAGCTCATGAAGAACCTCGAAGTAGGCGATCTGCGGCTGGTAGCCGGCTTCGGTCAGGGTCTCGAAGCCGTACTGGATCAGCTGGGAGACGCCGCCGCAGAGGACAGCCTGCTCGCCGAAGAGGTCGGTTTCGGTCTCTTCGGTGAAGGTGGTCTTGATGACGCCGGCGCGGGTGCCGCCGATCGCCTTCGCGTAGGACTTGGCCAGTTCCCAAGCGGAACCGGAAGCGTCCTGCTCGACGGCGATGATGTCCGGGATACCGCGTCCGGCTTCGAACTCGCGGCGCACGGTGTGGCCCGGAGCCTTCGGGGCGATCAGGATGACGTCAACGCCCTCGGGCGCCTCGATGTAGCCGAAGCGGATGTTGAAGCCGTGGGCGAAGGCAAGGGCCTTGCCGGCGGTCAACTTGTCCTTGATGGAGTCGTTGTAGATCGCGCGCTGGTGCTGGTCCGGTGCCAGGATCATGATGACGTCGGCCCATTCGGCGGCGTCGGCAACGTTCTTGACCGTGAAGCCTGCGTCCTCGGCCTTTGCGATCGACTTCGAGCCTTCCTTGAGCGCGATGACAACCTCGACGCCGGAGTCGCGCAGGTTCAGCGCGTGGGCGTGGCCCTGGGAACCGTAGCCGACAATGGCAACCTTGCGACCCTGGATGATCGACAGGTCTGCGTCGTCGTCGTAGAACATTTCAGTCACTTGCGTAACTCCTCTTGAGTGGTTTTGTAGATATTGTCTGTGGTTCGGTATCGGGCTACTACGCGGTACTAGGACAGTGCCTAAGCGCTGCGCAACGCCCTGTCACTCATGGAGCGGGATCCCCGCCCAACGGCCAAGGTGCCGGACTGCACTATTTCGCGGATGCCGAACGGCTCGAGCACTGAAAGCAGCGCTGCAAGCTTTTCCGGGGTACCGGTTGCCTCGATGACCACCGAGTCTGTGGAAACGTCAACCACTGAGGCACGGAACAAGTCTGCAGCTTGGGTGACCTGCAGGCGTGTCGCGGCATCCGCACGTACCTTGACCAGGATGTGGTCACGTTGCACGGAAGATTCTGAAGTCAGCTCCACAATCTTGATCACGTTGATCAGTTTGTTGAGCTGTTTGGTGACCTGCTCGATGAGGTCGCCATCGGCGTCGACGACGACGGTCATCCGGGAAATCCCGGAGACCTCGGTGGGGCCGACGGCCAGGGAGTTGATGTTGAAGGCCCGCCGGGCGAAGAGGCTGGCCACGCGGGTCAGCACGCCGGGCTTGTCTTCGACCAGAACGGACAATGTGTGGCGGCTCATGGCTAGTCCTCCTCTTCCCATTCCGGGGTCATGTTGCGGGCAACCTGGATCTGGTCGTTAGAGACTCCGGAGGGGACCATCGGCCACACCATGGAGTTCGGGCTGACCACAAAGTCGATGACCACGGGACGGTCATTGATTTCCAAGGCCTTCTGGATGGTGGCGTCAATGTCCTCGTCCCGCTCGCAGCGGAACGCGGCACAGCCGTAGGCGTCCGCCAGCTTGACGAAGTCCGGGATACGGACGGTGTCGTGGCCGGTGTTCAGGTCGGTGTTGGAGTAGCGGCCTTCATAGAAGAGGGTCTGCCACTGGCGCACCATGCCCAGCGAGGAGTTGTTGATGATGGCAACCTTGATGGGAATCTTGTTGATGGCGCAGGTGGCCAGTTCCTGGTTGGTCATCTGGAAGCAGCCGTCGCCGTCGATCGCCCAGACCACGCGGTCGGGTTCGCCGACCTTGGCGCCCATGGCTGCCGGCACGGCATAACCCATGGTCCCGGCCCCACCCGAGTTGAGCCAGGCGTGGGGACGCTCGTACTTGATGAACTGGGCGGCCCACATCTGGTGCTGGCCAACGCCTGCAACGTAGATGCCTTCCGGACCCGTGAGCGCACCAATGCGTTCGATGACCCGCTGGGGGGCGCTGAGTCCGTCTTCCGGCTCGGTCCAGCCAAGGGGGTAGGTGTCGCGGAGGTTGTTGAGGAACGCCCACCAACCGTCGAGGTCCGGGGTGCCGGATTGCTCGAAAGCGTTGCGGACAGCCTCGCTCAGTTCCGGAATGATCTCCTTGACGGAGCCCACGATCGGAACGTCGGCCGTACGGTTCTTGGAGATCTCCGCGGGGTCGATGTCCGCGTGGATGATCTTTGCGTGCGGAGCGAACGTGCTGAGCACACCCGTCACGCGGTCATCGAAGCGCGCACCAAGGGTGATCAACAGATCGGACTGCTGCAGTGCGGTAACCGCGGAAACCGTGCCGTGCATGCCGGGCATGCCGACGTGCAGGGGGTGGGAATCCGGGAACGCGCCGCGGGCCATGAGCGTTGTCACCACGGGAGCGCCGGTGAGTTCCGCGAGCTCGCGCAGTTCGGCCGATGCGTGGGCCTTGACCACTCCGCCGCCGACATACAGGACAGGCTTGCTTGCCGCAGCGATCAGCCGGGCGGCTTCGCGGACCTGCTTGTTGTGCCCGCGGACCACCGGACGATAACCCGGCAAATCGATCTTGGGCGGCCAGGAGAAGGTCATGGTGCCCTGCTGGGCATTTTTGGCGATATCCACCAATACGGGACCGGGACGACCGGTGCTCGCAAGGTAGAAAGCCTCGGCCATGACGTGCGGAATGTCATTGGGATCCGTCACCAGGAAGGAATGCTTGGTGATCGGCATGGTGATGCCGACGATGTCCGCTTCCTGGAAGGCATCAGTGCCGATGACGGAAGCCGATACCTGGCCGGTAATGGCCACGAGGGGCACGGAGTCCATGTGGGCATCCATGATGGCGGTAACGAGGTTGGTGGCACCGGGGCCCGAGGTGGCGATGCAGACGCCGACCCGTCCGGTAACCATGGCGTAGCCTTGCGCTGCGTGGCCGGCTCCCTGTTCGTGACGGACCAGGACGTGATTCATCTTGGAGGCCATCAAAGGGTCATAGGTGGGGAGGATCGCGCCACCGGGCAAACCAAAAATATCGTCCACGCCGAGTTCTTCGAGCGAGCGGACAATAGCTTCCGAGCCGGTCATCACCGTTGGGGGTACAACGTTGTTCGGCCCGAGTACAGGAGAGAGAGTTGCAGCATTGTCGACGACGGCGTCAGCCGGACGGTCGACCTTTTCCGGAGCCTTGGGGGCTCCAGCGGACTTTGCAGCCATCAGCGAGGGGCTGATCGGCGATCCTTTGCTCATCGGACTCTTCCTTTGGGGATCTTCAATTAGTGAAAGTTACTGCGTGGGTACTGCGTTCATGCTGGTTCTTGCTCAATGCGCCGTCCCCTGCGGGAAATAAAAAAACCCCTCAGCCTTGCGGCTCTTCGAGGGGTTGCGCGTGACGGTTCGTTACCAGTCGGGCTAGGAGGCCACGCGCTTGGTAAGTACGACAGTGCCCACGGTGGCGCCGACAGTAACGAATGCGATCATGCGTTCAGTGTTCCCTCTTAGTGAGATAGGTGTCAAACGATGAAGATGTCATCTCACTATGTGGACCTCATTGTCCACGGACTGGTCCTACCCCACCCTCCGGCGTGAACGCCGTCCGGCCGGGACCCCTCGGACCAGCCCTTATTAAGCCCTGCCGCCTCCAGCGGCCTTGTCACCGCTGGAGGCACGGGGTACTTAGCTTCAGCCGCAGTAGGCGCCTGTGGAGGCGCTGTGCACCAGCTTGGCGTACTTCGCGAGGACGCCCTTGGTGAACTTGGCCGGGAGGGGCTCCCAGCCAATCTTGCGGGACTCGAGCTCGGCTTCGTCCACCAGGAGGTCGAACGAACGGGCAGCGATGTCCACGCGGATCTTGTCGCCGTCCTTGACGAAGGCGATGGGTCCGCCGTCGACGGCTTCAGGCGCAACGTGCCCGATGCAGAGGCCGGTGGTACCGCCCGAGAAGCGGCCGTCGGTCAGCAGGAGCACGTCCTTGCCAAGGCCCGCGCCCTTGATGGCGCCGGTGATGGCGAGCATCTCACGCATGCCCGGGCCGCCCTTGGGACCTTCGTAACGGATCACGACGACGTCCCCCGCCTTGATCTCGCCCTTGTCCAAGGCGTCGAGCGCACCCTGCTCGCGCTCGAACACGCGGGCGGTTCCTTCGAAGACGTCGGCGTCGAAGCCGGCGCTCTTCACGACGGCACCTTCCGGGGCCATGGAACCGTGCAGGATGGTGATGCCGCCGGTCTTGTGGATCGGGTTGTCCAGGGCGCGCAGGATCTTGCCGTCGAGGTCCGGCGGGTTGATGGAGGCCAGGTTTTCGGCAAGGGTCTTGCCCGTGACCGTCAGGCAGTCGCCGTGCAGCAGGCCGGCGTCGAGCAGCGCCTTCATAATGACCGGCACGCCGCCGATCTTGTCGACGTCGGTCATGACGTAGCGGCCGAAGGGCTTGAGGTCGCCCAGGTGCGGGATCTTGTCGCCGATGCGGTTGAAGTCGTCCAGGGTCAGTTCGACCTCGGCTTCCCGGGCGATCGCGAGCAGGTGCAGGACGGCGTTGGTGGAGCCGCCGAAGGCCATGGTGACGGCGATGGCGTTCTCGAACGCCTTCTTGGTCATGATGTCCCGCGCGGTAATGCCGAGGCGAAGCAGGTTGACCACTGCCTCGCCGGACTTGCGGGCAAAGTCATCACGACGGCGGTCTGCCGAGGGCGGGGCAGCCGAGCCCGGCAGGGACATGCCGAGGGCTTCACCGATGCACGCCATGGTGTTGGCCGTGTACATACCGCCGCAGGCGCCTTCACCAGGACAGATCGCGCGTTCGATGCGGTCCAGGTCGCCCTTGCTCATCTTGCCTGCAGCGCAGGCGCCCACGGCTTCGAAGGCGTCAATGAGGGTGACTTCCTTCTCCGATCCGTCCTCAAGCTTGACCCAGCCCGGCATGATGGAACCGGCGTAGAGGAAGACGCTGGCGAGGTCCAGGCGGGCGGCTGCCATCAGCATGCCCGGGAGGGATTTGTCGCAGCCGGCCAGCAAAACGGAGCCGTCGATGCGCTCGGCCTGCATGACCGTTTCAACGGAGTCGGCAATGACTTCGCGCGAAACAAGGGAAAAGTGCATGCCCTCGTGGCCCATGGAAATGCCGTCCGAAACGGAAATGGTGCCGAACTGCATGGGGAAACCACCGCCGGCGTGAACGCCTTCCTTGGCGCCTTGGGCGAGCCGGTTCAGCGAGAGGTTGCAGGGGGTAATTTCGTTCCACGAGCTCGCGACGCCGATCTGGGGCTTGGCGAAGTCATCATCGCCCATGCCTACGGCCCGGAACATGCCTCGCGCGGGGGCGGCATGGATGCCGTCCGTTACGACCCGGCTGCGTGGCTTGATGTCCGGCTGGTTGTCTGTCGCAATTGGGGTGTGGTCACTCATGGGCACGAGTCTATGACTCTTGGGCTGTGGCCAACGAACATGATCGGCGGGTTAAGGCGAATTTGGCACTATTTCAGCCAATATTTCATTCAAATAATGGACAGTCGTCTCGCTATGTGAGACATGGGTCTCATTGTCGGCTGCTGGCCTATCCGACAGGATCGCTGATGCGCTGAAGGGCCGCGAATCGATTGACTAACCTAGACAGCCCCGTGACACGGACGTAACGTCAAATCACGACAGCTGCGCCACTCGAACAGACATGCGCCAATTGAACAGACAGAAGGGCTCCTCCCATGGATTGGTTGATCTGGGTCATCGTCATCGTGTTGATCGTCGCGATTGTTTGGTGGCTCCTGAGCCGCAATAGCGCGAAGTCTTCTTCGGGCTCCGGGGCTTCGCCGTCGCAGGCCGCCTCGTCACCACAAATGGACGTCACAGCAGCCGCATTGACAGGCTCCGCCCCCTTGGTCGCCGCAACCGCGACCGCAGATCAAGAGCTAGCCGAGTCGCGCGCAGCCGCACCCGAGCCGGAGCCGGAAGCCGAAACTGAGGCAGGCGGCGTCGACGTCGACGACTGGGAGCGCCCCGGCCCTCCCCTCGAAACCGGCATGGCCGCCCCGGAAGAAGAATCGTCAGCGGCCGGCCCCTCGGTGGTGGAGCCCGTGTTCGAGGAGCCCACGCTCTCGGAACCCGTACTGTCCGAGGACGCGGTTTCCGAGGCTACGGCCTCAGAGACCGCCGCACCGCTGGCTGCCGAGCCGGAACTTGAAGGGGGCGTGACGGCCGACGACGTTAACGCGGCCGACGCCGGGCCGTCCGTTCCCGCGGCTGCCGGCGTTCCGGCGTCGTCGGGCTCGGAACCAGCCACCCCCGAACAGTTGGCCGACAGCGCCGAATGGGAAGCGACCTGGAGCGAAGGCAGCGCACCAGTGGCTCCCGCCCCGATCCACCACCGCGAATACACGGACGCCCATGCACCGACGCTTCCCGGCGCGGAATCCGCCGCGGCGGAGGCAGTCGACACTGCAGCCGAAGGGGCGCAGGAAGACCGGGCCGAAAATCCCGACGCGGCACCTTCGCCGGTTGAGTCAACCACCGTGGCCCAGGATTCCGCAGCCGCATCGCCGCTGGGCGGGCATCTCGCAGCCGAGCAGCCGTATGGCGAAGGCTCCGCCGCGGCCGACGCTGACGGGAGTGGCCCTGATGGCTACACCGTCAAAGGCAACGCGGACACCATGACCTATCACGATGAAGACAGCCCGTCGTACGACGAGGTCAAGGCCGACGTCTGGTTTATTTCCAGCGCCCACGCCGAGGCAGCAGGCTTCCGACCTCCTCGCAGGAACCGCCGCTGAGAGCCCCAAGGAGCTGACCCAGGGCGGCAAGCAGCCCTGCAACCAGGACCCAAGCAATGAACCAGGCAAAGGCGGGATCCGGGAGCCTCTTCCGGTCCCGCCTTGGGCTCGTCCGGGCTCCCGTAGCGGTGGCCTGCCTCGTGGCCCTGTTGCTGAGCGCCTGTACAGGGAGTGCCCCCGGACCGGGGCCTACCCAAGGCAACGGACCCGAGTTGATTCGGAAGCTTGACCTGAATCTGACAATTCCGTGGTCGATCGTGTTCCTCGACGACGGTACTGCCGTCATCTCCGAACGCGACACCAAGCTGATCAAATCGGTCCGGAACGATCGGGCCACGACGGTAGGCGAGGTTCCCGGCGTCGTACCCGGGGGCGAAGGCGGGCTGCTGGGGCTGGCGCTCTCCCCGACGTTCGCCAGCGACCGCCTGCTCTATGCCTACTTCACCGCTGAATCGGACAACCGGATTTCGCGCATCCGGCTGGAGCAGGCCGCAGACGGGCGGTTGAGCCTCGGCACACCCGAAGTCATCTTCACCGGCATTCCCAAAGCCGGCACCCACAACGGCGGGCGCATCCGCTTCGGTCCCGACGGGTTCCTCTACGTCGGCACGGGAGACGCGCAGCACCCGGAGCAAGCACAGGACCGCATTGCGCTTGGCGGGAAGATCCTGCGGCTTACACCCGAGGGAAAGCCGGCACCGGGCAACCCGTTCGGCAATCCCGTTTACAGCTACGGACACCGCAATGTGCAGGGTTTGGCTTGGGACAGTGACGGCAGGCTGTGGGCGAGTGAATTCGGACCCGACGTCAACGACGAACTCAACCTCATCGAAGCGGGCGGCAACTACGGTTGGCCACAAGTGACCGGTGCGCCCGGCCGCGCCGGTTACATCGACGCCAAGGTGGTCTGGCCGTCGACGGCGGATGCCTCACCGAGCGGTCTGGAAATCGTGAACGGAACGGCGTTCACGTGCGCGCTGCGCGGTCAGCGTTTGTGGACCGTACCGCTGCGCGGAGAAACGGCGGGGAATCCCGTGGCGTACCTCACGGCCCAGTACGGACGGCTGAGGGACGTTTCGCTAGCGCCGGACGGCACACTGTGGGTCCTCAGCAACAACCAAAACCCCGACTTTGCACTGCTCCTGAAGCCTCCCCGCCAGTGACGCGCAGGAGGCCCGGGCCGATTTCACACTTCGGCAAGTGTCGTGTAGAGTTACATGTCGTTGCGGAGATCAACGAGGGAAGAAAAGCCCTCAGCCGATCGAAATCGACAAATGCACCTCTAGCTCAATTGGCAGAGCAATTGACTCTTAATCAATGGGTTCCGGGTTCAAGTCCCGGGGGGTGCACCAAAGGGAAGGACCCTTGAGCGGCAGTAGCCGCTCAAGGGTTATTTCTTTGCGTTGCGAGCAACAAACAATTGCACCTCTAGCTCAATTGGCAGAGCAATTGACTCTTAATCAATGGGTTCCGGGTTCAAGTCCCGGGGGGTGCACCAAAGGGAAGATCCCTGGATGGCTGAATGGCCGTCCAGGGATCTTTTTTATTTTCCCCCGGACTCGGCCCGGAGCCGGTTCCGCCCGGACCTGCGGAGGCCTAGTTGGAGGGCTCGCCCGGCGCCACACCTGAATCCGCTGCGGCCACAATGTCGTTCACGACTGCCGAGGAATGATTGTTTGCCAGTTCGCGTACAAGCGACTGGAGCTCCCGCCGCAGTTTGGCGGTGTCCACGGGCACGGGTGCAAGCACTTCGCGTTCCAGCTGCGTGGCGAGTCCGAGGGTGCGCTCCCCCGCCTCGGTCAAACTGACCACTTGGCTACGGCGGTCGGACACGCTGCGTGCACGGCTGACGTGGCCGTGCGCCTCCAGCCTGGTGAGCGTCTTCCCCATTGTCTGCGCCTGAACCCGGACGATCTGTGCGAGCATCGACTGGGTGGTCGGTCCGTTGACGGCAAGTACTTCCATGACAATGACCCCGGCATGGGTCAGGTCCATACCGCGCAGTTTCTCGTTCCAGGCATGCTCCACGAGTCGCGCGGCCGTGGAGAGCAGGCGCCCAGTGGGCCACCGTTCCATATCAGGCATAAGGGCCAGTATATAGACCGCTGCGCGCGGAGCAGGACCGGGGTTCAATTCGTGAAGCGGCCAGCCGATCACTAAGCTGAGTGATCGCGAACGCTAGCAAGGAGCACAAATGGCTGAACGACTCATTCCAGGCGACATTGCCCCGGACTTCACCCTCAAGGACCACGCGGGCCGCGAGGTCAGCCTGGCGTCGCACCGTGGCCGCAATACAGTCATCTACTTCTACCCCGCGGCTTCCACCCCGGCATGCGCCAAGCAGGCCTGCGACTTCCGCGATTCCCTCGCAACCCTCCAGGCCGCCGGTTACGAGGTTCTTGGCATCTCTCCGGACACCGTGAAGGATCTGGAGAAGTTTGTGGCCGAAGAATCATTGACCTTTCCACTGCTGTCCGACGAGGGGCACCACGTGGCTGAGGCCTATGCGGCGTGGGGCGAAAAGAAGAACTACGGGCGCACCTACCAAGGGCTGATCCGCTCAACGATCGTGGTGGACCCCGACGGCAAGGTGGCCTTGGCCCAGTACAACGTGCGGGCCACCGGCCATGTCGCCAAACTCCGCAGGGACCTCAAACTCGACAAGTAGCCACCGCATCGCCGCATAGGCGCGGCTGGAATGGGTGGCGCGAAACCGTGGGTACAATGGAGGCCGGTAGAAGACCGCGGCGGGAATCCCTGAATCCCGGTCCGGAGACCAACACCAGCGCGAGTGGTGAAATTGGCAGACACGCAGGATTTAGGTTCCTGTGCCTTCGGGCGTGGGGGTTCAAGTCCCCCCTTGCGCACATTCAGGAAGTGCCCCGGTCCTTGGCCGGGGCACTTCCAGTTTCCAGCCGGGACTCAGGGCCCTGAACTAGACTGGACCGCGGTCCGGCTGCCGCGGGCCCCAAGCCCGTCCAACTGCCTTGAGGGGACAAGAGTGGTAAGCAGCAAGCTTCGCCGAGTCACGCTACAAATCGGCGCAGGCCTTCTGGCCCTGGCCTTGACCTCGTGCACGGTAAGTCCTGGACCGGCACCGTCAGCCTCGGCCGCGGGCAGCACCAAGGCAGAGCCGAGCAAGACCTTCAACTTCGGCACCCCGTCGATGCCGCTTGGGCTCGATCCCGCCGTGACGAACGACTCCGAGTCCTATCGCGTGACCCGGCAAGTGATGGAAGGCCTTGTGGGGGTCGACGCGTCCACCGGCCAACCAACTCCCCTGCTTGCCACCTCTTGGTCACAAGGGAACGACGGACTCAGCTACGACTTCACGTTGCGGTCGAAAGTCACCTTCCACGATGGCACCGTCTTTGACGCCGCCGCCGTCTGCAGCAACTTCAACCGTTGGTTCAATTTCCCGGCGACCGTGCGTCAGCAGGCACCGGGCATTGCATTCAAGAGCGTCTTCAAATCCTTCGCGGACGACGCTTCGCTTTCGCTCTTCAAGAACTGCAAGGTCATCTCCCCCGATCACGTCCAAATCAACCTGGCCAAGCCCTTCACAGGCTTCCTTCAGGCTTTGACCCTGCCGGCGTTCGCGATGTCCTCCCCGAAAGCAATGGCCGACGGCAAGGCCGACGTCCTGGACAAGAAGCTGTCAGGCCAGCCGGCGTCAGCCTATGCCTCCCACCCCGTGGGCACGGGACCTTACGTTTTCTCCTTCTGGAGCCAGGACCGCATTACGCTGACCAGCTACAAGGGCTACTGGGGCGACCGGGGAGAGATAGCCGCGGTCAACTTCATTCCGTTCGACTATCCGCAGGCCCGGCTCCAGGCCTTGCTCGCTGGAACCATCGACGGATACGACCTTGTTACCGCCGGCACCTTTGACCAACTGGTCAAGAAGGGCATGCAAATCGTCCAACGGGATCCGTTCTCCGTGATGTACCTGGGGATGAACGAGTCCGTGGCGCCCCTCCAGAACCTTGGCGTGCGGCAGGCAATAGAGATGGCCATCGACAAAGACACCCTTATCCACAAGTTCTTCATCGACAACACCTCACCTGCGACCCAGTTTGTTCCCCCCAAGCTGAGCGGCTTCAACAACAACGCACCGTCCTTGGGATACGACCCGGACAAGGCCAAGCAACTCCTCGCCAAGTCGGGCTACAAAGGCGAGGAGCTCAAGTTCTACTACCCACTCAATGTCACGCGCGCCTACCTTCCCACTCCGGAGAAGATCTACGCGGAGATCAGCGCGGAGCTCACCGCCATCGGACTGAACATCAAGCCGGTGCCCGTGAACTGGGACGACGGCTACCTCCAGAAGGTCCAATCACCCGGTGACCATGCGCTGCATTTGCTCGGCTGGAATGGCGCCTACTCGGACCCGGACAACTTCGTTGGAACCCTCTTCGGTGAAAACAACGGTGAGTTCGGCTACAGCGATCCCCAAGTCTTCTCAAAGATCGACCGGGCCCGGGGACTCCCCGACGGCGCTGACCGCAACTCGCAGTACCAGACCATCAATGCGCAGATCGCTGCCACCGTCCCGGCGGTACCCATCGCCTTCCCGATCTCGGCTTTGGCCCTTTCCGACCGCGTCGAGAAGTACCCGGCATCGCCTGTCTTAAACGAAGTTTTTACAAACGTTCGCCTGAAGTCTTGACGTCCCGCCGCAATTTCAGTTATGTGCCCACGCGGGGATATTCTGTGACAGCCAGTGCCGCCGCTATCGGAGATAGATCGTGACCTTCATTTCCAAGACACACCACGCTGACGTCGTCCTTATTGGGGGCGGGATCATGAGCGCAACCCTGGGGGCGTTCATCAAGCAACTCGAACCCAGCTGGACCATCTCCCTTTTTGAGCGACTCGACGAAGCCGGCCTGGAAAGCTCCGGACCGTGGAACAACGCGGGAACCGGGCACGCAGCGCTCTGTGAGCTTAATTACTCGCCCGCAGCCAAGGACGGCTCGGTAGACCCGTCCAAGGCCCTCCACATCAACGAGCAGTTCCAGCTCTCCCGGCAGTTTTGGTCCCACCTCGTGGACAACAAATTGATCGGCTCCCCGAAGGGATTCATCAACACCGTCCCGCATATGAGCTTCGTCATCGGCGACAAGCACGCAGACTTCCTCAAGACCCGCTACGAGGCACTCAAGCCCAACACGCTCTTCCGCAGCATGGAATACACGGAAGACCAGGCACAGATCGCCAAGTGGGCTCCGCTGATCGTCAAGGGCCGCGACGCCAAGCAGCGCGTTGCCGCCACCCGCGCCGCTGAAGGCACCGACGTCGACTTCGGCGCCTTGACCCGCGAACTGACCGGCTACCTCGCCGCGAACGGCGTTGAAGTCAACTATGGCCACGACGTCACCAATGTGAGCAAAGCCTCCGACGGCGGCTGGGACCTTTCACTCAAGTACCCCGCTTCCGGCGAACACAGCCGGATCCACGCCAAGTTCGTCTTCGTCGGCGCGGGCGGCGGAGCACTCCACCTGCTCCAGGCATCGGGCATCCCGGAAAGCAAGGGCTACGGCGGTTTCCCGGTATCCGGACAGTTCTTCCGCTGCACCGACGAGGCCATCGCCAGCCAGCACAGCGCCAAGGTGTACGGCCAGGCCTCCGTCGGCGCCCCGCCCATGTCCGTGCCGCACCTTGATACCCGCTACGTCGGCGGCAAGCGTTCCCTGCTTTTCGGCCCGTACGCCGGCTTCTCCACCAACTTCCTCAAGACGAGCAGCTACCTTGACCTTCCGCTGTCCATCCGCCCGAGCAACATCATCCCGATGCTGGCCGTGGCCAAGGACAACATGGACTTGACCGCGTACTTGATCAAGGAAGTGGCCAAGCGCCACGACGCCAAGGTGGAGTCCCTTCGCGAGTACTACCCCCAGGCCGACGGCGGCAACTGGGAGCTCATCACAGCAGGCCAGCGGGTTCAGATTATCAAGAAGGACTCCAAGAAGGGCGGCGTGCTGCAGTTCGGCACCGAGGTCATCACGGCCCGTGACGGATCCATCGGAGCACTGCTCGGCGCCTCCCCCGGCGCCTCGACCGCCGTCCCCATCATGATCGAGATGCTCCAGCGGTCCTTCCGGAAGAACTTCAAAGGCTGGCAGTCCAAGCTCAAGGAAATGATGCCGGGCTACGGCGTCAAGCTAAACGACAATCCCGACCTTGCGGCCGAGCTGGAAGCGAGCACTGCCCGTTCGCTCCAACTCGAGCCTGCCGACGCCGTCCAGCACTAGCAACCGTCCGGGCTGCGGCCGGTTCACGACAAGAGACAGACCGTAGATCCCAGGAGACAGTGCAATGTTCCGTCTGGCAAAGCTTTCACTGGCGAACAGGGCACTGATCGCGCTGATCACCGTCTTCGCGGCGGTGTTCGGCGTGATCACCATGTCGTCCCTCAAGCAGGAACTCATTCCCTCGATCGAGTTCCCGCAGATCTCGGTGATCACGGCGATGCCGGGCGCGTCGCCGGAAGTTGTCGACAAGCAGCTCAGCCGCCCGCTCGAAGCAGCACTGAACAGCGTCGAGGGCCTGGAATCGACCACGTCGACGTCGCGGAACGGTGTTTCGCAGATCTCCATGGTGTTCACCTACGGTTCGAACCTGGACCGCGCGCGCAACCAGATCGACCGCGCCATCTCCAACGCCAAGCGTGTGCTGCCGG
This sequence comes from Arthrobacter sp. 01T428, assembly GCF_056398685.1. Taxonomy (NCBI): domain Bacteria; kingdom Bacillati; phylum Actinomycetota; class Actinomycetes; order Micrococcales; family Micrococcaceae; genus Arthrobacter; species Arthrobacter sp. 01T428. Next base: position 670,397 of record NZ_JBFTPW010000001.1, on the reverse strand, counting down.
CCGACGTCGAGCCCCGATCCTTTGCCGGCAGCATCAGCGACTTCCCGATCGTGTACCTGGCGGTGTCTTCGGACAAGCCTCTCAGCGAGCTGAACACGGACCTGCAGCGATTGAGCGTTCCCCGGCTCCAGAAACTGGACGGGGTCCGCAGCGCTGACGTGACAGGCGGGGCCACCCAACACATCCTGATCCAGCCCAAAGCCCAAGCCATGGCCGCGAGCGGCGCCACGATCCAGTCGCTCACGAACGCCCTCAAGAACAACGGGACCCTGGTACCGGCAGGAACCATCGAGGACCAGGGCAAGACCCTTTCCCTGCAAATCGGCAGCCCGGTGGACTCCCTCGACGTCATCAAGGGCTTGCCGCTCACCGGCGCCAAGGGCGGAACCACCATCGGCTCCGTTGCCGACGTGAGCATCAAGGACGACGCCGCAACCTCGATTACCCGGACCAACGGGAAGCCGACGCTGGCCCTGTCCATCACGAAAAAGCCCGACGGCGATACCGTTGCCATTTCGCACGCCGTGAAGGATTCCATTGCCCAGGTGGAAGCCGAGCTCGGCTCCAATGCGCACTTCACGCCAGTGTTCGACCAAGCCCCGTACATCGAAAAGTCCATCAAGGACCTCACGACGGAAGGCCTTCTTGGGCTGGGCTTCGCGGTAGCGGTCATCCTCGTGTTCCTGATGTCCGTACGCTCAACGCTCGTGACGGCGGTCTCCATTCCGTTGTCGCTCCTGATCACGTTCATCGGAATATCGGCGACCCACTACTCGCTCAACATCCTCACCCTCGGCGCGTTGACCATCGCGATCGGCCGCGTGGTGGATGACTCGATCGTGGTGATCGAGAACATCAAACGGCACCTCAGCTACGGCGAGCACAAGCTCGGGGCCATCCTCAATTCGATCCGCGAAGTTGCCGGCGCCATCACAGCGTCCACCCTCACCACGGTTGCCGTGTTCCTGCCGATCGCCTTTGTGGGCAACCTGGCTGGCGAGCTGTTCAGGCCCTTCGCCCTGACGGTGACCATCGCCCTGTTGTCCTCGTTGCTCGTCTCCCTCACCATCGTTCCGGTCCTGGCTTACTGGTTCCTCAAGTCGCCGTCGCCGGCTTCGGCTGCGGAGGACGCCCGTGCCGCCGAGGCCGCCCGATCCAAGGCGCACGAGGCGGAGCAACGCAGCCGCCTGCAGCGCGGCTACTTGCCCATCCTGGCCAAGACCCAGAAGCACCCGGTCATCACGATCGTCGCTGCTGTGCTGGTCTTGGGCGGGACTGCTGCCATGTCTCCCCTACTCGCTACCGACTTGCTGGGTAACTCCGGCCAAAACAGCATGACCGTCCGGCAGGTCCTTCCTGCCGGCACCAGCTTGGAACAGACCGGCGCCGCCGCCGCCCAGGTGGAATCGGTCCTCCGCGGGATAGACGGCATCAAGGACGTCCAGGTCACGTCAGGCAACGCCCAAACGGGATTCGCCGCGCTCACCTCGAGCGGCGCTTCCAACTCGACGTTCACCGTGGTGACTGACGATAAGGCTGACCAGCAGAAATTGCAGGACACGGTCCGGTCCCGGCTCGCCAGTGCCTCGGCTCCCGGGAAGGTCACTGTCGGTGCACAGCAAGGCGGGCTGGGCACCTCTTCCAGCGTCGACATCACCATCAACGCCGCCAACTCGGCGGATCTCAAGACCGCAAGCGACGCCGTGGCGAAGGCCATGGACGGCGTGCCCGGGAGTGCCGAGGTAGCCACCAACCTGGATGCCAGCCAGTCCGTAGTCCAGGTGAAGGTAGATCGCGCCAAGGCCGTCGCCGCCGGGCTGAACGAGGAACAAGTCGCCGGGGTCCTCGCGTCCACGGTCAGCCCTATCCCCGCAGGCACCGTCCGTATCGACACCACGGACTTCCCGGTGCAGATCGGCGAAGGCACGCACTTCACCAGCATCTCCGATGTCAGGGCCATCAATCTCCCGACGCCGGCCGGGCCCGTTCCGCTGTCGAGCATCGCGTCCGTGGATCAAGTTGACACCCCGGTCTCCATCACGAGCAGCAACGGCCAGCGGAGCGCGAAGGTGACCGTCACGCCGTCGGGCTCCAACCTTGGCGCCGTCAGCACGGCAGTCAGTGACCGGCTGGCCTCGGTGCAGCTCCCGGCAGGCGTTACCGCCACCATCGGCGGCGCCACGACGCAGCAGGCCGACTCCTTCCGACAGCTCGGGCTCGCGCTCCTGGCAGCCGTCGCCATTGTGTATGTCATCATGGTGGCCGCGTTCAAGTCCCTCATCCAGCCCCTCATCCTGCTCGTGTCCGTGCCTTTTGCGGCGACGGGCGCCATCGCTCTGCTCCTGGTCACGGGCGTTCCGCTGGGACTGCCTTCCCTGATCGGCATGCTTATGTTGGTGGGAATCGTCGTGACCAATGCGATCGTCCTGATCGACCTCATCAACCAGTACCGCAAACCACACGATGGCAGCCCCGGAATGAGCGTGGCAGACGCCATCACCCACGGAGCCAGGCAGCGGCTACGCCCGATCCTCATGACGGCGCTTGCTACCGTCTTCGCCCTGACACCCATGGCTTTGGGCCTCACGGGAGGCGGCGGGTTCATTTCCCGGCCGCTGGCGGTTGTGGTCATCGGCGGCCTCGTTTCGTCCACGGCGTTGACGCTCGTCCTGGTGCCCGTCCTTTACAAACTGGTCGAAGGCCGGCGGGAGAAGAAAGCGCTCCTCAAGGCACTCACGCAACGCCCCGACGTCGCGCAGGACGGGGTCGCGGGCCACGGCGACGGCGACCACCTGGACTGGACCACCGGAATGATTCCCAAAGTCTCCGGCCGCCGATCCGCCTCCAGCCCCGCCGAGTAGGGCGACACACCGGGAACAAAATGATGCCTCACCCTGTTGCAGGCAGTGATACATGCAAATGCATCTATTTTGGGATAGACTGTTGGCAGAGCCCGGACACCAAATCGGGCAGGCAGAAAGGCACATCATGGAGATCGGCGTATTCAGCGTCAGCGACATCACCACTGACCCCACCACGGGCCACACCCCCACGGAGAACGAGCGCATCAAGGCCGCCGTGGCGATCGCCAAGAAGGTCGAAGAGATCGGCATGGACGTCTATGCGATCGGCGAGCACCACAACCGCCCCTTCTTCTCATCGTCCCCCACCACCACGCTGGCGTACATCGCAGCGCAGACTGAACGCATCACGCTGTCAACGTCCACCACGCTGATCACCACGAACGATCCCGTCAAGATCGCCGAAGACTTCGCGATGCTCCAGCACCTGGCGGATGGACGCGTGGACCTCATCATGGGCCGCGGCAACACTGCCCCCGTCTACCCCTGGTTCGGCAAGAACATCCAGGACGGGATCGAGCTCGCGATCGAGAACTATTCCCTGCTACGCAAGCTCTGGGATGAAGACACCGTCAACTGGAGCGGCAAGTTCCGCACCCCGCTGCAGAACTTCACCTCCACGCCCCGCCCGCTCGACGGCGTCGCGCCCTTCGTCTGGCATGGCTCCATCCGCAGCCCGCAGATCGCGGAACTTGCCGCCTACTACGGCGACGGCTTCTTCGCCAACAACATCTTCTGGCCCAAGGAGCACTACCAGCAGCTGATCGGCCTGTACCGCGAGCGCTATGAGCACTACGGCCACGGCAACGCAGACCAAGCCATCGTCGGCCTCGGCGGGCAGTTCTTCATGCGCAAGAATTCCCAGGATGCCGTGAAGGAGTTCCGCCCCTACTTCGACAATGCACCGGTGTACGGCCACGGGCCCTCGCTCGAGGACTTCACGTCCCAGACACCGCTGACCGTCGGCAGTCCGCAGGAAGTCATCGAAAAGACCCTGACTTTCCGCGAATACTTCGGCGACTACCAGCGCCAGCTGTTCCTCGTGGACCATGCGGGCCTCCCGCTCAAGACCGTCCTGGAACAACTGGACCTCTTCGGCGAGGAAGTCCTGCCCGTCCTGCGCAAGGAATTCGAGGACCGCAAGCCGGCCCACGTGCCCGACGCACCCACCCATGCATCCCGGGTGGCAGCGTCCGTGATCGCCTCGGCCAGCGAGGCGGTTACCGATTCCGCCGGGCGGACCCCGTGACCACCACAGCGCCCACCTCGTCCGCCGTGCGCCTCGCCGCCGAAACCTGGGAGTCCTTGTTCCGCTCCCAGGTGGCGGTGATGCGCCGCCTCCAGGCCGGGCAGGCATTCAAGAAACTGCCCATCAAGGAGTACGACGTCCTGTTCACTCTTTCCCGTTGCCCCACGGGCAAGCTGCGGCTGAACGAGATCAACGATCACGTCCTGCTCAGCCAGTCCAGCCTGAGCCGGCTGGTTGACAGGTTGGAGAAGCGCGGGCTCGTGGAGCGCAGCATCGCCCCCGACGACGGACGCGGCATCCTACTGGGGCTTACCGCGGCCGGGCAGGAACTGCAGAAGGAGATCGGGCGGGAGCACGTCCGCGACATCGCCGAACTTGTGGCTCCGGCTTTGACAGCCGAGGAGCAGCGTGAGCTCCTTCGCCTGACGGAAAAGCTGCAAGTGTTCGTCGCGCACAAGCAGCCGCGCGAAGGCTAGCGGAGGACGACGAGCTTTGCCGGATCCTCATCCGGCAGCTCGTCGGCCACCACCGCGGTGACTTTCAGGCTCTTCAATGACAGGCTGCCGCCCACCGTGGACAGAAACGCGGTGTCCGAGGAATCGCGTCCGGCCGTGATGCGCAGCATGGACTCGCGCGGGGCCAAGCCGGTGGGATCGATCACGTACCACGTTCCGTCGATGTGGGCCTCAGCCACGGCGTGGAAGTCCATGGGGCTCAGTCCTGGCGCGTACACCGCCGCAAGCCGGGCGGGGATGTCCTTGGAACGCAGGAGGGCAATGGCAAGGTGGGCGAAGTCCCGGCAAACCCCTTTGCGGTGCAGGAGCGTCTCCACCGCTCCATCCGTCCCGCGCGAGGAACCACTGACGTAGCGGAGCTCGTCGTGGACCCAATTCCGGACTGCCTGCAACAGTTCTTCGCCGTGGAGCCCGCCGAACTCGGCGTACGACGTCGGAAGGAGCCGATCGGACTCGGCATAACGGCTGGGCCGCACGTAGCGGATGAGTTCCATACGGGAGGACTCATCCGGGGCACCCAAGCCCTCCACCGAGGCACGGTAATCAACCGTTACCTCGCTGGGTTCTTCGAACTCCATGTACTGGAAGCGTCCGCCGTGATGGTCCCTCAACTCAGTGAACGGAACAGCTTCGCCCTCCACCGTGACGGACAGCTCTTCGGTCAACGAGTCATAGCCCGGATTGCTGGCCACGGCGATTGCCATGGCCACTTTGGTGTTGGCGACGGTCTTGAAAACGAGCTGGGCAGCAACGTTGCGTTCCATGGATCTCCGGAGTGTTGCGGCTGGACAACCCACTAATTGGGCAGAGTTGGCGCCGACGAATGTCTATCAACCTTGGTTCTACAGATTGACCTTCAGAGACAATAGCATCCGCTGGACGTTGGCGAATTCCGAGCTCTGGTCAACGTACTTGGCGGCCTGGTCCAAGGTGTCGAAGGACTTCGCGGGAGCAACTACTTCATCCGTGGCGAAGGCATGCACGGCTTGCATGTCCCCGAAGTAGTAGTTGCCCTTTCCTGCAGGTCCCACCACAAGGTTCCGCAGTTGGCAGGCCTGCCCATCGGTTCCGGCTACCAGGTTGGTGATGCCGTACGAACCGAAGAATTTATAGCCCTGGATGACCCGGAACACCACGTGCGGCGGGATCGTGGAATCACCGTCGGCATGGGGCAGGTCAATAGGCACGCTGCTGACCACGACGTAAGGACGCTTGGCGGCCGGATTGCAGTCAGCCGGACTCGCCGAGGGCAGCCCGGTGTGAAGGGTCGCCAGGTACCCTCCCTTGGCGTCTTTGACCTCGATCTTCAGGGCGCCCGGCATGGAACCGGCGTCGGGCGTGACCGATTGCGCAATCCAGTCACTCGGAAGATCGAAGCTGACCTTCTTGGCCGCATCCGAGTACGTTTTCCACGCCGCGGCAGTCGCCCCCGCCGTCGCGGTGCTTCCTGCGGAAGGGCTGGCACTGGAACCGCCCGACGGCGCGGCTGTGCTTGGGCCCGACGGCGTTGCGCTCCCGGGAGCCGCACTGCTGGACCGGGCTGTCCAGACGGCGCCGCCCTTGCCCTCGGAACTACAGCCGGCGGCGGCGACCACAATGAGCGCACCGAGGACGGCGACTGAAAACTTCAACGGGATCCGCTTTGCTCTCATGCGCACCAGCCTAGCGGCGCCGAGCCGCTGCCCGTCCCTCCGGATCGGCGTTTCGCGCCTGCAAACCCAGCCGATGCCCTACGGGCCGCCGCTTCGGCCCGCGCGGTAGGACTAGGCTGGACGCATGGCTCCCGATCTGCTCGATGAGGACGAAAACAGTGTGGCGGACATTTCCGCCGTGGACATCGCAGACTGGCGTTTGCGCACATTCGCCTTGTACGACGACGTCCGCAAGATCGCGATGGACGACCCCTTCCAAGCCCACGTGTACTGGCGCCAGGAACGGGACCGCATGTTCGGTACCCACCCGGCCTCGGCGCTGACTCCCGCCAGCAAGCAGGCTTTTTCGGGCTTGCGCACCGCGGACTACGATCCCCGGTTCCGCCGCTATGCCGCCCTTTCGCCGGAAGGCGCGGGCCAGGAGATGAACGTCCAGACCGGGACCGACGGCGTGGTGCCGTTTGTCCGCCTCGGCACCTTCGACCTCGACGAGCTCGGCTCGCTGGCCGTGTGGCGCCTGCGCAGCTACGGCGGCGGCATCTTCGTGCCCTTCCGCGACGCCACGGCCGGCAAACCCGGAGGAAGCTACGGCGCCGGCCGCTACTTGCTGGACACCATCAAGGGAGCCTTCCACGGCCTTCGAGGATCCGGGCAACAGGAGTTCGTGCTCGACTTCAATTTCGCCTACAACCCATCCTGCGCCTACAACGAGGCCTGGGCCTGCCCCTTGGCCGGGCCCGCGAATCGCCTGGCCGCGGATATCCCCGTGGGCGAGCTCTACTTGCCCGTCTAAACCTGCCGCCTCAAGAGGTTCAAGGACGTAGGATGTCTTCATGACTTCCTCACGTGCACGCCGGATCGCCCGCGTCCGCCCGCTCTCCCCCACCTCACCGGACGAACAGTTCTTCGTAGCAAACGACGCCGCCGACTTCGCTTCCGCGGAAGGCCGGAGCTGGACGGTGGTGGACAGTCCGTTCCCCGGGTCGCCGGCAAATAGCAGCAGCGCAGGGCGGCCAGGTTGGGTTGCAGGCTCTCGTGTCTCCGAGGATGTGTTCACGTTCCTGGCGCCGTCTGTTCCCGCCAACGTCTTCGGCATGGCGCACAACACCGGCCAGCCAGGCCGGGATTTGCCTGCGCAGGCGTTCCACAAGGCCGCCACAAGCGTCATCGGACCAGGCGACGCCATCGAGCTCGCCTCCGGCGTCGGATACGTGGACCCCGAAGCGGAACTGACCGTCGTCGTCGGGCGCAAAGTCCGCGGACTCACACTCGACAACGCGCGCGACGCCATCCTCGGTTTCACGATCGGCAACGACGTCTCGGCGCGGGACCTGCAGAAGACCGACGAATTGTGGATCAGCGCGAAAAGCCAGGACACGTTTACCCCTGCGGGACCGTGGATCGTCACTGACCTCAATGACAGTGATCTTTCGATCGGCATCGTGCACAACGGCAGGGAATTGCGGACGGCCAGCACCGCCGACCTCGGATGGAAGGTGGACGAGATCCTTGTCTACCTCACGTCGTTCATGACTTTGCACCCCGGAGACCTGGTCCTCACCGGCTTCCCCGCCGAGTGTGCCAGGATCGCGCCAGGAGACCTTGTGAGCTGCCGCATTGAGGGCATCGGAGAGCTCACCAACCCCGTCATCGCAGCAACTTGGGAGAAAATTCCCAGCTTGATATGACAGGCTTGAGCAATGGAGCCTCCTGCCGTGCCGGCAATTGAGACGCGGCAGACGTCCCTTTCCAGGCCAAATACAAGCAAGCGCCGCAAAGGCGTGCTGCGCTATCCGGTGGTCAGGCAGCTCATCCGTTTCACCGGCGTCGGGATCATCTGCACCGTCACCTCGCTGGCACTGTACGCGCTGTTCAGGCCGTGGTTGGGACCCCAACCTGCCAACGCCGCAGCGCTGATCATCACCTCGCTCATGAACACGGCCCTGAACCGTCGGCTGACCTTCAAGATCAGCGGCAACCGGAAGAGGACGCGGGACCACTTGAACGGGTTGATCGTGATCGCCGTGGCGCTGGTCATCACGGGCGGGAGCCTGGGCGTGCTGCATGCATTCCGGCCCGGGGCAACCCTCGAGGAGGACCTCTGGACCACCACGCTGTCCGGATTCGTCGCGACGGCCGTGCGGTTCACGATGCTGCGGCACTGGATTTTCCGCCGGGCCCGCCACGTTTGACTCCCAACTGACTCGCATTTGTTGTCGTTTTGAGGGCTCAGAACGACAACAAATGCGAGTTACTTGGGGTGGGGACCGTCAGCGGCGGCCGAGCCCCTGGACGCTCCCGACGGCGGCAGCCACGGCTTCCGCGGCTTGGTCCAGTTCCGCTGACGTCACCGTGGAGTCGAAGCTGAAACGCACAGCTGTGTGGGCCACCTCGGGCTCGATTCCCAAGGCCAGCAGGACCGGAGAGGGGGCGTCGGATCCAGCGGCGCAGGCCGATCCGCTGGAGCACACCACCCCGAGCCGCTCAAGCTCAAGCAACACCGACTCCCCGCTGGTGCCGGGGAAACAGAAAGACGCGACGGACGGTAAGCGTTGCGAGGGGTGGCCGGTCAACACGGCACCAGGCACCGCCTCGAGGACAGCGCGGATGAAGGCATCCCGCAACTCCGTGACACGTCCGGCAAGTCCGGACTGCCCGGCATGGGCGAGCGTCAGCGCCGTGGCCAGCGCGACGGCTCCCGCCACGTTTTCGGTCCCGGAGCGCCTGCCCCGCTCCTGCCCGCCGCCATGGACGAGCGGTTCAAGTCTCAGCCTGCCCTTGGCATAGAGTACGCCGCTGCCCTTCGGTGCGCCGAGCTTATGGCCTGAGATACTCAGCGCGTCGACCCCAAGTTCTTTGACGCCAATCGGGAGCCAGCCCGCAGCCTGGACGGCGTCCGTGTGAAACGGCACACCATGTTCCGCGGCAACCTCGGCAAGTTGCCGCACGGGCTGCACGGTCCCGATCTCGTTATTCGCATACATGATGCTGACGAGGGCCGTCTCCGGGCTCAGCGCGGCCCGGAGCGCCTCAACCGTCACCACACCGTTCCGGTCCACGGGGACCACATCCACCTCGAACCCGTGGACGCGTTGCAGGTAGAGTGCGGATTCCTCGACGGCAGGGTGCTCGATGGCGCTGATGACAACGCGGTTCAGGGCAGGATCCGCCGCACGTCTCGCGAGGGCAATTCCTTTCACCGCCAGGTTGTCCGCCTCGGTGCCGCCGGACGTGAAGGTGATCTCCCCCGGCCGGCAGCCCAGAGCCTTCGCTACCGCCGCGCGTGCCCCGGACAACGCGTTCGCGGCTGCTTCGCCGAGGTTGTGATGGCTTGAGGGATTGCCGAACTCCCCCGTCAGATACGGCCACATGGCTTCGAGGACTTCCCTGCGGACCGGTGTGGTCGCCGCGGCGTCGAGGAAGATCATGGTGTCAGCCGAGAGCCAGGGATGGGTCCGGCGCCACGTCGAGCGTCACGTCCAGGCCGAGATCCAGCGCGCTGACGCTGTGGGTGAGTCCGCCGATCGAAATGACATCGACTCCCGCGGCCGCGATGTCCGCCACGGTGTTGACGTTGACGTTGCCGCTCGCCTCGACGACGGCGCGGCCCGCCACCTGCTTCACGCCGGCACGGAGCTCCTCAAGCGAAAAGTTGTCCAGCATGATCGTGTCGACACCGGCCGCCAGCACGGGTTCGATCTGCTCGGCGCGGTCCACTTCCACCTCGAAGTGCGTGGTGTGGCCCAGTTGGGCCTTGGCGGCCTTCAGCAGTGCAGTGAGTTTCGCGGAATCGCCACCGGTCATCACTGCCAAGTGGTTGTCCTTCGCCAGCACGGCATCGGACAAGCTGTAGCGGTGGTTGGCTCCTCCGCCGCATCGCACGGCGTAGCGTTCCAATACCCGCAGCCCGGGAGTAGTTTTCCGGGTGTCGGTGATGCGGGCCTTGGTACCGTCGACCAGCTTGACGAATTCCGCGGTCTTGGTGGCAATGGCGCTCATGCGCTGGGCAAGGTTGAGCCCGACGCGTTCGGCGAGCAGCACCGAGCGTGCCCGGCCGCTGACCCGCGCCAGGTGGGTTCCGGCGTCGAACGCTTCACCGTCCGCGAGCAGCAGCTCCACTTCGGTGTCCGGGTCGACGAGCAGCATGGCGTCACGGAACACCGTTCCGCCGCTGAACACCCCCGGAACCCGGGCATTGAGCACGGCGGTGGCCCGGGCTTCGGCGGGAATGAGCAGCTGCGAGGTGATATCGCCGCTCGGCGCGTCCTCCGCGAATGCCCGCTCCAGGATGTCCCGGACGGGTGCTGCGGGGAGGGTCAGGCTAGTCATTGACGAGGCTCGCTTTCCGGCGGATCGTGTATCTCTGAACAATTTCTTCACGCGGGGTTTCGACCGCATCACTCCGATAATGCGCCCCCAACGACCCCCGCCGCGCCCCCGCAGCCCGCACCAACAACTGCGCAGCCAGGAGCAAATTGGCATCCTCGTGAACCACGGAATCCACCGAGTCCGGCATATTCTCAGGAAGCACGACGTCGGCCCAAGCGTTGAGTGCCTCAGCGGCCTCCCGCAGCAACCCCCCGGTCCGAAGCACCCCGGCTTTGGCAGTCATCAACCGCCGAAGGGCGGCCCGGCTAAAGGGCTCCGGAACGAGCTCAGGCTGCCACACGAGCGCCCCGGTCGGCTCGGTGGTTCCCGAAAGCGCCGTTGTTGCGTAGAGGTCCACGCCGGCCTCCGAGCTTGCGAGGCGTTCGCCGGCGAGAGACCGGAGCGCAGGCGCCGAGGGAACTAGCGAGTCGGTCCCCCCGCCGTTCGGCGGCGCCCACCCAAGGAACCCTTCAACAGCCCGCCGTCCAAAGACCAGCCCTTCGAGCAGCGAGTTACTAGCCAAGCGATTGGCGCCCTGCACCCCGGTACAAGCAACTTCGCCGGCGGCAAGCAAGCCAGGTACAGACGTCCGGCCGTGGAGATCCGTGACCACCCCACCCATCCAGTAGTGGGCGGCAGGGGCGACCGGAACTGGCTCAAGGGTCCAGTCGACTCCGGCTTCGCGGGTCCGGGCGCTGAGCGTGGGGAAGCGTTTCTCAAGGAAGCCTTTCCCCTTGTTCGCTTCCACGGTCCGGGCGTCAAGGAAGACGTGGCCGTTGGGATCACCAAGTGACGCAAGGTGGAGGGCGATGCTGCGGGAGACGACGTCGCGCGGCGCCAGTTCGGCGTCGGGGTGGTAGCGGGGCATGAACCGTTCGCCGTTCGCGTCCACCAGGATGGCGCCTTCGCCGCGGACGGCTTCGGAAATGAGGAGCGGATCGGCGCCGAAGGGAGCCGGTTTTCCTGCAGCGGAGAGGACCATGCTCGTGGGGTGGAATTGGAAGAACTCCAGGTCCGCGAGCTCCGCGCCTGCCCGCCATGCGAGCGCGAGTCCGTCAGCCGTTGCCACCAAGGGGTTGGTGGTCTGGGCGAACAGCTGCCCCGCCCCGCCGGTGGCCAGCAGCACGGCATCGCCGAATACGCTCTCAAGGCGGCCGTTGCGCAGGAATTCAACGCCCGTCACGCGACGCTCGGACTGGATCAGTGACGTCGCCTGTGAATGTCCCAGCACCTGGATCTTCCCGGCGTCCTGTGCGTCAAGGACTGCCAGGATGAGTGCGTTCGCCACCCCGGCACCCGTGGCGTCTCCACCGGCGTGGAGAATCCTTGGCGCGGAGTGGGCGGCTTCGAGCCCCAAGGCGGGATCGCCGTCGTCGTCCGCGTCGAAACGGACGCCGAAACGCTCCAGCCCCCTGATGTCGAGGCGAGCTTCGGAGCACAGAACCCGCACGGCCTCCTCATCGCAGTGGCCCGCGCCGGCTGTGAGGGTGTCCGTGATGTGCGCGGCGACGGTATCGCCGGGGGCCGGTTCGTCCAGCACTGCCGAAATCCCGCCCTGGGCGAAGAAGGTATTGCTGTCCGCGAGCGCGCCCTTGCTGAGCAGGACGACCTCCGCACCGGCCTCGGCGGCCAGCAGCGCGGAGTAGAGGCCGGCGATGCCGCTCCCGACGACGACGAGCCGCCGCCGCGCCGGGGCGCCGGGAATGCGTTCTGCAGTCATGTGAGGCTCGATTCGACTGGTTGGTACGGGATGTGGCCTAGAGCGGCCGAGCTGCGAGCATGCGTTCAAGGGCGATCTTGGCGTTGTCCTTGACCGAATCGTCCACAGTAATGCGGTTGACCACGCGGCCCTCCACCAGTTCCTCGAGCACCCAGGCGAGGTAGCCGGGGTGGATGCGGTACATCGTGGAACAAGGGCAGATCACCGGGTCGAGGCAGAAGATGGTGTGCTGCGGGTTCTCCGCGGCCAAGCGGTTCACCATGTTGATCTCGGTGCCGATCGCGAAAGTGGTGGGCTCGGTCGCGGCGGCGATGGCCTTCTTGATGAAGTCCGTGGAGCCTGCGCCGTCTGCCGCGTCAACAACCTCCATGGGGCACTCAGGGTGCACAATGACGTTCACGCCCGGGAATTCGGCGCGTGCCTTCTCGATCTGGCCCACGTTGAAACGCTTGTGGACGGAGCAGAAACCGTGCCAGAGGATGACGCGGGAATCCAGCAGGGTCTGTTCGTCGTTTCCGCCGAGTTCCTTGCGCGGGTTCCACATGGGCATCTGCTCCAGCGGGACGCCTAGCGCCTTGGCCGTGTTGCGGCCCAGGTGCTGGTCAGGGAAGAAGAGGACCCGCTGGCCGCGTTCGAAGGCCCATTCGAGCACCGTCTTGGCGTTGGAGGACGTGCAGACGATGCCGCCGTTGCGTCCGCAGAAGGCCTTCAATGCGGCCGAGGAATTCATGTAGGTCACCGGGATGACCGGGGCACGGCCTTCGGAATCGGGGGCGGTCCCGAAGAGCTCCTCGAGCTGCTCCCAGCATTCCTCCACCGAATCCTCGTCCGCCATGTCGGCCATGGAGCAGCCGGCGGCCAGGTTCGGCAGGATCACGGCTTGGTCTGCGCTGGACAGGATGTCGGCTGTTTCGGCCATGAAGTGAACACCGCAGAAGATGATGGCCTCGGCGTCGGGCTTGGTCAGGGCAGCGTTGGCGAGCTGGAAGGAGTCGCCCACGAAATCCGCGTACTGGACAACTTCGTCGCGCTGGTAGAAATGGCCCAGGATGACAGCCCGGTCCCCCAGCGTCTCCTTGGCGGTACGGATCCGGGCGTCGAGCTCGGCGTCGCTGGCCAGCTTGTACTCTTCGGGCAACTGGCCTTGGCGGGGCGTGGCCTTCGGAGCGTCGTCGGCGCTGGACGCACCGGGACCGTAAGCGGGGATGCCTGCGAGGGCTTCGGCGAGGTCGTACTCCCAGGGGCCCTTGGCCAGAGCGGGGCTGCACGTCGACCCGGCCGCGGAACGGCCGTTTTCGGCTTCTTCCCGGGTGATCAGCTGGATAGCTGTATTGACGCTGCTCATGGTGTACTCCTGTTGTCTGGCCCGAGTCCGGGCGTGCCGGTGAAGCGGTAGAGGCGGGGCGGGCGGTGTTTTCCGCCCTGAAGGTATTCACCGGTTTCCTCGATTTCCGGTGTTCCCTTGATTTGCCGGCGGAAGTTTGCCGGATCCAGCTGACGGTCCAGGACAGCCTCGTAGACTTCGCGGACCTGTGCCAGGGTGAAGAATTCACCCAGCAAGTGATAGGCGATGGACCCGTAGGCCATTTTGTTGCGCAGCCGCCACAAGGCGTAGTCCACAATCGCGTTGTGGTCGAAGGCCAATTCCGCGAGCCTATCGGCCCGGAACCACCGGACGTTCTCGGATTCGTCGGCCAGGGCGGCTTCCGTGGGCTGTACCAGGGCCCAGTAGACAATCGACACGACCCGCTGGGCGGGCGAGCGGTGCAGGCCGCCGAAAGCGTAGAGCTGTTCGAGGTATTGGGGAGCCAGCCCCGTGGTTTCGCGCAGGTTGCGGGACGCGGCATCCTGGAGGGATTCGTCGTGCTGGAGCGGTCCGCCGGGCAATGCCCACATGTCCTTGAACGGTTCGCGGATGCGGCGCACAAGAGGCAACCACAGCGTGGGGCGGCCGGAGCTTTCACTGGGGCGGAGGGCGAAGATCACCGTCGATATGGCCAACGACGGCGGCGCGAGCCTGCGCTCTGCGACATTCGCGGAGGTGGCGTACACGGTATTCACCCCGCTTCTTTGCCGTAGGGATCAGAAAACTAGTTATAGTCAAATTGACTAGAACTAATGGTACGACTGTCGGCGGACAGTGTCCAAATGTTTCAGCCCGCGTTCTCCTTGGCGGCAGCTTCCAGGAGGGGCAAAGTGCGGCCTTGGAAATGCGTATTCAGCACGATCACCGAGGACGAACGGAGCACGGTCTTGGTGGCGATGAGCTTGTCCAGCACGCGCTGCAGGTCCGAGTTCGACTTGCCCACCACCCGCACCATGAGGTCCGAACTACCGGAAACGGTGTGGACCTCAATGAGTTCAGGGATCGCTGCCAAAGCTTCGACGACGGCGTCGTGCCCCAGGTCCTGGTTGATGGTCAGCGAGCAGAAGGCGACCACCGGATAGCCGAAGCCGGCAGGATCGGGCTGCGGAACCCAGGGAGCCACCACTCCGCGCTCGGCCATCCGGTCCAGCCGCGACTGGACCGTGGCACGGGCGACCTTCAAGACCCTCGATGCCTCCAGAACGGACGCCCTCGGCGAGTCTGTGAAAAATCGGACAATCTTGGCATCCAACTCGTCCACAACCATCAGTTTTTCCTGCTTCCGCCCAAGGGGATGTACAAATCGGCACTTCATGCCCAGATGCCGCTCCAGCTTGTAACCATCCTCTCACGAGTGTGTTTTTCGCCACTTTCATCCGGAAGCGGTAAATTCGATAAGTCCTACGAGGACCAGCGAACAAACCATCCACAAGAAGGCAAACACGAATGACAACGAAGTCCACCGCTGTTCGACCCTCCATTCCTTCGCGAGGCCTTGGCCACTCGATGAAGCCGCGCCAGCTCACCATGATGGGCTTGGGCAGCGCCATCGGCGCGGGACTCTTCCTCGGTTCGGGCGCCGGAATCCACGCCGCCGGCCCGGCAGTGCTCATCTCCTACCTTGTGGCGGGCACCTTGATCATCGTGGTGATGTGGGCCCTAGGCGAGATGGCAGCCGCCAACCCGAACAGCGGCGCCTTCTCGGTGTACGCGGAAAAAGCCATGGGCAGGACGGCCGGGTCCACGGTCGGCTGGCTTTGGTGGCTGCAGTTGGTAGTGGTCATCGCCGCGGAGGCACTCGGCGCAGCAGGGCTGCTCTTCTCCGTCTGGCCAGTCATTCCTGTGTGGGCGCTGGCGCTGGTATTCATGGTGGCCTTTACCGCGATCAACCTTGCCGGGGTCCGGAACTTCGGTGAGTTCGAATTCTGGTTCGCCATCCTGAAGGTCGCGGCCATTGTCGCTTTCCTCGTCATCGGCGCAGCTTTGCTCTTCGGCTGGTTGCCCGGCGTAGCTTCCCCCGGCCTCGCAAACCTGACCGGCAACTTTGCACCGTCCGGCTGGTCCGGAATTGCCGCAGCCCTCTTCGTAGTGATTTTCGCCTTCGGGGGCACCGAAATCGTGAGCGTGGCTGCTGCGGAGACGCAGAACCCGGCACACAGCGTCGGCAAAGCCATCCGCACGGTGGTGTGGCGCATCCTGGTCTTCTACATTGGTTCGGTCTTCGTCATTGCAGCAGTACTGCCCTCCGATTCCGAAGGCTTGAAGTCGCCGTTCGCCGGCGTCCTGGACCTTGCCGGCATCCCGGGAGCCGGCGCTGCCATCACGCTCGTCGCCGTCGTGGCATTGCTTTCCGCGCTCAACGCAAACCTCTACGGCGCCTCACGCATGGTCTTCTCCTTGTCTGAACGCGGCGAAGCACCTGGCTTCCTGTCACGGCTGCGCGGCGCCCAGGTGCCCATGGCCGCCGTCGGGGTTTCCGTTGCATTCGGCTTCATCGCCACCATTCTGGAACTGCTGTTCCCCGACCACGTACTCCCCGCCCTGCTCAACCTTGTCGGGTCCACGTGCCTCGTAGTCTGGGGAACTGCGCTCGTGTCCCAGTTCATCCTGCGCCGGCGCGCCGACCGCGAAGGAACCGAACTGCCGCTTCGCATGAAGGGATTCCCCTTCCTTACGGTATTCGGACTGGCGTTGCTTGCCCTGATCTTCGTGGTGGGCTTCTCGAATGCCGAGAGCGCCGGTCAGCTGATCGGCACGTTCCTGTTGATCGCGTGCATCGCCGTTGCCTGCCGGATCGGCGCCAAGGTGAAGTCCGCACGAAACGCCTAAGCTGACCAACCAACTAGCAGTTGATGTCGTTTTGAGCCCTCAAAACGACAACAACTGCAGGGCCCACGCCGCCGGGGTTCCCTGGCCGAGCTTGCGAGGCGAGGGTGGCGGTGGGGAGTTAGTTGGGAGGTGCGCAAATTGCTATGTGTCCCCAGGGGAAAGCTGGCAGTCTATGGCAGTTTGACTAGCCCCGAATAGGCGGATTGCCTACGTTCCGAACAGTGACTACGGTCACGTCCATGGACTCATCTCTTCCCGTCGTGGCCGCAGCCGACGCCGCACCCCTGTCCCCCGGACAGCTCAGGGAGCTCTATTCCCTGATGGCTGCCGTTCGATACCTCGATACCTCGGCCGTTGCCTGGCAGCGCCAGGGAATCATCCCCGGCTACGCTCCGGAACTCGGCCAGGAAGCCGCCCAGGTCGGCAGCGCCTACGCCCTCGACACTGCCCGCGACTTCGCCTTCCCGACGTACCGCGAGATGGGTGTCGCCAGGACCATGGGCGTGGACATGGTGGCGTACATGTCCACCCACAAAGCAACGTGGCACGGCGGCATGTACGATCCCCTGGCAAGCGGCCTCGCGCCCATCCAGGCCGTCGTGGCAGGCTCGGTGCTTCATGCCGTCGGCTGGGCCCACGGCCAGACCCTGAGCGGCGGGCACGGAGTGGCCCTCAGCTACTTCGGCGATGGCGCGTCCTCCCAGGGCGATGTCCACGAGGCCATGAACTTTGCCGCCGTGATGAAGGCACCTGTTGTCTTCTTCATCCAGAACAACGGCTGGGCGATTTCCGTGCCCACCGAGCGGCAGGTGGCCGGCGGTTCGGTAGCTGCCCGAGCCGCGGGCTACGGAATCCCGGGCATCCAGGTGGACGGCAACGATGTGGTCGCCGTCCACGAGGCCACCCGCAACGCCTTCGCCCACTGCCGCGCAGGAAAGGGTCCGGTTGTGGTCGAAGCCATGACCTACCGCCGGGGTCCGCATTCCACCGCCGACGATCCCGGCCGCTACAGGAGCCTCGACGACGAGCGCATCGACGCCGGCGAGGATCCGCTGGAACGCCTCCGCAAGCGTTTGCTGGCCGAAGGCGTAGCCGACGAGGCGTTCTTCACCGCCGCCAACCAAGCAGCCCGGGCAGAGGAAGAAGCCATCCGCATCGGAATCGAAGCCCTCGGGCCCCGGCCCGGCAACGAGATGTTCGATTTCGTCTTCCAGGAAACCACCCCCGCCCTTGAAAACCAGGCCACCCGTTGGCGCGAGGAGTCAGAACATGTCTGAAAGCACCACAGCCACCCTCGAAGCCAGGGCAGCCACAGAGAACCAGTCCGTCAAGCTTTCCATGCAGCAGGCACTCAACCGCGCCCTGGACGAGATCCTCTCGGCCGATCCGAAGACGGTGGTCTTCGGCGAGGACTGCGGCCGATTGGGCGGGGTCTTCCGCATCACCGACGGACTGCAGGCCAAGCACGGTGAATCCCGGGTCTTTGACACGCCGCTCGCGGAATCGGGCATCCTGGGGATGTCGGTGGGCCTGGCCATGGCCGGTTTCCACCCCATTCCGGAGGTGCAGTTCGATGGCTTCGCGTATCCCGCCATCAACCAGATCGTGTGCCAGATCGCCCGGATGAACTACCGCAGCCGGGGCAAGCTTCCGATGCCGATCACGCTCCGCGTACCCAGCTTCGGCGGCATCCGCGCCCCCGAACACCATGGCGAAAGCCTCGAGGCACTCTTCGCGCACGTTCCGGGGCTCAAGGTGGTCTCGCCGTCGGACCCGCACGATGCCTACCACCTGCTCAAGTACGCCGCCTCGCGGCCTGACCCGGTGATCTTCATGGAACCGAAGTCCCGGTACTGGCAAAAGGGCGACGTGGACGCCTCCGACGGCGGTACCCTCACCGGCGCCCGCGTTGTCCGGCCGGGCCGCCACCTGACCCTCGTAGCCTGGGGTGCCATGGTTGCCCGGTGCCAGCAGGTTGCCGAACTCGCCGCGGAAGACGGAATCGAGGTCGAGGTCCTCGATCTGCGCTGGCTCAAGCCGATCGATGCCGAAGCACTGGCGACTTCCGTCGGAAAGACGCGGCGCGCCGTCGTCGTGCATGAGGCTCCGCTGACCTCCGGGCTGGGGGCCGAAGTGGCCCAGCTGATCACGCAAAGCTGCTTCGACACGCTCAAGGCGCCCGTCGAACGGGTCACCGGCTTCGATGTGCCGTATCCCTCCGGCGACCTGGAGGACGAATACATTCCGAACATTGACCGCATCCTCCTGGGGATCCAACGAGTACTGGAGTATCGACGTGGCTGAAATCAGCTTCCCCCTGCCCGATCTTGGCGAAGGCCTCATCGAAGCGACCGTCCTGGACTGGCTCGTCTCCCCCGGCGACCAGGTGGAACGGAACCAGCCGCTCGTGGAGCTGGAAACGAGTAAATCCGCCCTCGAGTTGCCGAGCCCGCAGGCGGGTAAAGTGATCCGTATCCACGGAGCGCCGGGCGAGACCATCAACGTCGGTGAACCGCTGGTGGTGTTCGAGGTGCCGGACAATACTGCCGGTATCGTGGGCACCGTTCCCAAGGATGACGCACCGAAGCGCCGGGTCCGCCTGAGCGCCGTACTTGATGAGGACTGACACCATGAGCGGCAGGCACAAGGAAGAGCACATCCACACTGTGGAAGGGACAGATCCGCATCTGTTCGTGGAAGTCCATGAGCCTGCCGAAGGGACCGACGCCGGATTGCGCCCCGTGCTGCTGCTGCACGGTTTCTCCTCGTCCACCAAACTCAATTGGGGCGACACAGGCTGGATTTCCACCCTCAAGTCCGCGGGCCGGCGTGTCATCACCGTGGACCTTCCGGGGCACGGCCAGAGCAGCTCGCCCGAGGACCTGGACTCCTACTCCCCGAGCCGGATCCGCGCGGACCTGCTCCAGATAGTCGCCGACGCCGGTGCGCGCCCCGTGCGCGCCGGTGACCCTACCAGCGGGCTCGACGTCATCGGCTACTCTTTGGGCTCCCGGCTCGCTTGGGAATTCGGGGCAACCCAGCCCGAACTCGTGCACCGGCTGGTGTTGGGCGGCCCGAACAAGGAAGACCCCCTGGCGTCGTTCGATCTCGGAGCAGCCCAGCGCTACCTCGCGGACGGCACACCCATTGAAGACGAGTCCACGGCAGGGTTGCTCAAAATGGCACAGCTCTTGCCGAGCAACGATCTTTTTGCGCTCTTGTCGCTCATCGAGGCCATCAAGGGCGAACCCTTCGATCCTGCCGAAGCCGTGCCCCACATGCCGATGCTCCTGGTGGCCGGCGACAAGGACGAGCGCGCCGTCACCATGCCGGAGCTCGCTTCGATCGCTTCCCATTCCGGGGGCATGGTTGAACAACTGCTCGTACCGGGGCGGAACCACAGCAACGCCGTGACCAGCCGGGTTTTCAAGGACGCTGCGGTGGCGTTCCTCGGCGTCTAGGCGGTGGCGGAGCGGCTGATAGTGGCGGAGCGGCTGCGCTACCCGCCAGCCGCTCGGCGTTGAGCGTCATGCGCTCCAGCACGCTGACGGCCATGGCGTATTCGTCGATACCGATCCCCATCGAGAGGTCCCGCCGGGATTCTTCAACGAGCTTTTGGGCTTCCGTATGTTTTGCGTGGCCCAGTTCGCTGAGGCTGAGGCGATCGTCCACCATGATGATCATGCCGCGGCCGACCAGGGCGGCGAGTTCGTTTTCGCGACGTCGCGTGTCGCCGCCCCAAAAAGGGTTGAGTATTCCGTCAAGATCATCGGGGCTGATGGTTGTCTCGGCCAGGACGTTGAGCGTCTGCCACTGCCTCCGGCTGAGTTTCAACCTCGCCAAGGTGCTGTCCAGGTGCGCCTCCAAAGCGGCGTCCAGGCGTTTGGTCCAGTAACCGATCGGCTTGTTCACATGGCCCATCGTGGCAGCGCAGAGCGGTCCCGGCAACAAAGGTAGGCTTGATTCAGCGCTGGATGACGTGGAAGTGAGACGAATGGGCATGCGCTTCAAGGACCGTGCGGACGCCGGACGCCGCGTGGCAGCAGGCCTTCCGCAGCTCCGGCATCGCCCGGACACCATCTTGCTGGGCCTCGCCCGCGGTGGAGTCCCCGTGGCGGCGGCTGCCGCCGTCGAGCTCCACCAGCCATACGGCGCCATGCTGGTACGTAAACTCGGCATCCCGGGCCGCGAGGAAACTGCGTTCGGCGCCCTCGCCTGGTCCAACGGCAGGATCGTCCGCATCCTCAACCGGCCCCTCGCCGAACGCATGCTTCGGCATGGAATCACCCAGGCTTCGCTCGACGCTGTGGAGGCACGCGAGCGCGGAGAACTCCTGCGGCGAGTGACGACCTACCCGGGTATCAGCTTCGATCTCTCGGGCCAGACTGTTGTCCTTGTCGACGACGGACTCGCCACGGGCGCAACGATGCGCGCCGCCGTCGAGGCCGTCCGCGCGGGAGGCGCGGCGACTGTGGTAACCGCCGTCCCCGTGTCATCCCTCGAAGCCCAAGCGTCCATCAGCCGGGTGTGCGATTTCATGATGTGCCTGCACACGCCGGGCAAATTCCATGCCGTGGGCGCGTTCTACGAGCACTTCGAACAATTGACCGACGACGACGCGGTGCGGCTTTTGGAGCAGGCGGGGTAGTTCGCAAGCCGCTGGGTTGCGATTCGCGCCAAACGCGAGCGAGCGTCGATGAATTTCCCGTCATAGCTGAGCGAGCGTCGGAGAATTTCGCGCCAAACGCGAGCGAGCGTCGGAGAATTTCGCGTCATAGCTGAGCGAGCGTCGGAGTGCGAACGACGACGGCGATAGCTCGCCGTCGTCGTCGGACGCGCCGTGGCGCGTTCAGTCCTTCCGCTCGAGGAACTCCCGCACCCGGGCGCGGGCCGGCTCGCGGTCGTAGCTGTTCACGAGGGCGGCAGCCATGCGGACGGGGTCGCCGAAGAAGAAGTACTCATAGAGGGCCTGGCGCCCGGCGAACGCGGAAATGCTGGCATCGAAAGCGAGCTTGAAGAGGCGCACGCGCTCCGGGCCGGTCAGGGTCTTCGCCTGCAGGTACAGCTCGATGTCCGGCAATGCCTCGCTGGCTACGTCCGCTTCGCCCGGCAGGGCCATGAGGCCCGACGCCGAGAACTTCCGGATGATCGCGGGGAACCGCTGGGCAACCTTGGGGTACCAGTTGCGTGCCGCATTCAGGGTGGGCCAATGCGGCAACAACACGCCATCCGGGCTTGGAGCTGCCTGGGCCTCCGCGGCCACCATGAGGGCCTTGCCGATTTCGACGGTCTCGATCAGCTCCGCGAGGTCTTCCTGGATGTGCTGGAATCCGTCAATCCCGATCGACGCCGCGATCTCCGAGGCCAGGCCGAGGAAGAACTCGCTCTTCGCAATGGTCCTCGTGACCACCTGGTGGGTCATGAGGGCCCCGGCGCCGGTCTCGGAGTAGAAGGCATTGCACAGCTCGGGATGGCCGAGCATGAAGATGCGATCGTTCGGAACGAATACGTGGTCGAAAACGACGACGGCGTCCATCTCCTCGAAGCGGCTGGCGAGCGGCTCATCGTGGGTGCCTCCGCCGTTGTAGAGCGAGGTCCGGCACAGGTAACGCATGCCCGGCGCATCGTTCGGGAGGGCGAACGCGTAGGAGTAGGGAGCATCTTCCGGCGTCGAGCGCAGGAGCGTCGAAGGGAACACGAGGAGCTCGTCGGCGATCGGCGCGATGGTGGCGAGCATACGTGCGCCGTGGACCACGATGCCGTCTTCCCGCTCCTCGACGACCCTGGCCGAGAGCTGCCCGCCGAGCTGTTCGGAACCTGACACCGAACGGTTGACTTGCGGCGGGATCAGCGTGTGCGTCGCAAGGAGATCGTTCTCGCGGCAATGCTCATAGTATTTGCGGATGTTTTCGCCGAACATCGGATCGGCCTGGGCAAACCATTTTTCTGCGGCCGCGAGTGCCGTAAGGGCGCCGTTCATGTAGTCACCCGTCCGGCCCAGGAACCCAAGGGAGTACTCCGCCCAAGTGCGGATGGCCGCATGCCGATGTTCGAGGTCTTCCTTGGTGCGCGGCACCAGGAACGAGGCGTTCACCCGGTCACCCGTCGTCGGGGACTCGTAGGTGAGGGCGTCCGCATACTTCGGGTCATGCTGCATGTCGAAGAGCTTCGCGTACGTGCGGGCCACATTCCTGAAGGACGGGTGGTCGGCGATCTTCCCGGTGACCATTTCGCCGTCGATCAGGACGTGGGGGTTCATCGAGTTGAGCTTGTCCAGGTACTGCTGTCCGGTCCGGATTCCCATGGTTGTCTCCAATGATGGTTGTGCTGAAACGGCATACGGATGCGGCGTCGACGGGCGCCGGCAACTACAGAAGATCCTCCATTCCCAATTGGCTTTCCGGGATAGTGGTGAAAGAGCTGTTGGCGAACGCGAGCGCGTCGCCGCTGCGGTAGTTGAAGTCCACCACTTCACCCACGTAGAGGGTGTGGTCTCCGCCGTCGTAAGCCGCCCAGGGCGTGCATTCGAAATAAGCGAGGACGTTGGATAGCCGGGGCGCCGTGTCGCCTTCTACCCAAAGGGGCTCGGGCCCGGGTCGGCCCGCGAAATGCAGGGCGAGTTGCTTCTGTTCGGCACCCAGAATATTGACGCTGAAGGGGCGCCCGGCCAGCTCATCGTGGGCTTTGGCGTTGCGGGCGATGCTGACCAGGACCAGCGGCGGTTCCATAGATACGGCGGTGAAAGAGTTGACGGTGATACCGTGCCGCTTGGTTGCGCCGTCGAACGTCACGATAGCGACACCTGTGGCGAAGCGGCCCAGGCTGCCGCGGAAATGATGTGCCCGCGGCCGCGAAGTGCGGCTCAAGGGACCGGGCTCCGCATTATGGCTGGACTTGGCAATCATCGTTGATTCCTGGCTAGCGATTGTTCTATATGTGAATTTGTTCTATATTTGAACAACAAATTCTCATACAGAACCATAGTCTCTTGTGAGTGACAGCACAAGACGGCGGGCCGGTCGCATTAGGCCCCAACATAGGATGGAGCGCATGATGTCTCCCAGCGCCGCAAAAAGTCTGCAGGACACGACGGCGACGGTCTCGCCTTCGCAGACCCTCTCCCGCGGAATCCAGGCCCTGGAAATCCTGGCGGCAGCAGAGCGCCCATTGACCATTGCAGAACTCGCCGGCGCCCTGGGCGTTCATCGCTCGGTGGCCTACCGGATCCTTCGCACGCTGGAGGATCATTCCCTGCTGGTGCGCGACGACGCCGGCCGAGTTCAGCCAGGTCCCGGCCTTGCGGTGCTGGCCCGGGGTGTCTCCCGCGACCTCCAGACGGCCGCCCTACCGGAACTGACCCAGCTTGCCAACGCCCTGAACATGACGGCATTCGTCGCGGTCTGGGATCATCAGGACTGCGTCACGCTGGTCACGGTCGAGCCCCGACACTCAGCCGCGACCCTGGCACAGCATCCCGGCACCCGCCACCCCGTGAACACCGGGGCGCCTGGAATCGCGATCCAGTCCACCATGAGCGAAGAAGAATGGGCCGCCCGCGCGCCGGGCCTGCCGTATCGTCCGGAAGCGGCAGAAGCGCGCCGGCTCGGCTATGCGGCGAGCCACGACGAAGTCATCGCCGGCTTGTCATCCTTGGCCGCCCCGATCCGGGTGCCAGGCGGGCGGCCCGCCGCGATCGCCGTCGTCTACATCCGCCGCGAACAGGACCAGGCCGCCGTCGGCGAAGCACTGGCAGCGAGCGCGTCCCGGATAGAGTCCCAGCTGGCGTAAGGACCCGCCGATGGACTCGTGGGGCTTTTCACCTTTGGTGCGCGCGTTCGTCCTGTTTCCGACGCTCGCTCACTTATAGGGCCAAAACCTGAAACGCGCGCTCAGATGATCTGAGCGAGGGTTTCCCAAAAGTGGCCCATAAGTGAGCGGGCGTCGTTATGGTTGCGTGCTTGGCCTGCGCCGGAGGACCAGTCCTGCGACGATGCCGAGCAGCAAAAGCGCGCCGGAAGCGGACGTGGACACCACAAATGCGGCGCCCGGACCCTGCGTCTGGGCCAACTGGCCGGCAAAGTAGGCGCCCAGCGCCGTACCCGCCACGATGCCGCTAGCCAAGGCGGTCATGACGGTCGCCATGCGGCCGGCCGGTGCCACGACTCCCCCGATGCTGAACACCGTCACCATGACCGGTCCCACGGGAATTCCGAGCACCAACAGAACGATGACCATCGGCCAGATCCCGGCGGGAAGGAACAACAGTAGGGAGAACGCCGTCATCGCGGCCGCGGCGAGCACCCAGCGGATGGCCAGCCCGAAGCGCTGCGGCCAATAGGCAACGGACAACGCCGCGACGGCGGAGCTCAGGCCCATGACGGAATACATCAGCCCCGCAATTTCAGCCGTGGCGAACTGGGCGGAGAAGGCGCTCAACGCATTCTGGGTTGCACCAAAGAAAGTACCCATGCAGACCATGGCCAGCACCGGAACGGCGACCTTCAGCCAGGCCACGGATCGGACACTTGACTGCCGCTGTGCAGGGACGCTCCCGACGGCGACGCGCGCCTTGCGCTTTGCAGGCACCACGGCCAACTGCGAGGGATGGACGGCGAAGGCCGGCACGAGCGTGGCCGTCAGGACGGCCGCCAATGCGAGCGGAAGCCAGGGGGCTACGAGGCTCGCCAGAATACCGACCAGCGCCGGCCCCAGGACGAACGTGACCTCGTCCGCAGTTCCTTCATAGGACAACGCGGTGTCCAGGTCTGCGCGGCTGGACGCCACACTTCCAGGACCGTTGGTATTCAGGTTCCTAGTGGTCAGGGCCATCCAACGGACACGGGCCATGGGCCCCACCTGAGGGCAACTCGCTCCAGCCAGGAAAGCCGTCACCAAAATGGCAATCGCGTCCGTGGGGGCGTTGAAATCGGGCGTCAGGTAGGCGGCCACGAGCAAGGCGATGACGGTCACGGCGTTGACAACCGCGGCCACGAGGAGCACAGGGCGCTGGCCTGAGCGGTCGGCAAGGGAGCCAAGCACCGGCGCGCCCAAGGCCGAGCCAATGCCGACCGCTCCGGCGGCCAGGCCACCGATGGCGTAAGAATGGCTGACAGCTGTGACAAGGGTGAGGGTGCCAACGGTCAGCATCGCGAGTGGCAGCCTAGCGAAGAGACCCAGCGGCAGGAAGTTCCGGCCTGCGAGTTCGGGCAAGCGGGCGAAGCGGCCAGGCAGACGCGAACGGCGCGGCGCGGCCGACGGGGGCAGTGCCGACTGCGGCGCAGAAGGAAATTCAGGGTGAGGCTTAAGTGCGGTGTTCGCCGCGGACTTCTGTGGGGAGGAGTTCATGATTCCGGGTTCGCTGAATGGTGCGCATCGTCCCTCCTCCCGATGCGCGCGACCCGGTGTAACCCTCCAAGTCTACCGGACGGCTGCGCCTGCTCAAGCGTGCCCATACACGACGAAGCGCCCCAAAGCCAGTGCCTAGGCGGCCGCGGCGTCGACGATTCGAACGGTGGAACCGTTCCGGTTCTTGATTACCTGCAGCTGGCTGCTGATTCTCTGCTTCATCTCCGCAACGTGGCTGACCAGCCCCACTACCCTGCCGCCGTCGCGCAGCCCCTCCAGTGCATCCATGACCTGCTCGAGCGATTGCTCGTCGAGGCTCCCGAATCCCTCATCGACGAACAAGGTCTCGATGTCCACACCGCCGGCCTCCTGCTGGACCACATCCGCGAGCCCCAGGGCCAACGCGAGCGAAGCCATGAACGACTCCCCGCCGGACAGTGTGGCGGTGTCCCGCCGCTGGCCTGTCCACTCATCCACCACTTCCAGTCCCAGGCCTGATTTCGCGCCCCGGGCTGCCTTGGCGTCTGTGTGCTGCAGGGTGTATCGGCCATCGCTCATGGCGATCAGCCGCTCCGACGCCGCCGCCGCGACCTGTTCGAGGCGGGCGGCCAGCACATAGCTGTTGAGGCTCATTTTGTAGCCGTTGTCGCCCGCCCCTCTTGCGGTTTCTGCGAGCTCGTTGAGTACCCGGGCGCGATCCCGGGGGCCGCGCCCGGAGGCCGCAGCTTCCTCGTACTGCGAGCGGATCGCAGCCAGGCTGGTCACCGTGCGGGCAGCGAGTCCCGCAGCAAGATCCAGCCGTCGGGCTGTTTCTTCCGCCCGTCCGGCGTCTTGCTCGAGGGCTGCGAGCTCGACGGCCGTCAGTGGCACCTCTCCGATCTGGGCTTCCTTCGCAGCGAGAACGAGATCCTCGGACTCGAAGAGTTCCGCGAGCCGGGCGCTCTCGGTCTCCGCGGACCTGATGGCTTCGTCGAGCCTTGCAGCGTGCTGCTCGTCGAGGATTTCGAGGCGCGCAGCATCCGCGGTGTCGAATCCGTTCGCTGCAAGGGCGCTTTCCAAGGCCGCAGACGCATCGTCCAAAGCCTCCCGGGCACGTTCAAGCTGCACTCCCGCGGCGACAGCGGACTGCAGGAGTTCGCGATGCCCGGTCAGGGCATCGATCCGCTCGTGCAGCGTGTCGAAGCCATCACGCAGCCCGCAAAGCAAGGTCTCCAGGGACTCACGTTGCTCACCCAGCAGGGCCATGGTGGACCCGGCCTGCGCCGCAGCGGTGTCCTCTTGGACTTGTTCTTCCTCCAAGCGGGCAATCCGCTCCGTCATGCGGGCGAGCTTTGCCTTGCCACGTTTGAGCCTCTCGACGGCGGAACGCGCCAAGGCCAGGGCGTCTTTGGCCAGGGCCTCCGCCGAAGCGGCTTCCTTGGGATCGATGCCTCCGCCCTGGGCGGCGAGCACGGCAACTTCCTGCTCGGCGGCCGCCAGCTCGCCTGCCGCTTGGAGAAGTTCATGCTCGCTTTCGTCATAGCGTTCGTGGGCGGATTGCTCTTCCTCCGCAAGGGCCAGTGCGGTTAGCCCTGCGGCTGCCGGGGACGGGTGTTCGGCGCTTCCGCAGACCGGGCATGGATCGCCGTCGTTCAGCTTTGCGGCGAGTTCGGCGGCGGCATTGGCCAGCCGGGATTCGCGGAGATCCAGCCAGAGTTGCCGGAGGTCCTGGGAGAGCGCGCGTGCAAAAGCGTGGCGCTTCACTGCCGCGGACTGGGAATCAAGGGCGCTTGTGTAACGGGCTACGGTTTTGACAGTGTTCTGCACTGCTGCCGCTTCGCTTTCCCGGAGGGGCAGCTCCACAGCGGCCGCTTCCAGCGGGCCCAGCTCGCCTTCCAAAACAGCCGCATCCGAGCGAAGCCCGGCCAACGCAAGGGACCGCGCCGCATTGGCCGACTCGCGCTGCCGTGCAGCGACGTCGAGGGCATCAAGCCTGGCAGTGATGTCCTCGAGCTTCTGTTCGTCCCCGACCCGGGCCTCAACGACAGCCATGGTCTCTTGAATCCTCGCCAGCGACGTGCCCGGCTCGCTTGCGTCAAGAGAGGCGGCAAGCAGCTTCGCCGTCGCCGACTCCGCCTTCGCGCCCGCGATGTCTAAGGCCTTGGCAGCGCGGTCGACGGCGTCGAGTTGTCCGCCGAGGACGGCGGCTTTACGGTGGCGTCCAAGCCGCTCGCGGAATTCCTGCACTTCAGCCGCACGTGTGGCGAGGACTTCGCGCCGGCAAGTGGCGGCGTCGAGCTTCGCGTGCCGTTGGACCCGTTCCCGCGCGGAGTTGAGCTTGTCGGCAAGCTGAAGCCGGACGGCTTCGGCAGAGCCGGCGGCTTGTTGCCGCTTGAGAGATTCGGCACGGGCCCGGGCCTCGAGGGTCCCGAGCCGGAGTTCGGGCGTGGAATCGTTGGATCCTGCGTCATCAAGATCCGGGTCAGCCGCCTCGTCAATGCCGAGTTGCGCGAACTCGGACTCTGCCCGCTGCGCGAGCAGCTTAAGTCCGTTCTGGTTGTCCTGCACTTCTGCGCGCGCGGCGTTTGCTTGGAGTGCCAACTGCTGCTCGATCGCTTCAAAACGCTGGGTTCCGAAGAGCTTCTGCAGAAGATCCAGCCGGTCGGACGCCTTGGAACGCAGGAAAGCCGCGAAGTCTCCCTGCGGGAGCATGACCACCCTGGTGAATTGTTCCCGATCCATCCCCAGGACATCTCCGATTTCCATGCCGGCTTCGTCGTTGCGGGAGGTCTTTTCTTCCCACGAGCCATCAACCCGTTCACGCAGGAGGGTCTTGGCCTGCTGGGTGGTGAAGCCCTTGCGTCCACGGGCACTTGGCCTGTCCCACGCCGGTGAGCGGGTGACCTCAAAGCGTCTTCCGCGCGCCGAAAATTCGCAAACGACCCGCGGCTCCGCAGCCGGTTCCGCGTGGTCGCTGCGCAAGCGTTTTCCGTCCTGGCGGGCGCCCGGTACCGAGCCGTACAACGCAAAGCAGATGGCGTCGAGCACGCTCGTCTTTCCCGCGCCGGTGGCACCGTTCAAGAGGAACAGGCCCTGGGCGCCCAACAGATCGAAATCAATCGATTGAACCCCGGCAAACGGCCCGAAAGCCTCAATTTCAAGGCGGTGGATTCTCACAGCTCTGCCCCTTCCAACCGGACCGCTTCCAAGGCTTCACGAAGGGCGGAAAGTTCAGTCTCATCAGCCGGCCTCCCGCGCACATGGTCGAGGAAGCCGCAGCAAACACCAAGATCGTCTTCGGCCTCCGCAAGCCGGCTGCTGTAGCTGGCTTTGACCTTTCCCGCGGCGTCTTCAGGGTCAAAGCCCAGCACCAGCGTGTCCGGGAACCGGGCACGCAGCTGTTCCATGGCCTGCGCAGGCCGCGAGGAGTCTGTGAGGGTGACTTGGCAATACGCAGTCTCAGCCCAGGAATGCTCCTCCGACTCCAGAAGCTCAGCGAGCTTCCCCCGGAGAATCGCCAGCTCCCGTGGTGCTTTCCACAGAACTTCCTCGACGCTCTCAACACCGCCGACGCCGATATCAATCAGCCACGCACCCTTCCGATGCCTGGCCTCGGAGAACGAATACGCCAGCGGCGAACCCGAATACCGGACGCGCTCCGAAAGTTCCTGCCGCCCGTGCAGATGTCCGAGGGCCGTGTAGCCGAAGCCATCAAAGAGATCCAGGGGCACAGCCCCCAAACCGCCGATGCTCAAATCGCGTTCGCTGTCCGAGGTGATGCCGCCGCTCGCGAAGGTGTGTGCCAGCACAACGGAGTGCACCGGCCCTGCTTCGCTTCTCCGGGCAATGTCCTCACGGATGAGCTCCACCGCGGCCTGCGTGACGTCAAAGTGGCTCGGGGTTTGGGTGCCGAGCCGTTCGGCGACAAGCCGCGGTTCAAGGTACGGAATTCCATAGACGGCAACCACGGGCGCACCCGGCTGAGCTGCACCGTGGTCGCTATCCAGGGGAAACAGGACGGGCGAATCGAGATCCTCTACGCGGGTCCGCACATGGACCCCCCCGCGCTCCAGCAGGCGTGAAGCGAAACCAAGGCGGATCGCGGAATCGTGGTTGCCGCTGGTCAGCACCACCTTGGCTCCAGCATCCGTGATCCGTACGAGGGCGTCGTCGAGGAGCTTCACGACGTCCAGACCCGGAAGGGCGCGGTCGTAGACGTCGCCCGCGATCAAGACGACGTCCACCGACTGTTCCCGGACGACTGCGAGCAATTGCTCAATGAAGTTACGCTGGGCGTCAAGCATCCCGACGCCATGGAACGAGCGTCCCAGGTGCCAATCCGAAGTGTGCAAAAGCCTCATATTTTCAAGCTAACTGGAGGCCCCGACATTATTGGTGCGGCGCGGCGGCACCGGCCGTAACAGGGCCTTCCGGACAGCTGAATTCCTGCGTCAGCCCCGCTTGCCGTCGAAGAAATCGCGGGCCGGGTCGACATCTGGCTTCTCTTCGACGGGTGCCACGGCGGACTCCGCAGCGGGCGTGGAAACCTCGGCCGCGCTTTCCGGGACAGCCGCTTCAGCGTCGTCGTCGGACTTTTCCTCCCAGCCGTCGGCCGGCAACGGCTCCTCGACCTCAGCCACGGCAACCGGGGTGGTTTCGCCGAAACCGCGGAAGATGAGGCCTGCGATCGCCGCTCCGACCAGCGGTGCGACCCAGAAGAGCCAGAGCTGCTCCACTGCCCAGCTCGAGCTGAAGATGGCGGAGGCAGTGGCACGTGCGGGGTTAAAGGCAAGGTTGCCCGTGGATTGGCCAAGCTGCAGCAAGACCGCGACTGTCAGGCCGACGGCGAACGGTGCTGCGAGCTTGCTGGGATTGCGTCGAGCGGTGACACCCAGGAAGACCCCTACCAGGAGCGCGGCGCCGAGGACCTCAATGAGCATCACGCCGGTCACGGGAACCTGGAAGCTGGAGTGCGTACCGAAGCCGGAGGTCGCCGTGTCAAACACAGTCCGGCTGTCCGTGATCCCCGGTACAGTTCGGACGACGGCGAAAATCGCCAACGCGCCCAGCAAAGCGCCCACAATCTGGGCCCCCAGGTACGCGGCCCCATCCACAAGCTTCATCCGGCCGGCAACCAGGTGACCAACCGTGATGGCCGGGTTGAAGTGGCCGCCGGACAGGTAACCGAAGGCCAGCATGGCAGCAGTGACGGTCAGGCCGCTGGCCAGCGACGCCGGCATCGGAACCGCCTGGGGGTTGATGAAGATCGACACACCCAAGCCAATAACCACAAGGAACAGCGTCCCCAGAGCTTCAGCGGACGCCCGGGCTAGGAGCCGGGTTCCGCGGGAGGAGGGAGCGGACACAGTTGTGGTCATGTCGAGGGATTCCTTTGTTCGAAGTTCGGGTGGTCTGTTGCGGAGGCGGACACTCCGGGCAAGGCAAGAAGCCGTGCGGCGGACCGCTTTCTTGCCCCGCAGCATCCTGTCAGCCGAGTCTGGACGCTTCCTGAATCCGAGCCTAGCCGCCCAAGGCGATTGCGGCGACCGCAGCGCCGGCAAGCGCGATGATGGACACGGCGCTTGCAAGCATCAAGACAGCCGACGCTTCCTCCGCGCCATGGTGCAACTGGTGGGACCTGGCCCACACAACGCAGCCGAGGACGATCGTCGCTGCGGCGGCGGTCAAGGCGCAGATTCCCTGGTAGTCGAGCCCCGGTATCCCGGTGGGCAGTTGCCCCGCACCGGATTTGGCCGTCAACCACCTGCGCCAGATGAAGAGATCCACCACCAGGAGCGAAATCAGGGTCCGGCGCCAAGCGAGCGTTGTACGCTCAGGTTGCAGCCCCGGATCCCTGGATTCAACAGTCAACGCGCCACCAGGATCAGCACGGCAAAAGTGAATGCCGCCACCGCAACCACGATGGTCATGAGCAGCATGACCCGTGAGAACGGCAGGGCCTGGTCGTTCCGCATGGCCGCCTCCATCTGCGCCCACCGGCGGTAGGCGAGCGTCGCGAGGCCCGCGCCGATCATGGAAAGAACGACGCACAAGACAATGCGCACGGGCTGGGGCGCGATGTTCGGAGCAAGCTGGTCGATGGCGACGGCACCGGCCAACAGGGCCAACGACGTACGGATCCACGCGAGGAAGGTGCGCTCATTCGCGAGCGAGAATCTGTAGTCCGGGGTCTTTCCGGTTTTCCGCCACGCGGGTTCACGCATCATGCCTCCTGGTTCACGAGCCACCGTATCAGCGGGCAGGTGAAGACCGGCCGGGCAGCCACGGTAAATTACCACTATGAGCGCTGAACCATCCCCCTCCGCCGTGCCATCCTTCGAGTCCCGGGTTAACGGTTGCCTGCTGGGCGGTGCCTTGGGCGATTCGCTCGGCTACGCCGTCGAGTTCGACGACGTAGCCACCATCCGCACCCGCTTCGGCGCAGCGGGCCTCACCTCTTTCGGCCAGCTCGACGGCGGCACCCACTTTTCGGACGACACCCAGATGACGCTGTACACGGTCGACGGCCTCGTGGAAGCCCTGGAGTGGGCCAACGACGGCGTAGCCGCGGATGAAACTGCATGTCTCTGGCTGGCTTACCTGCGATGGCTCGCGAGCCAGGGCGTCGCGTTGCCGGCATCCGCCCCCGTTCCCCAACCGCGGTGGATCGACGGCCAGGAGGTGCTCCGGCACCGCAGGCACCCGGGAAAGGCGTGCCTGAGCGGACTCTCTACGGGCGAGATGGGAACCAAGTTCCGGCCCGTCAATCCGGAATCGAAGGGCTGCGGCACGGTCATGCGCTCGGCTCCCTTTGGCCTGGTCCCGCATATTTCCGAGGCCGCGGTCTACAAGCTGAGCACCGATGCCGCGTGCTTGACCCACGGGCACCCTTCGGCACGGCAAAGCGCGGGTGCCTTCAGCGTGCTCGTGCACAAGGTGACCGCGGGCTCAGATGTGCGGACTGCGGCTGAGCATGCCCTGAGCGTGGTGTCAGCACTGCCGGATCCAGCCCCCGAGCTCCTGGGGCGCCTCCGGGAGGCGCTGGAACTGTCTTCCACCGGCACGCTGCTCAGCCCGGAAGAACTCACCGCGCAACTGGGCGAGGGCTGGGTCGCGGAGGAGGCACTCGCCGTCGGGCTCTATGCGGTGCTGGCGACCGCGCGGGCAGCGGAGACACGGAGTGATCCGGCCGCCCACTTCCGCCAGGCCATAACCGTGGCGCTGAACCACAGCGGTGACAGTGACTCCACCGCCTCGATCGCGGGCAATATCCTTGGGGCGCTCCACGGCGAAGAGGCACTACCGTCGGACTGGCTTGAAGCCCTTGAAGCCCCGGAAGTGATCCGCGGGATGGCGCAACGGCTCATCGCCGTCACAGTGGGCTAAGAGCCAAACGGTTCAAAGCCTGCGAAGCGCGATATTGTTGCACGCTTCGCAGACGTCCGCGGGAATGAGTCCGCGCCTCTGCAGGATCCCGAAAATGGCGCAGCCCAGGCAGAATCCCACAAACGATTCGAGGGACGCCGCGACGATCAGCAAGGCGAGCAGGATCCACGCACCTAAGGCGAAACCGGCGAAGAACAGGACCACGGCCGCCGTGCTGAGCACCGCGCCGATTCCCTGTGCGAAACGCTTGGGCGGCCCCGGGACGAGTTTGGCGGGGCCAACTCGGGGAGCCAAAACCTTGACGGATAGCAGGGCAAACGGCGAGATCCTCGGCCCGAACAACACCCGCAGCCAGAAGCCGGCCGCGATCAGCACGAGTCCCCAGCCGACGCCGCTCACGAGGGTGGCCACTGCGGCAACAACCACCAGGCCGGCCGTGATCCTCGCGGCGTATTCGTTGACCGGATTGGGGAAAGCGAAGACGGCGCGCCATCCGGTGGCCGCCGGAGCCGGCGTTCCTACGGCGAACGCTGCAGTGTCAGCCTGTCTTCCCTGTGTCATGGCTCAAGGCTAGGAGCGCCGCGACACAACGGGAAGCTTTGTTGCTCCGTGTGAATATTGGCGCGGCTAGCGTCCGCCGACCATCTGCAGGAACTCCCCCTCGGACAACACCTCGATCTGCTGGCCGCGGCTGTGCAACTCCAGGACCCTTTTGGCTTTGCCAGTGAGGCGACCGTTCCGGAGATCGCCTGCCACGAAGCCGTCGCCCACCACGAGGACCGTGGTCCTTCCGGTCACGCGGCTCTCCGGACGCGCACCCATCTCCGCTGCCCGCTGTTTCGCTTCCGGCCGGGCAATCGCAAGCTCACCTGTGAAAACGACCGTTTGCCCGAACAGGGGGTGGCCCGGTTCCGCTGCAGGGTTGGGCTCCGGATTGTCGCCTTCTTCAGGCCAATTGCTCCAGGCGCGTCCAAGCTGGCCGGCACCATTCCCGACGCCGGACCGGCCCGCGGCCGCGTCGCGCCCTCCACCGGCCCCAGCGAGCGCAGCGAGCGTTTGCTTGGACAGTCCGTCTCCTGGCTGGAAGGCCTGCTGTTTGGGAATGGCCAGGCCGAGGGACAAGTAGAGCTCTGCGATGCTGTTGGCGTTGTTCCTGTGCGCGATGTCCACCAGGATTCCGGCGCAGGCCCGGGCGTCCTCCGCGGCGTCGTGATGGTTCACGAGGGGCACGCCCGCCTCCTCCGCGGCGTAGGGCAACGAATTGGATACCAAGGAGTAGCAGCGCCGGGACAACATCACCGTGCAGACGTACTCGTAAGCGGGGCCAGGCAGGCCGGAAACTTCGAGTCCGGAACGGATCACGCCCAGATCGAACGCGGCATTGTGGGCGGCAAGGATATCCCCGCCGATGAAAGCCCCGATTTCAGGGAAGAGTTCGCCGAAGCGCGGAGCCCCGGCGACGTCCTCGGCTCGAATGCCGTGGATCCGGGTGTTGTGGTACTCGAAGTGGTCGTGGTTTTCCGGCGGCCGCATGAGCCAGGAGGCTTCCTCCACCACGACGCCGCCGCGGACCTTGCTCAGGCCGACCGAGCACGGAGAACCCCTGAAGCCGTTCGCAGTTTCAAAGTCGATCGCCGTAAAGTCCAATGCCACTGGTCAAGGTTACAGGTGGAAAGCGGCCCCAATGGCGCCGGTGACGGCCGCCCCCTGCCCCGGAGCGTCTTTCAGACCTCGTCCGCCGTCTCCTGCAGCTTGGTCAGGGCCTTCTTGGTTGTTCTTTGGGTCAGGACATGGATGACCGCCCCTACCGCGCCCCCGGCGAAGGCGAACAGCAGCACTCCAGGCAAGGAGTCCTCCAGATTGGTCGCATCCTTCGGCGCGGGCTTTCCGGTCGACTTGCTCCAGATGGCCTCGAGGGCTTTGTTCGCCGCAACTCCGGCGCCCATGCCCACCACCAGGCCAAGTAGTTTGATCAGGACGTTCATCTCGTTCCTCCGATTGTGGCCAGACGTGTGGTCCGCGGCTGGGAAATACGCCAACGCAGCCGCCTGGACACAAGATTATCAGCATGCTTATCTTCTCTTCCCCGATGCGGGCCGTGCCTGCGACGCCGTGCGCAGCACCGGTGGGACTTACCGACGTCTCGTCAGTTTCGTCTCCCGGGGACCGGCGGGGTAGCCGCCGCGGCGGCTCGCCAGGATGATTGCGAGCGCTGCCGCCGTCGGGACGGCTGCGGCTAACGGCACCCACAGCGCGCCGACAGTGGTCAGGGCCAGGGCGCCATATCCGGCGCCCACGGCGATGCCCAGTTGAATGGTCACCACGGTCAAGCCGTTCGCGGCGTCCTTGTGCTCTCCGCCGGCGCGAAGGATAGCTGCCTGGTTGTAGATGCCGATGGCCCCGAAGGCGGTTCCCCACACGGTCACCAGCACAAGCTCACCCACCCACGTGCCGCCAAGCAGCGGCAAGAGGCCGAAGGCCAGCACCAGCAGGGCGACCGCGGAAATCAGGGAGCGCCGCGGATGGGAATCGGCGGTGAGGCCGGCGATCCAAATCCCCACGAGGCTGGCAGCCCCCACCACGGACAACGAAATGCTCGTGAAGGCATCCGGCAGTCCGGAGACGTGGAGGAACGGCGCTATGTAGGTGAAGAGCGTGAAGTGGCCCAAAAGCAAGAGCGGCCAAGCTGTGGCCACGGCGATCACGCCCGGCAGCTTCAGGGCTCCGCGGAGGGTCGGCGTCGCATGGCCGTCCTCGTCGGGGGCTGCGGGGAGTACCCAAATGGCCAGCAAAGCGAGAACCGCGCCGACTCCGGCCAGGATCAGGAAAGAGGCGCGCCAGGTGAGGACCGAGCCCATGAGCGTGCCGATCGGAGCGCCGACGGCG
The DNA here is from genome assembly GCF_056398685.1 of Arthrobacter sp. 01T428. Taxonomy (NCBI): domain Bacteria; kingdom Bacillati; phylum Actinomycetota; class Actinomycetes; order Micrococcales; family Micrococcaceae; genus Arthrobacter; species Arthrobacter sp. 01T428. Next base: position 634,241 of record NZ_JBFTPW010000001.1, on the reverse strand, counting down.
AGCGCGATGCTGTTACCGCTGAAGACCATGGCCATTGCTCTTCCGACCGAGTGCGCCGGGACGATCCTGGCAACGTAGGGGGCCATGCTTGACCACAGCATGCCGTGGGCGACGCCCCCGAGGAGCCTCGCGGCAACTGCCAATCCCAGGCTCGGGCTTGACGCCAACAGTACGTTGCTGAGTGCGAACGCGAGCACGGTCCCGATCAACAGCGCCTTGCGGGGAACCCGTCCGCCGAGCAGCCTGGACAACGGAAGCGCCGTGAAGACGATAACTGCCGCATAGGCGGCAGTCAGGGAACCTACGGCCGATTCGTCTACTCCCAGGTCCCGGCTGATCCGGGGCAGCAGCCCGGACGGGAGGAGTTCCGTAGTCACCGCGGTGAAGCCTGCTGCCGCGAGGATCAGGAGACCGCCCCACGGGAACACCGGGGCTGACGCAGGAGCGGCCGTCGCCGCTGTTTCGGGTATAGCTACGTCGCGCATCAAAAAGTTCTTCCTCGTCATTCATGTTCAGTTAGCTGCGGACGCAGAAGTTCTCGTCATTTCTGCCCACGTCCACCACGCTACGCATGTCGGGCGAGTGGAGGCAGTGTCTGTCAGACACCCCCAGCGGATGTGTCAAGGGCCCGACGGCGGTTGTCCCGTACCCTTGAAGGGTGACCCTTTCTGCGATGAACGACTTTGCCGTATCCGCTTTGGTGGGTGCAGGACCGGTGCAGCCGCATATGTCCGCGCTCCTCCCCGACTGGTTGAACCCCCAGATCTTCCTGGCCGACCCCGCCTTGGCGCCATGGGTAGTCCTTCTCGTGTGCGGCATCGTGTTCGCCGAGACGGGACTCCTGGTGGGCTTCTTCCTGCCCGGCGACTCGATGCTTTTCACCGCTGGGCTCCTCGTCGCCACGGATACCATCAAATTCAACATCTGGGCACTCGCGGCCCTCATCATCGTGTCCGCGATCATCGGCAACCAGAGTGGCTACCTCATCGGTTCCAAAGCCGGACCGGCCATCTTCAACAAGCCTGATTCCAAGCTGTTCAAGCGGGAAAACGTCGAGAGTGCGCACGCCTTCTTCGAAAAGCACGGCGGCAAGGCCCTGATCCTGGCCCGCTTCGTGCCCATCATCCGCACCTTCGTCCCGGTGATTGTTGGCGTCGCGCAAATGGACAAGCGCAAGTTCTTCATGTTCAACGTCATCGGGGCGGTGCTCTGGGGCGGTGGCGTCACGCTGCTCGGCTACCTGCTCGGCGACAAAGTTCCGTGGGTCCGGGACAACCTCGACATCATCTTCGTGGTCATCGTCCTGATCTCGGTGGTCCCCGTGGCCGTGGAAGTCATCCGCGGCTTGCTGGCCAAGCGCAAGCCAACGAACGGCGGAGCAGAACCCGCCGAAGAATTGGTCGACGGACGCGAAGCCGGAAAGCACGGCGAGCGCTAGGCCCGTTGCTTCAACAGAAGAGGCACCCCGCACTTTGTCTGCGGGGTGCCTCTCTCGTTAATGCTGGCGCAGGTTCTAGCGCAGGGCGTCCACGATCGCCGGGAGCAGCGCCCTGAACGCCTTGCCACGGTGGCTGATCGCGTTCTTCTCCTCCGAACTCAGCTCCGCGCAACTGCGGTCCAGTCCCTGCGGCTGGAGCACGGGGTCGTAACCGAATCCACCCGCGCCGCGGGGCTCATGCAAGAGAGTGCCTTCCAGCTGGCCGTACTCGACCACCTCGCGTGCCCCGCCGTCGACGGCGGCCGGTACAGCGAGTGCCGCCGCGCAGACGAACGCGGCTCCCCGGTGCGAGTCGGGGACGTCCGAGAGTTGCGCCAGCAAGAGCTGCAGGTTGGCGGCGTCGTCACCGTGCCGGCCGGACCAGCGGGCCGAGAAGATGCCCGGAGCTCCACCCAGGACGTCCACGGCCAACCCCGAGTCATCGGCAATCGCCACTATTCCCGTGGCTTCAGCCACGGCTCGTGCTTTGAGCAGGGAGTTCTCGGCAAACGTCACGCCGGTCTCGGCAACGTCGGGAGCACCGGCCGCAGCCGCGTCAATCACTTGCGTATCGACGTCGAGTCCCGGTACCTGCCCCCTGAGGAGTTCCCTGAGTTCGCGCAGTTTTCCCTTGTTGTGCGTGGCGAGGACGAGTCGCGGCGCAGTTGCCCCGCTCACGGGGCCTCGGCCAGGGTCTCACGCTGGATGGCTGCCAACTCGCCCGTGCCGATAAGGGCAAGGTCCAGCAAGGCATTCAGTTCATCGCGGTCGAAGGGGGCTCCCTCGGCGGTGCCCTGGACTTCCACGAACTTGCCGGAGCCCGTGACCACCACGTTCATGTCGGTTTCGGCGCGCACGTCCTCGACATAGGGCAGGTCCAGCATCGGGATACCGTCGATGATTCCCACAGAAACGGCAGCGATGGTGTCGATCAGCGGCTGTGCGTTCTTGGCGATCATCTTGTTCTCACGGGCGAAGCGGATCGCTTCGGCGAGCGCCACGTAGGCCCCGGTGATCGCGGCGGTGCGGGTGCCGCCGTCGGCCTGCAGGACATCGCAGTCCAGGACGATCGTGTTCTCGCCCAAGGCCTTGGTGTCGATGATGGAACGCAGCGAGCGGCCGATCAGGCGCGAAATTTCGTGGGTGCGTCCGCCGATCCTGCCCTTGACGGACTCACGGTCGGAACGCGTGTTCGTGGCCCGCGGCAGCATGGCGTATTCGGCCGTGACCCAGCCGCGGCCTTCGCCCTTGAGCCAGCGCGGAACGCCCTCGGTCAGGGAAGCCGTGCACAGCACCCGGGTGTTGCCGAATTCGATCAGGGCCGAACCTTCGGCCTGCTTGGACCAACCGCGGGTGATGCTGATGGGACGGAGTTGATCGGGTGTGCGGCCGTCGGCACGGATGACGGGGACAGATGTGGCTTCGGAAGTCATACTGCAAGCTTAGCGATCCCCCGGCCTCCGCTGGACTGCGGGTTCAGACGGTGTAGTGGACTCCGGCAACCGCGACGGCGACATCGCCGGCGAACTCGGGCCGCGCCTCGGCCATGACCTTGGTCTGCGATGTCCAGACCGGGATGTGGGTCAAGAGGAGGCGTCGGGCTCCGGCGGCTGTCGCTGCCTGGCCTGCGCGCTTGCCGGTCAAGTGCACATCCTTGATGTCGTCGTCGCGCCCTTCTTCGAAGGCGGCCTCGCAGAGGAAGAGATCGGCGTTGCGGGCCGCGTCCTCAAGGCCCTGGCACGAGTCTGTGTCCCCCGAGTACGTGAGGACCCTGCTGACCGCTTTGCCTTCTTTGTCCGGCTCGGTGACCTCGACGCGCAAAGCGTAGGCCTCTTCCACCGGGTGGTTCACGGCATACGGGGTCACGATGAAGGGTCCGAGCTGCACGGATTGCCGTTCGCTCCAGTTGCTGAAGTCGAATTCCTCGTGCATTCCGGGGTCCAGCTCAAGGCCGTAGGCGGTGGCCATGCGGTCGGCCGTCGCGGCGGGCCCCCAGACGGGGATCCTGTCCCGTCCCCAACCGCCCGGCTTCCAGCGGACGGCTACGTGCAGTCCGCAGAGGTCCATGCAATGGTCCGGGTGCAGGTGGGTCAGGAAGATAGCGTCGATGTCTTCGAGGTCCGTGTACCGCTGGATGGCCCCGAGGGCGCCGCTGCCGAGGTCCATGACGATCTTCCACTGGCGTTCACCGTCGTGCGCGGTCAGCAGATAGCACGACGCCGGAGAGCCGGGACCAGGGAAGGAACCCGTGCAGCCAACAATGGTCAGTTTCACTGGATGCGGCCTCCGCGGGCCGCGCCGAATTCGTTCACTGTGAAGGCTGCGGGGTCAACGAAATTGGACGTCCTCGCATGATGGCCGCCCGCGCGGGCGGCCTCCAACATTTCCGGGGTGATGCGGGCGAGGCTTCCGGTCGGGTACTGGGCGGCCACATGGTCCACGTGGCGCACGGACAGGACCTCCGGGCCGAGGAAACGGCGCGCCAGGGTCTCAAACTGGACGGCGTCGCCGGTGGCCATGAAGTCGTGCCGGGGCAAGCCGGCATCGGTCCGCTGGATCCCGTGGGTGGCCAAGGCGCGGTAAACGTCTTTGGCGGTCTCTTCGGCACTCGACACAAGAGTGACGTCGTCCCCCATGACGTAGGAGATCACGCCAGTAAGCAAGGGATAGTGCGTGCAGCCGAGCACCACGGTGTCCACGCCGGCTTCCCTGAGCGGTTCCAGGTATTCGTGGGCCGCGGCCAGCAGCTCGGGGCCGGTCGTAATGCCGGCCTCCACGAAACTCACGAATTCGGGGCAGGCTACCGAGGTGATGCTGAGGTCCGGGGCTGCGGCAAAGGTGTCCTCGTAAGCGCGGGAACCCACTGTGGCCGATGTCCCGATCACGCCGATCCTGCCGGATCTCGTCGCGGCCACCGCCCGGCGGACTGCGGGTTGGATGACCTCGATGACGGGAATCCCGTAGCGGGCCGTGTAGCGTTCGCGGGCATCGCGCAAGACGGCGGCCGAGGCTGAGTTGCAGGCGATGGTCAGGAGTTTCACGCCGGAGTCCACGAGCTCGTCCATGACGCCGAGGGCATTGGCCCGGACTTCGGCGATGGGGAGCGGCCCGTAGGGTCCGTTGGCTGTGTCTCCCACGTAGATGATCGACTCATGGGGCAATTGGTCGATGATGGACCGTGCCACGGTGAGTCCGCCGACTCCGGAATCGAAGACACCGATGGGGCGTGATCCCAGCAAGGGGTTGGGTGCTGTGCTGTTCAGTGTTTCCGGCGTGCGCTGGGATTCCAACGCCGCTGCGGCGCTCTCCCCATCCGATACCGCGTCCGATGCTGAGTTCATGATTCTTAGAGAATAAGCCAAGGCATGTGCTGCAGCGACGACATGTGGCGGGGGCCTCGTGTCTGTTTTGTCACACGGACGCCCACAAGCCCCACTCAGGGCTTCCGGTCCATCGAGGCCATCATGGCCTGGACCAACGATTCCTGGAGCCACGTGGTGAAGTTGTAGACGAGCGCCAGGTAGCTCTCCACGTCTTCGGCCTGGGACCAGTCCTGCATGGCATGGACATGGTCGGCATCCGCTTCGTCGCGGATATCGAGGCGCTCCGCCAGCACCAAACGAACATCGTTGAGGGCCATGGACCAGAGCTTCGCCTCCTCCGGGGTGAGGACGAGCTCGTTGCGGTCCAGGCCCATGGCAGCGGCTCGAAGGGCGCCGATTTTTCCTTCCCGCAGCGAGCGCTCGGTGAGCTGGCGGAACTCGAGGGACGCGGCGTCGTCATTCTTCATGACGTTCGGCAAGAGCCGCAAAAGGGCGCGATCGGACGGTTCCTTGACGTTCATATCCAGGCCGATCAAAGCCGTCAGGGGATCTTCGTTGCTGGACAGCTCCGGTTCCAGCATCGAAATGACATCATCCACGAGTCCGCGCAGGAGTTCGCGCTCGGCGGGCTCAAGATAGCCGGTGATGCCCTTGAGTCCGTACTTGAAAGCCTTAGCCACGTGCGCCGCCCTTGCGTCCCCGGCCGTCGCCGCTGCTGCTTGCCTTTTCAACCGTTGCCCACAGACCGTAGCCGTGCATGGCAACCGCGTGCTGCTCCACTTGTTCCTTGCCTCCGTGCGCCACGATGGAACGGCCCTTCTTGTGGACCTCGAGCATGAGTTTGTTGGATTTGGCCTCGGAATAGCCGAAGTAGCTCTGGAACACGTAGCTCACATAGCTCATGAGATTGACGGGGTCGTTCCAGACCACCAGGTTCCAAGGGATATCAGCAGCACTGAGGAGGTCGGTGGACGACTGCTCCGAGATGTCCGTCCGTTCTTCTCCCTTTAAGCCTGCGTCTGTCACTGTGCAGGTGGCTGCATAAATGCCGGGGGCGACGGTAGTGGTCATCTGTCCATTCTAATGGTGATGGATGCGCGAGCTAATGACGGCGAGACGTGGGAGGCGGTGGGTGGGCCCACACCGCCGAGGGCCCCGCGTTGAGCGAAGCGAGACGTGGGAGGCGGTGGGGACTAGAGTGAATTCGTGAGTAGATCCGTCGCCTGGGACCACCCCCGCACGTCGTTGTATACCGATCACTACGAGCTGACAATGCTGGAAGCCGCCCTCCATTCGGGCGCGGCGCACCGGCGCTCGGTCTTCGAGGCCTTCGCCCGCCGCCTGCCCGACGGCCGCCGCTACGGCATCGTCGCCGGCACCGGCCGGCTGCTTGAGGGAATCAAGGACTTCCGTTTCGGCGATGCCGAGCTCGCGTTCCTCGATCAGCACAAAGTCGTTGACAGGCAAACACTGGACTTCCTCGCCGACTACAGGTTTTCCGGCGACATCTGGGGCTATCCGGAGGGCGAGGCCTACTTCCCCGGCTCGCCCATCCTGATCGTCGAATCAACGTTCGCGGAAGCCTGCATCCTGGAAACGTACATCTTGTCCGTGCTCAACCATGACACCGCGATTGCTTCTGCTGCTTCCCGGATGACCAGCGCGGCCGGCAACCGGCCTTGCATCGAGATGGGCTCCCGGCGCACCCAGGAGGAGTCCGCGACGGCGGCAGCCCGCGCCGCGGTCATCGCCGGTTTCGGCAGCACCTCCAACCTTGAAGCCGGACGCCGTTACGGCATCAAGACCGTGGGCACGGCCGCCCACTCGTTCACTCTCCTGCACGACACCGAGCGCGAGGCCTTCGAAGCCCAGATCGCCGCCTTCGGACCGGAAACCACGCTCCTGGTGGACACGTACGACGTCGAGGTCGGGGTACGGACCGCGGTGGAACTCGCGGGTGACAAACTCGGGGCCGTCCGGCTGGACTCCGGAGACCTCGTGGCCCAAGCCCAATGGGTCCGCGAGCTGCTGGACAACCTCGGCAACATCAACACCCGGATCGTCGTCACCTCGGATCTCGATGAATACGCGATCGCGGCCCTGCAATCGGCCCCGGTGGATGTGTACGGCGTGGGCACCTCCCTGGTCACAGGTTCGGGAGCGCCCACCGCCAGCATGGTCTACAAACTCGTCAGCCGGACCAACGATGCCGGGGAATTCGTTCCCGTGGCCAAGGTAGCCAAGAACAAGGCCAGCGTGGGCGGCCGCAAATACGCCCTGCGCAAGCTCAACGAACTCGGCATCGCAACCCAGGAGATCGTAGGCATCGGACATCGCCCGGAAGACGATGGCAACGACCGCCAGTTGCTCCAGCAGTTCATCAAGAACGGTGAGCTGCTCCCGGGATGGACCGGACACGAGGGCGTAGTCCGGGCACAGGAACGCCACGCTGCCACCATGGCCGAATTGCCTCCGGTTGTGCGCAGGCTGCAGCGCGGTGAGCCGGCAATCCCCACCGTCTATGAGGAGGACTGAATGTCCCGTGCCCTGATTATCGTGGACGTCCAGAACGATTTCTGCGAAGGCGGCTCCCTCGCCGTGGAAGGTGGCGCCGCCACGGCGGCTGCTATCAGCGAATACCTGGACGCGAACCATCAGCACTTCGACCACGTCGTGGCTACGCAGGACTGGCACGTGGACCCGGGCAGCCATTTTTCGGAAACTCCGGACTTCGTGGACAGTTGGCCGCCGCATTGCCGCGCCGGGAGCAAGGGCGCGGAGCTCCACCCGGATCTCGACGCCGAATACGTCCAGGCCTATTTCCGCAAGGGACAGTACACGGCCGCCTACTCGGGATTCGAAGGAGTCCTGGCGCCCGAAGACGAAGTGCCCATGGGCGAACTCGCGCCCGGTGCAGTCCCCTCCGTCGAGCTGGACGAGGACGCCCTCGGGCTCGATGACTGGCTGCAGAGCCACGGAGTGGAAGAAGTCGTCGTGGTGGGAATCGCGACCGACTACTGCGTCAGGGCCACCGCGCTGGACGCCGTGCAGGCGGGCTACTCGGTGACGGTGATCGGTGAACTCACCGCCGGAATCGCGGAAGATCTTGACGAGACCTACGCGGAACTGGAAGAAAACGGCGTCGAGCTGGGGCAGCGCTAAGGGCAGGAGCCCTGCCAAGCAGTTCTACTTCCGTCCGATGAACCAATCCTGGAGCTTGCGCAGCCGCGACTGCAATTGCTCCTCGTTCGCCTGCGCGACTGCCGGTCCGCCACACACTTCGCGCAACTTGTTGTGGACGACGCCGTGCGGGGTGCCGGTACGGGCCGACCAGGCCGCGACGTTTTTTGCGAGCTCATTGCGCAGGTCCATCAGCATGCGGTGGTCCGGGACCGCGGGTGACGCCGCGGCAGCCAACGGAGATTGGCGTTTCTTCCTCGACTGCTGGTCATGCTGCCGCTGCCGGAGCAAGGTTCCCACTTGTTCGGCGTCGAGCAGCCCGGGGATCCCGAGGAAATCAAGTTCGTCCTCGGAGCCGATATCGGCTCCCGTACCGAATTCGCCGCCGTCGAACAGCACCCTGTCAAAGGATGCCTGCGAATCGAGGGCCTCGAATTTGCCCTTCTCCAGGGAGTCCGAGGCCTTCTCTTCGCGGTTGGCCTCAGCCATCAGGTTCTCTTCGGGGTTGAAGAGGCCGTCCGGATCTTCCTTCTCAGGCCGGTCCAGCGCGTGGTCCCGCTCGGCTTCCATGGAGTTGGCCAAGGCCATGAGGGGTGGCACGGAGGGCAGGAAGACCGACGCCGTTTCCCCGCGTTTGCGGGCACGGACGAAGCGGCCCACGGCCTGGGCGAAGAACAGCGGCGTGGAGGTGGACGTCGCGTAGACGCCGACCGAAAGCCTGGGGACGTCGACGCCTTCGGACACCATGCGGACGGCCACCATCCAGCGCTTGTCGCTGGCGGTGAACTCCTCGATCTTGTGCGAAGCCTTGGAATCATCGGACAGGATCACGGTGGGCGACTGACCCGTGATCTTCTTGAGCTGACCGGCGTAGGCGCGGGCGTCGTCGTGATCCGTGGCAATCACCAGACCGCCGGCGTCGGGCACGGTGCGCCGCACTTCACTGAGGCGCTTGTCAGCGGCAGCAAGCACGGCGGGGATCCATTCGCCGCTGGGGTTCAGCGCGGTCCGCCACGCCTGGGAGGTGATGTCCTTGGTCACGGCGGCCTCGCCGAGGGAAGCCGCCATTTCGTCTCCCCCGCTGGTGCGCCAACGCATCTGGCCCGAATACGCCATGAACAGCACGGGACGGACGACGTGGTCCCTCAAGGCATTGCCGTAACCGTAGGTGTAGTCCGCTTTCGAGCGGCGGATGCCGTCACGGTCTTCGGCGTATTCCACGAAGGGGATGGGTGAGGTGTCGGAACGGAAAGGCGTTCCTGTGAGGGCCAGGCGCCGAGCCGCTGGATCGAATGCCTCGCGCAATCCGTCGCCCCAGGACAACGCCTCGCCACCGTGGTGGATTTCGTCGAGGATGACCAGCGTGCGGGCTGCCTCGGTCTTGGCCCGGTGGAGCATGGGCTTGCTGGCCACCTGCGCATACGTCACTGCGACGCCGACGAACCCCCTGCCGTGCTGGCCGTCCGCATTCTTGAAGTTCGGATCGATGGCAATGCCCACCCTGGCGGCGGCGTCCGCCCACTGCCGTTTCAGGTGGTCGGTAGGGGCGACGATCGTCACGCGGTTCACGGTTCCGCTGTCAAGGAGCATGGACGCAATCCGCAGGGCGAAGGTGGTCTTACCGGCGCCCGGCGTTGCCACGGCGAGGAAATCGCGCGGGCTCGCGTTCAAGTACAGGTCCAGCGCTTCCTGCTGCCAGGCGCGCAGCTTCGGGGCGGTTCCCCAGGCCGCGCGTTCCGGATAGGCCGGAGGCAGCGCCGGGCCGCCGAAGAGTGTTTCAGTCACGCGGATTCCCCCCGACCAGCAACGATTCCAAGCAAGGCCGCTGCAGCCAGCGAAACCCAAATAACCACAAAAAACACCAATCTGTTCCGGATGCGCCGAATCACGCAGGGCAGCACACAGGCAGGGGAAAGCGCTCCCCCGCCTACTACCAGGAAATACCCGACTACTGGGGCTTACTCGCTACTTGGAGCCGCCCGAGCCGCCTTTGTCTCCGCCGTCGTTACCTGGGCGAAGTCCTTCATAGATTTCTTTGCACTCGGGGCAGACCGGGAACTTCTGCGGGTCCCGGCCAGGGGTCCACACTTTACCGCACAGCGCAATCACGGGTTCGCCCGTCAGGGCGGACTCCATGATCTTTTCCTTGCGGACATAGTGCGAGAAACGCTCCCGGTCACCGGGTTCCACTTCTTGGCGCAATTCCTCGCGCTCAATGGTTGCAGTGGAAGTTCCGGCTCCGGAAAGCTCGCGCATGGGATCGTTTTCGAATGGGTCCGGAGGCAGCGTCGTCATGCCATCCATCTTAGCCGCTGCAGCTTCGCGATCAGATGCACCGTGTCAGATGCTCTGCCATTTCGGCTTGTTGTCATAGGTGTGGCGATAGTAGTCGGCGAGCTTGAGCGAGGACGCCGCAGCCTCATCGATCAAGATGGTGGCGTGCTGGTGCATCTGCAGCACTGATGCCGCGCAAATGGCCGCAACCGGCCCCTCGACGAAGTCCCTGACGGCCTGGGCTTTCTGGGCACCCGTAGCGATCAGGACCACGTGCCGGGCATCCATGATGGTTCCCAAACCCTGTGTGACCACGTGGTGGGGAACATCGTCGATGCTCTTGAAGAACCGTGCGTTGTCCTTGCGGGTCTGCTCGATCAGCGTCTTGATCCGGGTCCGCGAAGCGAGCGATGAGCCGGGCTCGTTGAATCCAATATGGCCGTCGGTGCCCACGCCGAGGATCTGCAAGTCAACGCCGCCGAGTTCGCGCATGGAGTCCTCGTACGCTTGGCAGGCCGCGGGAAGGTCGGCCGCGGTACCGTCCGGGCTGTGGACGTTGGAGGGGTCGATGTTGACGCGGTCCGTGAATTCACGGCGGATGACTTCACGGTACGACTCCGGATGGCCAGGCTCGAGCCCCACGTATTCGTCAAGGGCGAAGGCGTGTGCCTGGCTGAAGTCGAGGCCCCTTTCCTGATGGCGGCGCGCCAATTCGTCGTAGACAGGGAGCGGAGAGGACCCTGTGGCCAGGCCCAGGACGGCATTCGGCTTTCGGAGGAGCAGCGCCTCGATGGCATCCGCGGCAAGCGCCCCGATCTGCTTGCTTCCCGGAAGGATGACAACTTCCATCGTCCACGACCTTTCTAGCTGTGTTTCCCGGATCGACTGGTTCAAACTCGAGGTTATCCCATGTCCCATAACTTGTCATTGTCGTTCATGGAATCAACGGTTGACGCTCAATTGCGCGAAGAGCTCCGGCCCGCGCCGGTCAAGCCATCGGCCGCCGATCCGGACACCCGCAACGAACAATGCCGCTCCGAGAACCGTACCAATTGCCAGATTGATCCATCCCCACAGTGGATCGCCCGTGACCGACTGGACAATCACCAGGACAAGCTCCGGAAGGACGAGGAGGAACAAGACTGCCATTCCCCCGAACTGGACCGCCAGTGTCTGGGCAACGTTTCCCGGCGGCTTCTTGAACGGGCTGTCACCGGGCAACGGCACGGTGGACGTGTACCGTGCCGACACGATGGAGGCCAGGCCCAGGCCGGTGAACAGCACACCGAGGGAAAGACCCAGGACACCGGGCAACCAGCCCCAGTCGCCGGTCAGGAAAAAGGGCCCGACGGCGAAGATCAACACCACCGGGAGGGCGAATGCCAGGCAGGCCAAGGCCCGGCCGAGCCGGTCGTGAATGCCGCGGACCCCGGTGGCCAGATGCAAGGCAAAGGCGGTGTTGTCGTAGGAGACATCCGCGGAAATAGACCATGCGAGCACAAAGGCGGCCATGGGTCCCAGAATCACCAGCATGGAGTAGCTTCCGGACTGCGCTGACTGGAACAGGAAAATCACGGGCAACAACGGGACCACCATCAGCGAAGCTGCATAGCGCGGATCGCGGACCCAGTAGCTGAGGGAGCGTGCGGCAATGGCACCGGTGGGAGTTGCCGGCAGCAGTCCGAACAAGCCAAGTTTGCCGCCGCGTTTCCTTGATCCACCCGAATATGGCGGAGTGACCAGCGCCCGCTTGAGCAACGCATTCCAGGCGGCAAACAACACGAGGAGAGTGGCGAGGCCGATCAATGCCTTCGAGCCGGCGGCGGCGATATCTCCGGACGCCAGATCCCCGCCAAGCGACCAGGAAGCTCCGAGTGGAGTCCAGGAGACCGTCCGGGCAAGTTCCGGGAGATAGCCCGTGGAACCGGATACTCCCCTGAAGACGCCAGCTACGATCGGTCCCATCAGCACGAGTGGCACAAAGACCACAATGCTGCTCACGTCTTTGAAACGGCGGGAGGCCGCGAGGCTTGCAGTCGCCGTCGTGATGACTTTCGACAGGACCACGCAGCTCAGCACGCCCAGCACGGCACCCAGCAGGGCGCCGAGCGCCGCCGGTACGCTGCGCCACCATGTGGCCGCAGTGAACAAGGCCACAATCGTCGTGGACAAGCCCGGCAATCCGATGAATCCGGCGAGGGTAAGCCCGGCCAGCAGCTGGCGCATGGGAATCGCCGACGTCGTGAAGCGGGAAGGGTCAAGCGTCATATCGGCGGCCGAGGCCATCAGGGGAACGATTGCCCAGGCAAGGATCGCGGCGGCGCCACCGAGGACGACGGCGGTGTGGGCCGTCTCGGCGTCGGCCCACCGCAGGGCGACGAGCGTCACCACGAGGGTCGCGACGACCCCCAGCGCATAGAGCCCTCCGATCGCGATTCCCACAAGCTGGCCGGGGCTGCGCCGAAAGCCGTTCAGCAGGAGCCGCCACTTCAGGCTCAGAAGGTGCGCAACCATTCCAGGCCCCCCGTCTGGTTTCCGCCGCCCACGAGCTGCACAAAGCGGTCCTCGAGCGTGGCGCCATCGCGGACCTCGTCGACGGTACCGGCGGCGAGGACCCTGCCGGCAGCCACGACGGCTACGTGGTCGCACATGCGCTGCACAAGGTCCATGACGTGGCTCGAGACGATGACCGTCCCTCCCGAGGCCACATAGTTGTCAAGAATTCCCCTGATATTGGCTGCCGAGACGGGATCCACGGACTCAAAGGGCTCGTCCAGCACCAGCAGCCTGGGCGCATGGATGAGCGCCGACGCGAGGGCAATCTTCTTCGTCATGCCGGCGGAGTAGTCCACCACGAGGGTGCCAGCGTCGGCGCTGAGATCCAGGGCGGCCATCAACTCTCCCACCCTTTGGGCAACGACGTCCCTGTCCATGCCGCGGAGCAAGCCGGCGTAAGTAACAAGCTGCTCACCCGTCAAGCGGTCGAAGAGGCGGACGCCGTCGGGCAGTATCCCCATCAGCTTCTTGGCTTCGAGCGCCTTCGTCCACACATCCACGCCGTGGATGTAGGCCGTCCCGAAATCCGGCCGCAAGAGCCCGGTGGCCATGGACAACGTGGTGGTCTTGCCCGCCCCATTGGGACCAACGACGCCGTAGAAGGAGCCGGCCGGGACGTCCAGGCTGATGCCGTCGACGGCGATTTTGCCGCCGAAACGTTTCGCCAGTCCGCGCAGGGCCAAGGCGGGCACCGGGGATGTGGGAGGGGAACCGGGAAGCTGGACAGTCATGCAGTCAGCCTAGCCCCGGGGGCGGTGCCAGGGGTCGTCCCGGAGGGGGAACTACGGGGCCCCTTTTACGGATCCGCCTCATCCCAAAGGACTAGCTCCTAGAAGCTGTGCCGTGGAACCGCGCGCTGATACTGCGGCGCCCAATCCAAGGGGAAGCCGAGTTCAAATGCCGCGCGGAGCCACCAGTGCGGATCGCGGAGGGCTGCCCGTGCCATGAATACACCGTCGGCTTGGCCCGTAGCTACAGTGTGTTCGGCCTGTCCTGAGGATGTCAGGAATCCGACGGCTCCGGTGGGAACTCCCGCTTCGCGCCGGATCTGTTCGGAGAATCCCGTCTGGTATCCCGGGCCGGCCTTGATCCGCTGATGGGCCACCGCACCCCCGCTGGAGACGTCCACCAAGTCCACGCCGCGCTCGGCCGCGGCCCTCGCGAGACGCACCGAGGCGTCAATGTCGATGCCGCCCTCGGCCCAATCACTGGCGGAAATCCGCAGCAGCAACGGCATCGAATCCGGAATGACCGCACGGACGGCGTCAACGACCGCAAGCATCAAGCGGTTTCGTGCCGCCTCGCTGCCTCCCCAGGAATCCTCGCGCTTATTGATGAGCGGGCTTTGGAATTGGTGCAGGAGGTAGCCATGCGCGCCGTGGATCTCCACCGTGTCGAACCCGGCGTCCACAGCCCGTCCGGCCGCCGCGGCGAAATCCGAAATCACGGCGTGGATGTCCGCCTCGCTCATGGCGCGAGGAGCTGCAAGCCCGGCGAAGGGCTCGACTCCGGGGCCGCGGGTAACCCACCCGCCGTCGGACTCCGCTACGGATCCGCTCTCTTCCGCGAAAGGCCAATAGGTGGAAGCCTTGCGGCCGGCGTGCGCCAGTTGGACGCCGATCTTGCCGCCCACCGCACTGTTGCGGTGGACGAAGTCCACAATCCGCTCCCAGGCGCCCGCTTGCTCGTCCGTGTACAGTCCGGCGTCCCGCGGGCTGATCCGCCCCTCCGGGCTGACGGCCGACGCCTCGGTGAGGATGAGCGCCGCGCCGCCCGTGGCAAACGCTCCAAGATGCACCAGGTGCCAATCGTTCGGCACGCCGCCCCCGCCGTCGGGCGAGCAGCTGTATTGGCACATCGGGGAAACCCAGCCGCGATGCGGCAACGTCAAGGAGCGCAATTGAAGCGGACTGAACAACGCCGGCTGCGTCATTAGAAGAGGACCCGCGCCAGACCTTGCCGGGCCTTGGCAACGCGTTGGTCCGCAATGCCGACGACGTCGAACAGCTCCAGCAGGCGCACACGAGCCGTCTCGCGCTCGGGCCCGAAGTTGCGGCCAATGAATGCGATGATGCGGTTGAACGCGTCCTCGATGTGTCCGCCCGAAATGTCGAGGTCGGCCACCGTGAGCTGTACTTCGATATCGTCCGGCTCCTCCGCCGCACGCTGACGCATGGCTTCGGCATCCGTTGCCGTCAGGAGCTCAATCCTGCCCATGAGTTCCACCTGGGCAAGTCCGGCCTTCGCCTCGGCGTCAGCCGGTTTCTCGGCCAGCGCCTGGCGGTAGGCACTGGCGGCGGCGGCGTAATCCCCCGCTTCAATGGCGTCGAAGGCTGCCTGGTGCAGCGGCGGCAAAGGAGGGGCCTCCGCAGCAGCGGGGCCAGCGCCGATGCTGCCCGTTACGCCGTTGGCTTCGGCCACCTTGAGGAGTTCATCGATGAGGGCACGGATTTCCTGGTCCGACGCGGGCCCCTCGAAGAGCGGCACGGGCTGGCCCTTCAGGACCGCGACGGCGGTGGGGACAGCCTGGACCTGAAATGCCTGCGCAAGCTGCGGGAACGCGTCCACGTCCGCCGCGGCCAGCACCACTTTGCCGGCGTAGCTTTCGACGACGCCTTCGAGGCTATGGAGGAGGGTCGAGGCCTCCAAGGAGCGATTGGACCACAAGAGGAAAAGGACGGGAATCTGCGCGGAGAGCTGGACGAGGTCCTGGAAATTGGCCTCGGTGGCATCTACGCGAAGGGGCTGGCCGCTTCCCGGGCTTCCGCCGGAGGCAGCCGGGGCACCGCTCGGTGCCGCCGGCGCAGGGCGCCGCAATGCAGAGAGGTCGACGGCGCCGCGCAGGTTGAGCTGGCTGGCAGCGGCTGGAGAGACGGGACGGGATCCTGGCGAACTCATACCGTCCACTCTAGCCGCTGCGCCGACAGCATTTGCCTACTGGAAGCTGGCTCCCACCAGCCCGCGGACCGCGGCGACGAGCTTCATGGGAGCGGTCGAGCCTGCCGGCGGAATGTAAACGGCTACCGACTCCGAGAAGGTCTGCACAAGGCCGACTTTCGTGGAATCCCCGCCCGCGAGCACTGCCGCGGCTTTGTCCACGGTCAGCGTGTCTCCATCCGACTTGGGTTTGCTGGTGAAATCGAAGTTCAGCTTTCCCACCACCACGGCGCCGCCGTCGGAGGTGCGGAACACTGCCGTATCCGTCGGAGAGGGCGTGTGCGTGAAGGTGAAATTGCCGTTGGTACCGGACTTGACCGTGCTCGCCTGGTAGTCAAGGACATCGGCTATGTAGGGCGAGTTGGTGCCTTCCACGAGCTTGTCCTTGAATGCCGAATCGGCCTTGGTCAAGCGATCGCCCAGGGCTGCCATCGCCTCGGTCCCGCTGTACTGCAGCCCGGACTTGTCTCCGGCCGCCAACTGCGCGGTTCCGCCCAAGGGGATCGCCGGGAAGGACGTTCCCGGCTGAAGCGGGGAAGTGCTCTTCAGCTTGTAGTTCTCCCGCGGCGAGGCCTGCACGAGGGTAAGGACCTGGGGAACCACGTTGCCATCGCCCTGGGTCAGGGCGATCACAGTGCGGGGCCAGGTTCGCTGGTTGGAGATGACGCTGCCCAGCAACTTGCTGGACCGGACGGGCATCCGCGCCTCGTGAGTAGCAACCTGGGACCGTATTTTATAGTTCTGCGTGCGCACCTGCAGTTCCGCGCCGTCAACCCTGGGAGCAAGTTTGGAGGCATCGCGTGCGGCATCTCCGGCCGCCACGGCGCCGGCGACCTGGTCCAGGATGCGCTTGAGCTGCGCGTCCACCAAGACGGGGACGTTCTGCGCTCCGGCGGTCCCCGCGGGGCTCGCCGTCGCGGATCCGGAGCCCGGCGCCGCGGATCCGGAGGGAGAAGGAGTCTCGGCCGCTTGGGCACCTGCCGCGGTGCCACCGACGAGGGCCGTCACAACAGCTGCGGCTACAAGCGAAATACGAAGTGCGGGACCCGCGGCTGTGCCTTTGTTGGTGTCCTGGGCAGGTGCGTCCCCGGCAGGTGTGTCCTCGCCCAGGGGGTCCTTGTCGGTTTCATCGGCGGTGCCTTTGCTGGCGGTCTCCGGGGAGTTTCCGGTGGTTACGCCGCCCCGCGGACCGTTGGGGCGGCCGCCCCGGCCCTTGGTGAACTTGCTGACGAACGGCAACGCCGCACCCGCGACAATGAGGATCGCGCCAATGACGATGAGCGGTACGGCCCACGGCATGGTGGCATCATTGGCGAATGTAATGGAGACCGACGACGGCGCCGGTTTGGTTCCGTCGCTCGCCAGAAGGAGTGACCAGTTGCCGCTCGCGGGAGGGGTGAAGGTGTACTCCAGCTGTCCGTCGGCGTTCTCCGTTTGCACCCACAAGTCCGATCCGGCAGGAGAGGGGGCGTTTGCTTCGCCGTCGGTGCCTGCAAGCTGGAGGGACTTGCCGTCCTCGGAGACGCCGTTGATGGTGTTGTGGGCGGTCTTGCCGACCCACGCGTCGACGTCATCCGGACGTCCCACAGCCAACACGAACTTGCCGTCGCCCTTGACGCTGATCTGTCTCGGACCTCCCTTGTGGGTCAACACGTCTTGGGTGATCACCGTCAGCGGAGCGGCTTTGGAGTCGCCAGGGGCGGACGCGGTTACGGTCTCGGCCGGGGCCCAAAAGGTCAGCTGGCCAATGCCGGCCAACAGTGTCAGCAGGCCAAGCAGCACCAGCGAAACTGCAGTCTTCAATCGCACAGGAATACCAATCATCAGCGGTCGTTGAACTTCAAGGGTAACGGTTTTGTTACCAAGGAGTCAGTTCGGGGTCCTCCCAGAGGGCTTCCCGCCGGACGGCTTACCCTCTAGAATTCGGCAATTCCGGCCTGCTGATAGTGTGGCGAACAACATGACATCGGGCACCCCTCGAGCCTGACCGCGGAACGAAAAGGCAGCTGAAACACGTGAAAGAGCGCAAGGATCCCACACCCGCCGAACAAGGGCCCGGCACCAGCCCGGGTGGCTTGGATGATGGGTCTGCCCAAGACGGCAGGGATCACGGCGAGGGCCTGATGGCGTCCTTCGTGCGCCGCCTGCGCCAGCCCATTCCCGGCGCCCAACCGCGGGTCCGTTTCGAAATGCCTCCCGAACTTGAGCACGATGCAACCGCCGAACCCGCCTTGGATGAATCCGACGGCCCGCGCTTCGGTTCCCCCGGCCCGAGGATGTCCGCGCAACATCCGCTGTATGTCGGCTTCATGGGCACGGCCGGCGTCGGCGTCGCCCTCATGCTGTACTACATCGGCACCAACACCGCCCAACTGCTGTTGTGGATCGTGACGGCCCTGTTCATTGCCTTGGGACTTGACCCTGTGGTCCGCGGGCTCGAAGAGCGCAAGGTGCCGCGCCCGGCCGGCGTCGTCATCGCCGTCGGGGTCCTCGTTGCCGGAGTGGCGGCGTTTTTCGCCACCCTGATCCCCACCATCGTGGAACAGGTCTCACAGATCGTCCGGCAGGCTCCGGACTGGATCCGGGGCTTCGTGGATTCGGATTTCTTCCGCTCCCTGGACAGCCAATTCGGCGTCCGCGACAAGATCAGCCAGGAACTCGACAAGTTCGTCAAGAACCCGGACGCCATGGGCGGTATCTTCGGCGGCGTCGTCGGCTTCGGATCCACGGTGGCCAACGGGGTCTTCGGGACGCTGATCGTCCTGGTCCTCAGCCTCTACTTCCTCGGTGCCCTGCCTGCCATGAAGAGATGGGGATACAGGCTCGCACCACGGTCGCGCAGGCCCCGGGTGGAAGCGCTATCCGAAGAAATCACGCGCTCGGTGGGCAACTACGTGATCGGCCAGGTCTGTGTTGCCTTGCTCAACGCGCTGTTCGCGTTCATCGTCATGAGCATCCTGGGCATTCCGTTCAGCGTCCTGTTGGCGTTCGTGGTTGCCCTGCTTGCCTTCATCCCCTTGGTAGGCGGACTGATTGCCGCTGTGGTGGTCATTCTGGTAGCTTTGACCGCCGGCTGGCAGACCGCCGTGATCTACGCCATCTGCTACTTCGCCTATCTGCAGTTCGAGGCCTACTTCATCTCTCCGCGCATCATGCAGAAGGCAGTTGCCGTCCCGGGTGCTGTCGCCGTGATCTCGGTAATCGCGGGCGGCAGCCTGCTGGGCGTGCTCGGTGCATTGATCGCCATCCCGACGGCCGCAGCCATCATGCTGCTGATCAAGGAAGTCTTCATCGTCCGCCAGGACCGCCACTGAGCGGTGGCTGTTAAACCGTAGCCATTAGGCCGTGGCCACTGGGCCTGCCCACTGGCGAGGCAAGCCATGGGGTCCTGCACCGGCTTCCGTCACGTCGTCCACAATCTCGTCCAAAACCCGGGCAGCGTACTTCTCGCCGACCCACAAGTGCTTGGCGCCGTCGATCCCCACCACCCTGGCCTGGGGCACCAAACTGAATCGTTCCGCGGCCTCGGCGGGCTGAAGATAGTCGTCGTGTTCCGGAACCAGGACCGTCAGCGGCTTTCCCGAAGCAGCCCATTCCTTCAAATGCACGTCCGTTGCACGGTGCAGCGGCGGAGACAGCAGGACGGCGCCCTCCACTTGGGAAGCCACCGGTTCCACCGCACCGTACATCAAGGCCAGCTCGGTGCCGAAGGACCAGCCCACCAACCAGCGGTTCGGAAGCCCGCGCTCCACAGCGAAGCGAACAGCAGCCTCGACGTCGTACCGCTCGCCGATGCCCTCGTCGAAGTGCCCCTGGCTGGTACCCCGGGGCGAATGCGTTCCCCGCGTGTTGAAGCGCAGAACCGCGACGCCAGCCAGCGCCGGAAGCCGATAGGACGCCTTCCGGTAAACGTGCGAATCCATGAACCCGCCGTGCGTTGGCAGGGGGTGCAGGGTAATAAGGGTCGCCGAGATCTCGCCGGATTCCGGCAGCGCCAGCTCACCCACAAGCAACTTGCCGTCTTCGGTGCGGAATTCCACGTTTTCGCGGTGCGCCGGCAAAACGGTGGATGCCCTGATGTCCGTGGCAGACTCCGGCTGGCTGAAAACGAGGGAAGCGGGATCGAAACTCATGCTTCCAAGCTTAAGCGCTCAGCGGTATCTGTAGGTCCGGCCGGTCCAGCAGTTGTTGTGCCAGTGGCGGCGCTCCGCCAGCCCTGCGGCGTCGCCGAAGAGGTGCGTCTCGGACCACACCACCAGATGGGCGATGCCAGGCATGATGGCCATCGAACAGCCGGGACATATATACGTCTTCTCGGCATTGCGTGCGGTCATGGTCCGGACCATCCAGTCGCCGTCGGGGGCGCTTTCCCTGCGGGCAATGCCCGAGCGGGCACGTTCCAGGTCCAGTTCCGGCGACTCGCCTGTCCGTTTCCAGCTTGCCTTGGCTGATTCGGTGCGTCGGGGGCGGTTGGAGCGGGGCATGACTCCATTCTGCCCCAGTCGCTAGTTGCGCGGGGCAGGGGATGCGGCAGAGGAAGTAAAGTGGAGCGGGTGCGACTCGTCATAGCCCGTTGTTCCGTAGATTACGTTGGCCGCCTCAAGGCCCACCTCCCCCTTGCCACCCGGCTTTTGCTCGTCAAATCCGATGGTTCGGTGCTGGTCCACTCCGACGGCGGCTCCTACAAGCCGCTGAACTGGATGAGCCCGCCCGCAACCCTCCGGGTGACGACGCCGGAAGAGACCGAGGTGGAAGAAGGCGTGGTGGAGCAGTGGACCGTGCAGTCGGCCAAGACCGATGACCGGCTCATCATCAACATCTACGAGCAACTCCATGACACGTCCCACGACCTCGGAACGGACCCCGGGCTCATCAAGGACGGCGTCGAGGCCGATCTGCAGCGACTGCTCGCCGAGCAGATCGAAACACTTGGTGCCGGCTATTCGCTCATCCGGCGCGAGTACTTCACTGCCATCGGTCCGGTGGACATCCTCGCCCGCGACGGCGACGGCAGGACGGTCGCCGTCGAACTCAAACGGCGCGGCGACATCGACGGCGTCGAGCAGCTCACGCGGTACCTCGAACTTCTCAATCGCGATCCGCTGCTGGCCCCGGTGCGGGGCATTTTCGCCGCCCAGCAGATCAAGCCGCAGGCGAAGGTCCTTGCCAACGACCGCGGAATCGACTGCGTCACCCTGGACTATGACGCGATGCGGGGCGTGGACGACAGCGAGTCCCGCTTGTTCTAGCGGTCCCGGCCTTCATCCCGGTTAAACCGGGCCAGGCGCGGTCCCCGGCAACTAGAATCAAAACATGACTGTCCCAGACCGGCCTGTATCTTCTTCTGCGCCCGTGCGCCACCTGATCACCGGAACCATCGTCAGCGACGGTGCGGTGATCGAAGATGGCCTGGTGGCGGTGGAAGACGACCGCATCGCCTTCGCCGGGCCAGCCGCCGAATTCCACGAAGCAGCCTTCGAGGGGTTCGAGGAAACTCCCCGGACCGATTTCCCCGCGGAACGGTACATCGTTCCCGGATTCGTGGACGTGCACTGCCATGGCGGCAATGGAGGCGACTTCCCCGGGGCTGATGAATCCTCGGCGCGCAAGGCCATCGATTTCCTGCACCGCTCCGGAACCACCACGCTCCTCGCCAGCATGGTCACGGCGCCCCGGGAGGACCTGCTCCGCGGCATCGAGCTTTTCGTGCGCCTGGCCGATGAAGGACTCGTAGCGGGAATCCACCTTGAGGGGCCTTTCCTCTCTCATGCACGATGCGGCGCCCAGAACCCTGCTTATTTGCTGGAGCCGGACCTGGACCTCATGACGGAGCTGGTTGAAGCCGCTGCAGGCAAGCTCGCAACCATGACTTATGCCCCCGAGCTTCCGGGTGCCGCTGCACTCGTGGACCTGATGACGTTCCACGGAGTAACGCCGTCTCTTGGCCACACGGATTGCGACGACGCGACGGCGGCAGCCTCCCTCACTGCGGCGCGCGAGGGCCTGGAATCCGCCGGTTTCGACGGCGTCAGCTCTCTGCCCACCGTCACGCACTTGTTCAATGGCATGCCTCCCATGCACCACCGCTCCCCCGGCCCCGTGGCCGCCTCCCTTCGGACGGCCCAGGAAGGTAAGGCCGTGGTGGAACTGATTGCGGACGGCACGCACCTGGACCCAAGCACGGTCGCAACCGTCTTTCAGCTGGTAGGCGCAGCAAACGTTGTCCTCGTGACCGATTCGATGGCGGCGGCGGGACTCTCCGACGGAAACTACATGCTTGGCCCCTCCCCCGTGACCGTGACGGACGGCGTCGCTACCTTGGATGCCACGGGATCCATCGCGGGTGGCACCGCCACCATGCTCGACGTCGTCAGGCGCACGGTTGCGGCCGGCGTCGGGCTCGCCGACGCGGTTGCCTCGGCCACGGCGGTTCCCGCCGCGGTCCTGGGGCTCTCCGATGAACTTGGCGGCCTTCGCAGGGGCTTGCGGGCCGATCTCGTCGTCGTGGACAAGGAGCTTCAACTCGCTGGCGTATTGCGCAATGGGGATTGGCTGGCCTAGGCCGAATTTGCGTGCTCCTTATGGCGGATCCCGTGGCTGGCGCGCTTTCTTCCGTTACCTTCTTTTTACTTAAAATTTGTCGGAATTCCCCAGCAGACCGTTGACCTCCACTATCCGCCATGAAAGTGTTGTAGCAGTCTTTGTGTAGGTGTGATTCATGCTCGCAAGACGTGTTGCGAGCGTGAAGCTCCTGCGAAGCCAACCAGGCCTTGCTTGGACGGAATACCAGGTCTTCTCGCGGAGTAACCAAGGCCGGCACGCGGTGTGCCGGACTTAATAGTTCCACAATGAGGAGAAACAAAAATGGCACTGGGCACCGTCAAGTGGTTCAACGCTGAAAAGGGCTTCGGCTTCATTACCCCGGACGACGCTGAAGGCGACGTCTTTGTCCACTACTCCGAGATCCAGACCGGCGGATTCCGCACCCTCGACGAGAACCAGCGTGTTCAGTTCGAGATCGGTCAGGGCGCAAAGGGCCCGCAGGCCACCGGCGTAACCGCCGTCTAGTTTGACTGCTTGAATTCTGCTTGGCAGGTTCAGGGAAGGGGTTCCGCACAGGCTGCGGGACCCCTTTTCCTTTTCAGGCGACCAGGGTGCGGAGAAGCCTGGCAGTTTGGCGAACGGATAGCCCGGGCAAATATGCGCGGCTTAGCGCGGCGCCGATCGCGGGAATCTCCAGGCTGTCCTGATAGTACATATACAAAGTCCTGTACTCCGGCTGGAACCTCGATTTGAAGCGGGCCAATGAGCGGAATCCGTAAACAGGTTCCAGGGTCCTGCCCACGAGGTCGAGAATGCCCGCCAGGCCGGCTTCCCCGCTGGAGAATTCCTCGGTCTCGCCGGCAAGGGGAGAGCCCGACAAAGAAATGACCTCCACTCCCTGCCGCAACTCGTGCACTGCCGAGGCAATCATGAATTCCGTGAGGCCAGGAAAGGCATCGCTTCGCCGACGCATGAAATCCAAGGTCCAGCTGATCACCCGCCCGTCACGAAACACCGGCAGCCAACTGGTGACCCCATAGACAAACCCTTTGCGGTCGACGGCGATGCAGCACAGCACTTCATCGTCCATCAGCTCGTCGAGGGAACCCAAGGTAAAGCCCATTTCGGGTACTTTTTTCCTGGCGGCCCACTCTTCCGACACTTCGCCGAGTTGGGAGCGTACGTGTTGCGGAAACTCCGAATAGCGCCCCCACCGGGCTTCAACGCCGGCCTTTAGCGCGCGGTTCTTTGCTGTACGGACGTTTTGCCACGCTTTGCCCGTGAACTCAAGGTCACGGATGGAGAGCCGGGTTTCCTGGGCGACCGCAATTCGGCGAAATCCCGCGGATTGCAGCATCGGCCACAATTCCTCGGTGCAGGAATAGAGGCACGGCACCAATGCATGGTGCGCACAGTAGTCCAGGAACCCCTCGGTCGCGGCAGGGGCTTGTGCGGGATCACCGAACGGTCCGGCAAGGGTCAGTGCCACGTTTCCGTGCTGCTGGTAGGCAATTCCAGCGTCCATTCCGGGAGTGAACCAGAACTTGTTCGGCTCCCACAGCGCCATCCACGAAAGCGACTCCCCGCCGCGTTTGACCAAAGCCTTGGCCGCCAGGCGGGCCGGATCGTCGCCGCCGGGCCCGTGCTGCCGTTTCAGGAGCAGCGTCCACACCGCTGCCATGGCCACGAGCCAGAAGATGATCCCGGACCACGCGAACAATATCGACTCGGCGGCGCTACGTTCCGCGAACACTCGACCGAAGGCCGTGGGTATGGGCAAGGGAAGATACTGCCGGGCGAGTTCCGCAATGAGGCCGAGGATGCCGCCGTCGTGCGCCATACCGCCCGAGCCGAGCCAGGCCCCGGTGTAGCCACTCGCCAAGATGAGCCACGTACCGCCAACCAGCCACGCCATTTTCCGGCGGAGCGGCGCCCTGGAGCCCACCACAAAGTTGCCCCGGAAAAGGAAGAGCAGGACCGCCAGGATAAGGGGAACCAGGGCGAGGGTCAGAATGTGGAACACCGCGGAGCCCATGACTACCGTACGGCCCCGCCCTGGAAAATGCGGAATGCTGGCAAACAACACCAGATAGGCAAAGGACAAAGCCACCACACCGAGTTGCACGGCGATGGCGATTTTCAATGCCAAACGCCTTCCTTGGCGCATGCCCACCGCGCAGATCAGGAGAAGCAACGCGGGCACCACCGCGAGGGCCACGCCGGCGGGCCCGGGATAGCCCTGGCGTCCGAGCTCAAGGCAGCTGATGTCCACGGTTCCACCGCAGTTCGCCTGTAACTGGTTGAGCGTCGGGACCGGGTTCAGGACCATTTCGCGGAGCAACGCGAGCGGCCCCGCGGGGCTCCTCACCGCGCCCGCCACCAGGGGCCCGACGCCGAAAATCGCCACCATGAGGGACAACAGGTTTCGGGTTTCACGCCTGGTCGCCCGGTGGCTCGGTTGAATCCCGTGGTCGAGCTGGAGCCACAGGCCCGCCCCCAGTCCGAGCACGGCTCCGGCCAGGGCCATGACGGCTGAGGGGTCGCCGACGTACAGGACCAAGAGGAGCGACAAGGACACAGCGGTCGCCCTCAGGCGCCTGCGCCACAGGGTCGGGAGAAGGCCGCTGGCCGCCATCGAGACGAAGAGGGTTGCCGGAAGCGGCCCGGAAGTCCTGGCGTCCATCATCCGCCCCAGCCAGCCGTCGTCGGCGTAGGCTGCCAACTGGACCACCAACAGAAAAGCGGTGACCGTGGCAAACTGTCCGCCAAAGAAGCCCGCCGCCGTGCGGAACCACCCCAGCTTGCGCTCTGCAGAGCCCAACAGCACGACAAACAACAACGAGCTCATCACGTAATCGAGGGGGTTGGCTGCAAAGAACATCGACGTCCAGATGGACCACCAGTCCCCCGACTTCAATCCTCCGCCGCTCACGCTTGAAAGGTGCCGCAAGACGTCGGGGCCGTACCCGAGATCTGAGTCGAAGATCGCGGGAGTGAGAAGGTACAGGGCGAGCACAATCACGGTGAACGGGATTGCCCCGATGTGGGCAGCCACGTTGCCCAGGATGGCCCGGGCAAGCGTTGCCACCATCTTCCGGGCGGGTTTGCCTTCTTCGGGATCAGTCGTCTGGTCCTTGGATAACCGGGCTTCCTGGGTGCTCACTGGACGAGTCCCCAGCGAGGGGCCAGGAATTCCATGGCGGAAGGAAGCTCTTGCACGGCGACTGCCCACGAATGGCCGGCTCCGGAAACTGAAGCGTGCCGGATGTCGAAGCCGGAGGTGCGGGCGGCCGCCGCAAGCTCGGTGGCGTAGCCGACGAATTCGCCGTCCGAGGCCCCGACGGCGAAGAAGCCCGCAAGCCCGTCGTAGCTTCGCTGTTTCATCAGGTTCAACGGTGTCAGGGCGTCGAAGGCCGTAGAGTCGCCGCCAAATGCGGTCTGGATGGTCCGCCGGCGGTCCGGGCCAAGTGAAGGCTCCCGCTCTCCCGAGAACGCGATGAACGAAGGATAGATTTCGGGATGCAGCGTAGTCATCTGCACGGCACACGTTGCGCCGAAGGAGAACCCGCCGACCGTCCACTTCCTTGGGTCGGCCGAAACCTCGAGCGTCGAATTGATCCAACGCGGAACATCGATCGCTAGGTAGGTATCCGCACGTGCGATCCGGCTATCCATGCACATCGTGTTTGCGGTATCGGAACCGTTGGGATCGACCACCACGACGACGGGCGCCACGCCTCCGTGCCGGGCGGCGAAAGTATTCATGGCCGGTTCAAGGAGACCGCCGGTCAGCCAGTCGGCGGGACGTCCGGGTTGGCCGGCAAAGAGCACGAGCACCGGTAGTTGGCTGCGGTCAGCGGATTGGTAGGCCGGCGGCAGGTAGATGAAAGCATCCTGGGCCGTGAATCCGGATTCGATTCCGGGGATCGACGCCCTGCGGACAAGTCCCCCCTCAGGCAGCGACACCGGGAGGGTTCGGGAAGAACCCCTTTTGAACCCCTCCTCAAGCTGTGGGATCCGGCCAACATTGTGGCCGAAGAGATCAGCCGCCGTGTGGTTAAGCCCGAAGTAGCTGTTGATCTGAAACGCGGAGAGGAGCAGGACCGCGAAGAACGAGAACCCTGCGGCGCTCCTGCCGCGCCACGAGGAACCCGGAAGCCGAAAAAGGAAGAGGGCCAGCGCGGAAAAGGCAACCGTCGACCAAGCGAGGACATCGAAGGGGAGATCCTCCGGGAAGACGGTGAGGACGTTGACGAGTAGCCAATGAATGACCGCAACAACTCCACTTGCGGCGATAAGCGACACAACAATGGAAAGCAGCCAGCGCCGGTCCCATCGCAGGAGAAGGAATGCGCTCCCGGCAATTCCAGCGCCAAAGATGGTCCAATAGAAGGGACCATCAACAAGGCTCAGGTTGTACAGGAATTCCACTGTCCTCAGCGCCAGGTGCCGACGCCCACCACGGGGCCGGCCTCCAGCCAGGATGACAACCCGGCGTAGGCATCAAATCTCATTGCCAGCATGAACCGCTGGCCTTCGTGCTGGAGTTCGACGACCACGACGTCGGGCTGCAGCCTCGTCAGTTCTTCCTCCGTTGGCTTCCGGCGGCCCAAGAGTTCCAGGGAGCTGCGGCGGAAGCTGTGTCTTGGACGGAAGCTAAGGGAAAGCAGGCGGAACCACTCAAGCTCCGAGTCCTGATAACGACAAACCCCCATCCGCCAGCTGTTTCCAGCCGTGCAAATGGAGGCGTCGACCGTGCCCAGGGCGCGCCGCAGATTGAAGCGGCGCACCCCGACGAGGCACAGTGTAAAGATCAGCAACGCAAACGCCGTTGCCAAGGCGATGAACGGAATAGCAGAATCGTCCATCAAGGTCTTGCTATCGGATCCCCGCAGTAGCTGAATCGCCCAACTGGGCGTTGTCAGCGACGATCACCACGCGGTTGTTGTCGACGGAGAAGAACCCGCCGTCCACAACTACTGCAAGGCGGTCTCCGGTAACCGGCTCGATGGCCAGCTCGCCCGCGGCCAGAATGGCGAGGAGCGGCGAGTGGCCCGGCAGGATCCCGATTTCACCATCGCTGGTACGGGCCTTGACCATCTTGGCCGCACCGGACCACACGAAGTGGTCCGCTGCGACAATCTCAACCTCGAGCTCAGCCATACTACTTGGTCTGTTCCTGGATCTTGGCCCACTGGCGCTCGACGTCATCCAGGCCGCCGACGTTGAAGAACGCCTGCTCTGCGATGTGGTCCAGCTCGCCGTCGCAAATCGCCGTGAAGCCTTCGACAGTGTCCTTGATGGACACGGTGGAGCCTTCGACGCCGGTGAACTGCTTGGCGGTGTAGGTGTTCTGGGACAGGAACTGCTGGATGCGGCGTGCACGCGACACGACGATCTTGTCTTCTTCGGACAGTTCGTCAACGCCGAGGATGGCGATGATGTCCTGGAGTTCCTTGTTCTTCTGCAGGATCTGCTTCACACGGACAGCCGTGTTGTAGTGGTCCTTGCCGATGTACTGCGGGTCCAGGATGCGGGAAGTCGACGTCAGCGGGTCAACGGCCGGGTACAGACCACGGGAGGCGATTTCACGGGAAAGTTCCGTGGTCGCGTCGAGGTGTGCGAAGGTCGTTGCCGGAGCCGGGTCGGTGTAGTCATCAGCCGGCACGTAGATAGCCTGCATCGACGTGATCGAGTGGCCCTTCGTCGAGGTGATGCGCTCCTGCAGGAGTCCCATCTCGTCAGCGAGGTTCGGCTGGTAACCAACTGCGGACGGCATGCGGCCGAGCAGGGTGGAGACCTCGGAACCGGCCTGCGTGAAGCGGAAGATGTTGTCGATGAAGAGCAGCACGTCCTGGTTCTGCACATCGCGGAAGTACTCCGCCATAGTGAGCGCAGACAATGCCACACGCAAACGCGTTCCCGGCGGTTCGTCCATCTGGCCGAATACAAGGGCAGTGTCCTTGAGGACGCCTGCCTCTTCCATTTCAACCCAGAGGTCGTTTCCTTCACGGGTACGCTCGCCAACGCCGGCGAATACCGAAGTACCACCGAAGTTGCGGGCCACACGGGTGATCATTTCCTGGATCAGAACGGTCTTGCCGACACCGGCGCCACCGAACAGACCGATCTTTCCACCCTTGATGTACGGGGTGAGAAGGTCGATGACCTTGATGCCGGTCTCGAGCATCTCCGTGGAGCCCTCGAGGGACGCGAAGGCCGGGGCCTTGCGGTGGATCGGCCAGTAAGCGTCCGCGTTGATCTCGGACTCGTCAACGTCCAGCGGCTTGCCGAGAACGTTGAAGATGTGGCCCTTGACGCCGTCGCCGACAGGCACGGAGATCGGGGAGCCGGAGTCCTGCACGGAGGTGCCGCGGACGAGTCCGTCGGTGGCCTGCAGGGAGATGGCACGGACGAGGTTGTCACCCAGGTGCTGGGAGGTCTCGAACGTGATGGTCTTGGTCTCACCGTTGAGGGTTACCTCGGTGGTGAGTGCGTTGTAGATCGACGGGATTGCGTCAGCCGGAAATTCGACGTCGACAACCGGGCCGATGACGCGGGCAATGCGGCCGGTGGCGCCGGCCGTTGCGGCTGCGTGCTCGGTAGCGGTGGCAGTCATCTCTCTCACTTCACTCAGTAGATGGCGTGGGGTTAAGTTTATCTATTTGGTGCAGGTGCAGCTTGCGCCGAACCATGCACCGGCAACTACGCGCTCAGGGCGTCGGCGCCGGCCACGATTTCGGAAAGCTCCTGCGTGATCTCAGCCTGGCGGGCCGTGTTGCGCAGACGCGTGTACTTCTTGATCAGTTCGGTCGCATTGTCGCCTGCCGACTTCATGGCGCGCTGGCGGGCGGCGAGCTCGGAAGCCGCTGCCTGCAACATTGCCGCGAAGATGCGGGACTCGATGTAACGCGGAAGAAGAGCGTCAAGCACCTGCTCCGACTCCGGTTCGAACTCGTACAGCGGCAGAAGCTCGGACTCGCTGACTGCCTGCTCTTCGACCTCGAGCGGCAGCAGACGGACAACCGTGGGCTCCTGCGTCACCATCGACTTGAAGCGGGTGTAAACGACGTGGATCTCATCCACGCCACCCTCAGCGAAGTCGTTGGCGAACTCTTCGAGAAGAGCGGCGCCGACTTCCTTGGCAGTCTCGAATTCCGGTGCGTCCGTTCCGCCGGTCCACACGCGGGAGTACGAACGGCTGCGGAAGTCGAAGTATGCCTGGGCCTTGCGGCCAACCAGGTAGGTCTTGACTTCCTTGCCCTCTGCCCGGAGAAGCTCGTTGAGACCTTCAGCCTTCTTGAGCACGCTTGCGGAGTAAGAACCAGCCAGGCCACGGTCCGAGGTGATGACCAGGACGGCGGCACGGCGGATCTGCTCCGGCTCGGTGACTAGCGGGTGATCGATTTCGCTCTGGCTTGCGACAGCAGAAACAGCACGGGTAATCGCGTTTGCGTAGGGCGTCGAAGCTGCAACGCGGGCGCGGGCCTTACCGATGCGCGAGGTAGCGATCAGTTCCATCGCCTTGAAGATCTTGCGCATCGACGTCGTCGAGCTGATCTTCTGGCGGTAGACCCGGATCTGGGCTCCCATACATTTCCTTTCCTAAGATCCCGATGGATCAGCGGCTAAGGCTTTGGCGAAGGTACCGGGCCTGCGGATTCCGCAGGCCCGGTAACCAATGCTCTAGCGCTTCTGCTTGACGATCTTTTCCTGGTCGACTTCGCCACCGGAAATCGCTTCGTGCTCTTCGTGGCCGGCGCCAACCAAGCGGTTGTCGCCCTCCCCGAAGAAGCCCTTCTTGAAGTCGATGATCGAGGACTTCAGCGCTTCAGCGGTGTCGTCGTCCAGGACGTTGGTCTGCGCCAGCGTGGTCAGGATGGAGGACTTGTGCTTGAGGTGCTCCAGGAACTCGGACTCGAAACGGCTGACATCCTCAACCGGAACGTCGTCCAAGTAGCCCTTCGTACCGGCCCAGATGGAGACAACCTGGTCCTCGACCGGGAACGGCGAGTACTGGCCCTGCTTGAGCAGTTCCATCAGGCGGGCACCACGGGTCAGCTGCTGGCGTGAAGCCGCGTCGAGGTCGGACGCGAACATCGCGAAGGCCTGCATGTCGCGGTACTGCGCCAGGTCCAGCTTCAAGGTACCGGAGACCTTCTTCATGGACTTGACCTGTGCCGCACCACCAACACGGGACACGGACACGCCGACGTCAACAGCGGGGCGCTGGTTGGCGTTGAACAGGTCCGACTGCAGGAAGATCTGGCCGTCGGTGATGGAGATGACGTTGGTCGGGATGTAGGCCGAGACGTCGTTCGCCTTGGTTTCCACGATCGGAAGACCGGTCATCGAGCCTGCGCCGAGCTCATCGGAGAGCTTGGCACAACGCTCCAGCAGACGGGAGTGCAAGTAGAAAACGTCACCCGGGTACGCTTCGCGTCCCGGCGGGCGGCGGAGCAGCAGGGACACTGCACGGTAGGCTTCGGCCTGCTTCGACAGGTCGTCGAAGATCACCAGGACGTGCTTGCCGCCGTACATCCAGTGCTGGCCGATGGCCGAGCCGGCGTACGGAGCCAAGTACTTGAAGCCTGCGGGGTCGGATGCCGGGGAAGCCACGATGGTGGTGTATTCCAGCGCGCCGTGGTCTTCCAGGGTCTGGCGCACAGCGGCAATGGTGGAAGCCTTCTGTCCGACACCGACGTAAACGCAGCGCACCTGCTTGCTGACATCGCCCGAAGCCCAGTTGGCCTTCTGGTTGATGATGGTGTCGACGGCGATGGCGGTCTTGCCCGTCTGGCGGTCACCGATGATCAGCTGGCGCTGGCCACGGCCGATCGGAATCATGGCGTCGATTGCCTTGAGACCGGTCTGCATGGGCTCGTGAACCGACTTACGCTGGGTCACGCCCGGAGCCTGGAGTTCCAGGGCACGGGTGGTCTCGGCCTTGATCTCGCCGAGGTCGTCGATCGGCTGGCCCAAGGGGTCAACTACGCGGCCAAGGAAGGCGTCGCCTACCGGGACGGACAGGATTTCGCCGGTGCGGTGGACTTCCTGGCCTTCTTCGATACCGGTGAAGTCACCGAGGATGATGACGCCGATTTCGCGGACGTCGAGGTTCTGGGCCAAGCCCAGGGTGCCGTCTTCGAAGCGAAGCAGCTCGTTCGCCATGACCGAGGGAAGGCCCTCAACACGGGCGATGCCGTCACTTGCGGCGGTCACGCGGCCGACCTCTACGCGCTCTGCGTTTCCGGGTTCGTAGGACGCCGCGAACTCGTTCAACGCATTACGGACGTCGTCGGCGTTGATGGTCAATTCGGCCATCTGCAGTCCCTGCTCTCCTGTTTTCGTGATCATCGTTGCTCACGATGACCGGTGTTTGTATCAGTTAAGTTGTGCTTGTCTGGCTAGCCAGCGAGTTGCCGGCGGAGTTCGGACAGGCGGGCTACGACGGAAGCGTCAACCACTTCGTCTGCCACCTGGACCCGGATTCCACCGATCAGAGTTGGATCAACGCTGACGTTGACCTTCAGCTCGCGGCCGTAGAGGGCATCAAGCCCGGCCTGCAGACGGCTGGCCTGCGCATCCGTCAACGGACGGGTAACGCGGACAGTTGCGATCCAGCGCTGCTGGCGCTTGGCTGCAAGCTTGGCGAAATTGTCGATGAGCTTGCTCGGCTTGACGCCGCGCGGCTGCGATACGGCCTGGGCGATGAGGAGCTGGGCTTCCGGGCTTGCGCCAGGAACCAACTTCTCCGCCAGGCTGATCTTGGCCGCGGCACTTGCCTGCGACTCTCCCAGGGCACGTTGTACCTCGTGGCTGGAAGCAACGGTCTGGTTGAAAGCAAACAGATCGTTTTCCAGCTCTTCCAGCCCCGTGATTCCGGAGGCAGAAACGGCCGACTTGTTTTCAGCCACGGCGATGACCACCGTGGCGGCAAGAGTCTCGAGTGCATCGCCGATATCGCGTGCCGATGCCCAGCGTGAGCTGGCCAATCCACTCGCGATTTCCGCAGCATCAGCGGAGACTTTCCCGCCAACCAGCTGCTTGACCAGCGCCGACTTTTCTTCTCCGCTGCGGGAGGGGTCAGTCAGGGCGCGGCGCAAGCCAGCCGAGCTGTCCACCGTTCCCAGGATTCCGAAGAGGTCCTTAGCCAACTGCAGCGAGGCCGTCGGAAGCGTGGCTTCCAACTGCTCCAGCGCCTTGGTCAGCGATTCGCTCGATACACCTGCCATTACTTAGCTGCACCTGCGCTCTGGGTCTCCAGATCTGCAAGGAAGCGGTCCACCACGCGGGCGGCACGCTCGTCATCGCTGAGCGATTCGCCAACGATGCGCTCTGCCAAAGTCGTGGCAAGGGTGCCCACCTCGGAACGCAGGGAGACAACAGCTGCCTGGCGCTCCGATTCGATCTGGGCGTACGCCTGCTCAGTGATGCGAGCCGACTCGGCTGCTGCCTTGGTCTTCAGCTCCGCGAGGATCTGGGCACCTTCGGCTCGAGCTTCTTCGCGGATGCGGTTGGCTTCGGCGCGGGCATCGTGGAGCTGCTGCTTGTACTCTTCGAGAGCTGCAGAAGCTTCGGCCTGGGCCTTTTCAGCCTTGGCAATGCCGCCCTCAATCGCCTCTGCGCGCTCGGCAAAGGTCTTCTCGAACATCGGGACAACAAACTTGACCACGATGTACAAGAGGACCACGAAGCCGGCGAAGACGACGCCCATTTCCCAGAGATTGGGAACGAGCGGATTAGCCGACTCGGCGGCACCTTGAGCGGCGGCTGAGATGATCTGCTGATTCATGTTTCACCCGTCCTTATCTACTCGGTTCTGAATGTTCGCTTGGTTCTTAGCGGTTTACTTGAGAACGAAAGCGAAGACCAGGCCGAGGATGGCGAGGGCTTCCGTCAGAGCCAGACCAAGGAACGCGATCGGCTGGAGCACGCGCTGGGCTTCCGGCTGACGTGCAACACCGTTGATGTAAGCAGCAAATACGAGACCCACACCGATACCACCGCCGATTGCGGAGAGACCGTAGCCAATGAGGTTAAGGGAGCCGTTGATGTCGCCGTTCATTGTATTCCTTTCAAGATGCCGCAGTCGCGGCAGGTTGTTTGGTTTGCTTCAACCCCCGAAGGGGAAGATTGAGGGGTTGTGCCTAGTGGCTGTCGGCGTGGAGCGCGCCTTCGATGTAGATCGCAGTCAGAAGGGTGAAGACGTATGCCTGAAGCACCATGATCAAGGCTTCGAGCATGTACATGGCGACGGCGCCAACAAGTACCAGCACGGATGCGCCTTTGAGAAGGACGTTCTCCTGCATGACAAGGAACTCAATACCGGAGCCGGCGATCATCACGATGAGGTGTCCGGCCATCATGGTGGCGAAGAGACGGAGGCTGTGCGTCACGGGCCGGACCAGGAAGTTGGAGATAATTTCGATCGGTACGACGATCGGCAGGATGTACCAAGGAACTCCGGAAGGAACCGTGGCCAGCTTGAAGTACTTCAGGCCGTTCTTCCTGATGCCGATGCCGATCCAGGTGACGTACACGACTGCGGCCAGCACATAGGCCCCGCCGACGTGCGAGAAGCTCGGAAGCTGGATCACGGGAATGGCGCCGTAGATGTTGTTCACCAGGATGAAGAAGAACAAGGAGAACAGAAGCGGCACGAACTTCATGAAGTCGCGGCCGCCGATAATGTCCTTGGCGATGCTGTTGCGGACGAAGCCGTAGGCCATCTCGCCTGCGAACTGCAGTTTGCCGGGAACCAACTGCTGCTTGCGTGCAGCAGCAATGAAGAATGTGGCGATAAGAACCACCGACAGGATCACCAGCAACATCTGCTTGGAGAAGCCATCGCTCGCACCCCACGGCAGGATAGCCGGCAGGTGCATTTGGTCGATTCCGGGAGGAGTGAAGGTCCCTGAATCCTGGGCCGGGAGCGCAAGCGCGATCAACGCGTTTCCTCTCTGCAGTGTCCATCATTGGGCGTTGTTGAGGATCCGGCCGCGTTTCTTGCAGCCATTTCCCGTGTGAAATTATTTGGCATTACTGTTCCCGTCCTGGGACGGACCACTGTCTGCTTTGCTTCCACCGGAAGACGAGCGATGACTTGTGAGGCCGTGCATATGGGAAAGATAGAACCCTCCTGCGGCTCCAAGCAGAGCGCCAAGGAGCACAATCCAGCGAGTCCCCCACAGATTATCCAGACCCCAGCCTATCAAACTCCAGACTATGATTCCGCCAACAATGTAGCTGAAGACGGCTATGCCGGCGTTGTATCCGCCGTCGCTTCCGTCGCTCACTTGCTCAGCGGAATCGCCGGTTTTTGGGGCATTGGATGTCTCGGAGCGTCGCTTGTTCCTAGGAGTGAACATCGCCGCCCCCTTTGCCCGCTGCGGGGTCGTTGTAGATCTGGAGCCGGGCCTTGCTGAAGCCGTAGATTTCGGCGGCTTGCCACGAGACAACCGTGACGACGGCGCCGATCACGAACCAGCGTCCGTGCAGCCAGGCGGGCGCTCCCACGACGAAGAGCACCACCGCGAAGCCGACCACCTTGACAAAGTAGCTGGCAACGAAAAGGCCCACCGCGCCGGAGGGGTTATCCCGGCCGACGAAATGGCCGATCAGGAGGCTGATAGCAAAAAATGCCATCACGATCGCCCCGCCGAATGCGGCAGAGAGCACCCCTACGCCACCGTTCATGACCGCCGCAACAGCCGACGTTGCCGCGAGGGCCGCCACCGCCGTCGTCGAGCTGAGGAAAAGAAGCCGGAGCCACAGCGAAGACATGGAGCGGGGGGCAGCAACGCCGCTCGAGTCGGACTGCTGTCCGCCGGCGTTGGAGGTCATGGGGATGCCAATCGTCGTGGCAAGAATGCCAAAGTCTCAAAAAGGGTGGGTGCGCGGGCGAGTGACTGTCCGCCCTAGAATTCTACATGAGATAGAACTGTGATGTTAACGCCCTCGTCACACATCGTCTACTGGGCAGCGCGCCCTTTTCGGACAAAGTAGGGCCAGGCCGTCACCCCGGCCATGATCAATGCGGCCACGATGTCGACCGTGAGGACCATCTGCCAGGGGAAGATGGCGAACGCGAGGCCTCCGAACGCCAGAATGCAGGTCCACACGTACATCATGAGCACCGCCGTGCGGTGGGTGTGGCCGAGTTCGATGAGCTTGTGGTGCAAGTGACCGCGGTCCGCAGACCAGGGCGATTGGCCGCGAGCTGTCCGCCGCAACACCGCCAAGCCAAGGTCCAGCAACGGCAGCGACAAAATCGCGAACGGCAGCAGGATGGGCACGATGGTCGGAATACCGTTGGCGCGGTCGTAGAGTCCGGAACTGATCTGGCCCGTGGACACCACACCGGCCGAGGCCATCACGAGGCCCAGAAGCATGGCGCCGGAGTCGCCCATGAAGATTTTGGCCGGGAACCAGTTATGCGGCAGGAATCCGATGCAACAACCGACGATGATGGCCATCAGCAGCGCCGCCAGATCCGAGCGGTCCGTCAGTGTTGCATTGCGGTGGACCCAATACGCCGTCAGGAAGAACGCAACCCCGCCGATCGCGGCGACGCCGGCCGCGAGGCCATCGAGGCCATCGATGAAATTGACGGCGTTCATGGTGGTCACGATGAGGAGCGCAGTCAGGACAATCCGCAGCGGTTCCGCCTCGATCCGGATGGGTTCCGGGACAAAAGGAATCACGGACATCTGCACGCCCCAGACCGCAACGATCGTACCCGCCGTGCATTGACCGATCAGCTTGACCCACCAGCGGATGTCCATCACGTCGTCGGCAACACCAACCGCGACGATCACCAAGGCACCCGCCAGGATTCCCCACGGCGCACCGTTTCCGTGGAAGATGTCCTTCACGAAGAACGAATTGCTGGCTACCACGAGGGCCACGGCGAAGCCTGCGAAGAGTCCCAGGCCTCCGAGCCTGGAAATCGGGACTGAGTGCATATCCCGGCTGCGGATGGGGGCGAAAAGCCGGAGTTTGTTACCCATCTGGCGGGCTACCCACGTAGCGAGATACGACACGACGGCAGCCGTGAGCATCATGAGCGAATACATGATCACGTGGCGGCTCCTGTTGGCGGTGGTGGTGGATTATGTCCCTGGCGACTAGCTGCCGGCACAACACCTGCAACACCTCTGCGCACCGCCGAATATTGCTGTACTACAGTTGGACTCTGTCAAGATACTAGCGTCAACGGCGGCTTTGCTCCGTTTCACGCGCCCCTAGGGCGAGCCGGGAGGACCCTCCCCGCGAGTGCCCGGAAGGAACCCTACATGACTGTCTCCGTTGCCGTAGCGGCTGTGACCTTTGACCGCCCCGGAGAGCTAGCAGTCTTGCTCGACGCCATCAACAAGCAGTCCATGCCCGTGGACACCATTTGCCTCGTGGACAGCGGAACCATTCCTTCGCGGGAGCTTGCGTCAAGCCATCCAAAAGTGGACTACGTCCGCTCGGAGGCGAACCTGGGCGGCGCGGGCGGCTTCGCCCTCGCAATCCTCAAGGCGGTCGCCAGCGGCGCCGAATGGGTCTGGATCATGGACGACGACGCCGAACCCGGCGATCCTGCCTGTCTTGAAACCCTGGTTCGCGAAGCAGAGGCCCGCGGACTCGACGCCGTCGTGCCGCTCGTCGTTGCGCCCGGCCACCCGGACAAGCTCTCCTTCTTCTTCCGCATCGACGGCAAGGTGACCCACGAACGCGCCGAAGTCGAGAAGGCGGGGTTCCTGCCCGACGTCGGGCACTTCTTCAACGGCGCGCTCATCCGTTCCAATGTGTTCTTCAAAGTGGGAGTGCCGGATATCCGGCTGTTCATCCGGGGCGACGAGGTGGACTTCATGATCCGCCTCAGGAAAGCGGGAATCCGCTTCGGTACCGTCGCGACGGCCTGGATCAGCCACCCGCACGCGTTTTCCGAGACAAAGCACGTCTTCGGCGCGCGCTGGCACGTGATCGTGCCGGATTCGGCGTTCAAGCGATACTTCTACTACCGCAACCGCGGCTACTTGATCCGCCGCTACCGCCGCGGAAAATCCATGGTGGCCGACGTCGGAGGCTACTTGGGCTACTTCCTCCCCCGGGGTGACTTCCGCGGGCTCGCCGAATGGTTCCGGGCGTTCTCCGCCGGCTTGCGGGACAAGGGCTTTGGCCCCCTGGAGGACCAGAAGTTCTAGCGGTCCTGCCGGGCGCTTCGGTTCAGGCGCTGTTCCTGCCGGAGAGCCGACGGCGGACCAGCAGGCCGAGGAGCACCCACGGCTCGCCGAAGACCCTGTAGGCGACGCGTCCCGGGTGCAGGACGAGCCGCCATGCCCATTCGAGCCCGAGGCGGCCCAGCCAGCGTGGAGCGAGCTTCTGGAGGCCCGCCAACTGTTCGATGGCGCCACCGACGGTGCAGTAGACGGCAGGCGGAAGCTCGTCGAGGCGGCGGTGCAGGACCGATTCCTGCAGCGGCATTCCAAGGCCAAGAAGCACGAGTTGCGGGCGGAATTCCGCGAGCCAGGCGACGGCGGCCTCTTCGCTGTCATCGTCCCAATTCTCACCGGGCCGCCCGGAGACCTCGGCGCCCGGCACGATTTTGCGGAGGCGCTCCACCGTCTTGCTGTTGGCCTCGGGGCCGGCGCCGACAACGGCGATCCTGCGCAGGCCTTCGACGCCGCCTAGCGCCGGCACCCAGTCAGTGGATCCCAGACGGTATTCCATCAACCCCGCGGCATCGCCCCGTGAAGCTCCGCGCCGTCCAAGTCCCCAGAGCATGGCGACAGGCGCACCATCCATGAGCACCACATCGCTGCGTTCATAGAGGCGGCGGAAATCCGGGCTCGAATGGAACAGCGTGACGCTGTGCAGATTGTGCCCGAGGACAACCTTGGTGGTGCCGTCCGAAACGTACCCGCTGATGGCCTCGATGAGTTCGTCGGCGCACAGTGCGGTGACGTCTACGTCCAGAAGGGGAACGCGATCCCGGACCAGGCTCATTCGGCCCTGGTCTCCGTGTGGACAGGGGTCTCGGCCTGTTCCTCCGGGGCTGTTTCCGTCTCGGACGCCGGTTCCGCCGCTGTTTCAGCCGCGGCCGTTTCAGGCGCCGGTTCAGTATCAGGTGCGGCTTCAGCCGCGGGTTCGGGCGCCGCTTCCCCGAGGGCCAGCACCCCGGGAACAATCTCGCGGAGGCGTTCCAGGGAAATCGCACCATCGCGGACCACCCGAAGCGGCAGCGCGGTGGCGTCGACAATCGTGGACGCTACGGACTCGGTTCCCTCGACAGGCCGGAAGCCGCCCTCAAGGTACACCTCGACCGATTCAGCAAGCTGGGTCCTCGCCTCGGAGGCTGTCTGCGCGGCGGCCTGGCCGGTGCGGTTTGCCGAGGACACCGCTAGCGGTCCGGTGCGGTTGAGCAGTTCAAGCGCAATTTCATCGTCG
This sequence comes from Arthrobacter sp. 01T428, assembly GCF_056398685.1. Lineage (NCBI taxonomy): Bacteria > Bacillati > Actinomycetota > Actinomycetes > Micrococcales > Micrococcaceae > Arthrobacter > Arthrobacter sp. 01T428. Next base: position 595,514 of record NZ_JBFTPW010000001.1, on the reverse strand, counting down.
GGCATGCGCAGGGCCACGGTTCCGCGGGTCTCCCCCAGGTCCCAATCCAAGGACGGCTGGGCGTGGAAGATCAGCGTCAGGCCGCCGGGCCAGAAGGCTTCCGCGAGCTTGCGGGCTTCTTCCGATACATCGGTTGCCAGCCCGTCCAGCGCATTGAGCCGCGGAATCAGCACCGGGGGCGGCATATGGCGGCCGCGGCCTTTCGAGACAAGCAGCATGGTCACGGCTTGCGGCGAGAAAGCGTCGGCGGCAATGCCGTAGACAGTGTCCGTCGGCATGACGACACACTTTTTCTCGCCGATGGCGCGCTGCGCATGCTCCAGGCCTTCGGCGCGTTGTTCCTCTGACGTGCAGTTGTAGCTTGTGGTCACAGCGCTATTCTTTCATTTCCCGGAGGCAGCGATTGCCAACACCGCGCTCGTGGCACGTTCCTTGCCATTGAGATCGAGGTGGGTGGCGACGTGCGTCCAGCAACCGGCAGCCTTCAGGTGTTCGGCAATCCAGCCCGCCTGCACTTCCGCGTGCTCCATCACGAAGTAGCCGCCGCCCTTGAGGAGCCGGGCAGCGGAGGCTGCAGCGGCCGTCGGAAGCTCCATTCCGTCCGCTCCCCCGCCGTACAGTGCCTCCGGCGGATCGTGCAGCGCCACTTCAGGTTCGTTCGGAATTGCTTCAGCCGGGATATAGGGCGGATTGGAAACGACGACGTCGAACGTTCCGTCGTGTTCGGGCAGTGCATTGCGAAGGTCGCCTTGCACGAGCTTCACCCCGAGGGGCTTCAGGTTCTTCGCGGCCCAGGCGTGGGCGAACGTGCTGAATTCGACGGCGTGGACCTCGGCCCCGGGCACTTCGTGGGCGATCGACGCCGCGATGGCGCCGGAGCCTGTGCCAAGGTCAACCACCTTGGGGTGCTCGAGTCCCTGGAGGTGGTCGATGACGAGCTGGACCACGGATTCCGTTTCCGGTCGCGGAATGAACACGCCAGGGCCCACGGCGAGCGTGAGGTAGCGGAAGTGCGCGACGCCGGTGATGTGCTGGAGCGGGACGCGCTGGGCCCGCTCGGCCACCAAGTCCGCGTAGCCTTCCGGGGCCTCGGAATCGCCCAGCAGCATGGCGCGCAGGCGGCCGAGGCCGACGCCCAGGAGGTGTTCCGCGAGGAGTTCAGCGTCCACGCGCGGAGTGGGGACTCCGGCGTCGGACAGGATGGCTGTTGCCTCGCGGACAGCGTCGGCGAGGCTTTGGCCCGGAAAGAACGTCATGAAGATCCTTGCAGGCTGTTACTCGCCCAGGGCATCCAGGCGCGACTGTTCATCCATTTCGATGGCCGATTGGATGACCGGCTCCAGGTCGCCGTTCATGACGGCGTCGAGGTTGTAGGCCTTGTAGCCCGTCCGGTGGTCGGCAATCCGGTTTTCGGGGAAGTTGTACGTGCGAATGCGCTCGGAACGGTCCATGGTGCGGATCTGCGACTTGCGCTGGGCCGAGTTCTCGGCGTCGATCTGCTCCTGCTGGTGTGCCAGGATACGGGCACGAAGGACGCGCATGCCGGCTTCACGGTTCTGGAGCTGGGACTTTTCGTTCTGCATGGCCACCACGATGCCCGTGGGGAGGTGCGTAATGCGGACGGCAGAGTCCGTGGTGTTGACGGATTGGCCGCCGGGACCTGAAGACCGGTAGACGTCGATCTTGAGGTCGTTCTGGTTGATTTCGAGCTCTTCAGGCTCATCCACTTCGGGAAGCACGAGTACGCCGGCCGCGGACGTGTGGATGCGGCCCTGCGACTCCGTGACGGGAACACGCTGGACGCGGTGCACGCCGCCTTCGAACTTCAAGCGGGCATAGACGCCTTCTGCGGGATCGTTCGAGTTGCCCTTGACGGCCATCTGGACGTCCTTGTAGCCTCCCAGGTCCGATTCCGTGGCCGAAATGAGTTCGGTCTTCCACCCGCGGGACTCGGCGTAACGCATGTACATGCGCAGCAGGTCCCCGGCGAAGAGCGCAGCTTCGTCGCCGCCTTCGCCGCCCTTGACCTCGAGAATGACGTTGCGGGCGTCGTCGGGATCGCGAGGGATCAGCAGCCTGCGCAACTTCTCCTGCGCTGCCGGAAGCTTCGCCTCGATTTCGTCTACCTCGGCAGCAAATTCGGCGTCCTCGGAAGCCATTTCCTTGGCCGCTTCGAGATCGTCCATGAGCCCGCGCCAACGGTTGTACGCCTCAACGATGCCCTGCAACTGGGCAGAGCGCCGCCCCAACTTGCGGGCCAAAGCCTGGTCGGCATAAACGGCAGGATCACTCAACTGCGCCTGGATAGCAGCATGCTCGTCAAGCAATCCCTGTACGGACTCAAACATTTTCAAACCTCTTTCGACTTCTACAAGTCTAATAACTGCAACGCGGGGTCACTTACGGCCCATCCAGGCCCTCGGCATGGGCCGTAAGTGACCCCGCGTTGCAAAGGGAAGGGGCGGGAGCGGAACATCCGCGCGGCACCAACCGCACGAACGAACCAGCGCCCGCCCCTAAAACAGCTATTTGTCGTTATCCGACTTGGCTCCAAGAGTCGTCTTCTGTACCTGCATGAGGAACTCGACGTTGCTCCCGGTCTCCCGGATCTTGTTGGTCAAGAGTTCAAGGCTCTGCTGGGTCTCGAGTCCGGAGAGGACGCGGCGCAGCTTCCACATGATCTTGACTTCTTCGGCCGAAAGCAGGTTCTCTTCGCGACGGGTACCCGAAGCGTTGACGTCCACGGCCGGGAAGATGCGCTTGTCCGCCAGCTGGCGGGACAGGCGGAGCTCCATGTTGCCCGTGCCCTTGAACTCTTCGAAGATGACCTCGTCCATCTTGGAACCGGTCTCCACGAGCGCGGTTGCCAGGATGGTGAGCGAGCCACCGTTTTCGATGTTGCGCGCAGCACCGAAGAAGCGCTTCGGCGGGTAGAGCGCAGCGGAGTCGACACCACCGGACAGGATACGGCCGGAGGCCGGTGCTGCCAGGTTGTAGGCGCGGCCCAGGCGGGTCATGGAGTCCAGGAGGACCACCACGTCCATGCCCATTTCCACGAGGCGCTTGGCGCGTTCGATGGAAAGCTCGGCAACCGTGGTGTGGTCATCGGCAGGACGGTCGAAGGTGGAGGCAATGACCTCGCCCTTGACGGTGCGCTGCATGTCCGTGACTTCTTCGGGACGTTCGTCCACCAGCACCATCATGAGGTGGACCTCAGGGTTGTTGGTGGTGATCGCGTTGGCGATGGACTGCAGGATGAGCGTCTTGCCGGCCTTGGGCGGGGAGACAATCAGGCCGCGCTGGCCCTTGCCGATCGGGGCCACGAGATCGATGACACGCGGGCCGATCTTCTTGGGGTCCGTTTCGAGGCGCAGTCGCTCGGACGGGTACAGCGGAACCAGCTTGGCGAATTCGACGCGGTCCTTGAGCTCTTCGGGCGTCTTGCCATTGACCGACGTGACGCGGACGAGCGCGTTGAACTTCTGGCGCGCGGACTGCTGGCTGCGGTCCTCGCCGTCGCGCGGGGCGCGGATTGCGCCGACGACGGCGTCACCCTTGCGCAGGTTGTACTTCTTGACCTGGGCGAGGGACACGTACACGTCGTTGGCGCCGGGCAGGTACCCCGAGGTGCGGATGAACGCGTAGTTCTCCAGTACGTCCAGGATGCCGGCAACAGGCAGCAGGACGTCGTCCTCGGTGACCTCGACGTCGTCGACGTCGGGACCCTGGCCACGGCCACGGCGGCGTTCGTTGCGGTCGCGGAAGCGGTCGCTACGGGTGTTTCCATCGCGGTTGTCACGATTGTCCTGCGGACCCGGACGATCGTTGCGGTCGCGACGGTTGCGACGATTGCGGCGGTTGCCGGTGTCATCGCCGTCGTTCGTGTCTTCGCGACGCGTACGGGTGTTGTCGCGGCGTTCGCGCTGGCCGGGTTCGCCGGCTTCGACAGAGGCCTGCTCGCCCTGGCGCTGCTGTGCCTGGCGCTGTTCGGGCTGGCGCTGCTCTGTCTGGCGCTGTTCAGGCTGGCGCTGTTCTACGCGGGGCTGTTCGGCCTGGGGCTGCTCTGCGGCGCGGGTCTCGGCGGCTTCACCGGCCTCTACCGGAGCGGCCTCGCCACGACGACGGTTCCGCGTGCGCGGCTGGCGGCGTTCGCCGGCGGCCTCGCTTGCTTCTGCGACGGGAGCCTCGACGACGGCAGCGGGAGCCTCCGCGGTTTCCGTGGCGGCAGGAGCGGCAACAACGCCATCGCTGGTGGCGCGACGGCTTCGGCCACGGCCACGTGCACGGGTGCCGTCCTGCGCAGGAGCTTCAACAGGTGCTGCGGCAGGTGCGGCAGCGGTCTCAGCTTCCGGGGCTGCAGGCGCGGCCTTTGCTGCCACGGCCTTGGCCGCGGTGGGAGCCTTGCTGGTGGTTGCACCGGCACGGTGGGCCGAGATAGCCGAGACCAAGTCCCCCTTGCGCATCCGGGATCCGCCCGAAATGCCCAGCTGACTGGCGAGAGCCTGGAGCTGCGCGAGCTTGAGGCCTGCAAGGCCGCTGCTCTTAGCGGTTGCGGCCGTTGATTCAGCTGCAGAAGATGTTGTTTCCACAGCTGAAGCCAGCTCAGTGGTTTCTGTCACGAAGGATCCTTCCCCCTCGACGGCGTCCAGACCTAGAGCTGGACGCGATGATTTGTTCTGGACTGCAGTTCAGATCTGCAGCCGTGATTTCGGTCTTGCCGGTTTAGTTTCAGCAGGGCCGGATACTAATACGTCTTCGATGCTCCGGCGGGCGGGGCGCGGGCTGACCGCTCGGGTAACAGAAAGGGTTCTGTGGCACCTGCGACAGGCCGATAAGGAGACGACACCGGCAGACTTCGACACAGTAGGAGACGGGAACGGCAATAAGCCGGGATCCAATGTCAGGGAACTGCCCGCGGTTCTACCGCCGGTGCAAGTCCACTCTAGCACCTTCAACGTCCACTGCCAGTGTCATCACGCGCCACGCAACATCCGGAGTGTTGTCCGCGATGAACGAATTAATCAATTCGGCGATCGCCTCGGCTTCATCCGCGCCGTTGGCCAGTGCCAGAACTGTGGGTCCCGCTCCCGAGACCACGGCTGCATGGCCCGAAGACCGCAATGCCTTGATCAGCGCCGCACTGGGCCGCATTGCCTCTGCGCGGTAGCTCTGGTGCAGGTAGTCCTCGGTTCCGGGAAGCAGGAAACGGGGGTCGGCCGTCAATGCGTGGATGAGGAGCGCCGCGCGTCCTGAGTTCATGGCTGCTGCGTGGTGGCCGATGGAAGCAGGCAGCAAACCGCGGGCAGTCTCGGTGGACAATTCATAGTCAGGCACGGCGACGATCGGGATGACCGACGGGACCACTTCTGCGCGGGTGCTGCTGTACTGCTCGCTGTCCTGCCATGACAGGGCCAATCCGCCGAAAATCGCGGGTGCGACGTTGTCCGGGTGCCCTTCCATCTCGCTCGTGAGCTGCAGGATCCACTCTCGGTCACGCTGTGCGGATTCGGGCACCAAGGCGTTGGCCGCGGTCACGGCGGCAACCACGGCCGACGCCGAGGAGCCAAGTCCGCGGCCGTGCGGGTTGACGTTGTCCGCGGTGATCCTGAGGCCGCTGTGCCGGAAACCGAGGCGCTCCAAGGCCGTGTTGAGGGCACGCACGACGAGGTGGCTCGCATCCCGGGGAAGGGAATCGGCTCCCTCACCGGAGAGCTCGAACTCGAGCTCTCCGGTGGTGAGTGTTTCGACGGTCAGGGTGTCGTAGATCGACAATGCCAGGCCGAGGCTGTCATAGCCGGGGCCCAGGTTGGCGCTGGTGCCCGGGACCCTGACGGTCAGCTGCTGGCCTGCCGCGACAAGCGTGAGACCCGTCGCGGTGGGCTGCGTGGTTTCCACTCTTAGTTTTCTTCCAGTCCCAGTTCGGATGCCACGGTTACGACGTCGTTCGGCACCTTGACCGGTTGGACCTCACTGCCGTCTTCGGTACGGAGTGCCCACTGCGGGTCTTTGAGTCCGTGTCCGGTGACGGTGATGACGATCGTCTTGCCGGTGGGAACCTCGCCTGCGGCGTGCTTCTTGATGAGCCCGGCTACGCCTGCTGCGGAACCGGGTTCCACGAAGACGCCTTCCTTGGCGGAGAGCCAGCGGTGGGCATCGAGGATTTCCTCGTCGGTCACGGCGTCGATGAAGCCGCCGGATTCATCACGCGCCGCAATGGCCGTGTCCCAGGACGCCGGGTTGCCGATGCGGATGGCCGTGGCGATCGTGTCCGGTTCGGTGATGGGGTGGCCTGCCACGAACGGTGCCGCGCCTGCCGCTTGGAATCCCCACATGGCTGGCGTCTTGGTGGAGACGGCGGGAAGGGTGCCGGCGGTCGCGGACTCGAAGGGGGCGGAATACTCCTTGTAGCCCTTCCAGTACGCGCTGATGTTGCCCGCGTTGCCTACCGGCAGGACGTGGATGTCCGGAGCGTCTCCGAGGGCGTCGACGATTTCGAAGGCACCGGTCTTCTGGCCTTGGATACGCGCCGGGTTGACCGAGTTCACGAGGAACACCGGGTAGGACTCGCCGAGCTTGCGGGCGATGTCGAGGCAGTTGTCGAAGTTGCCGTCCACCTGCAGGAGGGTCGCGCCGTGCGCGATGGCCTGGCTGAGCTTGCCCATGGAGATCTTGCCTTCGGGGACCAGCACGGCGCACTTGAGCCCGGCGGCGGTGGCGTAAGCTGCGGCGGAGGCTGAGGTGTTGCCCGTGGAGGCGCAAACAACGGCCTTGGCGCCTGCTTCGACAGCAGCTGTCATGGCCATCGTCATGCCGCGGTCCTTGAAGGACCCGGTGGGGTTCATGCCCTCCACCTTGAGGTACACGGTGGATCCGGTGAGTTCGGAGAGCTTCTGCGCGTGGACGAGCGGAGTTCCGCCCTCGCCGAGGGTAATGACCTTCGTGGCTTCCGTTACAGGCAAACGATCAGCGTATTCGCGGATTACTCCGCGCCATTGGTGAGCCACTTAGACCCCTTCTACCCGCAGGACGGATGTCACAGAATTGATGACGTCCAGGCCCTTGACGGCCTCGACGGTTGCCGCGAGTGCGGCTTCGGATGCGCGGTGCGTGACGATCTTCAGCTCGGCCGACTCAACCTTCGAGGCGGCGTCGCGGTGGATCGTCTGGCGCATGATTTCGATCGACACGCCGTGCTCCGCAAAGATGTGGGTGATCCGGGCCAGGACGCCGGCCTGGTCGGCAACGTCGAGGCCGATGTAGTAGCTCGTGGTCGATGCATCGATCGACAGCGCAGGCACGTAGCCCGTGGTGGTCTCGGTACGGCCGGGACCGCCCAGTACCACCCGGCGGGCTGCCGAGACGAGGTCGCCCAGGACGGCAGACGCCGTCGGGGTTCCGCCGGCTCCCTGGCCGTAGAACATGAGCTCGCCGGCGTTCTCGGCCTCGATGAAGACTGCGTTGAACGCACCGCGAACGGCCGCCAGCGGGTGCTCGCGGGGCAGGAGGGTGGGGTGGACGCGGACTGAAATGCCGCCGTCGCCGTTTGCGTTGGTGATCTTCTCCGCGATGGCGAGCAGCTTGATGACGAAGCCTGCGTCCTTCGCGGCGGCAATATCCGCTGCGCTGACCTTTGTGATGCCTTCGCAGTACACGTCTTCGAGGGCGAAGCGCGTGTGGAAGGACAACGACGCGAGGATGGCGGCCTTCGCCGCGGCGTCATGGCCTTCGACGTCGGCAGTCGGGTCGGCTTCCGCGTATCCGAGCCGCTGGGCCTCGGCCAGCGCGTCGGCGAACTGCGCACCGGTGCTGTCCATTTGGTCGAGGATGAAGTTGGTGGTGCCGTTGACGATGCCCAGGACCCTGGTGATGCGGTCGCCGGAGAGGCTGTCGCGGATGGGACGCAGGATCGGAATGGCTCCGGCGACGGCGGCCTCGTAGGAGAGCTGGACGCCCGCCTTGTCGGCCTCTTCGTAGAGGGTCGGGCCGTCCTGTGCCAGGAGTGCCTTGTTGCCAGTGACGACGCAGGCGCCGTTCTGCATGGCGGTCAGGATGAGCGAACGGGCAGGCTCGATGCCGCCCATGAGCTCAATCACCAGATCGGCGTCCTTGACCAGGGTGTCGGCGTCGGTGGTGAACAGTTCGCGCGGCAGTTCGACGTCGCGCTCTGAATCAAGGTTCCGCACGGCGATGCCGGACAGCTGCAAGCGTGCGCCGGTGCGGGCCGCAAGGGCGTCGGCGTCGTCAAGGAGAATCCGCGCTACCTGGGCTCCCACGTTGCCACAGCCCAGCAGGGCCACCTTCAGGGTTCGCACTTCAGACATTCGCCACTCCCATGTCGCGGTTCAAGAGATCTTCTTCGGTTTCCCCGCGGACGATCAGCCGGGCGGATCCATTGCGCACAGCGACAACGCCAGGCCTGGCCAGATAGTTGTAGTTGCTTGAGAGGGCCCAGCAGTAAGCGCCGGTTCCCGGTACAGCGAGCAGATCACCGGCTGCCACGTCTTCGGGCAGATATACATCTCTAACAACTATGTCGCCGCTCTCGCAATGTTTGCCCACTACTCGGGACAGTTGCGCGGCAGCGTCCGAGGTCCGCGAGGCGAGAATGGCCGAATAATCCGCGTCGTACAGCACCGGACGGGCGTTGTCGCTCATGCCGCCGTCCACCGACACATAGCGGCGCGGGAACGTAACGTTTTGGTTGCCACCGGCATCTACAGGCGCGTCCACGCGGACGGTTTTCAGCGTCCCGACCTCGTACAAGGTGAAGGTGCTGGTGCCCACGATTGCGCGGCCCGGTTCGATCGAAATGCGCGGCGAGGCGATTCCCAGCTCAGCGCACTTGGAACGAACGACGGCGGCCATCGCCTGCGCGATTTCGGCCGGCGGGCGGGGTGTGTCCACGGGCGTGTAGGCGATCCCGTAGCCACCGCCGAGGTCCAGTTCCGGCAGGACGATGGAGTACTTCGCCTGCATTGCGGCGAGGAATCCCAACAGCTTCTCCGCTGCCAGGGCGAAACCGTCAGGCTCGAAGATCTGGGAACCGATGTGGCAGTGCAGGCCAAGGAGTTCCACATTGGAGTACGAAGTCGCCGCAGCGACCGCTTCTTCGGCGGCCGAGAGGCCGGCTGACTCCGTGGTATCCCCGGCCATGGAGAGACCGAATTTTTGGTCCTCGTGGGCCGTGGCGATGAATTCGTGGGTGTGGGCGTGCACGCCGGGAGTCAGCCGCAGCATGACCTTCGCCGTCTCGCCGCGGCCGGAGGCAATCTTGGCGACCCGCTCAAGCTCATCGAGGCTGTCCACCACGATGCGGCCGAGCTTCATGTCCAGTGCCCGGTTGATCTCGGCGTCGGACTTGTTGTTGCCGTGCAGCCCCAAATTGGCGCCGTCGATGCCGGCGCGGGCCGCGACGGCGAGTTCGCCGCCCGAGCACGTGTCCAGGCGCAGGCCTTCCTCGGCCACCCAACTGGCCGCGGCAGTACACAAGAAGGACTTTCCGGCGTAGTAGACGTCCACTCCCCCGCAAATGTCCTCAAAAGCTGCGTCAAAGGCGTCCTTGAAGGAGCGGGCGCGGGCACGGAAATCACCCTCGCTCATGACGAACAGCGGAGTGCCGAACTGCGCCTTGAGCTCGCTGACGGGAACGCCGTCAATGGCGAGCTCGCCGTCGTCGGTCCTCTGGACACCTTCGGCCCACATCGGCGCGTGAAGCGCGTTCACGTCCTCCGGCACGACGAGCCACTCGGGGGCAAGGGGCGAGGCGGCGGTGTTGTTTTGCACGCTGATCACATCCGTTCCGGAGCTGAAACGCCGAGGAGTTCGAGTCCGTTGGCAAGTACCTGGCTCGTGGCGTCGTTGAGCCACAGCCGTGTGCGGTTGACGTCCTGGACCGGCTCGTCGCCGAGCGGTGAGACGCGGCAAGCGTCGTACCAGCGGTGGTAGGCACCGGCGATGACCTCGAGGTGGCGGGCCACACGATGCGGTTCGCGGAGCTCGGCGGCCTTGGCAACGATGGACGGGTAGCTGCCGAGGTAGGACAGCAGCTCGTTCTCGGTGGCGTGGTCCAACAAGGACGCGTCGAAGGCGCTGTGGTCGACGCCAGCCTCGATCGCGTTGCGTGCCGTGCCGCGGGAGCGGGCATGCGCGTACTGCACGTAGAACACTGGGTTTTCGTTGCTGTTCTTCTTCAGCAGTTCCGGATCCAGCGTCAGCGGAGAATCGGCGGGGAAGCGGGCCAGCGAGTAACGCACGGCGTCCTTCCCGAGCCATTCGATCAAGTCCTTGAGCTCGATGATGTTGCCGGCACGCTTGGACAGCTTGGCGCCGTTGACCGAGACCAACTGTCCGATCAGGACCTCGATGTTGACCTCGGGGTCGTCGCCCGCACAGGCTGCGATGGCCTTGAGCCGGTTGATGTAGCCGTGGTGGTCGGCGCCGAGCAGGTAGATCTTCTCCGTGAAGCCGCGGTCCTTCTTCGACAGGTAGTACGCGGCGTCGGCGGCGAAATACGTGGGTTCGCCGTTGGCCCGGATCATCACGCGGTCCTTGTCATCGCCGAAGTCCGTGGTGCGCAGCCAGACCGCCCCGCCGTCGTCGAACACGTGGCCCTGCTCGCGGAGGCGGGCGACGGCGGACTCGATCGCACCGCCGTCGTGCAGTTCCTGCTCGGAGAAGAAGACATCGAAAGCCACGCCGAACTCGGCCAGGGTGTCCTTGATGTCCTTCATCTGGGCCTGGTAGGCCGCGGAACGGATCACCGGCAGTGCGGCCTCGTCGGTCAGCTCGCGGATTGCCGGATGGGCCTTGAGCACCTCGTCGCCGAGTTCCCGGATGTACTCACCGGGGTAGCCGCCCTCCGGAACGCCGCGTCCGTGCAGGCGGGACAGCACCGAGTTCGCGAAAACGTTCATCTGCGAGCCCGCGTCGTTGATGTAGTACTCCGCGGTGACGTCCGCACCGGAGGCACGGAGGACGCGGGCAATCGAATCTCCCAGGGCCGCCCAACGCGTGTGGCCGATGTGCAGCGGTCCCGTGGGGTTGGCCGAGACGAATTCCATGTTGACCACATGGCCTGCGAGCGCCTGGTTGGTTCCGTAGGAGCTTCCCGCCTCGACGATGGCCTTGGCCAGCGCACCGGCGGCCGCCGCGTCCACGGTGATGTTCAGGAAGCCCGGGCCCGCGATGTCCACGGCGGTGACGCCGTCGATCGCTTCCAGCCGCTTGCCCAGGATTGTGGCGAATTCACGCGGGTTGGTCCCGGCATGCTTGGCAAGCTGCAAGGCAATGTTCGTGGCCCAGTCGCCGTGCTCCCGGTTCTTGGGTCGCTCCACGCGCACGTCCTCAGGGAGGGCAGATTCGGAAAGCGCAAGCTCGCCGGCGGCGACAGCGTCTTTCAGGCAGGCGGATATGGCGGCTGAGAGTTCTTCGGGAGTCACCCGTCTAGCCTACCGGTGGGGCTTGCAAGTGGTGGAATTCTAATGCTTAGCAATGCGCACACGCGGGCACCAGCGCGCACCCAGCCGGCGCCCAGCTTCGGCCAGTAAAGCTCCCAGACTGAACCGATAGGCTGAAATCACCGTCAGTGGTGTGATCGGCCCACGGCCCGAAGGAACGCGCATTGACCACTTTTCGAGTCCAGTTGAAACGAGCAGAACCATGACTACGCCACTCCGCAAGGGCCTCCTGGTGGGCGCCGCCGGCCTCTCCCTGGCCAGTTCGGTGGCAGCTTGCGCCCCCTCGGCACAAGGCAGCACCCCGCAAAAGACCTCCACGATTTCCGGCCCCTACAAGGACGGTACCTACAGTGCGGACGGTGACTACATTTCACCCAACGGCGGTGAAACCGTGGGGGTCAAGCTGACATTGGCCGGTAGCACCATTTCCGCGGTGGACATCACAGTCCATGCCAACAACCCGAACACCAAGGAATTCCAGGGGCAGTTCAAGAACGGCATCGCGGCGCAGGTGGTCGGCAAGAAACTGGATGAGATCAACGTCTCAAAAGTCGCCGGCTCCTCCCTGACCAGCCAAGGATTCAACAAGGCCGTGGAAACCATCAAGTCCGAGGCCAAATAGGCGCATGGCGCACACGGGCTGGAGCGTTTTCAGCTTCGACGGGATCGGAACCACGTGGGAAATCTCGACGCCGGAGCAACTCCCCGAGGAGGTGCGCGCCGGCTTGCTCGGCGTCGTGGAGGACTACGACCGAAGCTACTCGCGCTTCCGGGACGACTCCCTGGTTGCGCCGCTCGCCCGTGAACCCGGCACCGTGACCCTCCCTGCCGGGGCAGGCGAGCTGGAACGGCTTTTCAAAAAGCTGTACCGCCTCAGCGACGGCACCATGACGCCGCTCATCGGCGGCAGCCTCGAGCACCTGGGCTACGGGGCGGACTATGCCTTGCGGCCCCTCGGCCATCCGGTGCCGGCACCGCGCTGGGAAGACGCCCTCGTATGGAACGGCACGGAGATTTCCGCTTCCGTCCCTGTGGTTTTGGACATCGGTGCTGCCGGGAAGGGCCAATTGGTGGACCTTCTGGCCTCGGTCCTGCGTGGAGCGGGAACCACGGAGTTCCTGGTCGATGCCAGCGGCGACATGCTTCATTCCGGGGCGGAGCCGTTGGGCGTGGGCCTCGAACACCCCTACGACCCCACCCAGGCGATCGGCGTCGTCGAACTCCATGACGGGGCGCTGTGCGCTTCAGCCGCCAACCGCCGCGCGTGGGGCGACGGGCTGCACCATGTCCTCGACGGCGCCACCGGGCGCCCGGTGGAGACGGTGGTGGCCACGTGGACCATGGCTACCACCGCAATGGAAGCCGATGCGCTGGCCACGGCGCTCTTCATGGTGGATCCGAAAGTACTTGAGCGAGAATTCGAGTTTTCCTGGCTCATGGTCTATTCGGACGGACACGCCGCCTATTCGGCCGGCTTCGAAGGGACACTGTTCTCATGATTGCCATCAAAGCCCGGGTGGATGCCTGGCTCGGCCATTTCACGATGTACCGGCTGATTCTTTGGGTCCTTGCCGTTCTCGCGGCGTACAGCATGGTGTTGAACGCCCTGGGCTGGTTGAGCTTCGGGCTGCCTGAAATGGTTGTCCATCTTGTGCTGTGCCTGGGCCTGACGTATGCATCCAACCGGCTCATGGCCATGCTCTTCAAGGTCCAGCCGCACTCGGAGTCCTCGCTCATCACGGGCCTCTTGTTGTACTTCCTGTTCTGGCCCACCGAGCTGATTCCTTCGGTCCAGGTCCTCGACCTCGCCGGGGTCGCCGTGGCATGCATCTTGGCCTCGGCATCCAAATACGTCTTGGCGTTCCGAGGCCGGCATATATTCAATCCCGCCGCGGCGGGCGCCTTCATCGCCGGGCTCACCGGTTTGAACATCGCCACGTGGTGGGCGGCAACCCCGGCCATGTTGTGGCTCCTGGTTCCCGGCGTGCTGTTGGTGCTGTACCGGACGCTGAAGGTGCTCATGGCCTGCACTTTCCTCGTCGTGGCGCTGTCGGTGGTGTGCGCCGTGCTCCTGCGCGGCGGCATGTCCTTCGGACCCGCTTTGTGGCAACCGATCGCGCAGCAGCCGCTTCTCTTTTTCGTCGGTTTCATGCTCACCGAGCCCCTCACCCTGCCTCCCCGCCGCTGGCAGCAAATGGTACTGGCCGCCGTCGTGGCCTTGTTGTTTGCTGTGCCGTACAACGTGGCGGGCGTGGCCAATTCGCCGGAACTCGCTCTGCTGATCGGAAACCTCCTCGCGTTCCTCGTGGGGCAGCGGGGCGGGATCATGCTGACGTTCAAGGGTTCGCGCCCCCTGACGCCGTTAACCACCGAGTTCCGCTTTGAGCCACGACGGCCCGTCCGTTTCCTCCCGGGGCAGTTCATGGAACTCAACCTTCCGCACTCGCGCTCGGACGGTAAAGGGCGGCGACGGGTCTTCAGCATCACCAGCTCGCCCGACTCGCTCGAGATGACATTCGGCGTCGGCACGGCGGGACCAGTCTCCGCCGCCAAGCGTGCGTTGCTCGCGCTTGAGCCTGGAGAGTGCGTCAGCGGAACCGCGGTGGGCGGCGACTTTGTCCTGCCGCCCGACGCCGGCAAACCCGTGCTGCTCATCGCGGCGGGAATAGGGATTGCGCCTTTCCTTTCCCAGCTGGCGTCCGGCAGCTCCGCGCGACGGGACATCGTCGTGCTGTATCTCGCCCCCAGCGCCGCAGAACTCGCCGGAAGCGATGTCCTGGAGGCCTCGGGCGCGCGGGTCATCGCCCGCCTTTCGGACGGTTCCCCGCCGCCGTCGTTCATGCACGACGCCGGGCGGAGCCGCATCGACGGCGACTCCCTGCGGGAGCTCATCCCCGATGTGGCCGAGCGGGACGTATACGTCTCCGGGTCCCCGGCAAACGTGGACACCCTTCGCTCCGCCGCCCGCCATGCCGGAGCTCGACGCATCCATGTGGACGCTTTCGCGGGCTACTGACGGCTCGCCCCCGCCCGTTTTCCATTGGGGCGCGGTGACCTGCTAAGCTCGTGGACGTCCCTCCGGCAACGGATGGGAGCCCCGGATGCCCTCGTAGCTCAGGGGATAGAGCGTCTGCCTCCGGAGCAGAAGGCCGTAGGTTCGAATCCTATCGAGGGCACAACAGAAAACCCCGCCAGTTCAAGGAACCGGCGGGGTTTTTCTTTGCCTCACCGTTTGCCGTGGAGCCTCGCCGCTTGCCAGTCGGGCAACAAAAAGTGGAAAACTGCGTCACGATTGGCCGCCTGCCAGCACAACGTTCTTGTGCAGACAACAAAAAGACCAGGGCAGACACCTCAACTGGAGCCCGCAGCAGCGTTCCCCGAGCTCGAGTCCATTGCCCCGGTTCTCGCCAAGAAGCTGTCGCGGCTCCCAGCAGAACATCTCGCAACCATCCTTTGCCCACAACCCGAGGACACCGATGCCTGAATGTGAAGCCGCCCGCCGCAACAAGCAAGCCCTCTACGAAATCGAACTGGCCTGGGGCAATGGCATCGTGGACCTCGGCAAGCTGCAACGGATCCTGAAGGGCCCCGAATATGAGGAGGAACTGTTGCCGGTGTGCTTGCAGGAGGCCTCCGAGTCGTCGTGATCCCGGACATGCCGCACCGGCCCGGCTAAAAAGTCAGTAGCCACTCCTAAGCTGTTCGTACCCGTCCAACAGGTACGAAAGGGTTCGCCGTGATCTGTTCCATCATTCCTCCCTACATGCTGCGAAGGCTGGCGGCACAGCACGAGCCCCGCCTGCGGGTGATCGCACGGGCGGCCAAGGAATCCCTGCTCCACATCAAGAACCTCCAGGCGGTCCGCGCGCTTCCCGTGCCGGCCCCCGTGCCGACGGCACGGCAGGCGAAGCCCGGCCCGCCCAAGCGGACCATCTACGACGCTGGCTCCACCGAAGCCCTGCCCGGCAAGCTCGTCCGCAAGGAAAAAGGTCCGGCAACGGGCGACCCCGCCGCCGATGAAGCCTACGACGGACTGGGCGAAACCCACGCGCTGTATGCAGGTGCGTTCAGCCGTAATTCGATCGACGGCGCCGGGCTGAAACTTGATGCCACTGTCCACTACGGCGAGCTGTATGACAATGCTTTCTGGAACGGCAGCCAAATGGTCTTCGGCGACGGCGACGGCGAAATCTTCCAGAGGTTCACGAAGTCGCTCAGCGTCATAGGGCACGAGCTTGCCCACGGCGTCACCCAATACACGGCAGCCCTCGCCTACCGGAACCAGGCCGGAGCCCTCAACGAGTCCATGTCGGATGTTTTCGGGGCCCTGGTGGAGCAATACGCCAAAAAGCAATCGGCTGCGGAGGCCAGTTGGCTGATCGGCGAGGGCTTGTTCACCGACGCCGTCCAAGGCACCGCGCTCCGTTCCATGAGGGCACCCGGCACCGCGTATGACGACGACGTTCTGGGCAAGGATCCGCAGCCGGACTCCATGGACAAGTACGTCCGCACCACCGCGGACAACGGCGGTGTCCACATCAATTCAGGCATCCCCAACCGGGCGTTCTGCCTTCTTGCCCTGGAGCTGGGTGGCAATGCGTGGGAGGCGCCGGGCCAGATCTGGTACAACACGCTGACCAGCGGCTCATTGCCTGCCACGTGCACCTTCGGACGCTTCGCCAAGGCCACAGTGGCCTCGGCGGAGGAGCTCTTCGGCGCCGGCTCACACGAGCATGACGCAGTCCGTACGGCGTGGGAAACTGTGAAGGTAAAGCTCTAGCAGCACCCTCCGGAGCAGTGGAAGCCGCAGAACATGAAAATCACTGTCCAGCGCAGCGGTGGCGTCGCCGCGATCACACGCGTCTGGACCGTGGATGCCGCCACCTCCGAAGATAGGCAGCGCTGGATGCCGATCGTGGAGGCCTGCCCTTGGGACCAAGTGCCGTCCCGCGGTCGCGCCAGCGCACAGGCGGCCGCGCGGGCACCCGGGAAAGCTGCCGGGCAAGCCGACCGGTTCATGTATTCAATCCGCGCCGGACAACACCGTGCCACGCTCCCGGAGACCGAGGTCACCGGGCCATGGCACACCCTCGTGGAGAACGCCAAGGTAGAAGGCCACGAGACCCTCCGCCGCTAGCCAACTTCCGCCAACTGGCCGCGGAAAGCCCTCCGGTAAGACTGAGGGCTCGTGGCCAGGACCTTGGCGAAGTGGTGCCGCAGCAGCACGGAATGTCCGAATCCTGCTTCGCGCGCAATTTCGTCGATGTTCAACTCCGTGCTTTCCAGGAGCTCCTGTGCCCGGAGCACCCGTTGCGAATTGAGCCACGCCGCCGGTGTGGCACCTGTTTCGGCCCGGAACCGGCGGGCGAAGGTCCGGGCGGACATGTGCAGCCGGGAAGCCAGTTCGTTGACGCTGTGGTCATGCTCGAGGTTTTCCACCATCCAGCGCAGCAATGCCTCCATGGGCGCAGAGCCGCACGTGGGCATGGGCCGGTCGATGAACTGGGCCTGGCCGCCGTCGCGGTGCGGCGGAACCACCATGTCGCGGGCGATGGCAGCAGCAACGTTTGCGCCAAGCTCGACGCGGACAAGATGGAGGCAGGCGTCAATGCCGGCGGCCGTGCCGGCACTTGTGATGATCGTTCCGTCCTGGACGTAAAGCACATTTTCGTCCACATGAATCTGCGGGTACCTGCTGGCGAGGTCCTGTGAATAGTGCCAGTGCGTGGTGCAGCGGCGCCCGTCAAGGAGGCCCGCACGGGCAAGCGCGTACGCCCCGGAGCAGATCGACATGACCCAAGCCCCGCGCGTGTGGGCCGCCCGTAGCGCATCCAATACAGGCTCCGGGACGTCCTCGTCCCGTCCATACGGGGCCATGATGACCAGGTCGGCATCGGCCGTAGCTTCCAGGCCCAGTCCGACATGCATCGACAGGCCGGACTTCATCTTCACGTCTCCCGGTACGGGGGTGCAGACCCTGAAGTCAAAGCCGGGAACGCCACTCCCCCGGTCCGCTCGGTCAATGCCAAAGACCTCGCAGGCGGTCCCGAATTCGAAGATCGAGAAGTTGGGAACAACAATGATTGCCACCGTTTTCAACATAGATCCAGTGTGGCAGAAAATTGCCTAAATGGGTCATTTCTGCCACTGTTTCTTGGGGTGCGTGAGGAACACGATGGAGTCATGGAATTCATCGGAGTCTTGCTCTTCATCATCCTCATCATCACTGCCGCCGCTTCCATCTCAGCGGTCCTTCGGGACGGCCGCGGCCGCCTTCCCGACCGTTCCGAGCCCTGGACGGCGAGGGACCTGCCTGACAACTCGTGCTGGACACTGCGCGCGTTCTAAGGACAGCCTGCCCCTCAACACGGACGACTTTTGTCCGCATGGTGGGCTAGATTCAGTGCCATGATCCAAACGTCCGCAAGGCTCCTGCAATTGCTGTCCTTGCTGCAGGTCCGGCGTGAATGGACCGGCCCGGCATTGGCCAAGCGGATGGGTGTCACGGAGCGCACCGTCCGCCGCGATATCGACAAGCTCCGGAACCTCGGCTATCCCATCCACGCCTCGCCTGGGATAGCCGGCGGCTACCAACTGGGCGCCGGGGCCCAGCTCCCGCCGCTGCTCCTTGACGACAATGAAGCTCTCGCCGTCGCCCTGGGACTGAACTCGGTGGCGGCGGGTCCCGTGGCCGGTATCGGCGAAGCATCGGTCCGCGCCCTTGCCAAGCTCGAGCAGGTGCTTCCCTCACGTCTCCGCCCGAAGTTCGCGATGCTCAAGGCCGCGGTCACCACACTGCCCAGCAACGCGGCGTCGGTTGACCCCCAGCAGCTCACTGTGGTCTCCGCGGCGATCGCGGACAAGCGACAACTCAGTTTCGACTATGTCAAGGCAGACGGTGACGCTGGCCGGCGTTTGGTGGAGCCATACCGGCTCGTCGACACCGGGCGGCGCTGGTACCTGGTCGCATGGGATGTGGACCGGGAAGACTGGCGCACGTTCCGTGCCGATCGCATCGCCACGCTTCCGGCCGAACGGAAAAAGTATGTGCCGCGCCCCCTGCCTGCCGAGGACCTCGCGGACTACGTCCAGCGCTCCGTGACCCGCTCGCCTTACCGTTACGACGTCGTCGTGCGCCTCCACGCCCCCATCGGCGACGTGGCCGCCGTCGTCGGCCCGCAGCTCGCTAGCCTGAGCGACGACGGCGGGAGCGCAACCCTGCTCCGCGCCGGCTGGGACAGCTTGGCCCAGCCCGCGGCGCACCTCGCGGCGCTGGACATGGACTTTGAGATCATCTCTCCTGAAGAATTCAAGGAGTACGCCCGCACCATGGCCGGGCGATTGGAAAAGGCCGCGGGAAAGCGCGCACTGCGTGCCGAGGCGCCGCCACAGTAGACTGTCAGCAGCCATGACACTTCATATTTCCTACCCCGCAGAGCTGCCCGTCTCCGAGCGCCGCGAGGACTTGATGGCGGCCATCGCCGCAAACCAGGTGACCATCATCGCCGGCGAGACCGGTTCCGGCAAGACCACGCAGATCCCCAAAATGTGCCTGGAACTCGGCCTCGGCGACAAGGGCCTGATCGGCCACACCCAGCCGCGCCGCCTTGCCGCGCGCACCGTCGCAGAACGCATCGCCTTCGAGATGGGCGTCGAGATCGGGCAGGAAGTGGGCTTCCAGGTCCGTTTCACCGGCGAAGTCAGCAAGGCCACCAAAATCAAGCTAATGACCGACGGCATCCTGCTGGCTGAGATCCAGCGGGACAAGCTGCTACGTAAGTACAGCGCCATCATCATCGACGAGGCACACGAGCGCAGCCTCAACATCGACTTCATCCTGGGCTACCTCAAGCGGATCCTGCCGCAAAGGCCGGACCTGAAGGTCATCATCACCTCGGCGACCATCGACCCCGAGCGTTTCGCGAAGCATTTCGGCAGCGAGGAAGAACCCGCGCCGATCATCGAGGTCTCGGGCCGGACCTACCCGGTGGAAATCCGCTACCGGCCGCTGTCCCAACCGGCCGGCGGTGCATCCGGCGAGGATGAGGACGCGTCCGACGACGAGCTCGAGGAAGACCGCGACCCACTCGATGCCGTGTGCGACGCCGTCGACGAGCTCGCGCTTGAGGCTCCCGGAGACATCCTGGTGTTCTTCTCCGGCGAGCGCGAGATCCGCGACGCCGCCGAGGCGTTGAACGGCCGGATCCAGGCCAACCGCAGGCTGGCGGGCACCGAGGTGCTGCCGTTGTTCGCCCGCTTGAGCCTGCAGGAGCAGCACAGGGTCTTCAACCCGGGCGGCAAGCGGCGGATCATCCTCGCTACCAACGTCGCGGAAACGTCCTTGACCGTTCCCGGCATCAAATACGTCGTCGACACCGGCACGGCCCGCATCTCGCGCTACTCGCACCGCACCAAGGTGCAACGGCTGCCGATTGAACGCGTGTCGCAGGCATCGGCAAGCCAGCGTTCCGGCCGTTGCGGGCGCGTGTCCGAGGGTATCGCCATCCGGCTCTATTCCGAGGAGGACTTCGAGTCACGCCCCCCGTTCACTGATCCGGAGATCCTGAGGACCAACCTTGCCGCGGTCATCCTGCAGATGACTGCCATGGGCGTTGCCCGCGGCCCCAAGGACGTGGAGAACTTCCCCTTCGTTGAGCCGCCGGACTCCCGGGCCATCAACGACGGCGTCACGCTGTTGCGCGAACTCGGCGCCTTGAGCGCGGCCCGCACGGGCGACGGCGGCGCTCCCCCACCCGTCGACGGCCGCAGCGCGCGCGGGGGCGGCACCGACAACCGCGGCGGCCTGACCGCCGTCGGGCAGAAGTTGGCCCAGCTCCCGGTGGACCCCCGGCTCGGCAGGATGATTGTCGAGGCCGGAAAGCGCGGCTGCGTCAAGGAAGTCATGATCCTGGCGGCGGCCTTGACGATCCAGGATCCGCGCGAGCGTCCGACGGACAAGCAGCAGCTTGCCGCCGAGAAGCACGCACGCTTCAGGGATGAGAACTCGGACTTCACCGGATTCCTGAACCTGTGGAACTACATCCAGGAAAAGCAGCAGGAGCTCTCCTCCACGCAGTTCCGCCGGCTGTGCAGGAACGAGTTCATCAACTACCTGCGCGTCCGCGAATGGCAGGACCTCTTCCAGCAATTGCGCCAGCTCGCCAAGCCGCTGGGCATCACCATCGACAACAAGCGCGAGGCCGACCCCGTAGGCAACAACGAGGGAATCCACATCAGCTTGCTCTCCGGACTGCTGAGCCACATCGGCATGCTGGATGAACGCAAGCGCGAATACGCCGGAGCACGCGGCAGCCGTTTCGCCATCTTCCCGGGCTCGGCGTTGTTCAAGAAGTCGCCCGCCTTCGTTATGGCCGCGGAATTGGTTGAAACAAGCCGGCTCTGGGCCCGGGTCGCGGCGAAGTTCGATCCCTTGTGGGCGGAGCAGGTTGCACCGGATCTCGTAAAGCGCTCCTACAGCGAACCCCACTGGTCCACCCGGACGGGCTCGGTTATGGCCCACGAGAAGGTGATGCTCTACGGAGTTCCCATCATCCCGAACCGCCGCATCAACTACGGCAGGATCGACCCCGAGCTCTGCCGCGAACTCTTCATCCGGCATGCCCTCGTCGAAGGCGACTGGAAAACCCACCACAAGTTCTTCCACCGCAACCGCGCCTTGCTCCACGAAATCGAGGAGCTCGAGACGCGGATGCGCCGCCGGGACATCCTCGTGGACGACCACACGCTCTTCGAGTTCTACGACGCCAGAATCGGCAAGGACGTGGTCTCTGAACGCCACTTCGACAAATGGTGGAAGGAAGCCCGCCAGCAGGACCCCACGTTGCTGGACTTCGACCAATCGCTGCTCATCAGCGAGGACGCGGAAGCCCTGGATGATTCCGCCTACCCGAAAACCTGGCTGCATAAGGGCTTTGAGCTGCCCCTGAGCTACGAGTTCCATCCAGTGGCTCCCGGCTCGCCGCCCAATCCGTCGGATGGTGTCACAGCCGAGGTCCCCGTGCTGTTCCTTAATCAGCTCGACGACGCCCCTTTCCGCTGGCAGATACCGGGCCAGCGGGTGGAGCTCGTCACCGCCTTGATCAAGTCGCTGCCCAAACACATCCGCAAGAACTTCGTGCCTGCCCCGGATGTTGCCCGGCAAGCGGCTGCTGCTTTGGAAACCGACTTCGATCCTGCCTCGGACGATCTTGAGGCCTCACTTGAGCTGGTGCTGCGCCGTATCCGGGGACACATCGTTCCTCCGGGATCGTGGAATTGGGACGCCGTTCCGGCGCACCTGCGCGTCAGCTTCAAGGTAGTGGACAGCCGCGGCAAGGTGCTCGACGAAGGCAAGGACCTGGCCGCTCTCCAGGAGCAGCTGGCTCCGGCTACCCGCCGTGCCATCGCCGAATCCCTCGGCGCAACACCCGCGACGACGGCGCGCACCAACGGTCCGAAGGGCGCTGCACATGCCGGCGGTGCCGGATCCCCCAGTGGAAACGGCAGCGGCGGCTCGACCCCGCAGGCCGCCGGTTTCCTCTCAGAGCAAACCGGGCTCACCGCGTGGACTTTCGGAGCTATCGAACGCCAAGTGACGCGCACAGTGAAGGGGCACGATGTCACGGGTTTTCCCGCTCTCGTGGATGAGGGCACATCCGTTGCGTTGCGGGTGTTCCAGACCCGGGCGGAGCAGGAGCCGGCAATGCGCGGCGGCGTTATCCGGCTGCTCGCGCTGCGGGTTCCCGCCCCGGACCGCTACGTCCTGGAACACTTGAACAACACGGAGAAGTTGACGTTCAGCCAGAATCCCCATGGTTCGGTAAGTGCCTTGATTGCCGACTGCGTCCTCGCGGCCATCGACAAGCTGACTCCGGCCGAACTTCCGTGGGACAAGGAGGCATTCGACGCCCTGTACGAGCTGGTCCGTGCGGAACTGATCGACACCGTCTTCACGGTGACCGCCGTCGTCGAACGCATCTTGGGCAGCACACGGCGGATCGAGAAGCAACTCAAGGGCAGCACGAGCCTCGCCTTGATCAGCGCGCTCAACGACATGAAGAGCCAACTCGAGCAACTCGTGTTCCCCGGTTTTGTGGCACGGACGGGCTACGCCCAACTGAGCCAGCTGCCGCGGTATTTGGCCGCAATCGAGAAGCGCCTCGAAAAGCTCCCGAACAATGTCCAGCGTGACGGGCTGAACATGTCCGTTGTTCAGGCGTTGGAGGACGACTACGACGACGCTGTCTCCGCGCTGCTGCCTGGCCGACGGGCAGGAGCTGAATTAACACGGGTGCGCTGGATGATCGAGGAGCTGCGCGTGAGCCTCTTCGCCGTCGAACTCGGCACGGCCTACTCAGTCTCGGAAAAGCGCATCCGCGCGGTTCTCAACCAGGCGCTGGCCCCCGCGTAGCCGGGGCGGTACCAACGCCCGCTCACCTATATGGCCAAATCCCAGGACGCCCGCTCACCTATACGGCCATTCCTGCCAAAGGTGAGCGAGCGTTTGGGAAAACACCACCAAAGGTGAGCGAGCGTTGCCCCAACTCAATCTGCTGGAACGTACTCGCCGTGTCCGGCGGCGACGAGCCCGGCGCGGAGTTTTGCCGCATTCGCGTCGAGCCGGGCAGGGTCCGGGTTGTGCTCCACGGTTCCGAAGTCGAAATCGGCCAGGGACGTTGCCGGGAAGACGTGCACGTGGAAGTGCTCCACTTCGAAGCCCACCACGGACAGTCCCGCCCGTGGTGCGCCAAACGCCTCCACTTGTGCCTTGCCGATTGTCTGCGCGACCGACATGACTTTGTTGAGGAGCTCGGGAGGGACGTCGGTCCAGCGGTCCACCTCTTCGCGCGGCACCACGAGGGTGTGGCCATCGGTCAGCGGGGCGATGGTCAGGAAAGCCACCACGTCGTCGTCCTTCCAGACAAAACGTCCGGGAATCTCGCCGTTGATGATCTTGGTGAAGAGGGTGCTCATACGTCTGCCTTTTCCGAAGGGGGCTGAAGGGTCTTGGTATCGAGGACGAAACGGTATTTGACGTCGCCGGCAACCATGCGGTCGTAGGCTTCATTGAGTTGCCGGGCGGTGACCACTTCGACTTCGCTGACGACGCCGTGCTCAGCGCAGAAATCCAGCATTTCCTGGGTCTCGGCAATGCCGCCGATCAACGAGCCTGCATAGGAGAGCCGCCGCCGGATCAGCGCGCCAGGACTGACCGGAGGCATGTCGGTGGGAGGCAGCCCCAACTGGAAGAGGGCGCCGTTCAGCCGCAAGGTCCGGAAGTACGGGTTCAGGTCATGGGGCGCCGCGACGGTGTCGATAATGACGTCGATAGTGCGGTCGGCGCCTTCCATGGCTTCGGAGTCCTTCGAGAGGATCACGTCGTCCGCACCGAGCTCTATTGCCGCCTCGACCTTGGCATCCGAGGTGGTGAAGACCACCACGTGCGCCCCCATGGCTTTCGCGATCTTGACCGCCATGTGTCCCAGTCCGCCGAGGCCGACGACGCCCACAACGTCCCCCTCCTCGACGTCGAAGTAGCGAAGCGGCGAGTAGGTGGTGATGCCCGCGCACAGCAAGGGCGCCGCCGCGGCCGGGTCAAGGCCCTCGGGAACGCGCAACACGAAGCGGCGGTCAACCACCACGGAAGTGGAGTAACCGCCTTGGGTGATGGCGCCGCCGTTCCGGGAATCCTTCACCCCATAGGTGCCGACGTTTCCGCGTTCGCAATACTGCTCCAAGCCTTCGAGGCAGCTATCGCACTCGCGGCAGGAGTCCACCAAGCAACCGACGCCCACCAGGTCTCCGGGCACGAAGTCGTCGACGGCGGAGCCCACCCGACGGACCCGGCCCACGATTTCGTGGCCTGGGACGAGCGGATAGCTCTGGGCACCCCATTCGCCCCGCGTCGCGTGGACATCGGAGTGGCAAAGACCGCAGAAGTCGATCTCGATCTCGACGTCGTCTTCCTTGGGAACGCGGCGGGCCACTGTCAGCGGGACAAGACCGCTTTCCGCGGAAGTGGCGCCGTATGCGGCCGCCAGGGTCGGCATGCCTTTCGCGGCCACGGGTGCAGCGGGGCTGGCCTCCGCGGTCTCGTCACTCACGACGAGCGGCTTGCCAAGGGGCGGAGGAACGGGGCGTCCGGGAGTCATGCCTCGACGCTACCCCTGCGGGCGGATTTTTTGCCACTCCGCGCTGCCATACCCCTCCGGCGTCACCGGACCCATGACTCATGGGCTCGGAGTGCCTAGCGGCGCTGCACCGGTGACAACCGGGTTGGCGTCGAGCGAGGACCATTGCGAAAAGGAGCCCGGGAAGAGGGCTGCCCTGAATCCGGCGATTTCGAGGGCGGCGATTTCGTGGGCTGCCGTCACCCCGGAGCCGCAGTAAACCGCTACCTTGCTGCCTTCGTCGATGCCCAGGGCAGCAAATCTATTGCGGAGCTGCGCTGCGCGGAGGAACGTGCCGTCCGGTCCGAGGTTTCCGCTGGTGGGGGCGCTCAGCGCGCCGGGAATGTGTCCCGCGCGGGGATCAATGGGTTCGATTTCGCCCCGGTAGCGCTCCCCCGCCCGGGCATCGAGAAGGATTCCACGGCTGTGCCAGTCAGCCGCGTCCTCCATGCTGATGGCATCCATGTGGCCGTGTCCAAGCACGACGTCGCCCGGAACCGGCGGTTGCTCGTCCTGCGCCAGCGGGTGGCCTGCGGCGCGCCAGGCACCCAGTCCACCGTCGAGCAGGAAGACGGAATGGAAACCGGCGTCCCGCAGCAGCCACCACAACCGTGCCGCGGCAGTGCTGCCGCTGTCGTCGTAGGCAACCACGGTATCGCCGTCGTTGATTCCCCAGGCACGGGCGCTCCGCTGCAAAGCAGCGGTGGACGGCAACGGATGCCTCCCCTGGCCCTCGGCCGTGGGATCGGCGAGTTCGTGATGGAGGTCCACATAGACCGCGCCAGGGATGTGGGCTTGGCGGAAGTGCGAATGGCCGTGCGGATCGCCCAACACCCACCGGACGTCGAGCAACACAGTCCGCTTGCCCGCATCCATGCGGTCCTTGAGTGCGGCTGCGTCAATGATCGTGGCCATCAAATCTCCTTTGTTTTGCTGTGTCTACCAAACGATTGCGACGCTGCCGCCGTGCAGCTGCCGACCGGCTACCAGCCTATCCTTGGGCGGCAGCCTCCGCCGGTAGGCTGGATCGGTGAGCACTCTACGCAACCAGGACCGGGCATGGGCCAGCGAGGCAATCCGACGAATCGAAGCCGAGAACAACCGCTCGGCGGATACGCACCTCTACGCAGTGCCGCTCCCCGAACACTGGGGTGTCCAGCTCTACCTCAAGGACGAGTCCACGCACCGTTCGGGCAGCCTCAAGCATCGCTTGGCCCGCTCGCTTTTCCTCTACGGCCTGGTCAATGGATGGATCACGGAAGGGACCACCATCGTGGAGGCTTCCAGCGGGAGTACCGCCGTGTCCGAGGCGTACTTCGCCAGGCTGATCGGACTTCCGTTCATCGCCGTGATGACCCGGACCACCAGCCCGGAAAAGATCGCCCTCATCGAAGAGTTCGGCGGCGCCTGCCTCCTCGTGGATCACGCCTCTGAGGTCTACGCAATGGCCGAGGAGGTTGCCCGGACGTCCGGCGGTTACTACATGGACCAATTCACCTTTGCTGAGCGCGCCACCGACTGGCGCGGCAACAACAACATTGCGGAATCGATTTTCGAGCAACTCGCCCTCGAAGAACATCCGGTGCCCGAGTGGATCGTGGTGGGCGCCGGCACCGGCGGCACCAGCGCCACGATCGGCCGGTACCTGCGGTACCACTGCCACTCAACGCGGCTGGCCGTGGTCGATCCTGAAAATTCCGCGTTCTACCCCGGCTGGCGCGACGGCGTCTCGGACTACACGACGGGAATGCCATCCAGGATCGAAGGCATCGGACGGCCGCGCATGGAACCCAGCTTCGTCCCGGCCGTCATCGACACCATGATCCAGGTCCCCGATGCCGCTTCTGTGGCCGCCATGCGGCACCTGCGCAGGCTGGCCGGGCTGCACGCCGGGCCCTCCACGGGAACCAACCTGTGGGGTGTTTGCCAACTGATTGCCGAGATGGTGGCCCAGGGAAAGCGCGGCAGCATCGTGTCACTCATGTGCGACGCCGGTGATCGCTACGCGGGCAGCTACTACAACCCGGACTGGCTCGCTGAGCGCGGCCTGGATCCCGCCCCATACGAGGCCGTACTGGCCGACTTCTTCGAGACGGGTACGTGGCCAGGCAGCATGTAGGCGGCGCAGACTGAGCTAGACCTCCACGGACTCGAGCGGCGACAACCTCGCATAGCGGGTACCGTACTTCGCGCCGATCCGGGTTACGTGGCCTTCCACCAAACCGCGTCCGAGTTCGTTGAGCAGGCCATCGTGGACCGGGTAGGCCTGGGGTGCGCGGACCGCGATCACGAAGTCAACCACTTCGCCCACCTTTGACCACGGCGCGTGGATGGGCACCAGCAGGGTTTGCACGTCGATGCCATCGGGGACGACGAATGAGTCCCCGGGGTGGAAGACATTTTCGTCCACGAGGTAGCCGATGTTGGCCACCACCGGAATCTGCGGGTGGATGAGGGCATGCTGCCCTCCGAAGGAACGGATCGCGAAGCCCCCGGTTTCAAAAGAGGTGCCGGGTTCGACGGCGTGTACACGCTCGCCGTCGTCGCCCGCCTTCTCGGCAAGTCGGGACGCGACACCGGAGGGTGCGTGCACCTGCAGCCCTGGGTTTCCCTTGAGGGCTCCGACGACGGCGTCCACGTCCACGTGGTCGGCGTGCTCATGGGTGATCAGCACCGCGTGGGCGCCCGCAAGGGCTTCCTCGGACTCGGAAAAAGTCCCGGGGTCGATCACAAGGACCTGGCTGTCCTTTTGCAGGCGGACACAAGCGTGGGTGAACTTGGTGAGCTTCATGCAGCCAGCCTAGGACGGGCCTCCAATGGTGTCCACGAACCGGCGTCCGAGCGTGGCCTGCTGGTAACGTTGGTACTTGCGAACAACCACATCGAAATGAGTCCACGAATGTCACAGGGCGCCAATGCCGCCACGTCCGGGCCCTCAGCCCGGTCGCTTCCGGATGCCAAGGATCCCGCCGTCAAAGAGCAGCGCGTCACCAAGCAACGCCTGGCCGTCAGCGCCGCCCTGGACGAACTCGACGATTTCGTGAGCACCCAGGAACTGTACCGGCTGCTCCAGAACCAAGGCGTCTCGGTGTCCCTGGCCACGGCCTACCGCATCCTGCAGTCACTTGCCGACGACGGCCTGATCGATGTCCTGAGAAATGCCGATGGCGAAGCCGTCTACCGCCGCTGCGCGGTCACAGGCCACCACCACCATTTGCTGTGCCGCAATTGCGGCAAGGCCGTCGAAGTGGAAGCTCCGGCGGTGGAGACGTGGGCAGCCCGGGTGGCTGCCGAGAACGGCTACACCGAAGTGGCGCACACGGTGGAGATTTTCGGGCTCTGCCCCGAGTGCACTGCCAAGAAGGCCGCGGGCCTGCTCTAGCCGGCTACCGCCTGGTCTTCCACTGCCTGGCCCACGGCAGCGTGGGGACGGACGATCCGGCCGTTGATCCCCCGTTTGACGCGCACGTTGCCGATGACCCGGCACACCACATAGATCAGGAACGACAACGTGGTGACATACGGGCTGATGGGAATCCTGCTGCCGAGCGCCAGGAGGATGCCGCCCACAGTGGCCGTGATCGCAAAGACCACGCTCAACAAGACCACGAGCCGCGGCGAAGTGGTCACGCGAAGGGCAGCGGCAGCGGGCGTGATCAGCAAGGCCAGCACCAGAAGCGCGCCGACTATCTGGATGGACAAGGCAACGCTGACGCCGAGCAACACCATGAAGGCAATTGCCAGGCCGCGGACAGGCACTCCCCTGGCTTCCGCCATCTCAGGATCCACACTGGCGAAGCTGAGCGGGCGCCATATCGCGGCCAGAGCGAGCATGACCACCACGGCCGTGCCTGCCAGGACCTGGAGCTGGACAGTGTCCACTGAGACGATCTGGCCGGTCAGTAGCCCGAACTTGTTGGCCGCCCGGCCTTGGTAGAGGGCCAGGAACAAGATGCCCAGGCCTAGCCCGAACGGCATGATGACGCCAATGATCGAGTTCTTGTCCCGCGCCCGGACGCCCATGAGTCCCAGAAGCAGCGCAGCCGCAACGGATCCCGCGAGCGAACCGAAAATGATGTCCGCCCCGATAAGCAGGGCAAAGGAGGCACCGGCGAAGGACAACTCCGAAATGCCGTGCACCGCGAAGGCGAGGTCCCGCTTCATGACAAAAGTGCCTATGAGCCCGCCGAGCAGGCCAAGGACCGCACCGGCCCAGATGGAATTCTGGACCAGGGCCAGCAGTTCGCCATAGTTTTCAAAGTTGAAGATGGTGTGCAGGATGCTTCCGAGATCCATTTAGTGACCTTCCTCCACACCGGCGTGGGCGTCATCGTGGTAGTGCGTCGTCGCGTCCGGAAGGCCGACGACGACGATCCTGCCGTTCGCGCGGATGACCTCAACGCGGCTGTTGTACAGCTCGGACAGGACCTCGGTGGTCATGACCTCTTCCGGTGTTCCCACGCGGAACCTGCCGCCGGCAAGGTAGAGGACGCGGTCTACGTAGTCGATGACCGGGTTGATCTCGTGCGTCACGAACACCACGGCGCTGTTCCGCTCGTGGCATTGCTGGTTGATGAGGGCACTTACGGCCTGCTGGTGGTGCAGGTCCAAAGACAGCAGCGGTTCGTCGCAGAGCAGGAGTTCAGGCTCCGCGGCAAGGGCTTGTGCAACCCGGAGCCTCTGTTGCTCGCCACCGGACAATTGGCCAAGCGGTACGCGGGCGTAGTCACTCGCCCCCACCAAGTCCAGGAGGGCGTCGACGCGCTCATTGACGGCCTTGGCCTTGATCCGCAGGCCCCAACGGTGGCCGTCGACG
Source organism: Arthrobacter sp. 01T428 (assembly GCF_056398685.1). Taxonomy (NCBI): domain Bacteria; kingdom Bacillati; phylum Actinomycetota; class Actinomycetes; order Micrococcales; family Micrococcaceae; genus Arthrobacter; species Arthrobacter sp. 01T428. The sequence continues at coordinate 566,073 of NZ_JBFTPW010000001.1, read as the reverse complement.
CCGAGGGCCACGAGGTCCCTGGCGCGCAAGGGCGTATCCGGAGCAAAGGACTTCTGCTGCGGGATATAGCCGATTTTCCGGCTGCCACGTTCCACGGCCTGTCCGGCCACGGTCACCGTCCCCGAGTGAAGCTGCTGCAAACCGAGGAGGACTTTGAGGAAGCTGGTCTTGCCGCTGCCGTTGGGGCCGAGCACAGCGAAGAACTCACCCGCCTGGATGTCCACGTCGAGGTCCTTCCAGAGGGCCCGTTGGCCAAACTGGAGGCCCGCGCCGCGAAGGCTCACTACCGGTGTCAAAAAGAATCCTCGATCCATGGGGTTCGCGAAGAGATGTCGCTGCCGGCCTGCACTTGGATGAACAGGGAGGGCCCCGCAGCCGCCCTGTATATCTTAGGACGATTGCGGGGCCCGTCTGTTCGTATCTGCATAGGCCTTTACTTGTTCAGGGCAGCAGCAACGTTGCCCACATTGTCCGTCATCCAGGCAACGTAGTCCTTGCCCTCGGGAAGTGTCTCGGTAAAACCGATCACCGGGACGCCGGCAGCAGTTGCCGCGGCCTTCAGCTTTTCCGTCTCAGCGCTGGCGGTCTGCTCGTTGTACGCGAGGAAGCGAACCGACTTCGAGGAAATCAGATCGCTCGTTTCCTTGACCGCTGCCGGCGGAACGTCCGAGCCGACCTCAATGGCGTGGCTGAATTCCTCGGGCGTCTTGTTCTCCAAGCCCGCAGCCTCAAGCAAGTACCCCGGTACGGGCTCTGTAACCGCTACCGGAGCGGAACCCTTGGAAGCCTTGATCGCTGCGACTTTGGCGCTGAGTCCGGTCAGCGAAGACTTGAACTTGTCGGCATTGGCGGTGAAGGTCTTGGCATCGGCGGGGTTCAGGCTTCCGAGCTTCGCAGCGATAGCATCGGCCACTTTCGCCATCGCGTCGAAGTTGTACCAGACGTGCTCGTTGAACCCTTCCGGCACCGCTGAGGGAGATGTGCCGGCCGTGGCCGCGGGAAGGAGCCCGGAGACGTTGACGGCGGTAAGGGTCTTGTCCGCCGCGACCTTGCTGTCATCGGCCAGCTTGCTGAAGAAGTCGTCGTAGCCCGCGCCGTTGTCGATCACCAATTGGGCCTTGGAGACGGCCAGCTTGTCCTGGGTGCTTGCCTCGTAGGAGTGCGGATCCTGGCTGGTCTTGCTGATGATGGAGGTGACTGACACTTTGTCACCGCCGACGCTCTTGGCGATGTCGCCGTACACGCTGGTGGAGGCCACTACGTCGATCACCCCGGAGGGCGACGACGGCGCCGTCGCGGCGGGTGCCGCGCATGCGGAAAGCAGGACTGCCAGGCCCGCGGAAGCGGCAAGCGAAAGGCGGGCGGCAAGGGAAAGGCGGGCGGCGGCACGACGCACGGAAAACCTCGGATCTACCGAATCAAGCACAACAGGGGACTCCATGAGTGTACCCGCAAATGGGAATGATTCCTATTTAGAATTTTGGGCGGCTCCTGCCGGCCCCGTTGGAGGCCAGCAGGAGGTTACGCTGATTCCGTTCCGCCCAGCCGTCGGATTCCCCTGGCCTGGGTGGCGTCGCGGATCTCGCCCACAAGCTGTTCGATGACGTCTTCCAGGAACAACACCCCCAGAGTCGCACCGCCCGTCCCCACCACGCGACCCAGGTGCGAGCCGGTCCGCTGCATCACGGCCATGGCATCTTCAATCTCGTCCTCCGGTGCGAGGTTCACGAGGGACCGGATCCGGCTTTCCGCGATCGGATAGCGGCGCCCTTCCTCGGGAATGGAAAGCACATCCTTGATGTGAAGGTAGCCGGTCAGCTCACCGTCGTCGTCCAACACGGGGAAGCGTGAGAAACCGGTGCGGCTGACCGCTTTCTCGAGTTGCCGCGGCGTCGAGCCAGGCTTGAGCGTGACGAGTTTGTCCAGCGGCACCATGATGTGCGCAGCGGTGTGCTCGGAAAACTCCAAAGCGCCGCTCAGCAGGCCGGCGTCGTCGTCCACCAGCCCGTGACGGGTCGATTCCTGCACGATGGACTGCACTTCCTCGAGGGTAAAGGAGGAGGTCACCTCGTCCTTGGGCTCGATCTTCATCAAGCGAAGGATGCGGTTGGCCAGCCAGTTCAGCGTCCAGATGACGGGCTTCACGAAGCGGGCCACGTGGACCAACGGCGGCGCCAGAAGCAAAGCCGCCTTGTCTGCGACCGAAACAGAGATGTTCTTGGGGACCATCTCGCCAAAGGTGACATGCAGGAAGGTGACCGCGAGCAAGGCAACCGCAAACGCGATGACATCCGCCAATTCAACCGGGACGCCCACGGACTCCAGCGGTGCCCCCAGCAAATGGTGGATGGCAGGCTCGGCCACGAGGAGAATCAGCAAAGAACACACCGTGATGCCAAGCTGGGCACACGCCAACATCAGCGAGACGTGTTCCATCGCATAGAGGGTGGTCTGCGCGCGCTTTGACCCGCGTTGGGCCAAAGGCTCGATCTGGCTGCGGCGCGCAGACATTACGGCAAACTCGGCGCCGACAAAGAAGGCGTTGCCGATCAACAGCACCACGAGCCACAGGATTCCTGCCCAGTCGCTCATGCGGCACGTCCTTTACGGCTGGTTTTGGCCACGGGGTTGCCTACGGCATCGCCTGCAGAACCGCCGGACCCCTTGCTCAACCGCTTGCTGGCCTGCTTCCTGCTTTGCCATCCGTTCGAATCGCTTTCCGCTGTGCCAATTTCGGTGCCTTCGTCGTCGTCGGCGTCACCGTCGGGCGCCGTGGGGTGGAAACAAATGCGGTCGATCCGGCGGCCGTCCATCCGGGTGACGGCCAGCGTGCCGCCGCCGGCCTCGACGACGTCGCCGACCATCGCGATCCGGCCAAGTTGGCTCATGACGTAGCCACCCACGGTTTCGTAGGCGGGGTCGTCGGGAACCGTGAGGCCCGGGATCTGTTCACTGACCTCGTCCGGACGCAATAATCCGGGAAAATACCAATCCCCCGAGGCGCTCTGCAGCAATCCGGGCCGGACCCTGTCGTGCTCATCCGCCACCTCGCCGACGATTTCCTCCACCAGGTCCTCAAGGGTGGCGATCCCCGCAGTTCCGCCGTACTCGTCAAGCACGACGGCGAGTTGCAGGTTGCCCTCGCGGAGTTCCAAAAGCAGGGCGTCAAGATGGATGGTCTCGGGAACGCTCAGGACTTCGGACATGATGGCTCCGGCCTCCAGCCGGCTCCTGCGTTCCGACGGGACTGACACGGCTTTCTTGATGTGCACCACGCCCCGGATGTCATCGGCCGATTCGCCGATGACCGGGAAGCGCGAATACCCGGTCCGCCGGGCCGCTTCGATGATGTCCGACACGGGCTGGTCGGCGTCGATGGTTTCCATGCGGATGCGCGGGGTCATGACGTCGGCCGCCGTACGCGCCGAGAAATTCAAGGTCCGGGCAACAAAGTTGGCCGTCCCGGCGTCGAGGGTTCCCAGCTCTGCCGAACGGCGCACCAGGGAGGCCAGTTCAGAAGGCGAGCGCGCGCCAGAGATCTCCTCCTTGGCCTCGAGTCCCACAAGGTTGAGCACCTTGTTCGAGAAGCCATTGAGCACAATGATTGCGGGCTTGAACACGGCCGTGAACATCAGTTGCGGGCGGGCCAGCGCCCGGCCGAGCGGAAATGCCAAGGCCAGGGCCATGTTCTTGGGAACGAGTTCGCCGATCAGCATCGACAAGCCGGTAGCGAAGGCCATGGCCAGGATGAGCGACAAGGACTGGGCAGCAGCCTCAGGCAGCCCGGCCCAAAGAAGCGGTCCGTGCAAGAGGGAGCCGACCGATGGCTCCATGACGAAGCCGGTCAGCAAGGTGGTGAGGGTGATCCCCAATTGGCAGCTCGAGAGCTGGGTAGAAAGGGATCTGAGGCATCTGAGCAACGCCTCGGCGGCGTGGTCGCCGCCGTCGACCGCTCTTTGGACCGTTGACTGGTCGAGTGCCACGAGTGAGAACTCGACGGCTACAAAGAAGCCGGTGCCCAGAATCAGGAGCACGCCGGCGAGAAGGAAAAGCCACTCCATTAGAGGCCGCCGGATCGTGCGGAGGGCAGGAGCAGGGCACCAGGAGGGCTACAGGCTGGTTGGCCCGGCGGGGGTTGGTCGGACGCAGCGGATGAGCGATCCGCCGACCGGCCGGCCAGGAGATCCGGAGTGCGATGGGCATGTGTACGGGTATTGCCGGCTCGGCGGGTGCGCTGCGCGGAGATTGCCGAACGGCTTCCCCTGCAGCTCCCAGGCCGGCACCTAGAATTACTGTCCATAAGAATTCAAGTCTACAGTCCGGCCGAGACGCGGCTTCACGCGACTTCACCGGCCAGGGCCGGGCTCTGCGACGCAGCAAACGACCGGAAAATCCCGGGAAAGATGAGCCCCCTCCGGACGCAAAAGCCGGGCCATCCCGCCTTCAGCATGATTTAGGTCACCACTATTGGCAGATAGCCGCCGCTCGTCACTAGACTGGCTAGGGTCTGAGTTCGCGGGACCCGGACCCTGGCTCGCCTTGCACCCCCCTGCAGTTCCCCGGGCCAGCTGGAAATCAACACTCATGGAAGAGGCGTATTTCAAGTGCCAGAGCAGCCAAGCCACCGTCTACCCGAGGAATTTGGCGGAAACGAGTGGCTCGTTGACGAACTGTACGAGCGGTACCAACAGGACAAGAATTCGGTCGACGCCAAGTGGTGGCCGCTTTTCGAGTCCTTCTATACCGCTGACGGCACTTCTTCCAACGGAACATCAGCAGCCCCTGCCAACCCTCCCACTCGCGAAATTCCTGTCGTGGCACAGGCCGCCGCAACGGCAATGACGCCGGTCGCGCCCGTGGTTGCCCCGGCAGCTCCCCCCGCCGCCCCCGCACCTGTTCCGGCTGCTCCCGCGGCACCGGTCAAGAAGGCACCGGCCACTGTCGCCAAGGACGGCGCGCAGAAGCCATCCGACGGCAGCCAGTCCCAGCCGATCCCGGCACAGCTTCCCAAGAGCACCAAAGCTCCCACCCCGCCGGAAGAGGACGTCGTCTCCGTCCTCCGTGGTCCGGCCAAGGCCATTGCGTCCAACATGGTCATGAGCCTTGAGGTTCCTACCGCCACGAGCGTCAGGGCCGTTCCTGCCAAACTCCTGATCGACAACCGCGTTGTCATCAATTCCAACCTTGCCCGCGCCCGTGGCGGCAAGGTTTCCTTCACCCACCTCATCGGCTACGCAGTGGTCCGCGCACTGTCCCAGTTCCCGTCGATGAACGTGTACTACGACGAAGTGGATGGCAAGCCCGTTGCCGTGCAGCCCGCGCACGTCAACTTCGGCATCGCCATTGACATGCCCAAGCCCGATGGCACGCGCCTCCTGATGGTTCCCAACATCAAGAAGGCCGAAACGATGAACTTCGCGGAGTTCTGGCACACCTACGAAGACCTCATCAAGCGCGCGCGCAACGGCAAGCTCACGGCGGACGACCACGCCGGCACCACCGTGTCCCTGACAAACCCGGGCGGCATCGGCACCGTGCACTCCGTGCCCCGGCTCTCGAAGGGCCAGGCCGCCATCATCGGCGTCGGAGCCCTCGACTACCCGGCCGAGTGGCAAGGCGCGAGCGAGAAGATCATCGCCCAGAACGCCATCAGCAAGATCCTCACGCTGACGTCCACGTACGACCACCGCGTCATCCAGGGTGCCGGAAGCGGCGAGTTCCTCAAGCTCGTCCACCAGCTCCTCCTCGGTGCCCAGAACTTCTACGACGAGATCTTCGAAGCGCTGCGCATTCCCTACGAGCCCGTCCGTTGGAGCCCCGACCTCCAGGTCGACCCCGCTGACGAAATCAACAAGGTTGCCCGGATCCAGCAGTTGATCCACTCCTACCGGGTCCGCGGCCACCTCATGGCAGATACGAACCCCCTCGAATACGTCCAGCGCAAGCACCCGGACCTCGACGTGCTGACCTATGGCCTCACCCTGTGGGACCTGGACCGCGAGTGGCCCACCGGCGGATTCGGCGGCAAGCCGATGCTCAAGTTCCGCGACATCCTGGGCGTCCTCCGCGACGCTTACTGCCGCACTACGGGCATTGAGTACATGCACATCCAGGAACCCGAAGAACGCAAGTGGTTCCAGGACCAGGTGGAGCACCCGTACTCCAAGCCGAGCCGCGAAGAGCAACTGCGCATCGTATCCAAGCTCAACGCAGCAGAGGCCTTCGAAACCTTCCTGCAGACCAAGTTCGTGGGCCAGAAGCGATTCTCCCTCGAAGGCGGGGAATCCCTGATTCCGCTGCTGGACACCATCATTTCCGACGCCGCCGACGACGGACTCGACGAAGTCGCGATCGGCATGGCCCACCGTGGCCGCCTCAACGTGCTCACCAACATCGCGGGCAAGACGTACGCCCAGGTGTTCCGCGAGTTCGAAGGCACCCAGGACCCCCGCTCGGTGCAGGGCTCGGGCGACGTCAAGTACCACCTCGGCACCGAGGGCACGTTCACGTCGGACAACGGCAATGAGACCAAGGTCTACCTCGCCGCCAACCCGTCCCACCTCGAAGCGGTTGACTCCGTGCTTGAAGGCATTGTCCGGGCCAAGCAGGACCGGCTGGACCAGGGCGAGGCGTTCCCCGTGCTGCCCATCATGGTCCACGGCGACGCCGCGTTTGCAGGCCAGGGCGTTGTCGCGGAAACGCTCAACTTGTCCCAGCTGCGCGGTTACCGCACCGGTGGAACCATCCACATCATCGTGAACAACCAGGTCGGCTTCACCACCGCACCGTCGTCGTCGCGCTCTTCGACGTACTCCACCGACGTGGCCAAGATGATCCAGGCTCCGGTCTTCCATGTGAACGGCGACGACCCCGAGGCCGTGGTGCGCATCGCGCAGTTGGCCTACGAGTTCCGCCAGCGATTCCACAAGGACGTCATTGTGGACATGGTGTGCTACCGCCGCCGTGGACACAACGAGGGCGACGACCCCTCGATGACGCAGCCGCTCATGTACAACCTCATCGAAGCCAAGCGCTCCGTCCGCAAGCTCTACACGGAATCCCTCATCGGCCGTGGCGACATCACCGAGGACGAAGCCGAACAGTTGCTGCGCGACTACCAGGAACGCCTCGAACGCGTCTTCGCGGAGACCCACGCCGCACAGACTTCGCCTATCCCGATCATCACGGCGGATTCCGCCGCGGTGTCGGACATCGAGCGTCCCATCGCCCAGCAGGCGGACTTCGGCACCAACGCGCCGGCCACCACCGCCATTTCAGCCGAAATGCTGCAGCGGATCGGCCAGGCGCACCTCGATATTCCGGAAGGCTTCACGGTCCACTCCAAGCTCAAGCAGCTCTTGGAGAAGCGTGAGCAGATGTCCCGCGAAGGCGGCATCGACTGGGGCTTCGGCGAGATCGCGGCCTTTGGTTCGCTCGTCATGGAGGGCGTCCCCGTCCGCCTCGCCGGCCAAGACTCCCGCCGCGGCACGTTCGTTCAGCGTCACGCCGTGTTCCACGACCGCGCCAACGGCAGCGAATGGATGCCGCTGGGCAACCTGAGCGGGGATCAGGCCAAGCTGTGGATCTACGACTCCTTGTTGTCCGAATACGCGGCCATGGGCTTCGAGTACGGCTACTCCGTGGAACGCCCGGACGCCTTGGTGCTGTGGGAGGCCCAGTTCGGTGACTTCGTCAACGGTGCACAGACCATCATCGACGAATTCATCTCCTCGGCCGAGCAAAAGTGGGGCCAGCGTTCCTCGCTCGTGCTCATGCTGCCCCACGGGTACGAAGGCCAGGGACCGGACCACTCGTCCGCACGCATCGAGCGCTTCCTGCAGCTTTGTGCCGAGGACAACATGATCGTGGCGAACCCCACCACGGCCGCCTCGCACTTCCACTTGTTGCGCCGGCAGGCTTACAGCCGTCCGCGCAAGCCGCTTATCATCTTCACTCCGAAGCAGCTTTTGCGCCTCAAGGGTGCGGCTTCAGCGGTGGAGGACTTCACCACGGGCGGCTTCAAGCCGGTCATCGGCGAACACGAGCCCCTTCAGGCACAGGGCGTTGACCGCGTGATCCTGGTTTCCGGCCGCCTGTACTACGATCTTCTGGCGAACCGGCAGAAGACCGGCGACACGTCGACTGCGATCATCCGCCTGGAGCAGCTGTACCCGCTGCCCCAGGCCCAGCTCGAGGCGGAACTGGCCAAGTACCCGAACGCCGACATCGTCTGGGCGCAGGACGAACCCGCCAACCAGGGTCCGTGGCCGTTCATCGGCTTGAACCTGCCGCAGGCACTGGACCGCAAGGTCCGGCTCGTTTCGCGTCCGGCATCGGCCTCTACGGCAGCCGGTTCGATGAAGCGCCACAGCGCTGAACAGGCCACGTTGCTCAAGCAGGCATTCGAACGCAAGTAACCCTCAAAAGAGAAGGCCGCCCGGCTGGAGGTTCAATACCCGCTTCCAGCCGGGCGGTTCTGTTTAATGGAACAAGTGCCCGGTGATCCAGCCGCCCGGCCGGGCACAGTGCAAGGACCGCAACGTTTGGTGAAGAGGTAACCGTGGAAGACAGGAAGCTGCGCATCGCAGCTGTTGGTGATGAACTACTCGCCGGGCTCGGTGACCCCAGGGCCTTGGGCTGGCTCGGAAGGGTTCTTGCGCGGACTCCCCAGGACTCCGTTCCCGTGGAGAGCTACTCGCTTCCCTGCCCCATGGAGGGCACGGAGGGCCTTGCGGCGCGCTGGCTCGACGAAGCCGGGAGACGCTTCAGCAACGTCCACGAAAACCGCCTCGTGATCGGTTTGTCCGGCCGCGACATCGAATTCGGTGTCTCCACGGCACGCAGCCGCCTCAATCTTGCCAATATCCTCGACGGGGCGTCCCAAAGCAACATCGAAGTATTCGTCGTCGGTCCACCACCCACGCTGGACCCGGCCAAGAACCGCCGGATCGCGGAACTCAATGCCGCATTTGCGGACGTCACCACCCGCCGCAACCACCACTACGTCGACACGTTCTCGCCGTTGCTCAACCACGAACAGTGGCGCACCGACCTCGCTGCGAATGGCGGCACCCCGGGCCAAGCGGGCTACGGGCTCATGGCCTGGCTCGTGTTGCACCGCGGCTGGTTCCAGTGGTTGAGGATCGCCCAGCCGGAATAGCCAGGGCCCGAGGCACCCCTCTCGCTTTCGGGACCCATTGCCAAGCGCGATATCGCGATATATCGTGAATTCATCAACGCGATATATCGCGACAATGGTAGCGCAGCAATGGAGGGGCCATGTCAGAAGAGAACTGGACCGTTACCGGTCCGCAGACCATCGACGTCGACGGCGTCCGCTCACTCAAGCTGGGGATCGTCAAGGGTCGCTTCGACGTCGTCACGCACGACGAGGCGACCACCAGGATCGAAGTCTCGGAGATCGACGGCGATCCGCTGAGCGTCAGCCTCATTGACGGCCGGCTCGAGGTCCGCCACCAGTTGCACGGCCCCCAGGGCTGGTTCCGCAACCTGATGGGGACCGTCAACAACACCAGCACCAACACGATCGTCATTAGCATCGCACTGCCAGCCGGCGTCGACGTCGAAGCAGGAACCGTGGGCGGCGACGGCATGGTGTCGGGAGTCACCGGCCATATCCGCCTCAACACGGTGTCCGGGTCAGTCCTCGCGGACGGCACGCGGGGCGAGCTTCACGTCAACACCGTGAGCGGCGAAGTCATCGCCCGAAACCACGACGGCGTCATGACCGCCAAGAGCGTCTCGGGCGAAGTCACGGCTTCGGGCCGTTTCAAGAACATCCGGGCCAATACTGTCAGCGGCGACCTCAGCTTCGACCTTCACGGCTACACCCAGGATTTCGGAGCCAACTCCATTTCAGGGGACCTCACTGTCCGCCTTCCGCATGACGTGGGCGTGGACATCGTGGCCAAGACGGCAAGTGGCACCGTGATGATCGATGACCAGCTCTATGCCCAGTCAGGTGGAAGGGTCCAGACCATCGTTGGCCCTGACGAGCGGCTCATGGTGGCACGCACCAATTCCGTGTCCGGAAAGACCTCCATCATCCATGGCAGTGCGCCAGCCCCCGGAACAACGCACTCAGCACCCGGAGAGGAGGAAGCCTGATGCCGCCCGTCTTTGCCCACGGAGCCCTCCGGCTTTACCTGCTGGCGCTCCTGGAATCAGGCCCCAAGCACGGCTACGAGCTCATCAAGGCCCTCGGCGAACGCTTCGGCGGGACCTACTCGCCCAGTGCCGGAACCATCTATCCGCGCCTTGGCAAACTCGAGGAAGAAGGACTCGTAGCCACCAGCAGCGACGGGCGCCGGACCAACTACTCCATCACCGCGGCCGGACTGGCCGAACTCAACAGCCGACGGCAGGAACTGGCCGACGTCGAGGACAACATCTCCGCCTCCGTGCGGCGCTTGGCCGACAATCTCCGAGACGACATCCGCAGCAACATGCGCGGCTTGCGTGCAGACCTGGCGGCGACTGCCGAAGCCGCGCGAGCCAATGCGAAGTCCGCGGACTTCCAGTCGTGGGCCGGAAGCTACTCTCCGGAGGGACACCGCATCCTGAAGGAAGCCGAAATGATGGTCCAGTCCTTCCGTGATGACATCCGGGTGGAGCTGCGACAGCACGCCGGCTCCAAGGCCCTGACTCCGGTCGCCCTTGAGACCGTGCGCACTGTCCTGGACCAGGCCAGGATCTCCATCCGGAATTCCCTGCGCGGCTGAGTCCCCCGATTCCCTCCGCGGTTGGCCGGCACGGTTCGCGGGGCGGCCCCGTGATGTGGGAGACTGGAGGGCAGCTTTATTGAGTATCAAGAATCTAAGGAGGCCAGCTATGAGCAAGCGTGCACGTAAGCGTCGTGACCGTAAGCGCGGCGGCGCAAACCACGGCAAGCGTCCCAACACCTAAGCCAGCGGCTTAGCGTAAGACTTAATGCGGAGGGCCCCGGAAACCATCAGGTTTCCGGGGCCCTTGCCGTTTGAGGCTGTTAGACGTCCACGGACTTCATAGCGTGGATCCTGTCCAGGATCGAGTTCTTGAGATTCTCAGGAGCCGCTTCCGTACAGGAGCGCTTGACCACGGTGCGAATGACGCACTCAAGGTCGTATTGCTCGGTGCACTCCGGGCAATCTTCCAGATGCACCTTGATCTCTGCGATGTCCTCGCGGGTCAACGCACCATCGAGGTACTCGTAGATACGCTGCATCCGAGCATCGTCGCAGTCGCCCAATCCTTGGCAGCTCATTTCCTTTTCTCCTGTTTTTTGCTTGTGGCCGCGCCCACGGCCAAGGCCTTTTCTTCCGCGCCGGCGCTGATTCCCCGTTCTGCGGCGTAGTCCGCCAGCAGATCGCGCAACATTTTCCTGCCGCGATGAAGCCGGGACATGACCGTGCCGATCGGGGTATTCATGATGTCTGATATTTCCTTGTAGGCGAAGCCTTCGACGTCAGCGAAGTACACCGCGAGCCGGAATTCCTCCGGAATGGACTGCAGGGCGCTCTTCACGTCCGAGTCCGGCAAATGGTCCAGTGCCTCCGCCTCCGCAGAACGCAGCCCCGCCGACGTATGGGACTCCGCCCGCGCCAGCTGCCAGTCTTCGATGGTGTCCGAATTCGACTGCAACGGTTCTCGCTGCCGCTTCCGGTAGAGGTTGATGTACGTATTGGTCAGGATGCGGTACAGCCACGCCTTGAGGTTGGTACCCGGCTTGTACTGGTGGAAGGCGGAGAAGGCCTTGGTGTAGGCCTCCTGGACCAGGTCCTCGGCGTCGGACGGATTCCTGGCCATGCGCATGGCGGCCGAATAAAGCTGGTCGACATACTGCATCGCGTCGCGTTCGAAGCGCGCCCTCCGTTGTTCGGGGGTCTCCGTTGCGAAGTCCACCGCAATCTCGACGTCGGACTCAACCGTCGCGTCGCCGTCGGACGTTGCGTCCGTGACTTCGGTCGCTGCCTTGTACATGGCCGCTGCGGCCGGATCCATGGTGCTCATTGCATCCAAGTCTACTGTCACCCTCCGGGAGTCCCCTGGCAGCTCCCGCCCAAGCGCCAAGTGTCCCTCGCGGTCCTTAACCAAGGCCAAAAAACCATCTCCACTCAAACGACATGACAAAGCGCGGCACCACACACACGCCACAATCCAAGGTCCAGCCCATACCGCACCTTCTTCTGACAACGGCAAGCTCCGGGCAAATATTCCGCAAAGATGCAAGACTAGATCCGACTGCACCCCGTGAACACCGCACCACTTGAACGCAGCACCACCTGAACACCGTGGCACGCCATCCAGGAGGCAAAACATGTCCCTCGTCCGTTTTCTCGCCAGGCCAATGTTGGCTTCCAGTTTTGTCGTCGCAGGGCTGGACAAGCTCAAGAACGCGGATGACACTGCCAAGCAGCTCTCTCCGCTGCTCCGCCGCGCTTCCGAGTCACTGCCTTTCCCGGCGGACGAGAAGACGCTGGCGAGGGTCATCGGCGGTGCGCAAGTGGGCGCCGGCGCCTTGCTGGCACTCGGCAAATGCTCCCGGTTCTCGGCAAGCGTGCTTGCCGGCATCTCGGTCCTGAACACTTTTGTCGAGTGGCGTTCTGCCGACATCAGCACCAAGGAAGGCCGGCTCGCCCGCCGCGCCCAGTTGCTCAAGAACATTTCGCTGACGGGTGGCGTTTTCCTCGCCGCCGTCGACACCGCGGGCAAACCAAGCCTCGCATGGCGTGCCGAACACCTCGCCATGGACGCCAAGAAGGCCACGGGCAAGCAGTTCAAGAAGACAGACCGTGCCGTCCGCAAGGCCGTAGACAACGCAGTTGGAGCATAAGGAAGCATGCCAGGATCCCCCGCCACGCAGACCGACGATTCAGGAAGCGCCACGCCGCCCGCACTCCCCCTGTGGCCGGCACCCTTCGCCAGCCACCCTGTGGATGCCACGGTCACGGTTCCCGGCTCGAAGTCGCTGACCAACCGTTATCTGGTCCTGGCGGCCTTGGCCAACGGCCCAAGCAGGCTGCGGGCACCCTTGCATTCGCGGGATTCCGCCTTGATGGTCGAGGCCTTGCGCCAGCTTGGCGCCACCATCACCGAAGTTCCCGGCGATGGACACTACGGCCCGGACCTTGAAGTCACCCCCATCGATCCCGCGGCCACGGCGTCGGAGACCGCCATCGACTGTGGCCTGGCCGGCACGGTCATGCGCTTTGTGCCGCCGCTCGCGGCCCTCCGCAACGGCGCTTCGGTGTTCGACGGCGACCCCCACGCGCGGCTTCGTCCCATGGGCACCATCATCGAAGCCCTCCGGACACTCGGAGTGGAAGTCAGCGGCCTCGACGGGCATACAGCGAACTCCCTCCCGTTCAAGGTTTCCGGCACAGGCTCTGTCCGCGGCGGCCACTTGGTGATCGACGCAAGCGCTTCGTCGCAGTTCGTCTCCGCCCTGTTGCTGGTCGGCGCCCGGTTCGATGAGGGCCTTCACCTCGAGCATGTCGGCAAGCCCGTGCCGAGCCTCGACCACATCAACATGACCGTCTCGGTCCTGCGCGGCGTCGGAGTGCAGGTGGATGACTCCGTGCCGAACCATTGGCGGGTCGCCCCCGGCACCATTCAGGCGTTCGACGAGAGGATCGAGCAGGACCTTTCCAACGCGGGTCCCTTCCTCGCCGCGGCGTTGGCCACGAAGGGAACCATCCGCATCCCCAACTGGCCGGCCAACACCACGCAAGTCGGGGACCTTTGGCGGGACATCCTCGCCACCATGGGTGCAACCGTCACGCTGGACAACGGCACACTGACGGTCACCGGCGGACCGGAAATCCTGGGAGCGGACTTCGACGAAACCAGCGAACTCGCTCCTACCGTAGCGGCATTATGCGCCCTGGCAACCGGTCCTTCCAGGCTCACCGGCATCGCGCATTTGCGGGGACACGAAACGGACAGGCTGGCCGCGCTGGTCGCCGAGATCAACCGGCTCGGCGGCGACGCCGAGGAAACCAGCGACGGCCTGGTGATCCGGCCCGCAGCGCTGCACGCCGGCGTCGTGCACAGCTACGCCGACCACCGCATGGCTACTGCGGGCGCCATCCTGGGGCTCGCCGTCGAGGGTGTCCAGGTTGAAGACATCGCAACGACGTCAAAGACCATGCCGGAATTCCCGCACATCTGGGCGTCGATGCTCACTGCCGGCGCAGCTGCCGCGGACACCGTTTCAATGGAGACAAGCAACTGACGATGGCTCGCGACGCACGCTCCTGGGATGAGTCCGATGTCCGGATCCGCCCCAACAAGAAGGGCACACGACCCCGTACGAAGGACCGCCCCAGCCACGACGACGCCGTGATCGGGCGTATCATCACAGTCGACCGCGGGCGCTACACCGCGATCGTGGGCGAAAGCTCGGACAACGAGCGCATCGTCATCGCGGCCCGCGCCCGGGAGCTCCGTCGCTCCCCTGTGGTTCCCGGAGACTTCGTAGCGCTCGTCGGCGATGTGTCCGGAGCACCGGACACCCTCGCCCGCCTCGTGCGCGTCGAGGAGCGAAAGACCCTCCTGCGGCGAAGTGCCGATGACACGGATCCGATCGAGCGGGCCGTCGTCGCCAACGCCGACCAGCTCGTGGTGGTGGTTGCGGCAGCCAATCCGGAACCACGCACCGGATTCATCGACCGCGCCTTGGTGGCAGCGTACGACGCCGGAATCGAGCCGCTGCTGCTCGTCACCAAGGCAGATGTCAAGGATCCGACGGAACTACTCGCCAACTATGTGAGCCTCGGTTTCCCCATCATCATCAGCCGGACGGCCGACGCAGGCGCCTCCGGAATCGACGCCCGCTCCGACGACGGCCTGTCCGCCCGCCTCGACAGTGACGCCGTCGGCCAGTTGCGGGACTACCTCGACGGCAAGGTCACCGTCCTCCTGGGCCATTCAGGCGTCGGGAAGTCCACTATGGTGAACGCCCTCACCGGGGCCGAGCGCGCCACAGGCGGGGTCAACGCCGTGACGGGGCGCGGACGCCACACCTCGTCCTCTGCCCTCGCACTGAAGCTCAGCGACGCCCCTGGCGGAAGCTGGATCATCGATACGCCCGGCATCCGTTCTTTCGGCCTCGCCCACGTGAACCCGGACCGCATCCTGCACGCCTTCCCGGACCTGGAGCCGGGGACGGAAAGGTGCGAGCGTGGTTGCAAGCACGATGCCTCCGCCGTTCGATGCGGGCTGGATTCCTGGGTCGCCGAAGGCCACGCGGGCGAGGCCGGCCCCGCCCGCCTTGCATCGCTCCGCAGGCTCCTTGGTGCGGACCCGCGCATGGAAGCCCAAGAGGCCAAGGAACTGGGTACGGTCAACTAACTCAGCGCATGCCGTCCTACCTCCCCGGCTCACCGGCGAATAGACGGTAGTTTGGAACCATGACCCAACCCGATTCGAGCTACAACGACGACCTACGGCTGGCCCATGTGCTGGCCGATTCCGTCGATTCCCTGACAATGGAGCGGTTCAGGGCGCTGGACCTCCAGGTGGAGACCAAACCCGACCTGAGCCCAGTCACCGATGCCGACAAAGCCGCCGAGGAAGCAATCCGTGGGCAGCTCTCCCGCTCCCGGCCCCGCGACGCCGTCCTCGGCGAAGAATTCGGCAGCACGGGCCACGGCTCCAGGCGTTGGATCATCGATCCCATCGATGGGACCAAGAACTTCGTGCGCGGCGTACCCGTCTGGGCTACGCTCATCGCCCTCGTGGACGAGGGCGAAGTAGTAGTGGGGCTCGTGAGCGCTCCGGCGCTCGGCAAGCGTTGGTGGGCGGCCAAGGGCTCCGGCGCCTACATGGGCCGGTCGCTGGCCGCCGCCACCCGGTTGAAAGTTTCCAACGTGTCCCGGCTCGAAGACGCCTCGCTTTCCTACTCCGAGCTTTCCGAGTGGAAGCAGCACGGGAAGCTGGACAACTTCCTGGGCCTCGAGAACGATGTCTGGCGCAGCCGTGCGTACGGCGATTTCTGGTCCTACTGTCTCGTTGCCGAGGGCGCCGTGGACATCGCCGCCGAACCGGAACTCCAGGTCTACGACATGGCCGCCTTGGTGCCGATCGTCACCGAGGCCGGCGGACGCTTCACATCCCTGGATGGCGCGGACGGCCCCTTCGGCGGAAACGCCGTCGCCACTAACTCGATCCTCCATTCCGAGGTCCTCAAGAGGCTCAACCCCGAACTCGACGACCTTCTGTAGCCCCTCCTGTTCACTGAATAAACGACGGCGGACGCCCCCTTTTAGGGGCGTCCGCTGCTTTTTCTTCGGCTGAAGGCACATTTTTCGGGCGGTGTAACAATCCGCTTAACAATCGCGGTCACATTGGAACCCGCCTCGCCGGTGTCCTACTCTCTTTACAGGTCACGAGTGCCAGCGCGAAACCCCGGTTTGCTGGCCGGCAACCCTCCATCGCGGCGGGGTGCCCCGGGTGACGACCCGGCCGGTCCGGAACGGATGCGGCAAGCGCGGACCCCCTGCACGCAGGGGTCCCTCTTGAGTGAGGTCCCATGAGCACAGCCACAATTACTTCTACGGCTCTTTCGCAGCACCACGAAACCGCACAGCAGCTGCCTCGGGCATCCCGCCCGCTGGCCGCGGTCACCGGCGCGGAGTTGCAGGCACCCCTGATCCAGGGCGGCCACATCCGCTACGCCAACCTTGACTACGGCGCATCCGCACCTGCCCTGACGGTTGTTTCCGCGTACCTCAACGAGATCCTGCCGTACTACGCGAGTGTGCACCGCGGCGCAGGCTACGCCTCCCAAATCAGCACCTCCGTCTACGAAAACGCCCGCAACATCGTCCGTGACTTTGTTGGCGGACGGCCGGACGATTCCGTCATTTTCACGCGCAACACCACCGATTCCCTCAATCTCCTGGCCGGCTGCCTGCCGGTCACAGACGGCAAGCACACCGACGAAGTCCTTTACCTGGACATCGAGCACCACGCAAACCTGCTGCCGTGGCAAGGCGTCCCCCACCGAAGCATTGTTGCCGCGGAAACCTTGTCGGAGACCGTAGCCAATGTCCGCACAGCCCTCTCCCATGGTGGCGTCAGCCTCCTGGCTGTCACCGGCGCGTCGAATGTGACCGGCGAAATCCTGCCCATCAAGGAACTAGCTGCCTTGGCCCACGAATTCGGGGCGCGGATTGTGGTGGACGCGGCGCAACTTGCCCCGCATCGCCGCATCAACATCGCCGCCGCGGATGTCGACTACTTGGTTTTCTCGGGGCACAAGCTTTATGCCCCGTTCGGCGCGGGGGTCCTGGTGGGCCGTCCCGACTGGCTCGACGCCGGCACGCCGCACCTGGCAGGAGGCGGCGCCGTCCGGGAGGCACGCCTCGATTCCGTCAGCTGGGCCACGGGACCGGCCAGGCACGAAGGCGGCTCGCCGAACGTTCTCGGTGCGGCCACCCTCGCCCGGGCCACACAAGTCATCGCCAGCCTCGACCACGACGAATGGCACGCCCACGAGGCCGCCATCCGCTCGCACCTGGTCGAAGGCCTCAAGGAAATCGACGGCGTGACCGTGCACCAGATCTTCAGCGACACCGATCCCGAGGACACCATCGGCGTCGTGAACTTCTCGCTCCAGGGCTACGACGCCGGACTTGTGGCGGCCTATCTTGCGGCCGAGCACGGCATTGGCCTGCGCGACGGGCGCTTTTGCGCCCACCCGCTGCTCAAGCGCCTCGGTCTTCCCTCCGGATCCCTCCGGGCCAGTTTCGGCGTAGGATCGCGTTTGGAAGACGCCACTCGGCTCATCGCGGGCATCCAGGCGCTCAAGAGCAATGGCCTCGGTTGGGACTACGTGGTGGACGCCGGCCGTTGGGTGCCCGCGAACGATCACCGCAGCTACCCGGAATGGGCTCCCAACACTCCCGGGACCGCGGGCGCAGCTCCGTGCAGCACCGACTGATTGCGGTAGATTCGTAGGGTATTTTTTCCTGTCCTACGAAGGAGTTTCCGCGTGGCCCCGCGACCCAAAGGCACGTCAGCCGGCCCCAAGCTCTATGAGGAACGGCGCCTTGAACTCGGTCAGAGTTTCCAGGACGGCGGAGAGCACTATGACCGTGTCCGGCCCGGATACCCCGCGGATTCAGCTGACTGGCTGCTGCCGGAAGGCGCGCGGGACGCGGCAGACATCGGCGCGGGCACCGGAAAGTTCACAGCGCTCCTCGTCGAGCGCGGGCTGGCGGTGTCCGCAGTGGACCCCTCCACGGACATGCTCACGCAACTGCGCAAAACGTATCCACAAGTGATCGCCCTGGAGGGCACGGCCGAGGCAACTGGACTCGCGGACTCAGCATTCGACGTCGTCAGCGTTGCCCAGGCATGGCACTGGTGCGATCCCCTCGCCGCCAGCACCGAGATCGCCCGGATCCTTCGGCCCCAGGGTGTGATCGGCTTGATCTGGAACCAGCTGGACACGTCGGTGCTCTGGGTCCATCGTTTGTCTCGCATCATGCATGCCGGCGATGTCCACAAACCGGACTTCCGGCCTGTGGTGGGCCGGGAGTTCACGGGCCTCGAAAGCCATGTGACGCGTTGGGAGGATCCCGTGACTCCGGCGGATATCCTCGAACTCGTGAAGTCGCGCAGTTACTACCTGAGGGCGAATGAGACCACCCGGGCCAAGGTGACGGGCAATCTCGAGTGGTACCTTTTCGAGCATCTGGGCCATGCCGAGGGCGAGGTCATCCCCTTGCCCTATCTCACGCAGAGCTGGCGGGCGCGCAAAGCCTGATGCGGCCTGTTCACGATAGGCTTGGAACCGTGAAGACCAGTGCGCCCTCCTCCTCGATCGAGGACTACGTCAAGGTCATCTACTCCTTCACGGAGTGGCAGGACAAACCCATCACGTCCTCACAGCTCGCGCAACGGCTCGGCGTCGCCAATTCCTCCGTCTCGGAGATGGTCCGCAAGCTCAAGGACCAAGGGCTGGTGGACCACCAGCCCTACAGCGCCATTTCCTTGACCCCCCAGGGAATGCAGCTTGCCCTGGGCATGGTCCGCCGCCACCGCCTGATCGAGACCTACCTCGTGAGGGAGTTGGGCTACAGCTGGGACGAAGTCCATGACGAGGCCGAGATGCTCGAACACGCCGTTTCGGACACCTTCATCGATCGCATGGCCACCAAGCTGGGCAACCCCGGACGCGATCCCCATGGGGACCCCATCCCTGCCGCGGACGGTTCGGTGAGCCTGCCGCATGCGCACCGCATGATCGAGCTCGACGACGGCCATTCCGGCAAGATCACGCGGATCAGCGACGAAAACCCGGAGTTGCTGCGGTACTTGTCCGCAGAGGAAATCGACCTCGACGCCACCATCCAGGTGATTGGCCGCAAGCCGTTCGGTGGTGCCCTGGTGGTCCGGATCGGAAAGGGTCCGGGCAGCCGCGACTATGATCTCGCGGATGAGGTCGCCTCGGCGCTCTGGGTGGCCACCGACGTCGAACACGACGGCTGCGTCCTCGCTGAACACTAACGAAGCCGTGTTGTGGAAGGCGCTGTTCAGGCGCGCTGGGCAGCCGTCCCGCCGTCGTCGGGCGCTTGACCTTCGGGAGAGTCCACTACAGCAGCGCCCAGCACCGGGTTCCGGATCCCGACGGCGGATGCCACCGCCCCGAGGAAGAACAGCACGGCCGTGACCACGACGGCGTTCATGAGGCCTTGGCGGCTGAAGACCGGGCCGATGATGAGCCCGGCAAACGCGATGCAGATCAGGCCTGCGATACGGGCAACAGCGTTGTTCACTGCGGAACCGATCCCTGCCTCTTCCGTGGGTACCGCGCCGAGGATGGCCGCGGTGAGGGGCGCCACCAAGGTGCTCAGGCCGATCCCGAAGACGATCTGCCCGGGCAGCACTTGCGTCCAGTAGTTCAAGGGCTCCTGGACGGCCAAGGTCATGAGGAAACCGATTCCGCAAATGAATGGTCCGGCCGTCATGAACCACCGCGGACCGTATTTGCCGGCCAGCCCGCCGAAGAATGAGGCCGTGAGCATCAGGAGGACCGTCGCGGGGAGCAACGCGATGCCCGCCGTGGTGGCCTTCATCCCTCCCACCTGCTGCAAGTAGATGCCCACTGCGAAGAAGCCCAATGACAGGGCGCCGTAAATGGCGAGCGTGGCAATGTTTCCCCAGCCGAAATTTCGGATGCCGAAGAGCCTCAGGGGCAGCATCGGTTCAGGGGTCCTGGCCTCGTGGACCAGGAAGAGGACCAGGCCGACGGCTCCGAGGGCGAGCGGCATCCAGACCACCATGTTGCCCCAGCCCATGCGCCCTTGTTCGATGAAGGCGTAGACAGGGCCACCGAGTCCCACCATGGCAAGGAACGCGCCGAGGTAGTCGATCTTCTTGCTCGTGTCCGTGGCGGCATCGGACTTCCGCAGCCCGGCGAGGATCGGCCAGACGGCGACGGCCGGAATCACATTGATGAAGAAGATGACGCGCCAGGACAGCAGATCGACCGATGCGCCGCCGATCAGCGGCGCGACGATGGCGGCCGCGCTGGTCCAACCGGACCATTGGCCGATTGCCTTGGACTGCGCGGGACCGGAAAAGAACGTGACGATCATGGCAAGCGAACTCGGGACAAGCAGGGCACCGGCGATCCCCTGGAGGGCGCGCGATACCACCAGCACCTCGCCGTTCCAGGCGAGGCCGCAGGTGACGGAGGTGAGGGTGAAGCCGGCGAGTCCCCATTCCAGGATGCGTGCACGGCCGAAGTGGTCGGACAGGGATCCCGCGACCAGGATCAGCGCGCCCAAGGTCAACAAGTAGGCATCCACCACCCATTGCTGGATGACAAGCCCACCACCCAGCTCGCGGCCAATCGCCGGGAGCGCGAGGTTCACCACGAAGCCATCCAAAATGGCGATGAAGGAAGCCACAATAGCCACAACAAGGACCCGCTTTTGAAGCGGGGTGCTTGGCTGCAGGGCCGCTGCGTCGGTCATGAGCACAGCCTACGCCTGCTTGTCAGCTCCCGTCCGGATTCCTGCCCGATCCTGCCGCGGCGAAAGTCCCGTATCGTTGAATGGTGATTAGCAGACGTGACGCCGCACTGGCCCTTGATATTTCGATGGAAATGGCCCAACGCCACGGCATCCCCTCCAGGCTTTCACAAGCCGAGCTGAACGAACTGCAAGACAATCCGCCCCAGTGGCTCGTCCAATCCCGCGCCAACCGCACCGGCAAGCGCCCTGTCTGGGTCCACTTGAGCTGCGTCGTGTGCGGCTACACAGAGGCCGCGCGTCCCAAGAAATGGTGGCCGGAGTTCACCTACGTCTTCTGTGGCCACCACCGGAACAGCGAGGTTCCCGGAATCCTGCCCGGCGAAGTCCGCAGCGAGTACGAAGGAATCGGCTCCCGGTTCGTGGGCGTCGTGGACGTCCCGGCTCCGAAGGCTGGCCACTAGGCCGTCCGGCTGTCGGTTGATTTCGGGTGAAACAGGCGTAGCTTACAAGGAGAGGGCCTTTCAGGACCCTCTTTGCAGGATCTGCAGGGAAGATCCGTAGTTAGGGAGCATGACATGCCTGACAAAGCGCCTCACCAGCACGAGACGAAGAAGAGCATCAAGTCCATCAAGGAGAAACGGGCAGTGAAGCGTGCCAAGCACGAATCCGACGCCGCAGTGGATCCGGTGGCCCATTTGAGGATGCGGAAGAAGTAGCAAAAAAGCCGGAGCCAGCTTGGCTCCGGCTTTTTCGCGGACTGGCTCCATCAGGTCCGCGGCTCCTCATGAATCCGCGTCAGTCATTTCACTGGGAACTGCCACAATTGCGTGGATTTTTCCGTCCCGGAGGACCGTCAGGAAGAACGGCTCCCCGATGGCCTGCGAAAACAAGAGTTTTTGAAGGCTCTCGGCACTGGATACGGCCCGCGACTGAGCACTGAGCACAAGGTCGCCCGCGAGCAGTCCTGCCCGCTCCGCGGGAGATTCGGCGATGACTTCCACCACCCGCAGCGCTTCCTTCTGGCCTGTCCGGATCACCGCACTCGCGTCCAACGGAATAGGGGTGCTCACCAAGCCAAGGTATGCCCGGCGGACCCGGCCGTCCTTCAACAGGGCGGCGATGATCCGCTGGGTGGTGGTGTTGATGGGCACTGCGAGTCCGAGGCCCAAACCGGCCACGGCGGTGTTGATTCCCACAATCCGCCCTTTGGCGTCGGCCAGGGCTCCCCCGGAATTGCCTGGATTCAACGCAGCGTCGGTCTGGATGACGTCCTCGATGACCCTGCTGTGCCGTCCGGACCTGACCGGGATGGAGCGCCCGAGCCCGCTGACGACGCCTGCGGTCACTGATCCTGCCAGCCCCAGCGGGTTGCCCACGGCAATCACCAATTGGCCTACGTGCAGCGACTCCGCGTTGCCCAGGATGGCCGGCGGCGGCGTGTGGCGCCCGCGGACAATGGCGAGATCAGACAAAGGATCCGCACCGACGAGTTCGACGTCGGTGTGGGTTCCGTCAGCGAAGATTGCCCGCCCGGAGCGGAGACCCGAGACCACGTGGGCGTTGGTCAGCATGTAGCCGTCCCCCGTGAACACGACAGCCGATCCGCTTCCAATCCTGACTTGGCCGTTCCTGCGGGCGCTGCTCATCTCCAAAGCTGCAACATGCGGCGTGACCGTCTCTGCGACGTGCATCACTGTCCGCGAGTAGGCGTCCAAGGCTTCGTCATCTGACGGGGCGTCAGGGATGTCCTCGGGAAAAACTTGTTCCGGCAACGTACTCATCGTGCACCTCCTGTAACCGGTGGTGTCTATATCAACGAATACGCTGCTTCGGTTAGTCCGTTCCGTCCTACGCCGTGGGTGAACTCTGCCACTGCACGCCGACACGGTGAGTGCCGCCGTCGTTACCTTCTTTGAACTGGTTAACAACCACACTCGACGGACCGCAACAGCGGTCGCGTACGAATCCCCGAAAACAAGTAGGGACCACTCAAGACGGCAACCGCCCGCAGTCCTATGGTGTCGGTCAGCGTCCATGCGACAACAGATGGGCGGATTGCAACGACTGGGCTCAGACCGGCGAGGGGTCGCAGCCAATAAGGCAAGGGGGCTTGCTGAATGGACTACCCACAGTTCAAAAACCGGGGTCGGTGCATCGCCTACGCAAACCATCAGGAGAAAGACTGACTCCTCAGCGGGCCCGCCTTCCGGCCTAGGCAGGCAGGGCAACGGCCTTTCGTAGTACAAGCGGGACGCAGCCGACGGGCTGAGATTGGGGCGAACGTGGACGGGCAACAATGGATTTGGGTCGTGATGGTCCTCATCGGAGCCGCAGTGGTAGCCGTTGTGATGGTCTTTGGACACCGGCGACTGAGGCTGGTTGATCGCAAGAGCACTGCCAAACATCGCAACGGGGAACCTGGAAGTTCAACGGACAACGTCGAGAACTCGGATGACGAGCCCGCGGCCCGAAGTCCGAACCATTAAGATCACCCGGGAATGGAACGTCGAATCTTCGGCGGGATCACGATCCGAGGCAAAGAAGCACAACGTCAAATAAAAACACCCCGGTCCGAAGACCGGGGTGTTTTCAGTGAGACGGTTTGTTCGTGCGCCGTGGTTAGAGGAAGTAACCCGAGACATCCGCAATGAGTTGGGCGGTGCCGCCGGAGCGATTGTACAGATTGACCTTGCCATCCGGTCCAATTGGAATGGTGACGCTGTTGGGGACAATCTGGCCGGTGGCGTAGTTCAGATTCGACGCGTTCGGGAGTGCCGCCCCGGAGGGATAGGCCGTGACAAAACCGAAGGACGTCGAGTTGGCCACCGTAAGGTTGAAAATCGTCGCAGCGGCAGTAGCTGGGACTCCGCCCACGCCACCCACCTGGAAGGAGATTGTTCCGTCCCCTGCCACCGCCGTGGCGTTCCTTGTATCAAGGAACCTCGTTGGGGCGATCGGCTCGAACGTACCCGGGAGCGTTGCTACGCCCGACAGGTAATATCCCGAGACGTCGACGATCAATTGCGCAGTGCCACTGGACTGGTTGTACAGTATGACCTTGCCGTCCGCTCCGACCGGGACCGTCACCCTGTTCGGGACGATTTGCCCGGTGGCGTAGTTCAGGTTGGATGCATTTGGCCTCAGGGTTCCCGAGGCATAGGCGGCAACAAACCCGAATGACGTCGAGTTCGCGACCGTCAGGTTGAAGGTCACGGCCGACACGTTTGCCGGGACTCCGCTCACTCCCCCAACCTGGACCGAAACGGTGCCGTTCGGAGCCACGGGCGTTGGGGTGTTCCTGGTATCAAGGAACCTGGTTGGCGCGATCGGCTGGAATGCGCCTGCGGCGGCCGCTGTTCCTGCGACGTAGTACCCGGAAACGTCTGCTATCAGTTGTGCCGTGCCGCTGGACCGGTTGTACAGCGTGACCTTGCCGTCGGCCCCGACCGGAACCGTGACGCTATTCGGGATAATTTGTCCCGTGTCATAATTCAGGTTCGATGCGTTAGGTCTCACGGTGCCGGAGGCGTAGGCCGTGACGAACCCGAATGAGGTTGAGTTCGCGACCGTCAGGTTGAACGTCACCGCGGCGATGCTTGCCGGTATTCCGTTCACTCCAGCGACCTGGAATGAGACGGTCCCGTCGGGAGCCACCGGGCCGCTGCTGGTCCTCGTGTCGAGCAAGCGCATCGGGGTCAACGGCTCGAACGCGCCGGGCGGCAATACTGCTTCCGTCAGGCTGTAGTCATCGGTAACCAGTGTTCCCAGGCTGGTAAGGGTCAGTGCCATGGTCATGGCGGTGGCGCCGGCAGGCACGGGTGGAGAGGTATAGGTGACCTGGGTGTAGGCCGCGGAGGCAGGATAGAGCGGACTCGACGTCCAATACTGCCAGTTGCCCTGACCCAGCCTGTAGTAGAGCTCGAATTGGGTATTCGCCGTCGAGTTGTACCAGGCCGACATCGTGTATCTCTTGCCCGGCGTCACGGTCGGGGTGCATTGGCCCGTATCAAGCGGTGGCAATATTTTGGCATCACCGTCCAGGTAGGTGGTCATGACCAGTTGTTCGGCGGCAGTCCCGGTGTGGGCCCCGGTTACCGTGCTGTAGGTGTAGGTGTTGTTGCCGTAGCCTCCCGGAACCCAGCACGAAGGCGCCCCTCCGGCGACGGGGCCGGCGGTCTCAAAACCGGGATTGCGGAGAAGATTTCCGGAGGTGATGGGCGCCGGCGGCGGCGGCCCGGCCGGGTTGGTCTTGACAGTGCCGCCGATCACTTGGTCGACGGTCTTGACAATGATCCGGCCTGCGGCTTGCTCGGCCACCAGGAAGTCAATGAGGGCATTGAAGTTTGCGGTGCTCACGTTGAGCGGATTGTTCGCGATGTTGATGTGGTGGAAGGTGTATTGCATCCAGCCGCCGCCGGGCTCGGCTTTGAGGGTCAGGTCCTTCAGGTTCTGAAGTGTCCACGTGCTGTCGATCTGGTCCGGTGCCTTCGTCAGATATGGGTCGGCTGGCGGCATGGTTTCGGAGAGCGGCATGCCGGCCGATGCGGGGATCTGGCTTGCAATGTCACCCAATCCACGGGCGCTGTTGTAGCCGCAACTTTGGACAATCGTCTCTATGGCCGGGGTGGACGAGGCATAGGGGTACGCAAAGTTCGTTACGCGCAACCCCATGTTCGTCAGGTTTGTGCGGTCATCGCAAACCTGACGGGTAACCTCACCCGCGTCAGCCTGGGCGAGGTCGGGGTGGGTCACCGTGTGCCCCCCGATCTCGTTACCCGCTGCCTGAAGCGCGAGTGCCTGAGCAGTCGTCATGTGCAGGGAGTCAGAGTTCAGGAAGCCTGACGGAGTGAAGAATGTTCCGTGAAGGCCCTTCGAATTCATGTAGGCAGCGGCTGCCATCTGATCCACGTGGGCGTCATCAAAAGTAAGGGTCACAGTGACGAGGCTTGCCGCCTGGGCTGCCGGCGCCAGCAGGACCGCGTTGAAGAATGTCGCAAGGACAAGCACCACTGTGCCGATGGCCGTGGCTGCGGTGCCACGGGACTTGAGAATTTTCCACCACTCGAGTATTTTCCACGGCTGGCCCCGCTCGGGCACTGAGGCAACCGTCCACCGGTCTGCCCCCACAGAAGTATTTTGGACTGGCGCGTCATTCTGCCTTGATCGTTTCATAGGACCGAACTCGTTTCACAAATGCGGTTCGTCCCCCATGTCCTGCCCGGATATGGCCCGAACGAAACCGGAACGGGCATTCTCACTGCCGGCCACCCACACCCACAAGTGATCGACCCTCCCCAAAATACTGTCGTTCCCACACAGCGACTTGAGTGTCGGCTACCTGTCTTTCGGACACGCCACTCGGTTTCGTCCGGGTCTCCCGCGCAGCGAGTAGCGGAGCTCTGCCCGGTTCGGAAACCGGCAGGGCTGACAGGCTAGTCGCGAACGTGAGCGGCGTGTACAGTCGGTTTTCGCAGCCCCTTCCGGTGTCCCCGACCGGGTCCGAGGAGTAAGGAGTGACTGTGACGCTGCCTGCAGTCGACAAACGCGAACAGCCGGGACGCGAGCACGGAAGTCCGTCACGTGCTTTCACGTCGAAGTCTGCCGCCGGTCTCATCGTCGGGCTCGCCCTCATTGCACTGTTCGCGGCCGTCCGGGTGCTGGCATCATCAACGCCGGAGGTCTTTGCTCTACCCAACGCTGCCCGCGACTTCGCCACACTGTCGATCAGCGTCGTCGTCGAGTCCCTGCCGTTCGTTTTCCTCGGGATCGTCCTCTCGATCGCTGTCCAGGTCTGGCTGCCGGAGGGCATGCTGCTCCGCCGCCTGCCGCGGAGCCCGGTGCTGCGGAGGCTCGTCCTGTCGCTTTTGGGAATGCTGCTGCCTGTTTGCGAATGCGGCAATGTTCCGCTTGCCCGGGGTCTGGTGGTCAACGGCCTGACGGTTGCGGAATCGATGACTTTCCTGTTCGCGGCACCCATCCTGAACCCCGTCACCATCGTCACCACCGCGCAGGCGTTTGGTTGGGACAACGGCATCCTGGCCTCCCGTGTCCTGGGCGGCTTCTTCATCGCCAACCTTGTCGGTTGGATCTACAGCCGGCATCCGCGGCCAGGTGAGCTGCTGACCGCCCGGTTCCAGGAGACATGTTCAATAGCAGACCACCACGCCGGCTCTACCGGAAGGATCAGGCGCAGCGTGCAGATGTTCGCCCAGGAGACACGCGCAATGATGCCTGCACTGTTTGTTGGTGCAGGCATGGCGGGGCTGATCCAAGTTGCCGTTTCCCGCGAAGTGCTGGTCGCCTTGGGTAGCAACCCGGTCTGGTCTGTCTTGGCATTGATGGTGTTGGCTTTCGTCGTTGCGATCTGCTCAAACGTGGATGCCTTCTTTATCCTGTCTTTCGGAGCAACCTTCATGCCGGGGGGCATTGTGGCTTTCCTCGTCTTCGGGCCCATGATCGACGTGAAAATGCTCGCCCTGATGCGCACCACGTTCACCGCGAAAACCCTCCTTCAGCTCAGCCTGCTGGTGGCACTTTGCGCGGCGGTCCTCGGATTGGCGGTCAACTATGGTCATTAGGCGGCTCGTGGGCCAGTGGCAGGGCGTGGTCCTCAGCCTGATCGGCCTCATCGCAACGATCTGGCTGGGCGTGTCAGGGCAGCTTGCCTTGTATATCCATCCGCGGTATTTCGTGTTCACGGTCATCATGGCCGTGATCGCAGGAGTACTTGCCCTCGCGGCCTTCGCCTTCGCTCCCGGCACCCAAGACGGGCACGAGCACACCGATGAGCCCGGTTCGCGATGGGGCTGGCTGTGGCCGGTCGGAAGCGTGCTGACCATCATCGCCGCCGTCGTCGCCTTACTCGTCCTGCCGCCGTCGACCCTTACGACTGCCACCGTGGCACAACGGGACCTCAACGGTTCGGCATCCGCCCTGACACTGAAAGCACCCGCACTGCCCGGCAAGGGAGACTACTCCGCTTTCACGGTGAGGGACTGGGCATCGTTGCTCCGCTCCGGCGCGGGGCAGGACTTTTTTGCCGACAAGACCGCCACCGTGACCGGGTTCATCAGCGCGGACAAGACAGATCCAAACGTCTTCTTCGTGACCCGTTTCGTGGTGACCTGCTGCGCCGTTGACGCCCAGCCGATCGGCGTTCCCGTCTATCACCCCGGCTGGCAGAACGAGTACAAAACCGACAGCTGGGTCACGGTCACCAGCAGCTTTCGCGCCAACCCCAATGCGGCCAGTCGTGAGTCAATTGTTCTGATACCGGACTCCATCAAGCCCACCACCCAGCCGGCACAGCCCTATGTCTACTAAGCGCCGTCCCGTCTCAGCCAAGCGGGCCGCGGCCATTGCTGCCGCAGCAGAGCTACTGGCCGGACGCCGTTTTGCCCGGCGCCTCTACGGCGCCATCGCGATCCTTGCCGTCCTTGCCGGCGGGTTGACCGTAGCAAACCTTTCGAAGCTACCGCACCCCCATTCCACTTCGGCCCTGGCCCGCTCGGCCACTCCGGCCGCCTTCTCGCTGTACACCCTCCAGAGGGACACCGGCAAAGACAACTCAGGCCTGAAGAAGCCGGACACCATCCTCGGCTCAAGCCTCTCCGGAAGCGATCAGGGCACCGTCATTCTCAGTGCCCCCCGCATCCAGGAGTATGCTGCCCTGCCGTCCGCCCTCGCCGTCGTCACCGTCAACGATGACAACACCAGCTCACTTGAGATGGTCCCGCTCACCGGCGGCCCACCGTCGCTCGTTCCTTTGCCAAGCCTCGGGACGGTGGCCAACCTTCACGCGGCAGGATCCAATCACCTCATAGGCTTCACGTTCACCGCTTCTTCTGCCACTGGCCAGTACTGGAAAACGCTCTTTGTCTACGACGTCGACAAACCGTCGTCCGCTCCGTGGGCTGTCCAGGGCATCCACGGTCCGGTCACTGCGACGGACTGGCGCTTTGTTCCCGGCGCCGCCACCTTGGTGGCGCAGGCAGACGACCAATCCATCTTCCTCATCGATCCGCTCGACTCCGGCAAGGTGTCCCCTTTGGGCACGCATGCCGGAATCCTCGGATTCCCCGGGACGAACGAGCTTGCGGTGAGCGACCCGGGGCTGAAGGTGGGCGTCGACCCGCCACGGTATTCGACCATCAATCTCTCCAACGGTGCGCTCACGCCGGCGACCCTCGCGGGAGGCGCCGCCCCGGAGAACAACCAAAGCGCCACGACCACCGTGGGCCAGCCCGTGGTCCTCGACGGTTCGGGGCAGTTTGCGCAGGTGGTGAGAAAGTTCGACGCCGGAAAGGAGACCTCATTGGTCAATCTCACCGACCGGAACGGATCGCGCGTGCTCTACCGGCCTGACGCTGCCTGGTCGCGCATCCTGGACACCTGCGTCTCACCGGCCAGCGACTACCTCGCCGTCGAAACAGCGGCACCCCAATATGCGGGCGACCAATACCCGGTCCGCCCCGAACCGACTCCCATGCGGACAGACCTCGTGGACTTGAAATCGGGCACTGTCGTGAAAAGCGTTCCCGGTTTCCTCCCCAGTTGGTGCGGGTGAACATACCCGGGCAACGGCCGGCCATCGTGGTCTGATGCTCCCGCGGGCAAAGAAAAACACCCCGGTCCGAAGACCGGGGTGTTACCGATGACCCGACTCATCCATGAAGGATGTCTCGACTCATCACAAAAAGTGGAGATGGGGGGAATTGAACCCCCGTCCGATGTCGTGTTGTCAGGGCTTCTCCGGGCGCAGTTCGCGTCGGACTTTCTCGGCCCCAGCTATCCTGCGAACAAGTAGCTGATCCGGGCCCAGTCATCTAAGAGTCCCGCTTGCCTCGATGACGAAGGCAAACAGCAGTGGCTATCTAAATGACGCCAGGATCCGGGGCAATAGCAACCTCGGGCTGACGGACTGTCTTACTGCTTAGGCAGCAAGAGCGAAGTCAGTGCGCTTAGAATTGGCACTTATTGGTTTGCAGACAGCGTTTACGAGATAATTCTGCATCCTCGGCCCGCTTCACCTGTCGCGACTAACATCGTCGAAACCGATCATCCCCGTATTTTGTTATCAATCCCCGCAGGACAACGACCGCCCGAAAACGACCACCTAAAAACCTGCCGGGTTAATCATCATAACGCATCGCGGCACCCGAACATTCCGGGACACGCTTTGGCTGCCTACCCGCGTGGCGGCCTGGGGGAAATCAACGGCGGTTGCGCTCGCGCAGTTCGCGGAGCGATTCGCGCTTGTCCTGCTGCTCACGCAGGGTCTGCCGCTTGTCGTAATCTTTCTTGCCTCGAGCCAAGGCGATCTCGACTTTGGCGCGTCCATCCAGGAAGTACAGCTGGAGCGGCACTACGGTCAGCCCGGTCTCGCGGATCTTGCCGGAGATCTTGTTGAGTTCCTCGCGGTGAAGCAACAGCTTCCGACGGCGGCGCGCGGCGTGGTTGGTCCAGCTCCCCTGGTTGTACTCAGGGATATGGATGCCCTCCATCCATAACTCGTCATTGTAGAAGGTGCAGAAACCGTCGACCATCGATGCATGGCCTTCACGCAGGGACTTTACTTCGGTTCCCATGAGGGCAATGCCGGCCTCATAGGTATCCAATATGTGGTAGTCATGCCGAGCCTTGCGATTGGTGGCCACTACCTTACGGCCACTTTCCTTGGGCACGGTAGAACTCCTTGGTTGTCGAAGAATCACACTAGTCTACGCCAGCAGATCCCTGTCGTGTGGGCTACAAAAGGTTCATCGGGTCAACAGCCTGCCCATTAACCCAGGTTTCAAAGTGCACGTGGCAACCGGTGGAGTTGCCCGTGGTACCTGAATAGGCAATGAGCTGACCTTGACTCACTTGCTGTCCGGAGGAAACCACCACGCTGGTGTTGTGGTAATAAACCGTGGTCAGGGAATCACCATTGATGACTCCGTGCGATATCTTGACACGGTTGCCACCGCCGTCGTTGCCCCAACCTGCAGAAAACACCGTGCCTGCAGCGGCTGCGTATACCGGCGTTCCGCAGGGGGCACCGAAGTCGATGCCCGTGTGCATATAGCCGCCCTGGCCGTAGAAATCGATGGTTCCAGGCGGCGTCGCACGCCAACCGAAGCCTGAGGTGATCGGGATGTTCGCAGGCACCGGGTGAATCAGGCCGAAGTTCGAGCGCGGGTTGCTCGCCGGTGGGACAAAAGGCTGCGGGGCTGCCTGGTTTTGCGCCTGGGCCGCGGCCGCCGCGGCTGCGGCGAGGCGCTGCTGTTCGGCCAACCAAGCTTCGCGCAGTTTACGGTCACGTTCCGAGATTTCCGCGGCGACGGCGTCCTGGTTCGCCTTCACTTGCTGGAGTTGGGCTTGGATCCCGGGTTTGACTGCTTGAAGCTGGGCGTTGAGACGAGTGGTGTCGGAGATGAGTTTGTCCACCTCCGCCTTCTTGGCAGCGGCGTCATCCCGGGCTGCCTTCTCACGCTCAAGTGCGGCGTCCGCCTTTGCCTTGAGATCGCGGATTTCCTGTTCGACGGCGGTGAGCCGGGCCTGGGAGTTCACGTTCGTCGCGCTCTGCTGCGTCAATTTCGTCATCGCGGCGTTCTGGCTGCGCATCGCTTGGTTGGCGAGGTCCATGGTTTCCGTGAGGTTGCCGCCGTCGTTCGATCCGAACAGCAAAGCGACGTTCGTTGGAACCCCTCCGGATTTATACGCCTGCGCCGCGATCTGGCCGATGAGCTTCTTGGTATCGGTGATCTTTTGCTTGTCGTTTTCCAGTTGCTGGGTGATCTGGGCTTTACTCTGCTGCGCCAGATCCACGCGGGCGGCCAAGGCATCAGCCTCCTTGACTGCTGTGGCAACCTTGCCCTGGGCTTCGAGGAGTGCCTGCTGCGCTCCCGGAAGCTGTCCTTGGTAGACCACAAGGTCGCCGGCCGCCTTGGCGATGTTGGCGTCGACGAATTCCAGCGACTGCTGCACACGCGCCGATTCCGCGTTGAGGGCAGCCTGTTGGTCATCGAGATTGTCAGCGTGCGCCCCGGGCGCGGTGCCGAGGCTCGCGGCGAGTGCAATGGCCAGCACGGAACCGGCGACCTTCGCCCGGCCGCTCACTTTGCGCAGCTGCAGCGCAGCCTGGTACTTCCGTGTCATCGGCTGTCCTGTTCGCCCGGGATCAGTGCTCTTCATGGCTAGACCTTGAGATATCGGCGGAGGGTCAGGAGCGACGATATCCCGGCCAGGCCACCGCCCAACGCTATCAGGACCGGCGCAATCACAAGTACCTGGGTCGAGGAAATAAACGGAGTGTTCAGGAACTGCCGCGACAAGTCTCCGTTGAGCCAGAACTGGGCCACCAGCCACAATGTGCCTGAGGCCAGGACTGCACCCACGACGGCGGCGATGACGCCCTCGAGGATGAACGGCAGTTGGATGACGGTCTTCGATGCTCCAACGAGGCGCATGATGCCTGTCTCCCGTCGCCGGCTGAACGCGGACAGCCTGATGGTCGTGGTGATAAGCAGGACTGCACAGAAGATCATGACTCCCGCCACCACCATTGCCGCCACAGAGGCACCGTTCATCCACTCAAAGATCCGTTCAAGGACCTGGCGCTGATCGCTCACGGTCTCCACCCCGGCCTGGGACGAGAACGTTTCGCTGATGATCTGGTACTTCTGGGGGTCCTTCATGTTGATTCGGAAAGACGAAGGAAGCTGGTCCTGGGTTACCGAATCAACGATCGGAGAGTTGGAGAACTGTTCCTTGAAGTGCTTGAACGCATCGGCTTGCGATTCGAACTGGTAGTCGGTGATGTACTGCTTGACAGCCGGCGAATCGAGCATTTTGGCCAGATTGGCCTGCTGCTCCTTGGTGACCGCACCCGAGGCACATCCGGTCGACGTCGAGGAGTCGTTGCAGAGGAAGATGGCGACCTGGACTTTGTCATACCAGTAGCCCTTCATCTGGTTGATCTGCATCTGCAGCATTCCGGCCGCACCAACAAAGGTGAGCGAGACAAAAGTCACCAGGACGACGGAAATCACCATTGACAGGTTCCGGCGCAGACCGCTGCCGATCTCGCCCAGGATAAAAGCGAGCCTCACTGCTGGACCCCCTGCGCGCGGTCGATTTCCGCATCGCTCGCGTCCTTCATCCGCCGGGACTCTCCCACTACCGGAATCATCGAGGTGTAGAGGGCCCTTGCCTCATCGCGGACCACCACTCCGTTCCGGAGCTCCACCACGCGCTTGCGCATCTCGTTCACAATGTCGTCGTCGTGCGTCGCCATGACCACAGTGGTGCCGTTCTGGTTGATCTTGTCGAGAACGCCCATAATGCCCATCGAGGTAATGGGGTCCAGGTTTCCGGTGGGTTCGTCCGCCAGCAGGATGCCGGGACGGTTGACGACGGCGCGGGCGATGGCCACGCGCTGCTGCTCACCACCGGACAGCTCATGCGGCATGCGACGTTCCTTGCCTTCAAGCCCAACAGTCTTCAGCACTTCCGGAACCGTCTCGCGGATGATGCTGCGGCTTTTTCCGATCACCTGCATGGCGAAGGCAACGTTGGCGAAGACATTCTTCTGCGGCAACAGGCGGAAGTCTTGGAAAACGACACCGATTCCGCGGCGAAGTTTGGGGACCCGCCAGCTTGAAATGTTGGCCACGTTCTGGCCCGCGACGTAGACGGAACCGGATGTTGCCCGGTCTTCCTTCAGAATGAGTCGTAGAAACGTCGACTTGCCGGAACCCGAGGCCCCGACGAGGAAGGTGAATTCTCCACGGTCAATCTCAAGGTTGACAGCATCCAGCGCCGGACGGGCATTGGGGTCGTAGACCTTGGTGACATTCTCAAATCGGATCATGACTCTTCAGAACCCCGCCGGACATGCCACGTTCGACCAGTCCAACCGCCAGCGCACGGGCTTTCATTGGGGGAAGTTGAGC
The DNA here is from genome assembly GCF_056398685.1 of Arthrobacter sp. 01T428. NCBI lineage: Bacteria > Bacillati > Actinomycetota > Actinomycetes > Micrococcales > Micrococcaceae > Arthrobacter > Arthrobacter sp. 01T428. The sequence goes on along the minus strand of NZ_JBFTPW010000001.1, from coordinate 532,151 downwards.
GCCGGCTCTTCGACTATACGCACGCTCCGCGATGGAATCGCGGGCTTGGCGCGGTGTGTCGCCCAATCAAGTAATCAGCCCGGGCGCCTTATCCCTCGGCGTTGCGGTTACCTGTGCGCCAGCGAATCCCTGCGTCAATGAAGTCGTCGATGTCGCCGTCGAACACCGCAGACGTGTTGCCCACTTCGTGCTCAGTCCGCAAGTCTTTGACCATCTGGTACGGATTGAGCACATACGAACGCATCTGGTCCCCCCACGATGCCTTCACGTCACCTGCGAATGCCTTCTTCTCGGCATCTTCCTGCTCCTTTTTCAGGAGGAGGAGCCTTGATTGGAGCACGCGCATCGCGGCTGCGCGGTTCTGCAACTGGGACTTCTCGTTCTGCATGGAGACGACAATCCCTGTGGGGATATGGGTCAAACGTACTGCGGAGTCCGTCGTGTTGACGGACTGCCCGCCAGGGCCGGAAGAGCGGAAGACATCGACGCGGATCTCGTTGTCCGGAATGTCGATCGAGTCGGTCTGCTCAATGAGCGGGATGACTTCGACGGCGGCAAAGGACGTCTGTCGCCGTCCCTGGTTGTCGAACGGGCTGATCCGGACAAGCCGGTGCGTCCCGGCTTCGACGCTGAGGGTACCGAAAGCGTACGGCGCTTTGACCTCGAAAGTAGCCGATTTGAGGCCGGCCTCTTCGGCGTACGATGTGTCCATCACGGTAGTCGGGTAGCCATGGCGTTCTGCCCAGCGCAGGTACATGCGCATGAGCATTTCGGCGAAGTCCGCCGCATCAACACCGCCGGCGCCCGCACGAATCGTGACGACGGCCTCGCGTTCGTCGTATTCGCCCGAGAGCAGGGTAACCACTTCAAGTTCCTTGAGGGCCTTACGGATTGATTCGAGTTCCGTGGCCGCCTCCACCATGGAGGCGTCGTCGTCCTCGTCCTGGCCGAGCTCGACAAGGACCTCAAGATCGTCGATGCGGCCCGTCAGCCTGTTCAACCGTTCAAGCTCCGACTGCCGGTGGGACAACTTGGACGTAATTACCTGGGCGGCAGCTGGATCGTCCCAGAGGTTCGGTTCACCAGCCCGCTCGCTCAGTTCTGCGATCTCTTCCTTGAGCTTCTCGACATCGGAAACCTGTTCGATGGAGCGGTAAGTGGAGCGAAGCGCGCGGATTTCTGCGGGAAAGTCAATCTGAGCCATGGTTGTTCCAGAGTACGCCATCCGTTGACGGCCTTGGCACGGAGCCTGGACGTGTGACGCTTGAAAATCAGCGGGTCAGCCGGGAACGCGCAGTGGAACGGGCTTCGATCGGAACACCGTCGGGAAGCAGAAAGCTGACCACAGGCGGATGGGCAACCGCGCTGAGCACCACTTCGGCCGTGGTGTTGTCCGGACTCCCGGTACCCGGGCCGACGGCAAGTTGATCGAACCGTGAATGGGCGCCGTTTTGGCTGAGGTATGACTCGGTAATACCTCTTACCCGCGCGCTGTTGAGGACGGCCGACGGCGTTTCGGCGCCGCTGTCCACTTGGCCGAGGGCATAGCTGTCCGCGGCCGCCACAGAAGCTCCGTCCGCCACGGAGAGGAGCTTCTTATGTTCGATGTAGATGGCCGAGGCCGCAGCAACGACCGTTGCAAGCAATAACGCGACCACGACATAGCCGATGGTCAAGACCATCAAATGGCCGCCTTCCGCCTCTGATTTTCGGGATAGCAGGATGTCCGTCTTCGCGGGAAGACCTCTCACCGGAACCGCCCGACGATTTGCGTAGCCGACGCACTCAGATTCGCGGCGTCCAGATTCAGGGTGTCTCCAAAGGGCAGCATGGGCAACGGCACCGTGAGCTTGACCGTCACCGTCACCGCAGCGCCGGCGGACAGGCAATCGCCGCGGTCGCACGCGATGTCGACATTTGCCCGCTCCGCGGAATGGCCATAGTCGGCAAGGGCCAGAAGGGCAGCCTGTTCAGCGGCGACGCGCCCTTGGGAGGTGTCCTTCTGCATGACATAGACCTTGGCGGCTTGGTCCGCGGCCCCCACGACGGCGAAGGAGCCGCCCTGGATCTGTCCAATTGTGACGATGAAATAGACCACGGGAACCATGAGTAGGAGGGACAGGAGGATGAACTCGACCACCGCGCTTCCCGTTTCAGAGGCACACGGAGGGCCGGTAGGTTCCCGGCCCTCCGCCGCCGGCCCCTCCGCCGCCGGCAGGCAGACCACCTCCCTGAAGCGGGAGAGCGCTGCACGGCCAGGATCAACCCGAAGTCGCAGCATGGCCCCTCACCTCCAGCCCTGCTACGGGACCAATCAGTCCGATAACTGGCAATGGTGCACGGACTGTCACCTCCAAGGTGCGGATTCCCTGGGAGCTGGCCTCCGATGTCGAGATGTCCCGGGCAAAGTCCGCGTTGAGCGCCGTTCCGATCAGCTCTGCTGTGCGCTCACGGGCATCGGACGATGTCCTGTCGGCGAGAGTGCCGTAACGGGCTCCGGACGAGGCCGCATCAATGAGCGTATTGCGCACGTGCAATATGAGGGTCAGTTGAATGACAGCGAGGAAGAATACCGTCAACAGGCCGCCGACCAGCACAAAATCCACGACGGCGGAGCCGCGTTCATCGCCCCTGCCGACCCTCACGCCACTGCCATCTTCCGCTACCCGGCTGCGGAACGGCATGGACTTACTTTCCGACCTTGCTCATCGCCTGGTTGAAGAGTCCTTCCAGTGCCGGGCCGGCCAGCGCCAGCAGGCCCGCGACAAGTGCGGCGGACATCAGGGTGATCATGACCCAACCTGGTACATCGCCCCGCTCCGGATGATCGTCGTCGGGGACCGGACACTTGTGCAGGTTGGTTCCAAGCGCTGATCTGGACGACGGGAGTGTCCACAGCTGCCACAGCAAGAGTCCTGAAGCGGATAGGCCTTCGCGTCCGAGCTTTTTCATTTTCACCATTTCATCTTCCCCATTTCATCTTTCCCATTTCATCTTTCCCAATTCCTTATGCAGGAATCCATTGTGATCCGTGCTGTCTTGGTATTCAGGCAGACGCCCATGTGACGGATGTGAAAAGGCTTGACTGAGATTCGTCATTAGAAGCCAAGATCCAACGCGGCCAAGCCCGGATAGACCGCGAAGATCACCGTGAGGGGCAGGACGCCGAAAACCAGCGGGACCATCATGGCGATTTCCTTGCGGCCCGCCGCTTCCATCAGTTCCCGCTTGGCTGAATCGCGGACATCCGCAGCTTGGGCCCGCAAAACATCGGCCAAGGGAGTTCCGCGTTCGACGGCAACGACAATTCCATCCACGAACCGAACAAGCGGGCCGAGCTCGGTTCGTCCCGAAAACTCGTGCAGGGCTTCGATCAGGGGCGTGCCGGCCCGGGTGGCGGCCAACAGCAGGGCAAACTCCTTCGCCAGTTCGCCGCGGGCTGTGCGACACACTCGATCGAGGGCACCGCTGGCGCTCTCCCCCGCACCTACCGCAAGAGCCATCAACTCGGCAAGGCTCGGGAATTCCGCCAGCATCCGCCTTTCCCTTCGTTTGATCTGCACCCGGAGCATGTAGTCGCGGAAAAGAAACCCTGCCAGTGCACAAACCTGGACCGTAGCAACCGCGGGCACCGGACTGAACCGACCCCCGGTGGCATTCCCGACCACCACGACGAGCGCCGTGGCGAAGCCCGCGGCGGCCCACAGCAGTTGCTCCGCGCGGAAGTCCAGCGCGGACTTTCCAGAACCGGCCTTTGCCAGCTTTTTGTTGAGGGATGTGGTCCCCAGGTTGAACTTCGCCAGGTAGCCGAGGGCGTCGCGAAAAACCGGCCGCAGGATGCGCTCCAAGGGGCCGAACGGTGCGATGTCCGAGGGTGCGGAGAGCAGGCGCGATTCGAGGTTCTGGGACCTGAGTTGCGGCTCGATGCGCTCCACGAACCGAATCGCCCGCATGAATGGCATGCGAACAAAGATGAGCCACAATCCGGCTCCCAAAAGAAGTCCGCAGAATGCAGCCAAGGCAGTCGGCCCAGTCATCGAAGGACCCTTTCATCTTCAGGAAGGGCGGCGATGCGCAGCATCACCCAATAGCAGAAGGCCGAGACCAACAATCCGCCTCCAAGAACGCTGGCTCCGGCCGCCGAGTTATACGCGGCAACGGCTTCCGGCCGGCTGGCCAGCAACATCAGGACGATCCATGGGGCGGCAACGGCCAGGCGAGCACCATTGATGGTCCATGATTGTCGCGCCTCAAGCTCGCTGCGAGTCCTCGCGCTCTCACGAAGGAACTCGGCAAGAGTTCCCAAAAGGCGGCCCAGATCGGATCCGCCCACGTCCCGGGTCAGCCTGAGCGCCTCAATGATCCGGTCGGCAACGGGATCGGCCAAACGCTCCTTTAGTTTGCTCAACGCCGCATCGAAATGGCCGCCGGAACGGTAGTCCGCGGCAAACTCGCGGAAGAGAGCCCGCAGCTCTTCGGGACCTTTGTCTCCGAGCTGGATAAGCGCCTCGGGCAGCGAAAGCCCCGCACGGATCGCCGAGCGCAAATGGTCGACGACATCGGGCCAGAGCTCCCGGAGCATGGCGGTCCGCTTGCGCGCCCGCCAACTGACAACGGCCGAGGGAAGCCACATACCGAACAAGCCGAAGCACGCTGCGATCGAGAACGACGCGGTCATGATGTAGATCACCAGTGCGGCGAAAAGGCCCAATCCGAGGCACGATGCGATGAATCCCCCGCCGCTCACTTTTTCGATCCCGGCCGTGAGCAACAAGGACTCAAGGCGTTTAGGTTTTGGCTCCTTGACGGCAAGCGGGTCTTGTTCCCATGCCGACCACCAGATGAGGAAGACACCCAGCCCGCAGAGAACGCCTAGCAGCGGCGCCATTAGAAGTGCCCCAGGAGCGCGGCGACGTCAAATCCGGCCCGGGCGAATTTCTCGGCGGCCGGCATGGAATTCGACGTGGCTTGGAGCCGGCCGTCCTGCATCGTGAATACCTTGGACGACTCGATGATGCCGTTCTCCACGCGTCGCCCCAGCGAAAGGATCTCGGTGACTTGCCGGCGACCGTCCGCGTGGCGGCTGCAATGAACCACGAGATCGATGCATGAGGCCACGGTTGGAACGACGAACGCACTTGAGATGTTCCCGCCGGCCAGCAGCGGCAAGGTGCAAATCTTGGTCACGGCGTCATGGGCCGAGTTGGCGTGGACGGTGCACATGCCCGGCAAGCCCGAATTCAACGCAATCAGCATGTCCAGGCTTTCGGCTTCCCGGACCTCGCCCACCACGAGACGATCCGGCCGCATACGAAGAGCCTCTTTGACGAGCCGGCGGAGGGGAATTTCGCCTTGGCCCTCAAGGTTTGGCTGGCGACACTGAAGGCCAACGACGTCGCGTAGCGGGAAGTGAAGTTCAAAGATCTCTTCGACGGTGATGACCCGCTCGCGGGAGCCGATATTGGCTGCCAAGCAGTTGAGCATTGTGGTCTTTCCGGCCTGGGTGGCTCCTGAGACGAGAATGTTCAATCCACTGGCGACCGCGGCTCCCAGGAACCGGGCTGACTCGGGCGTCAACGTCCCCAACTCCACGAGATGCTCGAGCCGGGTTGCCTTGACCACAAATTTGCGGATATTCACGGCCCAATGGCGGCGGGTGACGTCGGGAATGACGACGTGGAGCCGAGAGCCATCGGGCAGGGCCGCGTCCACAAAAGGTGAGGAGAGGTCGAGCCTCCGCCCGGAACTCTTGAGCATCCGCTCGACGAGGTCGCGAACCTGCTGCTCGGTGAGGCTGATCGAGGTAAGTTCTGATTCGCCGTTCCTGGCAACGTAAACCTCGTTTGGCGCGTTCAGCCAGACCTCTTCGATGGTGGGATCATCCAGAAGTGGCTGGATAGGCCCGAAGCCGGCAACGGCGTCGAACACGTACTTGCGCGCAGTGTCCAAGCGTCCCAAGGGAGGCAAGGGGCCCAGAAGAGCCCGCTCATCGTAATCATTCACGGCGGCCTCGACGAGCCGGTGAATTTCGACTGCTTGACTCGAAGGATCCAGTCCACGCCGACGAATCAGCTCCCGCACTTCATCCTCGACGATGCGCAATGCTTCCATGTTCCCCCCAATGCAGCATGCGCCCAGGCGCTGCGGAAACCTTCAACCAAGTTAAGGCTAGGGGAGGTTGCGACTCCCTGCCAAGTAGATTTGGGCGGTTGTGGATAACCACGAACAGCACGGCGATTGACAAGGAAGTCCTCGGATTCAACTGAACCTGCCGCGGCTGGATTTTGCGTGGACTATCCGCGGCACGGCATGCACGAAACCGGGATGGATTTGAGGCACTACTCGAGTGTTGACGGTGACTAAATACGAGTGTTGACACCCTGATTGGCCGCTCGTAGCGTCAAGTAATCAGGCGCGCGCCATTGGCCAAAAGGCCAAGCGCCTTTTGCTGTTAAGCCATCGACGCGCAACCGGGTTAATAATAAATGAATGCCCACAATGAGTACTGGCGACCCCGAATTGTGCTGAGGGTAAAACTGCACAGAAGGTCGCACCGGTCAGGTTGCAGGCGCGACGAACGGACTTGAGATGCAAGACGGGTGCATGGTGGCCTCCCGCATTGGGCGGAGGCCCTCCTTTGAAGCTCAAAAAAACCACCGAAAAGCGTTTGCCATGGCCGCAGCCGCGCTCCTTTTGGCGACGCTCTTCAATGCGGCGCTTTTGACCCGGCCGGCCCAGGCCGCGGGTCCTCTTGTCGTCACGTTGACATTTGACGACGCCAACGCTGATCAGGTGGCTGCGGCGAACTATTTGAATTCCAAAGGAATGTTTGGGACGTTCTTCCTTCCCTCCGGTTACCTCAACGCGACCGATCCTAATGGTGGCCCGCCTCCCTACATGACGACCGCCCAGGCACTCGCACTTCAATCGGCAGGCAACGAAATTGCCGGGCACACGGTCACGCACCCCGACCTTGCCCAGATGGACGCGAACGAGGTGGCACGCCAGATATGCAATGACCGCGTCAACCTGACCACTATGGGCTTCCGGGTCACGAATTTCGCCTACCCGTTCGCCTCCGCCACTCCCGCCGTCGAGCAACAAGTCGCCAACTGCGGCTACAACAGCGCACGTGGCCTGGGCGATCTGAAAAGCAAAGCCGCCCCAACGCTGACCGAAGTTGCTGAACCGCTGCCCGTTCCTACCGCGGACCTCTTTTTCACCAAGGCGCCCGATGAGGTAGACAACACGTGGGCAGTTGCCGACATGCAGGCCGTCGTGACCCAGGCGGAGGCCGGCGGCGGATGGGTTCAATTGACTTTCCACCACTTCGACTCGGCTACAGACCCTCTAACTGTCACGACCACCAACTTCCAGGCGTACGTGAATTGGCTGGTGACGGAGCAAACGGCCGGCAGGATCGTCGTCAAGACGGTGCGCCAGGTGATGGCCGCCCAATTCCCGGATCCCGCAAATCCGGCGCTCGACCTGGATAAGCCACTCGTCAATGGGCCGGCCGCCCCGCCACCCATCACGGTGGGAAACCTGATCCAGAACCCGAGTTTGGAAACAGCAGGCCCGGTGGCCACCGGACTCCCCTATTGCTGGGCAATCGGAGCATATGGCACCAACACCCACACCTTCACCAGCGTGTCCCCGGGCCACACGGGGTCCGTTGCAGAACAGATGGTCATTTCCGGCTACGTTGACGGCGATGCCAAGCTACTGCCGACTTTGGACCTGGGCCAATGTGCGCCGAGCGCTACGCCCGGCCATATCTATCAAATGTCCGCTTGGTACACGGCGACGGCTCCGACGCAATTCGAGCTCTACTACCGAACGGGCCTTGGCACGTGGAATTACTGGACCGCAAGTCCGAACTTTGCCGCGGCAACAGCGTGGACCCAGGCCACCTGGACCTCCCCACCGGTTCCGGCAGGTGCGAGCGCAATCAGCATGGGCTTGAACCTGCTGAGCAATGGAACCCTGATAACTGATGACTACGCGTTGTACGACTCGGTTGCCGTGGCCAGCGTGTTCAAATCGATGACACCAAGCAGGCTGCTCGACACCCGTAACAGCACCCCGGTGGCGCCAGGGGGCACGGTGTCCTTCCAAGTCGGCGGCGTCAATGGCATCCCGGCGAATGTCTCGGCAGTGACCTTCAACCTCACGGTGGCCAATCCGACGTCGTTCGGCTTCGTCACGGCCTACCCATCGGGAACCGCACGGCCGAACGCCTCCAACCTGAACTACGCCACGGGACAGATCGTCCCCAACTTGGTCACGGTCCCGGTGGGTTCGGACGGGAAGGTCACCCTGTACAACCAGTCCTCGGGAACCGCGCAACTGATCGCTGACGTCTCCGGGTACTACGTCCCGGCTGCCACATCGGCTCCTGGTGAGTTCCAAGCGCTGGCGCCAAGCCGGTTCCTGGACACCCGCAACAGCACCCCGGTGGCACCGAACGGAACGGTGTCCTTCCAAGTCGGCGGGGTCAGCGGCATCCCGGCAACAGTCTCGGCCGTCACTTTCAACCTCACGGTGGCCAATCCGACGTCGTTCGGCTTCGTCACGGCGTACGCGTCCGGAACCGCCCGGCCGAACGCTTCCAACCTGAACTACGCCACGGGACAGATCGTCCCCAATAGTGTCACCGTTCCAGTGGGCGCGGACGGAAAAGTCACGCTCTACAACCAGTCCTCGGGAACCACGCAACTCATCGCGGACGTTTCCGGTTACTACCTGGCCGGCACCGCAACGGCGTCGGGAACCTTCCAACCCATCGCGCCAAACAGGTTCCTCGATACGCGGAACAGCACTCCGGTGGCACCGAACGGCACGGTGTCCTTCCAGGTCGGCGGGATCAGCGGCATCCCGGCAACAGTCTCGGCCGTCACTTTCAACCTCACGGTGGCCAATCCGACGTCGTTCGGCTTCGTCACGGCGTACGCGTCCGGAACCGCCCGGCCGAATACCTCCAATTTGAACTACGCCACTAACCAAATTGTCCCCAACTTGGTCACGGTCCCCGTGGGTGCCGACGGAAAGGTCACGCTCTACAGCCAATCCTCGGGTACGGCGCAGCTCATCGCGGACGTCTCCGGGTATTTCCTGCCATGAACTACTGAATACACAACACCCAAGTAAAAAAACACCGCCGCTCCGGCCTGCACTGCGCAGGCCGGAGCGGCGGTGTTTGGCTGTTGGCGGCCGTGCAGACAGTATCCGAACTGCATTGAACCACTCACTCAAATCCCATTGGCCACATTAGCACCACCTTGCACATCAGTGTTATGGTTGCCTTCGAATTAGAAGTGCCAACAGCCATTTACCGTCGCGGGTTTGAAACGGCGGAATGAATCAAGTGCCGCCCCATCGGGAGCCGGCAATCTCGTGTGGAGCCAAGAGATGAAGACCATTCAATTTAAAGCCCCTGTCTCCACTTCCCGGGTGCGCCGCGTTCAAGACCTTGCGCTAACAGCGATGTGCGGCGCGGCGGTCTTGCTTCTCTCTGCAACGACGGCCGTTGCAGCACCGGCTCCTTCACCGACGCCCTCCCCGGCGAGCTCCCCGACGTCGTCTCCCGCTAACTCCCCACAAACGACGGCGACCCAGTTGCCGAGCGCAAGCTCAACGCCTTCACCGACGCAGCCGGCAGCAAAAAGCCAGACAGCAACGCCGTCACCAACCGCGACGACCCAAAGCAGCACAGATCGCCAAGCCGCAATGCGCGCAGCTGCCGGACCAGGGGGCGCGCAGATGGGCCAACGCTCCCCACGAGTCCAGGGCGCGGTAACCGCCCAGGGCAGCTGGACACCCACCTTCGGCATCCAGGGTCTCGATGTCAGCTACTACCAGGCCGGCGTCGATTGGCAGCAGCAGTGGAACATGGGGGCGCGATTCGCCTACGTCAAGGCCAGTGAGGGAAACTACTACACCAGCCCCTCGTACAGTTCGCAGTACCAAGGCTCGCGGGCAGTCGGAATGATCCGCGGCGCCTACCACTTCGCGATTCCCAACTGGTCCTCAGGCGCCGATCAAGCCAACTACTTCGTGCAAAACGGTGGCGGATGGAGCTCGGACGGCGCAACGTTGCCGCCCGTCCTGGACATTGAGTTCAATCCGTATGCAGGGCAGACCATCAACGGCGTCTACATGGGCAACACCTGCTACGACATGTCGCCCGCCCAGCTCACGTCGTGGGTACAGAATTTCGGCAACACCATGCGTTCGCTGACGGGACGGCTCCCGATGATCTACACCAACACGAGTTGGTGGAAACAGTGCACCGGAGATCCTGCCGGATTCGGGGACTACCCCCTCTGGGTCGCCTCGTATCCAGGCGGGCCGTCGAACGACGCTGGAATTCTTCCTTCCAGTTGGGCCAACTACAGCATGTGGCAGTACAGCAGTACGGGTCCCTTCAGCGGCGACTCGGACGTCTGGAACGGGGACTACGCTTCCCTCCAAAGGTTTGCCGGCAATCCAGCCAGGGGTTCGTTCGATTCACTGTCGCTCGTCCGGGACACCACCGCGGCATACCTGAGGGTCACGGGCTGGTCTGTAGACCTTTCCAGACCTTGGGTATCGACTCCCGTCAATATTTCAGTTACCGATCCGGTCAACGTGACCACCGGGTACTCGTTCCTGGCGAACGCATATCGCCCGGACGTTGATCAAGCCTTCGGTTACGGCCCTGCACACGGCTTTGACAACAACATCCAGATCACCGCATCCGGCACGTACAAGGTTTGCGCCACCGCCGTCAGCGTCAACGGCACTGTAGACCTTGGCTGCAAGAGTTTTCAGGCAAACGGTGTTGAACCTCCCATCGGATCGTTCGACACGCTCGGACAGGTTCGTGCTCCCGACGACGTTTCCCTTCGCCTGACGGGCTGGGCCATTGACCGTGCCAACCCGCAAACGGCCTCGTTCGCCGACGCCTACGTCACTGACCCCAGCGGACAGACCACGGGCTACCGCATCACGGCCAACACTTCCAGGCCGGATGTGGGAAGCGCTACCGGCTACGGTTCGAACCATGGTTTCGACAAGTCGATCAGCCTGAGCAAAGCCGGTACATATCACGTGTGTACCTATGCCATCGGGCAGTACTACAACACCGCGCTTGGCTGCAAAGACATCACTGTCGGATCCAACCCGCCGCCGAAGGGATATTACGACTCCATTCGAATCTCGCAGGCGCCCGGCGCGGCCAACCTCGTTGCGACGGGCTGGGCATTCGACCCCACCAACACCGCGGCCAGCATTCCTGTCCATGTCTACGTCCAGGCACCGGATGGAAGCAACGTCGGCACGGCATTCACGGCAAATCAATCCCGTCCCGATCTGAACAACGCCTTCGGCATTACCGGTAATCACGGCTTCAGCGCCTCATTGCCAACCAAGGGCACCGGCACCTACACTGCCTGTGCCTATGCCATCCCGGTTGCCCCGCTCGCTTCGGGGAACACGGCGCTTGGATGCATGTCCATTCAGGTAAGCAATACGCCGGTCCCGGCCGGCTACCTCGACTCCGTCGGAGTTGCATCGGTGTCAGGACAAGCCAATATCAGGGCGACGGGTTGGACATACGACCCGGCGGTTCCGGGCTCGTCCAATCCAGTGCATGTCTACATTACGTATCCGGACGGGAGCCGTCAGGGGTATGCCTTCGCGGCGAACGTTTCGAGGGCTGATGTGAACAACGTTTTCGGCATTACCGGAAATCACGGCTACTCGACGCTGGTCCCCGTCACTCAACGGGGCAGATATACGGTTTGTACTTATGGGATCGGGATAGCGCAGTACAGCTCAGGCAACGCGCTTGCAGGCTGTCAATCCCTGAATTACTAAGTCTCCTGCACGGAGCGGGACCTGTGTACCGCGCCTCAACCAGCGGGCGTCGAGCCGAAACGGGCTACGACGCTCAGGTTGAACGGTTAGGGTTATCAAGACGCAAGTCTCAGCTATACCCGTAATCGAAAGGACCCCCGGTGCATCATCGGTCGATTCACCGAGCGGCAGGATGCCTCCTGCTTGTCGGTATCAGCTTGGCCGCCTGTGCCAGTCCCCCAGCCAAACAGCAAAACATCCGCGGCGCGCTCACTGCGATTGGAAGTCCCATTCAGAGCGATCCGATCGGAGCATGGTCCAGCGCTTGGAAAAAGACCTTCACGGCCACGTCATTGAGCTATTCTCCGGACGGCTCTGACGTTGGGCTGACAGCCTTGGCCACGGGCCAGGCCTATTATGCAGCCCTCGACGCCCCCTTGACCGCTCAGCAACAAGACGCAACCAAGGCGGAATGCGGTCCGAACGGGGCGTTCAGCGTTCCGACCTCGGTGACCTCTATCGGCGTCGTCTTTAATATGCCAAGCATCCGGAGCCTCAAGCTCACGCCTGACCTGCTCGCCAGGATCTTCACCGGAGATATCAATCGCTGGGATGACAAGGCAATCGCAGCGATCAATCCGGGAACCACGCTCCCGGACGCGCCGATCGTCCCGGTGACCGCGAGCACAGCTTCAGCGCTGACCTCGGCCAGCACGGGCTATCTGGCGGCCTCCCCCAGTTGGTCGTCCGGGGTAAGCAACAAGTGGGCCAAGATACCCGGCGGCCAAGAGGTCAAGAACTTCAGCGACATCGCCAAGAAAGTCGACGGCACCGCCGGCGCAATAGCCTTCATGGACTCGGCGTCCATCGGGTCCCGGTTTGACACGGCGTTGCTCTCGTTTGGCGGCAGCTTCGTCAGAATGTCCAAGGACTCGGTGGCTGCGGCCGTCCAGGACGGCACCACCAGAACGGTGGCCACGGGAGTCGAGTTTCGCCTTCCGGACAAGACCGACCACGGCTACGCATTGGGGAACGTGAACTACCAGGCATTTTGTACCAGCTATAAGAACGGGGAGGTTGCGTCCCTCGTGAAATCCTGGGCAGACTTCGTGGTCGGCCCCGACGGTCAGGTCGCTTCGACCTATTTCGCCGGGGTGGCCTCCCCGAGTGAAGAGTCCTTGCGGGATGCGTCACGCCTGATTGAGAAGATCGGGAGCGACCAATGATCGACCAACCAGCTGCCCAAGGCCCCGCTCGTCCCGACGTTCGGCAGGAGTCGCTCCCCCGGGCAGGCGGATTGCGGTCCCGGACTCGCAACGTGTCCCCCGCCACCAAGGCCGGATTCGGTTTCTTCATCCGCGTTTTTGCCTTGCTCTCAGCCCTGATCACGCTCTGGATCCTGGCCACGCCGCTGATGGCGTATCCCGACGAACCCGCCCACACCATCAAGGCAGCAGCCGTGGCGAGGGGGCAGTTCTTCCCGGGTCCCGGCGAGTCCTATGGCAACGGGATCCACGTACAGGTCCCCTCCTACATCGCCAACGTCGATTCCCAGCGGTGTTTTGCCTTCCTCAAGGAGATGCCCGCGGGCTGTGCGCCTGCCATTCCCGTTGGCGACACCTACACCACCATCGGCGTGACCTCGGCCGGCTTGTACAACCCCTTCTACTACTGGTTCGTCGGGCTCCCTAGCCTGTTCATGTCCGGAGCCCCCGCGATCTTTGCCATGCGGATTGTCAGTGGACTCATGTCGGCCGCCTTCTATGCGGCCGGGTTCACCGCGCTGTCGAGGCTGCGGCATCCCAAGTGGCCCATGGTTGCGGCCGCGGTTGCGACAACGCCCATGGTTTTCTTCCTGGCCACGGGAATCAATCCGAACTCCTTGGAGGTCGCGGCGTCGATGGCAGCCTTCTGCGGTTTGGTCTCCGTGCTTGAGAACTCAAGGCAGCTTCACCTGGCCCGCCCGGGAATCCTGGCAGTCGGAGTATCGGCAGCGACCTTGGCCAACACCAGGAACGTGTCCTTGTTGTGGCTCCTTTGCGGGGCGATTGTGGCCTGCCTCTTCTTCCGGGGCGCCGACATCGTTGCAATCTTCCGCAATCGGCTATTGCTCATAGTTGCCGGATTGTCCGCCATCGGGGTGGCACTGGGTGTCATCTGGAACTTCATCATGTTGACCGCGCCTCCGTCGGCAGGCGAGGCGCCCGCCGGAATCTCCAATGCGGTTGAAGGCCTTCGGCCCTCCAACGCCTTCGCCACCATGCTGGACAGGTCGTTCGACTTCGTCAATCAGTACATCGGAGTCGCAGGCTGGCTTGATGCTCCGGTGCCGCAAGCCGTCCTGATGTTCTGGAACATGCTGCTCATTGCCCTGTTGCTGCTGGTCTTCCTGATGCGTCCGGCTAGATTGCAGCTGGGCTTCTGGGCCGCGATCGGAATGCTTGCGGTAGTTCCCGCCCTGGTCCAGGCCGCGCTTGTCACGAGCAGCGGATTCATCTGGCAAGGAAGGTACAGCCTCCCGTTGTTCGCGATCGCGGTCATCTCGGCCGGGTTGGCGCTTCGGTTCCGCAAGTTCCACGCAAATCTCATCAGCCGCAGGGTCGCCAAGATTCTTCTCTGGGCAACCTGCGCTGCCCATGTCTACGGCTTCGTGTACATCCTGCGACGGTACGTAGTGGGAATACCGGACTTCGCGAACTGGCTGGTGATGTTCACCAAGCCGGATTGGCAGCCGCCCCTTTCCTGGGAAGTCCTCACCCTGCTCTTCGCCGTTGCATTGGTCGTTGCGGCAGCCCAGCTGTACCGTTTCCTCTACCCCGGCCTGCCGTTCTTCCCGGTCCCGGTGATCCGGGCGCTGCGTTGGGCGGCGCGCCGTCCGGCGACTGCCGCCGTCGGGAACCAAGCAAGCAAGGAACCCGCGGAACGCCAGCGCGTCGAGTAAAGATCGCAAAACCCAATGCAAAAGGTCTGGCCAGGCACTGCCTGGCCAGACCTTTTGCATTGACGCAGTCGTTCTCCGGAGTGTTAGCCCCGAAGGTAGGCCGTCAGTCTCTCGGCACTGTTCGCCGGAACAAACCCTGCGCCCTTGATCTTGCTCAAGTCGAGGATGCTCTTCAGCGGCCGCGGGGCTGCGGATTTGCCCGCAAAATATTCTTCGGTGCTCACGCCGGTGACGTCGTCTCCCGAGGCACCGCGGAGCTCGTAGACGTCTCCTGCGATGTCCGCCCACGACTGCGGTTCACCGTCGTTGCTGAGGTTGTACGCGCCGTACGGCGCGCGGGACTCCAACAGGTGCCTGATTCCAGCAGCGATGTCTTCCGTGAAGCTGAGCCGCCCGATCTGGTCGTTGACGACACTCGGCTTGATCCCGCGATCGGCGAGCGAGGCCATGGTCCGGACGAAGTTGCTGCCTTCGCCGATCACCCAACTGGTGCGCACGATGTAGTGGCGCGGAACCACGCTGACGACGGCGTCCCCGGCGGCTTTGGTTTGACCGTACACGCCAAGCGGGGTGTACGGCTCGTTTTCGTCGTGCGATTCCCGCGACCCGTCGAAGACATAGTCCGAGGAGACATGAACGAGCGTGAGATCGTGTTCGATCGCGGTCCTGGCGAGGCGCGCGACGGCCGAGACGTTGACCTGCCAGGCGGCTTCCCTGCCCTCGGGACTCTCGGCGGCGTCAACCGCGGTGTAGGCGGCCGAATTGATGATCGCGGAGTAGTTCTTCCAGTTCCGTCCATCGAACGACTCTTCCTTTGATAGGTCGAAGTCGGCTCGTGCCGCGAACTCAACCGAAGGGTCGCCGTCGTACAGTCCACGCAATGCCTTGCCAAGCTGGCCGTCTGCACCCACCACAAGGATCTTCCGGGACGGCATCGGCTCGACCTCGGCGAGGCGCGGATGCGCTTTGTCCTTGTCGGACAGCTCAGCCTGGTCCAACGGCACGGGCCAGTCGATGGCAGCGGTCTCGTCGGCGAGGTTGAGGAATGTGTACTGGCTCTGTGCGTCCGCAGACCAGTGATCGTTGACGAGGTACGTGTAGGCCGTATTGTCCTCGAGGGTCTGGAATGCGTTGCCCACCCCACGCGGAATGAAGATGGCCTGGCTCGGATCAAGCTCCGCGGTGAAGACCGCGCCGAAAGAAGGACCTTCACGCAGGTCGACCCACGCACCGAATATCCGGCCCGTCGCTACCGAAATGAACTTATCCCAGGGCTCGGCGTGAATGCCGCGCGTTGTGCCGGCCTTCTCGTTGAACGAGATGTTGTTCTGGACAGGACGGAAGTCCGGCAGCCCAAGCGCGACCATTTTCTCCCGCTGCCAGTTCTCCTTGAACCAGCCGCGGTTGTCGCCGTGAACCGGCAGCTCATAGAGAACGACGCCGGGAATCGGCGTTTCGCGGGCCGCAAGCGGCTTCGAAAACTCGATCGTCATTGGTCTACTGGCCCTGTTCCTTGTATTTGGCTTCAGTGGCTGCCTTCTGCGGACGCCACCAGGACTCGTTGTCCCGGTACCAATCGATGGTGGCTTCGATTCCTGCGTCGAAGTTGGAGTATTGCGGCTGCCAGCCGAGCTCATCGCGGAGCTTGCTCGAATCGATCGCATACCGCAGGTCGTGGCCAGGCCGGTCAACGACGTGGTCGTAAGCATCGGGCGACTGACCCATGTGCTTGAGGATGAGCTCAACAACGTCTTTGTTGTTCTTCTCGCCATCGGCACCGATCAGGTAGGTTTCACCGATCCGGCCTTTTTCGATGATGGCAAGCACGGCGGAGGAGTGGTCGTTCGCGTGGATCCAGTCGCGGACGTTTTCACCCTTGCCGTAGAGCTTGGGGCGTATGCCGTCGATCACGTTGGTGATCTGGCGTGGAATGAACTTCTCCACATGCTGGTACGGCCCATAGTTGTTGGAGCAGTTGCTGATGGTCGCCTGCAGTCCGAACGATCGCACCCATGCGCGCACCAGAAGGTCGGATCCGGCTTTGGTCGAAGAGTAGGGGCTGGACGGGTTGTACGGCGTCGCTTCGGTGAACCGCTCGGGGTCGTCCAGCTCCAAGTCGCCGTACACCTCATCGGTGGAGATGTGGTGGAACCGCTTGCCGTGCTTCCGGGCAGCCTCGATGAGCGTGTACGTCCCGATGATGTTTGTATCCAGGAACGGGCGCGGGTCATGCAGCGAGTTGTCATTGTGTGATTCGGCGGCATAGTGGACCACTACGTCGCAGTCTTCAACGAGCCGATCCACAAGTTCCGCGTCCGAAATGTCACCCAGGACGAACTGGAACCGTTCCTCCGGCAGCCCCTTCAAGGAGTCCACGTTGCCGGCGTAGGTCAGATTGTCGAGAACGGTGACACTGTCCTCAGTGTGCTCCAGGACGTAGTGGACAAAATTCGAACCGATGAAGCCGGCACCGCCGGTAACCAGAAGTTTCTGCATGGGAACAGCCTACCGAACCCCAAGGTGAAGGCCGTCAAGAACCCAGGCGCACCCGGCGTAGCGCTTCGAACATCAGACGGGCGATCATCATCCGCGCTTTGATGATTTTGACCAGCGAACGCCACCCGGCGGGTGTCTGGTTGTCGTCGTGCAGGCGTCGGAGCACAGTCGATTCGTCAAGGTGGCGGATGGACCTTGCCACGTTTCCGCAAATGGCGAGCCAGAGGTCATGCGATTCGTTCACATAAGACGGGATCGGCACGAAGTAACTGAGCGCATCCCGGCGGATGCCCATGGCGCACCCGTAGTAGGCCCGGTACCCGATCAGGATCGCGAAAAGATTGGCCAGGTGCCTCCCCGAGTCGGAAGCACGAAGCCTTGGGATCCAAGGTCTCGGTCCGCCGCCGAGGACGTCGAAATTTCCTGCGACAATCTTGTGGTCGGCCAGCGCATCCAGCATGATATCCACTCGCCCGGGAATCCATACGTCATCCTGGTCGGAAAGCATGATGAATTCGCCCCGGCTCATTTTCACGGCCTGTTCAAACGTCCTGACATAGCCCTTGTTTACTGATGCACCGACAAGGCGGATCCGCGGGTCCCGAATGCCCTTCACGATCTCGGCGGTGTCATCGGGCGACGCATCGTCCACGACCACCAGTTCATCGTCGGGACCAAGATCGCGAAGAATCGAGGCAATCTGCTCCTCGATGAATCGGGATCCCTTGTAGGCCGCAAGGCAGACACTCACCCGGATCGCCTGGCCGTCCGGCGTCGTCGAATCGTTCATGACCTCCACTCTAGGCGAGTTACCAGGGCGTTAGCGGGCAGGCATCATCGCGTATCATCGTAAGGTCACGCCGTCGAGCAATAGGACCTACCAGTAATGAAACCCGTGTTGCTTCGACTCGCTGGATTCACGCTGCTTCCGCTTCTCGCACTGGTACTGCCTTTCCTCCTGCTGCCCGTCATTGCCCGTGTCGCAGGGCCGGCCGGCTGGTCAAGCATCACGTCCGGCCAGGCCATCGGAGTATTTGCCGCCACGATCATTCTGTGGAGCTGGAACATTTCCGGTCCCGTGGCCATTGCCCGGAGTCCCTCACCGCAGGCTCGCGCATCACTTTATTCAAGAAGCATCCGAACGCGCATCATCATTGCGCTCGTCGTCTTTCCGCTCATGAGCATCATCGTTGCCCTCGTAGCGCACGACGGTTACCGCCTTGACGCGATTACCATGGCGTGGGCCACTGCCCTCACCGGCTTCTCCCCGGCCTGGTTCGGTATCGGCACAGGACAACCGCGGATTCTGGCCGTCTATGACACCCTTCCCCGGTTCTGCGCAGCACTGCTCAGCGTGCCATTCATTCTTGCGACCGGCCAGATTTGGATCTATGGCGTCCTTGCACTCCTTGCCACCATTGTGGCGTCGATAGCATTCCAGCTTCGATTCGGGGAAAGCGGGACGTGGTTCCCCCGGCGCCCGGGGAATGCCATCCGTGAGATCGTTCCCGAAAGTGGGACCGCGGCAATCAATTTTGCCGGAAGCGCTTACGCCTCATCCCCCGTCCCGATAGCCACGGCGACGGTGCCGTTGGCAACGGCCACTGCCGGATTCGCCTCCGCGGACAGCATCTACCGCTTTGGCCTTTTCAGCGTGGTGGCCGTCGGGAACACTTTTCAAAGCTGGACGCTTGAGGGAAACCCCGAGGACTCCCGACGGCGCCACACAGTTGCGCTGATGACGCACCTCGCGCTCGGAGCCGCCGGAGCGCTCGGCCTGGGCCTGCTGGGTCCATGGGCTTCTGCCATCCTGTTCAGCGACGCGAATAAGGCCGATACCGCGACGTCCGTCTTCTATGGGATTTCCTTCTTCTTCCTCTCGGCTTCAACGCCCCTCATCAGGAACCTCCTCATTCCCGCCGGACGCCAAAGGACTGTCCTCTTGTGGACCGGGCTGTCGGCAGCTGCGGGAGTCGCGTTCATGGTAGTGGCCGGCTTGGCGTCAAATGTTCCGGGTGTGGCACTGGGAATGGCCATCAGCGAAGCGTTGCTCTTCTTCGGCCTCCTCCTCCCCGCGTCAAGGCTGCTGCCCGCCAAGGCGCTCCCCGTAAGTGTGGACGGGTAGGATCATCTCCGTGATTGAAAGTCCACAAAGACGAACCGCAGCGGTGATCGCCGCTTTCAACCCAGACGACGAACTGCTCACCAACGCTGAATCCATCGCGACGCAAGTAGACGAACTCATAGTCGTCGATGACTGCAGTACGTCTCCGGCGTCGGAGCAGATCTTTGACCACCTTGCCGGTAACGGAACCAAGGTACTGCGCCTGGACAACAACTCCGGAATCGCAGCCGCACTGAACCGCGGACTCGAAGAGCTGGAATCGACCAGCCGCCCGGATTTCGTGCTGACTTTCGACCAAGACTCGCTGCCGGTCCCGGATTACGTCTCAAGCGCCCTCGCCACCTATGACAGGGCCACGGCCGAAGGACAAAAAGTGGGCTTCGTGAGCGCTGAGACGTTCAGCGGGCACCAGGTGCCGGTCCTCGGAGCATCCCACGGATTTCCGGAAGCCTTCGATCCCATGCAGTCCGGTTTCTTCATCCCGATGACTACCTTGGCCGACGTCGGCAACTTCGAGTCGGGCTTTTTCATCGACTGCGTGGATTCCGAGTTCACCGCGCGAGTCCGGGCAGCCGGCTACAGCATCCTCATCGGGGCAGGTTGCGAAGTCGGGCACAGGCTCGGGGCGCGCCTCCCGGCGAAGGTGCTTGGGCGGCCCTTACGGCTCCGTGGCAACGATTTGTCCTTCAACTACTACTCGCCTTTCCGGATGTACTACATCATGCGAAACGGCACCACACTCGCCCGCAGGTACTGGCGCCGCAACCCGGCCTGGGTGATTCGGCGCATGCTGGAAGACGCGAAAGCACAGCTTCTCCGCTTCGCATTCAGCCCGGATCGACGGTACTTGGCGATCGCCGCTTGGGAGGGGCTCATCGATTCATGCCGCGGACGGCAGGGTCGCATCAGCCAGGACCTCCTCAACCGCATCCAGCCACGATGACATATAGGAGAACGATGGAAAATCATGACTCAACGCGGGTCTTGGTCATCATGCCGGCGTGGAATGAAGCCGAGTCGGTGGGCGACACCGTGCGCGAAGTCCTCGACGTCGGATGCCCTTACGACGTACTGGTCGTCAATGATGGCTCCTCCGACGCCACCGCGGAAGTTGCCGCCGAAGCCGGAGCGACAGTCTTGAACCTTCCCTTCAACCTCGGCGTCGGTGGTGCCATGCGCGCCGGCTTCAAATACGCGAAGCGCCTCGGCTACAGCCGCGTGATCCAGGTCGACGCCGACGGGCAGCATGATCCCCGGAACATCGGCGAGGTGCTCGCCGGACTGGAGCACGCCGACATCTCAATCGGCGCCCGATTCGCGGACAAAGGTGAATACAAGGTGAGCGGCCCCCGGAAATGGGCAATGCAGTTCCTCGCAAAAGTCATCTCCGGCCTTGCAAAGACGCGCCTCACGGATGTGACGTCAGGATTTCGTGCCGCCAACGACCGCGCCATCAGCCAGTATCTTGACCACTATCCCGCGGAGTACCTCGGCGACACGATTGACTCCCTGGTCGTGGCAATACGTTCCGGGTGCAAAGTGACCCAGATCCCCGTGGCCATGCGCCCGCGCCAGGGCGGAACTCCAAGCCACAATCCTGCCAAGGCAGCGGTTTATCTCGGCCGTTCCACTTTCGCACTCCTTTTCGCGCTTACCCGTAAGAGATCCGCTATTCCATCCGCATCAACAACATGGGCCCAGGAGGCATCCTAATGGGAAATCTGGCGGCCTTCCTCCTCTCGTTGGCGATCGTGGGGATCGTTTTCGAAATGCTCCGGCGCAAGAAGCTCCGCGAGAAATATGCGGCACTATGGCTCGTGGTGGGCATTGGAACTTTGGTCCTTGCCGCGTTCCCGAGTTTGCTGACAATCGTTGCCGAACTCGTTGGCGTGCAGCTTCCGTCGAACTTGCTGTTCATCATCAGCATCCTGCTGCTGCTGGGCGTCTGTTTGCACCTTTCCTGGGAGATCTCGGTCGTCGAAGATGAGACCAGGACGCTGGCTGAGGAAGTTGCGATCATGCGCACCCTCCTTGAGCGCCTCCAGGCCGCCGAGACCCAGGAGGACGACACCTCCGCTCCTTCCGGACCAAAGTAAGGAACCGAATGGCCCTTGATATCTTCATCCCCTACTGGGGGGATCCTGACTACATGCGGCAGGCAGTCGACAGCGTACTGGCACAGAATTCGGACGATTGGCTCCTGACCGTTGTGGACGACGCCTATCCGGGCGATGAGGTCCGCCGATACTTGGAAGAAATCAACGATCCACGCATCACCTATGTCCGCAAGGAAACCAACGAAGGAATTACGGCAAACTTCCGCACGTGTGTCTCCCGGGCAACGCAGGACACGCTTGTGGTCATGGGTTGCGACGACATCCTGCTCCCTAACTTCGTTGATGTCGCACTTCGCGCCCACCGGGATTTCCCGGAAGCCTGGATCATCCAGCCAGGCGTGGAAGTGATCAACGAGGCCGGGGAGAACGCCCGGCCGATTGCCGATCTTGTGAAGCAGCACCTCGTCAAGCCACACGGGTCCCGGCCCAGGGTGGTCAGCGGCGAGAAACTGGCAGTCAGCCTTCTCCATGGTGACTGGCTCTACTGGCCCTCCCTGATTTTCCGCCGGGACAAAATCGGGAACTTCGATTTCAGGGATGGTCTCCACGTCATCCAGGACCTTGGCTTGATCATCGACATGGTCTTGGCTGGAGCTGAGTTACTCATCGAGCCGGAGGTATGTTTCGCATACCGCAGGCACACCGCCAGCGCTTCCTCAAGCAAATTGCTGGACGGCTCCCGTTTTGCCGGCGAACGCGGCTACTTCGAACTTGCTGCAGAGCTCTGCAGGAAGAAGGGGTGGAGAAAGGCATCACGGGCGGCTGCATTGCGCCTGACGTCCCGGGCCCATGCTTTCTTGCTCCTGCCCAATGCCGCCTTGCACGGCAGCCCCGCGGCTGTCGGGTCCCTCCTGAGGCATACCCTTGGAAACTAGGAAGTTCGACTTGCCACCCGAAATTGATCCGTCGAAGCGGCTAAACAACGTAGCCGCGGTGGTCACCGCCTATCGTCCGACGTCGCACCTGGTCCGTAACGTCTCGTCCTTGCTGGGCCAACTCACCACCGTTGTAGTAGTCGACGACGGCGGCGGGCCCGGTTTTGATCGGATCTTCGAGGACGCGGCGGACGCCGGCGCTATGGTGCTGCGGCTCGAAGAAAACTCCGGAATCGCATCCGCGTTGAACGCGGGGATCGACTTGGCGCGCAAAGCGCCGATCGACTACATCATCACCGTCGACCAGGATTCGCTCCTGACCGCCGAATATGTCCACCGGCTAGTGGAGGCCGCCCAGTCGGCCGAGGCCGCAGGCATAACCCCGGGCCTTGTTTCCCCGGCCCGCATCCATGGCAATCCCGTGAAGAAAGCCGGTTCGAAATCCGGGATCCAGCTGGGACGGGAACCGATTCAATCCGGACTGCTGATTCCGGTTTCCACCCTGGACGCTATCGGTAACTTCTGGGATGGCCTTTTCATCGACCTCGTGGACACGGAATACTACTTCCGCGCCCTCGATGCCGGGCTTCCGACTGTACTTGCGGACGCAGAATTCGACCATTCGCTAGGAACCTTGGTAGATGCGAATATTCTGGGCAGGGACATCAAACTTCAAGATCGTCCGTTGAAAGTCCGCATTGCTGCTTCCTGGCGTTATTACTACATCTTCCGAAACAGGATTCTGGTTGGCCGGCGATACGTTAAGGCACATCCAGGATGGGTTGCCTCTGGCTTGTTTCTCGACATGAGGCACCTCGTTTTCGTGTCAGTGTTGGCACCCGGCCGCGCTGCCCGGCTCCAGTCAGCATTGAGGGGAACCATCGACGGCCTCCGCGGCCGGAGCGGAAGAGCGCACCTCGGCTAGGAGTTGAGTCGGCGGCCATTGGCCAGTCGCTGGTTTTGCCGCGGACTCGAAGGTAAGGGATGATGGGGACCATGCGTGGAATCATTCTTGCCGGTGGCACCGGCTCTCGTCTCCATCCGATTACTCACGGCATCAGCAAGCAGCTGGTCCCGGTTTACGACAAGCCGATGATCTACTACCCCCTCTCCACGCTCATTCTGGCGGGCATTCGAGACATTCTCGTCATCACCACTCCCCACGACGCAGAGCAGTTTCAACGGCTCCTTGGCGACGGTTCCCAATTCGGCGTGAACATTTCCTACGTCCAGCAGCCGTCGCCCGACGGTCTCGCCCAAGCATTTATCCTGGGTGAGGAACATATCGGAAATGAAACCGTTGCCCTCGTCCTGGGAGACAATATCTTCTACGGACAGGGCATGGGAACGCAGCTTCGGAAGCATGCGAACATCGACGGCGGTGCGGTCTTTGGTTATTGGGTGAAGGATCCCAAGGCCTACGGCGTGGTCGAATTCAATGAAGATGGCAAAGCCATTTCCTTGGAGGAAAAGCCGGAACACCCCAAATCGCACTACGCCGTTCCGGGCCTGTATTTCTATGACAACGATGTTGTGGAGATCGCCAAGAACCTCAAGCCTTCACCCCGTGGCGAGCTCGAAATCACGGACATCAACAGGACATATCTTCAGAACGAAAAGCTTCATGTCGAGATCCTTCCGCGGGGCACGGCCTGGCTCGACACCGGTACCTTCAACGACCTCAACGACGCGTCGAATTTCATTCGCACGGTAGAGAACCGCCAAGGCCTCAAGATCGGAGCTCCCGAGGAAATCGCCTGGCGCCAGGGTTTTCTTTCCGACGACGAGTTGCGGGCACGTGCCGAGCCGTTGGTCAAGAGCGGTTACGGAGCGTACCTCCACGGCCTGCTGGAAGACTAGTCCCCGCCCGTGTGGTGGTCTGTCCTTCCGCAGTTAGTCGGTGCTGCCTTATTGCTGGTTGCTCCCGGACTGCTTGTGGCACTCGGATTGCGCTATCGAGGATTTGATGCGCTAGGGCTGTCCCCTGCCCTCTCGGTAGGCGTGATTGTCCTGGCTTCGACGCTGAGCCCCTTTTTGCATGTCCGGTTCACCGTGCTTCCGGTCGCTATCGTGGCGGTCGCGCTCGGCGTCATCGCGTGGTTCGTTTCCCGGTTCCGTCCTCGCGCCGGGGAAATGCCGAGGCCGGGGCTTTGGCGGCGGTCAGCACCATTTGTGGCCTGTGCGCTCGCACTCGCGGTGGTCGGCGCCAGGGTTATGCAGGCTATCGGCGGCCCCGAGCATTTTTCGCAGACCTACGATGCGGTGTTTCACCTCAACTCCGTCAAGTACGCCCTTGATACCGGGAATGCCTCGTCCCTGACGATAGGCGACATGACCGGCGGTGGTTTCTATCCCGCAGGCTGGAACGCGGTGGCGACCTTGGTCGCCTCGACCTTCGCGCTGGACGTTCCGGTCGCCGTGAACCTCACGAGCATAGTCCTCGCGGCAGTGTTTTGGCCTCTAGGCTGCGTCTTGGCGGCCAGGTGGACCATCGGCCGTTCCTCCGCGGTTGCACTGGCGGCCGGCATAGCGTCCGCCTCGCTTGGCGCATTCCCGCTCCTGATGATGGACTTCGGTGTCCTGTACCCCAATCTGCTGTCGATCAGCATCCTGCCGGGTTCCATAGCCCTGGCTGCGGCAATTTCCAGGGTTTCCCCGGCCTGGGTGCCCCGGGACCTGTCGGCGGTCCTCGCGCTCTTGTTGAGCCTTGCGGGGCTCCTTGTGGCGCATCCGACCACCTTCATGGCCTGGCTCACATGGACGGCCCCGATGGTCGGTGTCCTTGCGTGGAAGGCCTTCAAGCTCCGGAGACGGGGTTTGCTGCGTCTTGGGAGGGCCAGGTTCATGGTCCCCTTGATCGGCTATTGCGTTGTATTCCTCATCCTCTGGATCGTCCTCAGGCCACCGTCGGACGCTTCATTCTGGGGCCCGTACCATACGGTCCCGCAAGCTCTCGGCGAAGCCATTGTTTTCTCTCCGTTGGATTTGCCTGCCGCCTGGCTGGTGGCACCGGTGGCGCTCCTGGGCCTTTGGGCGGCGCTGGGGCGGATTCGGTACAAATGGCTCGCAGGAGTTTTCCTGATTTTCACGGTGCTGTTTGTGGTTGTGTCCGGCTTCCCCATTTCCAGGGTCCGTAGTATTTTGACGGGCGTCTGGTACAACGACAGCTACCGTATTGCAGCACTGTTGCCCCTTGTCGCTGTCTTGCTTGCTGCCGTGGGCGTCGAGTGGATCTGCCACAACCCATACCTTTCGCAACTGTTCAAGCGGGTTTTCCGTCGAAGCGGCCCAGGGATCCGCCGGTCCGGTCTCCGGAATGCACTTCAATACGCCTTGGCTGCCGTTCTCGTCGCCGTTGCCGTCGTCGTCGGACAAGTGGGCGGAGTGAACAAGGAAGTGGAGCAAGCGGCGTCAAAGTACGCCTTGTCGGCGGACTCCCCTTTGGTTTCGAGCGACGAGCTGGCAATCTTCCAAAGACTGCACAATGACGTCCCGCAAGACGCGATCTTGATCGGGAATCCCTACACCGGAGCGGCTCTTTCGTATGCCCTCGGTGATCGCAAGTCTGCTCAGCTCCATATCCTTAGCTATGTTTCGCCTGATCTCCAAGAGATCTACGACCACTTGGATGCAGTCTCAAAGGACCCCGCGGTGTGCAGGGCTGTTCGGAGCGAGCATTCCTATTACGTCCTTGACTTCGGATTGCTGGAAGTCCATGGAGGCAACCACACTCCGGCTGGTTTGGCCCGCTTGGACCAAAACCCCGGAGTTCAGCTCGTAGACAGCCAGGGAAATGCGAAGCTCTACAAGATAACCGCCTGCTGAGCCAGCTGAGAAGGCGCACTGTCCAGTTGGTGTCCTCAGGTGTCGGAAGCGGTATCCAGGCCGGCCTTGGCGGGTTGGCCGGCCCTTCGCTAGTCCCGCGCCCCTGGGCTAGTCCGCCGAGCGGCGCCGGAGTTCCCGGACGACGTCATGCACTTCGCCGTCCATGATGATCTCGCCGTGCTCCAGGAGCACACCACGCTTGCACACCGAGGCGACCAGATCCAAGTCGTGGCTCACTACGAACAGCGTCTTGCCGGCCGCTGCCAATTCGTTGATCTTGGTGATGCATTTGCGTTGGAACGGTTCGTCGCCCACGGCAAGGATCTCGTCGATGAGGAAGACCTCCGGGTCCGTGTGAACCGCGATCGAGAAAGCCAACTTCAGGTACATGCCCGATGAATAGAACTTGACCTCGGTGTCGATGAACTCTCCGATTTCGGAGAACTCCACAATCGAGTCGAACATTTCATCGATCTGGTTTTGGCTCATCCCAAGGATGGCCCCGTTGAGGTACACGTTGTCGCGCCCGCTGAGGTCGTGGTGGAAACCGGCTCCGACTTCGATCAGTCCAGCGACTCTTCCCCTTGTATGCACGGTACCCTCGTCCGGCTGGAGCACGCCCGAAATGAGCTTCAAGAGAGTTGACTTGCCTGAGCCATTAAGCCCGAGCAACGCCACGGTTTCGCCTTGTTCGACATCCAGCGAAACGTCCTTCAGCGCATCGAACTTCTTCGAAAGGTCCCCTTTACGCCCCGTCAGCAACCAGACAATTGCTTCTTTCATGCTGCGGGTGTGCCGGAGCACGAACTTCTTCCGCAAATTCCGGCAGGTGATCGCCACCCTGTCGGAAACTTCCGCGGGTACAGTCATTTCAGAGCTCCTGGGCAAAGTGGACAGACAACTTCATGAAGACGAGCTGGCCGATCACGAGGACGAGTGCAGCGACGCCAAAGGCAGAGGGGAACCAGACGGTGAGCAGGTCCGGCGGCATGGAAATCGACCCGGATTGCGCAGCGCTCAGCGTCGGGGACCAAAATGCCCAGTGGAAGATTTCGACGGCGACTGTGACCGGATTCAGCTGGTACAAAAAGAACCAGGGACCCATGACGCGCTGCACCATCGGCCACACGTAAAGGACCGGTGAGGCCCACGTGACGATCATGAGGATCATATCCACGATGTTCTCGGAGTCGCGGAAGTAGACGTTGGCGGCACCGAAAAGGAGGCCAAGGCCGGTGGAAAGAATCGCTGTCAGCACAAACGCCCCGACGACTGCCAGCAATTGCCAGACCGAGGGACTCCAACCGGTCAAGAGGCAGGCTCCGAGCAAGACCACTACCTGGGGAAGCAAATGGGCTGCGGAAACCCACACGGTCGAGACGGGGAACAGCTCCCGGGGCAGGTAGATCTTACGGATAAGGTCTCGGTTGTCCACAATCGAACGGGTCGCGTTGCCCAGCGACTCCGTGAAGAAATTGACCAGCACAATTCCTGCAAACAGATAGATCGCGTAGTTGGGGGTTCCGCGCTGCATGTCGAGGAAGACGCCGAGAGCGACGAAGTAGATCAAGAACTGCATCAGCGGCTTCACGTAGGACCACAGGAGTCCCAAGACGGAGCCGCGATAGCGGATCTTGATCTCCTTGCGCACCAGTAATTGCAGCAGGAACTTGTGTTTGTAGACGTCGACGATGCCGCGGCCGCGGCCCGGTTGGACCAAGTCGGTCACGGGCTGTGCCATCTAGTGGCCTTCCTCGTCGGCCAAGCCAAACGTCTTCTTCCAAGCTTCCATGGAGGTGATCTCCGGCAGGGCCTTGCGGTACTGCTCCGAGAGCTCCTCCCACTGGCGGTAGAGATTGGCGTGGAGCTTTCCTGCTTCCGCCAGCATGGACTTGAGCTTGTCAGGATCGCGTTTGTACCAGGAAGCCGCGGTGCCATCGGCGTTCGAAACCACAACGCTGTCATAGTGCGCCAAGCGGAACCATCTGTTGTCCCGGTGTGCCAGGAAGCCCTGCGGCCGCTCTGCCGATTCCGCGGCCGGCTTCTTCACCAACTGGCGCGCAACCGTGGTGACACCCCATTTAACGAGGTCCTTCTTGTTGGGAAGTCCAATGGGATTGAGACCGGAGGGACCGCGGCCCAATGCCGGGGCTGGAAAATCATCGACGTTCTCGCGCATCTCCGCGTCGGGATAGTCGGACTTCAACGCATTGATCTCGCCGAGCTTCGTGGCGAGATTGCCGTGCAGATGCGCGGGCCCGAGGAAGAGATCCTTGAGGGCATCGAGGCGTGAATGTTCGGTGAAGTACTGCATCGAAACCAAGTGCTTCACATCGGCTTGGAACGACTCCCGGATAACGCGGCCACCCTTCTTATAGGGGCTGTAGATGAGCGTGGTGATCAGGCGGTTCCGGCCATGGAAATAGGCTTGCCATCCGACCAGGTCGTCCTTGTCGATCCAGGAGACATGCCAGACGGCCGCGCCGGGCAAGGAAACCGTGGCAAAACCGGCTTCACGGGCGCGAAGTCCGTATTCGGCGTCGTCCCACTTGATAAAGACGGGAAGCGACAGCCCGATCTCGCGGATGATTTCCGTCGGGATCATGCACAGCCACCAGCCGTTGTAGTCGACGTCGACGCGCCGGTGCAGCCACGGCGTCTGCCGAAGGTTCGCAACGCTGAAGTCGTGCCTCATCTCCATGTCCGCATGGGGCATGGCCGGCACGAATCGATAGGGGTCCACCACTTCACCAAAGGTGTGGAGAACGCTGCGGCTGTAGAGGTCGAACATGTGACCGCCGACGATAGTCGGCTTCCGGCAATGGTCCGAGAACGTCAGCAGGCGCGCGATACTCTCCGGTTCGATCACGACGTCGTCGTCCAACAGGAGCGCGTAGTCGCTGCCGTTCTCCACGGCCTCGTACATGCCGCGGGAGAAGCCACCCGAGCCGCCGAGATTGGCTTGGTTGATGATCCGCAGCTTGTCACCGAGGGCGGACTTCACTTCGGCAAAGCCTGGCTGCTCGGCAACCTTTTGGGTTCCTTGGTCCACGATGAGGATTTCCTGGACGTGTTCCAGCACCTCGGGATGCTCCGAGAGGATCCTGGCGTTGTTCAGGCAGAAGTCCGGCTTGTTCATGGTGGTGATCTCGAGGGTCACCTTGCCGGGGTTGCCCTCGCGCTCCGCGCCTTGCCATTCCGCTGAATCGAGCGTCAGTTCCTCACGGCTGGAGGCCAGATCGAACCAGTACCACCCGCCGTCGCCGAAGGGCTTGAGGGAGAGTTCGAATTCGGTGACAGCGGCGCCCTCGACCCTCGCACCATCAACACGCTGGAGAGTGCCCCGCGCGTTCGACTTGTAGACCGTGACTGTACCGTGGCCCGTTGTACGGACAACAAGGCGGACCATTTGAAGGTCCGTCCAGCGGCGCCAGTAGCTCGCGGGAAACGCGTTGAAGTACGTTCCGAAGGAAAGCTGCTCTCCCGCGCGGAGCCTTACGGAACTCCTGGAGAGGACGTCTTCAAAATGGACCTCTTCGCCGCCCGAACTGACGAAGTGAAGTTTCTCCTCGGTCGACTTGGGGTTCCTGGCGAATTCGTCGTTCTCGCGGAGGCGGATACCGTTCGCTGGTCCGGCGTCGACGTACAACGCTGTGGTGTCCAGCTGGTCATCAGCGGGCAGGATAACCCGCTGCAATACTTGCATCTTGATTTCGCTGCTCACGCGTCTACTCCTCCACTTTCAATTGCCGCGCCGCTTTCGAAGTGCGGACGAATCCTGTTTTCAAACATCGACAGCGCCGAACCGATGGCCATGTGCATATCGAGGTACTTGTAGGTGCCAAGACGCCCGCCGAAGAGTACATTCTCTTCCGCCGCCGCCAAATCCCGGTACTTGAGCAGCTTCTCCCTGTCGAGTGCCGTGTTGACCGGGTAGTACGGTTCGTCGCCCTTTTCCGCGAATCGAGAGAACTCACGCATGATCACGGTCTTCTCCGTCTGGTATTCGCGCTCGGGGTGGAAATGCCGCGGCTCGATGATCCTGGTGAACGGGACGTCGTCGTCGTTGTAGTTCACAACGGAGGTCCCCTGGAAGTCGCCCATGTCCAGGACTTCCTCTTCGAAATCGATGGTGCGCCAGGACAGGTCTCCGGCGACGAAGTCGAAGTAGCGGTCCACCGGGCCCGTGTAGACGACGGGAATCTTGCCGACAACCTTGTCCTTCGAATACTCATGGGAGTTGTCGAAGAAGTCCGTGTTCAGCCGCACTTCGATGTTCGGATGCTCGGCCATCTTCTCGACCCACGCGGTGTATCCGTTGGTCGGAAGGCCCTCGTACTTGTCGTTGAAGTAGCGGTTGTCGTAGTTATAGCGGACGGGAAGCCGGGAAATGATCCCTGCCGGCAGGTCCTTGGGGTCCGTCTGCCACTGCTTGCCGGTGTAGTGCTTGATGAAGGCCTCGTAGAGTGGACGGCCGATCAGCTGGATGCCCTTGTCGTTGAGGTTCTGCGGATCGGTTCCCGCAAGTTCGCCAGCCTGCTCCTGAATGAGTGCCCGCGCCTCGCCGGGCTTCAGGTTGGCCCTGAAGAACTGGTTGATCGTTGCCAGGTTGATGGGCAGGGAGTAGACCTCGCCCTTGTGGACGCCGTACACCTTGTGCACGTAATTGGTGAAGGTAGTGAACCGGTTGACGTATTCCCAAACCCGTTCATTCGAGGTGTGGAACAGATGCGCACCATACCGGTGCACCTCGATGCCCGTTTGCTCTTCCATTTCGCTGTATGCGTTGCCTCCGACGTGGTGCCGGCGGTCGATGACAACAACCTTCAAGCCCAGCTCGGTGGCTGCCTGTTCTGCGATTGTCAGGCCAAAAAAGCCCGACCCGACAATGACGAGGTCAGCGGTCACAAAATCTCCTGGTTCGAATATGGGCAGCCCAATGGTGTGCATTGGCTGCAGGTCAAGCCTACCCGAGATGGCGCGCCCGGTTTTCGAGCCGGCCCCTCCCCGGGCGAACGAGTGCCACGTTTTCCACATAGGCCAACTGCCCAAGAACACCCGGTGCTCAGCACAAATATCGTGGGAGAACAGCAGACGCGCGAACCGAAGGAGCGGACACAATGACATTCCATTGCACCCTTGTCCGGGCCCCGGGGGCGTTACGGCAAAGTGAGCCCATCGAACTGACCATGGCCGCGGGAAACGGCACACCCGGCGCCGTCGTCGAGGCCGCAGTCGCGGCTGAGTTCGGAACCGGAAAACTCGCGGTCGATGGACTGCCCCTCGGCGGCCTCACCGTTGGTTCGGCGCCGCTCATCTCGGGAGCTGTGTTGGTGGACGGGGCCGGTCAGGAGGCGCGGGACACCCGTGACGGCAATCGGAGTCCGGCAGCGTTGTCCTTGCTGGTGCATGCCGGACCAGCCGCGGGCCTGGTCATACCGTTGGAACGGGGCACTTACACGATTGGCCGGAGCAACGCTGATATCTGCCTCCCGGATCCCGATGTTTCCCGGGTTCACGCCGTCCTCACGATCTCCGAAACAGCCGTCACCATAAGCGACACGGGGAGCGCGAACGGAACAGTGGTGGATGGACGCAAAGTCCGCTCCGCCCACCTCTCAACCGCTTCCAGGATTCGATGTGGTGGCTCGGTCATGTCAATAGTCTTCGGCGACGATGAGCATGGAGCGGAGTCGCTGGGGACCGCAGGCCTGGGCGTCGCCGAGCCGATCCTGGTTCCCCGGCGCCATGATGCCGGCAACCGAACGCAACTTCTCCTCACGGCCGGGCTCCCCGTCCTGCTGGGAGTCGGAATGGCACTTGCCACCGGCATGTGGATGTTCCTCGGATTCACCGCAATTTCGGCCATCGCGATTCTTGTCCCGGCAATTTCGGGAAAACGCGAGCGCCGCCTTCTGGCTGCCGCGATCGCGGCGGCCGTCGAACAGGATCGGGCCAGACGACGGCGGTGTTCACCATCCGCCGCTGAGCTCGCCTTTGCCGTCAGCTCAGCAGCCTGCCTCCCCACGGAACACGGACGAAGGCAGTTGACACCGCCAAGAACCAGCACAACGCAAGGAACCGGCACGGTTAAGGGAGCCCGTACGAAGCAAGCCTCGGGCGCAACGCAAGGAACGGCGGGCTGCCGCGATGTCTGGCTCCGGCTCGGCACCAGTCCGCAGAATGCCCGCGTTGCGCTCGATCCCGCGGACCCGGGCTTTCAGCCACCGCATTTAGGCCCGGTTCCGGTAGTTCTGGATCCCTCCCTGCAAACCGTTTCCCTCTCGGGACCCGAAGCCAAGGTGCAAGGAATGTTCAGATTCCTACTCATGCAACTGGCCGCCTTTCCGGGCGCAAGCAACGTCCCCGTCCTCATACACGGAGCGATGACCCACTTGCCGTCAAGTGCCCGGTTCCTCCCCCGCGTCACCTTGACCACGGACTCCTCTTCAGCCGCAACTGTTCTTTCCGCGCCCACGGACAGACCGGGAGCACTGTTTCTGGTGGGGCCGGAACGTGATCCCACCATCGGCGCACTCCGGGCGGCGGCGATCGAGTCCGGATGGAGAGTCTTCCAACGTTCCGCAGGCGGGGACGAAAGCAGTTGCGCGGTCGAACTGTGGAGCAATGGCGCAATCCTCCGCTCGTGTCTATCGGAAACGGAATTTGACCCTGACCTTGTACCGCACCTTGTCTTCGACCGCTACTGTCGGTCATTGGCGAGATTGCCCGGCTCGGCGGCAGAAGGGGCGCCGCTTGTCCCCTCTTGTTGCCAACTTGCCGAATTGCTTCCGCCAGAGCCTTCAAGCATCGCGGACCGCTGGAGCACTTCTTCAGTACGCGGAGGGCTGTCTGCGGTCATCGGGCAAGGAACCGACGGACCCCGGTCGTTGGACCTGGTTTCAGACGGCCCGCATCTCCTCGTTGCTGGAACTACGGGATCGGGAAAGTCAGAGCTTCTGCGCACGATAGTGTCCGCAATCTCGCTGACCCACAGCCCGGACAGGGTCAACTTCCTGTTTGTTGATTTCAAAGGAGGTTCGGGCCTCGGGCCGTTGCTCGACCTTCCGCAATGCGTCGGAATGCTGACGGACCTCAGCGAACACGAGCTCGAACGTACCCTCTCCTCCCTCCGGGCCGAGGTTCGGATGCGGGAAGCGACCCTTTCGAAGGCCGGGGTCCCTGATTTGCCTGCATATTGGGCCAAAGCCGGCGGAACCGGGGGCGGGGGCGAGTCGGGACGAAGGAGCCGGTTTCCAATACTGCCCCGTCTTGTACTTGTAATCGACGAATTCAGGATGCTCATTGAAGACGCCCCCGATGCCTTGGCCGAATTGATGCGGATCGCCACGGTAGGACGGTCTCTGGGCATTCACTTGATCATGGCTACACAACGTCCACAGGGTGCCCTGAGTGCGGACATCCGGGCCAACGTGACTACCAGCATTGCCCTTCGCGTCCAATCAGAAATGGAATCCCGGGACATCATCAACTCACCGGCGGCGGCATCGATTCCGGTGTCTCGACCTGGCCGGGCATATATGGTTCGCGGAGGGGAGGATGCCGAGCCCTTTCAGTCGGCAACTCTTGCGGGCAGCGAAAAGGCCCCGGCGCTCACAAAGGCCGTTGCATTGCCGACAACGGGGTCGCTCCGCTTCGGCGGTTGGTCTGAAACAGCCGACGCAGCGATTCAGGGGGCGATCGCGACGCCAGCAGAAGCCGCCCGTTCCATTATTAAGGCGATCAACCAGGTTTGGGACGTCCGCGGGCGTTCAGCACCCCGGAGACCCGTTGCACATCCGCTTCCAGAATCCGTTCCCTTTCACGAATCCCCCGGCATAGCGGCAATCACGGGAAAGCGCGCGGCAAGCGGATCGCCGGCAGGGCCGACAGCCTACCTTGGCTTGGCAGACTTGCCGGCGCAACAACGAGTTGCCGGCTTGTACTGGACTCCGCTCGTCCACGGGAATCTTGGACTCGTTGGTCCTCCTGGGAGTGGAGTCGACGATACCTGTAAGGCGGCAGCGGCGCAGCTTGTTGGAAGTGCCGAGGAACTCCATCTCTATATCCTCGACGGCGACGGTTCGTACACCGACGTGGCAGCCCAGGGACGAGTGGCGGCCGTCGTCTCCTCCACCGACAGCAGGAGGGGAGTCCGCATCCTGGAGAGGCTCGCGGCTGAGATGTCGTCGCGGCAATCCCCGGGAACCGCCGGGCAGGTCCCGCTTCTGCTGGTTATCTCGAACTGGGGTTCGTGGGTCTCCGAGTTGCGCGCCGGAGCGCTGGCCTGGGCAGAAGACGTTGTTCATGCGATCGTCCGCGATGGACCAAAGGCAGGAGTGGCTGTTCTTGTCACCGGCGATCGCGAACTGACAGCGTCACGCATGTTCGCGTCAATCCCCAACCGCGCCTTCTTTCCCACCGGGACAACGGAAGAAGGGCGCTTGGCGTGGCCGCGTTTCGTGGCTATGAAGCCTCTGACAGGCCGGGCGGTCGTGAGTGGCAACCTGCTTGACGTCGACACGGCAGTCGCGCAGCTCGTGGCGCCCCCTCCAGGCGTGGCCTGGCCATACGGCGTGCCCCCGGAGCCCGCACGGCGCCCATTCCGGGTGGATCCCCTGCCGCAGTTCATCCGGGCTTCGGATCTCGCTGCCCTTAGCCGAACCGAAACCGCTGCCCTTTCCCGCGCTCGCGCGCAGGGGTCGGTACTCCTCGGGGTTGGAGGGGACGAACACGAACCTGCTTGGATCACACTGCCGCGCCCAGGCATCCTCCTCGCCCTTGGCACTCCCGGTTCCGGCAAGTCCTCGTTGCTCACCGCGTTGGCCATGCTCAATCCAGGCCATCATTGGTGGGCGCCACCCGAAGGGACCGATCCTGATGCCTGTTGGGCTGCATTCCACCGGGATGCGCGCCGCAGGCTCGTGGGAGCAGAAGTCATCCCCCTCGTGGACGACGTCGATCGCCTCAGCAGCGAAACCGCCGTCCTCCTGGCTGAACTTCCCGGCATGGGCTTCTCAGTCGTGGCGACTGCGGGAAGCCCAGCCCTCATGCAACGGACGCCGCTTGCTTCCCTGGCCGGAAACCACGGAACCGGACTTCTCCTTGGCAATGCGCCGCCTGCCGCTGCGGATTTCTTCGGCGTGCGCATCGCCGCCGAACAAGCGCCGCCACCGGGTCGTGCTGTCCTCATTGAGAATGGACGAACACGCTCCCTCCAGATCGCCGCTCCGGGTTAGGAAGCCGTACCAAAGCGAAAACAGCTAGAGGGCGGCGCGGGATCCGCCCGCCCGGGAAGCAAAGGCAACCACCCGCTTGTCGAACAAAAAGACGATCGCGGCCAAAGCCGGCACCACCATGGCCAGGCCGGCGAGAACCAGGCCTCCGGTCATGGTGGGAAACCCGATGGTCAGGGCGAACAGCTGGGCAACCAACGCCGGTGCCCGGGTCCAACGGTAGCCACGGAACAGGAAGTGTCCCACGGCAAACAACAATGCAGAAAAGGCCAGCAGAAGGCCCAAAGTAAATACGGCTCCCCAGAATGAGGCCACCGGAGCCCCTGTCACGAGCTCGTATATATACAGCGCCCCGGCGATCAATAGTGCGAGGGCTTCCAGCACAACCACAATCGAAATAACAACGATTCCTGCAGGACGCGGTCCTCCGCCGATTGCCCGGCCTAAGTTATCGCGGCTGGTCCCCTGGCCGTCGTCGCCGGGCGCTGCTGGGTGATGGTGGGGGTTCAGAGGGGGTCTTGACACACTGGCACACTACCGGACATAGTCGAATACCTGTGAGTAGGCCGGTATCCAATGTGATGCATCGCTCACGGTTTCAAACGCTTGAACCCCTTGTTTACATGGCGTTAACATGACACGCTTGACTCAGACGACCAAGGGGGCCCAATGGGTCCCCTTTCCTATGAAGCCTCTCGTGAATATTTTCACAAAAGGCTTAACTAGTACTCACGAATGGAGTGACTGATCAGCATGGATTGGCGTAACCGCGCAGCCTGCCTTGACAAGGACCCGGAGCTTTTCTTCCCCGTAGGCAACACCGGCCCTGCGCTTCTCCAGATCGAGGAAGCGAAGAGTGTCTGCCGCCGCTGTCCCGTCGTGGACACATGCCTTCAGTGGGCCCTTGAGTCGGGTCAGGACGCTGGCGTCTGGGGCGGAATGAGCGAGGACGAGCGACGTGCACTCAAGCGCCGCGCCGCCCGCGCCCGCCGCGCTTCCTAAGCGACTCGGCCCGCAAAACACAACGCCTGAGGCAAAGAGAACACACGAAGATGGCCCGGACTGATAAGTCCGGGCCATCTTCGCATTTCTGACCGCGGTCAGAGACAGAGCGCGTCGCCAGCGGACGGCGTCAGCTCCGGACGAGGTTCAGGACGATCTCGACGGCGGTGCCGCCGCCGTCGCGCGGCCGCCACTGGATGCTGCCACCCAATTCGCTCGTGACGAGCGTCCGCACAATCTGAAGGCCTAGACCTTCCGTGTATGACCCCTCGGGCAGCCCGACGCCATCATCGGCGATCGTCACCGTGAGGAGTTCATCGCCGCGCTCCCCCGTGGACCGATCGGCCATGAGCCAAACCGTTCCGGCCCGTCCTTCAAGGCCGTGCTCCACCGCATTCGTCACGAGCTCATTGATGACAAGAGCAAGGGGCGTGGCAAAGTCGCTCGGCAACTCGCCGAACAGGCCCGCGCGCTCGGTCCGGACGTGCTGCGAAGGGGACGCTACTTCTGCGGAGAGCCGGAACTGGCGTCCAATGAGTTCATCGAAATCAACGCTCTGCGTGAGGCCTTGCGAAAGTGTCTCGTGAACCAAGGCAATCGTCGCCACTCGCCGCATTGCCTGCTCCAGGCCTTGCTTCGCCTCATCGCTGACCATCCGTCGCGACTGCATGCGCAGCAAAGCCGCCACCGTCTGCAGGTTGTTTTTGACGCGGTGGTGGATTTCACGAATTGTCGCGTCCTTGGTCACCAGCTCGAGCTCACGGCGTCGCAGTTCGGACACGTCGCGGCACAGCACCAAGGCTCCGAAGCGATGCTTCTCGTCACGCAACGGAATCGCGCGCAACGACAAGCTGACACCGCGGGACTCGATCTCGCTCCTCCAGGGCATCCGACCCGTGACGACCAGCGGCAATGTCTCGTCCACCATCCGCCGGTCCTTGAGGAGTCCTGCGGTTACTTCCGCAAGGGACCGTCCTTCCAAGGTTTCCACCTCGCCGAGGCGACGGAAGGCGGAGACACCGTTTGGACTCGCATACTGGACGATCCCGTCGGCGTCGAGCCTTATCAGGCCGTCACCCACGCGGGGAGCGCCACGGCGGGAACCCGTCGGTGAAGCGAAATCCGGCCAGAGTCCCAGCGTTCCCATCCGGAGCAGATCGTAGGCGCATTGCCGATAGGTGAGCTCCAGGCGGGAAGGCATCCGCGAACTGGAAAGGTCCATATGCGACGTGACGACGGCAAGGGTCCGTCCGTTCCTGACCATGGGAACCGCCTCGACGCGCAGGGCCATCTCGCTGCTCCAGCTCGTTTCGCTGGAGCGTTCGATGGAACGGCTGGACCACGCTTTGTCGACTATCGGTCGCAGATCCGAGCGGATGCCTTCCCCGACGAAGTCCGCATGAAACACCGTGTGGCTCGTCGACGGCCTCACGTGAGCAAGCGCGATGTAACCGAATTCAGGATGCGGAAACCATAGGGCCAAGTCCGCGAACGCCAGGTCGGCGACCATCTGCCAGTCGCCGACCAGGAGGTGCAGCCATTCGGCATCTCCAGGCCCGAAATCAGCGTGCTCCCTGATGGGGTCTGTAAAGATTGCCACTGCACCTCCATATAACGCCCGGGCTTGTCCCTAGCGTCGAACGATTGACCTCAAGAGCCTCAATGCTACCGACAGAGAAGCCATGTCGTCGGCCTCCAGCGCGTTGACCTCGTCGAACATGCTCTTCGCGCGGCCCAATTGCTCGGCATTGATGCCTTCCCAGGCCCGCAAACGGGCCTCGGCGTCGAGGTCGGCGTCGGTCGATTCGAGCACCGATGTCGTCATGTCCGCTACGGTCGAGTAGAGGTCGTCGCGCAGGGCTGCACGGGCAAGAGCCTGCCAGCGGTCATCGCGCGGGAGCGCGGTAATTCGCTCCAGCAATGAATCGACGTGGAAGCGGTCGAATACCGTGTAGTAGACGTGGCTGACCTCTTCCACACGGGCGTCGCGGCTGTGCGTGATCTTGGCGATGTCCAGGAGCACGAAGCTCTCGAACAGCTCGGCCCAGCGATGGGCGAGCGTGTCGGGAAGTCCCCACGAGCGCGCCTTTTCGAGCCAGCCGGTAACGCGCTCTTTGTCGCTGCCGCGCAAGTAGTCGAGCACCCGGGCCCGCATCGGATCCATCATCGGCTTGAATTCCGCGACGATCTCCGAGATCGGCTTCGAGGCGTTGCCCTGGCTCAGCAACCAGCGAACGGCACGGTCCAGAAGCCTCCGGATGTCGAGGTGGACGGTGCTCCAGTGTTCCGTGGGGAACGAGGCAGGCAGGGCATTGAGCTCCCGCACCATCGACTCGAGTTCGTAGATCTCACGGAGGGCTACGAACGCCTTGGCGACGGCGACCTCGGTAGCCGAGGTCTCCTCCATGGTGCGGAAGGCGAAGGTGATCCCGCCCAGGTTGATCATATCGTTGGCCACCACGGTGGCGATGATTTCGCGGCGCAAGGGATGGGTGTCCAGTTCCGCGTCGAACCGCTCTCGGAGCTGCTTCGGGAAGTAGGAGCGGATCGTCTTACGGAACCAGGGGTCATCCGCCAGATCACTGTCCCGCAATGCCGAGCCCAATTCGATCTTGGCGTAGGCGGCGAGCACGGACAGTTCCGGGGACGTCAGGCCCTGGCCCTGTTCCAACCGTTCGCGAAGCGTCTCGGTGGTCGGCAGCGCTTCGAGGTCCCGTTTGAGGTCGGCGGACTTCTCGAGCCAGTCCATCAGGCGCTCGTAGCTCGGGCTCCATTCGGCGACGCGAGTGCGGTCGTTGAGCAAGAGGATGTTCTGATCGATATTGTCTTCGAGCACAAGGCGCCCGACCTCGTCGGTCATGTCGGCGAGGAACGAAGTGCGCTCGGAAGCATCCAGTTTTCCTGCGGCAACCATCCGGTCGACGAAGATCTTGATGTTGACTTCATGGTCGGAGCAATCGACGCCGGCAGAGTTGTCGATTGCGTCGGTGTTGAGGATGACACCCTGCAGAGCGGCCTCGATACGTCCGCGCTGCGTCATTCCGAGGTTGCCGCCTTCGCCCACGACCTTGACGCGGAGTTCGCGCCCATTCACGCGGATGACGTCGTTTGCCTTGTCTCCCACCTCGGCGTGGGACTCGGTGCTGGCCTTGATGTACGTTCCGATCCCGCCGTTGTAGAGGAGATCGGCCGGAGCGAGGAGGATTGCACGCAGAAGTTCAGGCGGACTCAGCTGAACCGTTCCGTCCGGCAGGCCAAGGGCACGGCGGACTTCCGGCGAGATCGGGATGACCTTGGCCTGGCGGGGGTAGACCCCGCCGCCTGCGCTGATGAGCGAGCGGTCGTAGTCGTCCCAGGAGGAGCGGGGAAGCTCGAAGAGACGCTGCCGCTCGCCGAAGGACGAAGCCGCATCCGGCGTCGGGTCCAGGAAGATGTGGCGGTGGTCGAAGGCGGCCAGCAGGCGGATGTGCTTGGAAAGCAGCATTCCGTTGCCGAACACGTCGCCGGACATGTCGCCGACGCCAACCACGGTGAATTCCTCGCTCTGGGTGTCAAGGTCCAGCTCGCTGAAGTGGCGCTTGACCGACTCCCATGCGCCGCGGGCCGTAATAGCCATGGCCTTGTGGTCGTACCCCACGGAACCACCGGAAGCGAATGCGTCCCCCAGCCAGAATCCATACTCGGCGGCCAGGCCGTTCGCGGTGTCCGAGAAGGTAGCGGTGCCCTTGTCAGCTGCCACCACCAGGTACGAATCGTCGTCATCCTGACGGACAACGTCCGACGGCGGCACAATCTTCTCGCCGTCGGCTGTGGTCACGAGGTTGTCGGTGAGGTCGAGCAGGCCGCGGATGAAGGTCTTGTAGCTTTCGATGCCCTCGGCCATCCATGCGGCACGGTCAAGTGCCGGATCCGGAAGTTGCTTCGCGAAGAATCCGCCCTTGGCACCGGTCGGCACAATCACGGCGTTCTTGACGGTCTGTGCCTTGACCAGCCCGAGGATCTCGGTCCGGAAGTCTTCACGGCGGTCCGACCACCGCAAACCGCCACGGGCCACCTTGCCGAAGCGCAAGTGCACGCCTTCAACGCGAGGCGAGTACACCCAGATCTCGTACTTTGGCCGCGGGAACGGCAGTCCGTCGATCGTGGTCGGATCCAGCTTGAAGCTGACGTACGACTTGCCTTGGAAGTAGTTCGTGCGCAGCGTCGACTCGATGAGGTTGACGAAAGTCCGCAGGACCCTGTCGGCGTCGAGCGTTGCCACCTGGTCAATTGCTTCGGCCAGTGCGGCGCGGGCGCCCTCCTGGCGGGCCGGACGCGCGGCGTCAGGCGACGACGGATCGAAGCGCGCCCCAAAGAGGTCAATAAGGCCGCGGGCAACCTCCGGGTTGGCGAGGAGGGTATCCGCTATGAACTCGAAGGAGTTGGTGTTCCCCATCTGGCGCATGTACTTCGCATAGGCGCGGAGCATGACAACCTGCCGCCAGTGGATACCTTCCCGGAGGACGAGCCGGTCGAAACTGTCGGACTCCACCGCACCGGTCACGGCGGCGCTGAAGGAGTCCGCCAAGAGCTGGCCGGTGGCCACGGGATCGACACCGGCGGGGTACTTCAGGCCAAGGTCGTAGAGGAAGAAGTCCCGGTGGTCGGCAGTCTCAATCTCGAAAGGCCGCTCATCGAGAACCTCAAGGCCAAGATTGTGGAAGTAGGGCAGGATCTGGCTCAGGCTCTTCGGTTCCAAAAGGTAGAGCTTGACGCGGGCATCCTCTTCGAGCAGTTCACCGGCGCCGTTGGGCAGGTAGACATGCACGCCGGGGACCGCCTGGACAGCGACGGCGTCGCGGTCGGTTGTGGCGGCATACTTCTCGAAACGCTCAATGTCCTTGAGGGCGTCTTCGACTTCGTAGTCGACCCGGTAGCCGGCGGGGAACGCATCTGCCCACAGGGCGGACAACCGCTCGGCATCCAAACCGCTGGTGTTCTCGCGGAGCACCTCCGCAATTCCTTCGGCCCAGGACCGCGAAGCCCGGACAAGCCGCTTTTCGAGTTCACCGGCGTCGACGTCGCGAAGCTCAGCCTCCCGCGGGAGCCGGATACGGAAGAACACCCTTGAGAGTGCGGACTCCGTGATCCGGGCCTCGTAGTCGATGCTCTCGGCTTCGAAAGTCTCGCGGAGTTCCTGTTCAATTCGCTGCCGGACGTTGGTGGTGTAGCGGTCACGGGGCAGGTAGACCAATGCCGACATGAATCGCCCATAGATGTCCGGGCGCAGGAAGAGCTTCGTACGACGCCGCTCCTGCAGACGCTGGATGCCCAAAGCCGTTGCTGCCAGGTCCTCGGTCTCTATCTGGAAGAGTTCGTCACGGGGGTAGGTCTCGAGGATACCGACAAGGTCTTTGCCAGAGTGTGAGTCCTGGGGGAAACCGGCCGAGCGAAGCACGGCGTCGACCTTTTCCCGAACGATCGGGATGTTCCTTACGGAA
The DNA here is from genome assembly GCF_056398685.1 of Arthrobacter sp. 01T428. NCBI lineage: Bacteria > Bacillati > Actinomycetota > Actinomycetes > Micrococcales > Micrococcaceae > Arthrobacter > Arthrobacter sp. 01T428. Next base: position 490,216 of record NZ_JBFTPW010000001.1, on the reverse strand, counting down.
CCGGTGTACGCGCTCGTTGCGAAGAGGCCGATGAAGCGGCGCTCACCGTTGACGTTGCCGGCAACATCGAAGCTTTTGACACCGATGTAGTCCAGGTACGCAGGGCGGTGAACGGTGGACCGCGAGTTGGCTTTGGTGATGACCAAGGCACGCTTCTCGCGCGCCTTCCGGCGTCCGGCATCGGTGAGGTGCTGGATTTGGTGCGGGTGGTCACCCGCCCTCAAGAGTCCCAAACCGCTTGCTTCACGCAACTCGAGTACGTCTTCACCGTTCTCGGTGATGAGGTCGTATTCCCGGTAACCAAGGAACGTGAAGTTGCCGTTGTCCAACCAACGCAGCAGGTCCTGCGCTTGCCTGAGTTCCGCGATGTCTTCCGGGTGGGCCACTTTGTCCAGGGACGATGCCAGCTCGAGCGCCTTCGTGCGCATTTTGGGCCAGTCCTCGACGGCGGCCCGGACGTCGTTCAGGACGCGGTGGATTCCGTCCACGAGTTCCTTCTGGAAGTCGTCGGCCACCCTGTCAACCTCGACGGCGATCCACGACTCCATGTGGGAGACATTGTCACCTTGGGCGATCAGATGGGCGATGTTCGGCATCGCCGCGGTGTCACCGCTCGAGATGCCGATGTTCGACGGCACCCGGGCAATGTCCGACAGGTCGCCGGTGAGGTGGTCACGCGAAACCACGAAGAGCGGGTGCATGACGAGCCGGATAGCGCAGTTCTGGCGAACGAGTTCGGCGTTCACCGAGTCCACGAGGAACGGCATGTCATCCGTGACGATGTACAGAATGCTGCGGTCACCCTCATTGGCGATCCTGACGTTGGCAGTGCCCGGCTTGCGGCTCTGCCCCGCTTCCCGGTGTGCCGCCGCCCTAGAGGTCAACTGCTCGGCAGCGTACCCGCGCGCGTCCTCCTCTGCGAGATGCTCGTAGTAGTCCCCGAAGAATCCCTCCCGGACTACTGCAGGTTTAGAACGATCCTCCACGCTGGATCCTGACGACATCGACAAACGCCTCCATCACATCTCAATTGCTGCGTCCTTGCAGCCCACATGGCGAGCCTAACGCTTTAGACGACGCCTTGCTCTGGAATAAATGACAGAGGATTTGCGATTTTGCTGGACAGGTGCACATACCATATTTGCGATGGCGAGCCGCAATGGAGATTCGGGCGCAGCCTCGAAGAGGACAGAGCCGGACAACAGGGCCACGTCGCAGGCTTCAGGATCGGATGGCAGGAACGCTTCGATGCCTTGATTGGGTCCGTACCGCTCCCATGCTTCACGGAGTTCACGTTCGGGTGAGCGGCCAGCGGATGCGGCCCGGACCTTGTTCAAAACCACTCGGGGAGCCGCGTGCGGGACAGCCTGTTCGAGCTCCGCGAGGCCACGCACGTGTCGCGGAACGCCAACGGCATCGGCCGCGCCGACGGCGTAAACGGTGTCCGCCAGTTCGATACTGCGGAGGGTCGCGGCATTGCGTCGAGGGGCCATGGTGTCGAAGCTGAGTTCTTCGTCCGCTTCAAGGCAGAAACCTGCGTCGACTACGACGACGTCCGCGATCTCCTTGGAGAGCTCAAGCACCGAAGAGAGCGCGGCGGCCCGGAGCTCCGTCCACCGGTCCGCGCGCGTAATGCCGGTAAGAACCCGGAAGCTGGTGGTTTTGGCGAAGACCGGCGCGGCGATCCGCTTGAGCGATTCGGTATCCAGCAATCCTTGGTCCGCCAGTCGACAAGACTGCGCCAGTCCGGCGGATTCGTCCAGCAAGCCCAGCGAAGCCGCGACGCTGGCCCCGTAGCTGTCTGCATCGAGGAGGATCACTGACTTGCCTTCCGCCGCCAACTCTGCAGCAATGTTGACCGCCACAAGAGTCCTGCCAGGCGCCCCGGTAGGCCCCCAGACCGCGATGATCCGGCCGGCCCCGGCCGGCACGTGTTCCGGTTCTTCCGGCGCATCGGTGGGACGGAGTTCTGCCGCAGTATCCGCAAACCCGGAATCCCGAGGCTCCGCGCGTCGTCTTCCTTGTCCGGGCAACTGGCCTACGGCATCGGAGATCCTCGACGCCAGCGTTGCCGAATCGACATCGAGCGACGCCGTCACGACGCCGATGCTGCGCAGGCGGCTCTCCTCTCCCGGATCGTCGCTCAGGGCGACGATGGAGACTCCGACAGCCGCCAGCCGGTCGACCAGCGACGCCGTCAATTCCCCAGCGCCTTCGGCGATGACTGCGGCGCGGGCGAGACCGCTTTGGCATGCGGCCAGGAGTTCGGCGAGTTCACCACACCGACGCACCACCGTCACCGGCCCGTGGAGCCGTTCGAGTCCGCCGACCAAATCTTCCCGGGATTGCCCGACTGTGACAACCGGGATACTCACTTGCCGGCACCGCCCGGATTCCACACCACGGCAATCTTCGCTTTGTTTGCCTGCGCACCAAGAAGGTTCGGCATCTGCTCATCGGTCACCAGGACCAGAACCACCTTCTCCTTGGACGCTCCAAGGGTGGAGGCACCCTCCGTGACCTGGGCGATCTCCGCCCCGGGCAACAGCAACTGCGGCGTGCCGAAACCGTTGCGCACATCGGGGTGGGCCACCCAGACGTCGACGCGGGATCCTGCCACAGCCTGGGAAGGCAGCGATTCCTGGATCGCGATCGCCACCGGCTTGCGGTCCAAGGAGTCGGCGGCGCCCAGGCTTTCCTGCGGGACGAGTTGGTTCTTGGCAATTCGCTGGATGGCAACTCTTCCCTCCGGCAGACCGCCAGCCAGAGTGACATAGCTGGACTCAACGTCGTCGAGCCGGACCTTGACAACCGCAAGATCGTCCTTGCTGACTTTCTGGCCCACGGCAATCGACTGGCGCGCCGCATAGACCTGAATGGTGCGGTCCGCGGTTCCAACGAGGGCGATGACGCCGGCCAGCGATGCCAAGACCAGGAGAATCCCCACCAAAAGCCGCGGATCCCTCCATGACGGTTTCCTGAGCCGCGCTGCAGCGGCCGCGGTAGTTACACCCATCCTGCTCCCCCGTTTGTCTTGTTAGTCGGCGTCGACCTTCAGTGGCCTTTATTCTGACCGCATCTGGGTCCCTTCCGAAAGCCACATGCCTCAAATTACGTCAACCTGTGGATAACCGCGGCAAGTGGATCGAACAGTGGCAAAATGGATGCATGCCCCGATTCCTCACCCTCGCTGATGTCGCCGAACAGCTTCAGATCAACTCGCCGCAGGCATACGCTCTGGTGCGAAGCGGTGAGCTCAAGGCCATCCAAGTGGGCGGCAGGGGCCAGTGGCGCGTCGAAGAAAAGATGCTGGAGCAGTACATCGAGGAACGCTACGCCGAGGCCAGCAGGATCATCCAAGAAGCCAAATCCAAGTCGTCCTGATCTCCGTCCAGCGCCCCAGGACAACGACGGCGGGGAGCCGGCCGGGCTAGAAGTCCTGGCCCCGCAATGAACGCAGCGCGGCAAGTGACTGGAACGGAATTGTTGCCACAGATACGACGTTCCCGGACCGGCGGACCTCGCCCGGCAACATAACCGCGAGATCAAAGTGGTCCTTGCCCACGCGATCAATGACGCCCCGCATCGTCCGCTCCTCCTGCGCCAACTCAAGCAGATGAACCGCCAGTTCCGCCCTGTCACGGGCCAGCATTCGCAGTGCGCTGGCCAGGCCAAGCCGCTGTGATGCCTTCGATTGGCCAGCCCGGACCTGCCGACCCAGGCCCTGATACGCCAAAGCTGCCGCGACGGGCACCAACCACTGGTGGCGACCTTCGTCCAAAACCACCGATTCGCTCCCGACATGACTAAGCGTCCCTGACACCTGCGTTCCGGATCGGAGCTTCACATCAATCTTCCGGCCGATCGCGCCACGCAGCCTGTCGGAGACGTCGATTCCGGCGATCTCCACACGTGCCCGCTCTGATATTTCCGATTCAAGTCCCAGCAATCGCTCAGAGGCCAACTGTGCCTCCATGTCTTCAAACAGAGCATCCCAACGCATTGCGTCAGCGTAAGCGGGCATCCCTCGACGGTCAATCTGTCTTCATCGACAAGCTAGTCCTAGACAAATGCCACTCGTTGTGACCAAAATAATTCAAACATCATTAAATAGCATCAAATCGCACATACTTGCATCAACTGGGTAAGGGGAACCCATGGAACAGACGAACAGGCCCGTTCGGAACGATGTTGCAATGGCGGTGACCATCCTGGTGCTCGCCCTTTTGCTCGCTGTCACTGGACTGATCTTGGTTGACCGATGGAACTCCGCGGCAGGACGACTCCAGACACCCATGTTCGAAGACCTCCTGGGATTTGTCGCAACTGCCTCCGGTCTGGGGATCGGTGCCTGGTGGATCGCCACGTTCATCCTGGCAATGGCCGCCGCGCTCCTCCAGCAAATGGGAAAGAACCGCTGCTCGAGCGCCACTGCCAAACTCAGCCCTGCGTTCATGCGCAGACTGGCCGTTGCAATTCTGGGCCTGAATCTCGCGGGAATCCCCGTGGCGAATGCGGCACCGGCACAGTTTGAACCAGCGTGGAGCCCAGCAAACGGCTCAAACTCGTCGAGCGGCATCTCTGCCCAATGGAAACCCTCCCCTAGTCCTTCTCCCCATCGCCCGGCCATTCCCTCGTTTGAGTCCGGCTCGTTGGAGATCAACCCGCATTGGCAACCCCGCGCACCTGCCACTGCGCCCGGGCTCCTGGGTAACGGGCCGCAGCGTGGCGCCGAACAGCCTGCTTCGCCAAATCAAGGCGAAGTGGTGGTGAAACAGGGCGATTCACTGTGGTCGATTGCCGCCCGGCAGCTGGGCCCCATGGCCAGCGACGTCGACATTGCCCACCACTGGCCGAGGTGGTACTCCACCAACCGGCATGTCATTGGAGACGACCCTGGGCTCCTCCTACCGGGTCAGGTCCTCCAACCACCGCCGAACCAGTGACCCAGCCCAACCACCACCAACCAGCGATCCGTAACCGAGGAAGTCCATGAGCGCATCACCAGCCGTCCGCAGCGTGCCGAATGAAGTCCTTCAGGCGGCTTCGCCACCCATTGCCTCCCGTTCGATCATGGCTTCCCCTCGTGCGAAAGCCCGAACGGACGGGCCGTCGGGCGGGGGGCCATCTCCTGCCCGCAAAGCGGCCCAGATCCGCAGTCTCGACGGCGAAATCCGCGCACTGGCCCGCAGCATCGCCCAAGCCGCGCTCGAGGTCCTTGCAGGCACCCGGCCGGCGCAACAGCTCTCACGGACCCTGGATCCCGGATGCCTCAGCGCCCTTCAACACCGTGCCGCATTGACGCGAGCCCATGCTGCCAACGCCCCGGGTGGGCAGTCGCGCCTTCACCGAAGTCCAATGGTCCGTTCCGTGCGTGTCTGCGCGGTGAACGACGGAGTGTACGAGGCCAGCTTGGTTGTCTCGGAAGAACTCCGCTCCCGCGCCGTAGCCATGAGGCTTGAAGGGATCAACGGCGCATGGCGGGTTACCGCCCTCGAAATCGGCTGACGGCCCGGTTCAAAGCACGCGAAAACGGAGAGGGACCAGAACGCGCGTTCTGGTCCCTCTCCGTTTTCGCTGCAGGCATCGGCTTATTGGAAACGTCCGGAGGCTGCGGGCGTCAGCTACATGCGTCAGGCAGTCGCAGTGTCAGCGGCGCTTCTTCCTGTTGGATCCGCGTTGCTTGTCATCAGCGGCAGCCTTGGCGGGGTTGCCTGAGCGGCCCGAGGCCCTCCCCTCGACGCGGGTCTGGCTCGCGCCGTCTTCACCAGGCGCCGTGTACTGCAGCTGAACAGGCTTTTCCGGGGCTTCGAGGCCGGCCGCGCGGATCTGCGGATCGTGATGTTCCACGTGACCGCCTTCAGGGCTGCCATCCACTACCACCACGTCTTCGGCGGGCGTTACTTCCACTTCCAGGTTGTAGAGGAAGCCCACGCTCTCTTCGCGGATGGCTTCCATCATGCTCTGGAACATCGTGAATCCTTCACGCTGGTACTCGACCAGGGGATCCCTTTGGGCCATCGCGCGCAGGCCAATGCCTTCTTTGAGGTAGTCCATCTCATAGAGGTGTTCCTGCCACTTGCGGCCAAGGACCGAGAGGACAACCCTGCGCTCAAGCTCGCGCATGTTCTCGGCGCCAATGGCTTCTTCCCGCTCCTTGTAAACGAGCTGGGCGTCCGAAAGGATCTCGTTTTTAAGGAATTCAACGGACACCCGCGCCTTCCCGCCGGCTTCGTCGATGACGTCCTGGGCCGTAACAGTTACCGGGTACAGGGTCTTGAGGTTGGTCCACAGCTGGTGGAAGTCCCAGTCATCGCCGGTTCCCTCTGCCGTCGCGGCATCGATCAAGGCATTGATGGTGTCTTCCAGGAAGAACTGGACCTTTTCGTGCAGGTCGTCGCCTTCAAGGATCCTCCGGCGGTCGCCATAGATGGCTTCACGCTGGCGGTTCAGGACGTCGTCGTACTTGAGGACGTTCTTGCGCTGCTCGGCGTTCCGCCCTTCAACCTGGCCCTGGGCCGAAGCGATCGCGCGGGACACGAGCTTGGATTCGAGTGCAACATCGTCCGGTACCGAGCTGTTCATGAGGCGCTCGGCAGCGCCGGAGTTGAAGAGCCTCATGAGGTCATCGGTCAGCGAGAGGTAGAAGCGGGACTCCCCCGGGTCGCCCTGGCGGCCCGAGCGGCCACGCAGCTGGTTGTCGATTCGACGGGATTCGTGGCGTTCCGTGCCCAGCACATACAACCCGCCAAGTTCAAGCACTTCCTCATGCTCGTCCTTGACTGCCTGCTTGGCCGCTTCGAGCGCTTCGGGCCATGCGGCCTCGTACTCCTCGGAGTTTTCCTCAGGGTCCAGGCCCCGCTTTGCCAGTTCGGCGATGGCCGTGAACTCGGCGTTTCCGCCCAGCATGATGTCAGTACCGCGGCCAGCCATGTTGGTGGCGACCGTGACGGCGCCCTTGCGTCCCGCTTGCGCGACAATCGCGGCCTCGCGTGCGTGGTTCTTTGCGTTCAGGACCTCGTGCCGGATGCCCTCTTTGGCCAGCAGCTTGGCAAGGTATTCGCTCTTCTCAACGCTGGTAGTGCCGACGAGCACGGGTTGGCCCTTCTCGTGCCGTTCCGCGATGTCCTTCACGACGGCTTCGAACTTCACGATTTCGTTCTTGTACACGAGGTCCGACTGGTCGATGCGCTGCATGTCCCGGTTGGTGGGAATGGGTACCACGCCAAGCTTGTAGGTGCTCATGAACTCGGCGGCTTCGGTTTCAGCCGTGCCGGTCATGCCCGAGAGCTTGGAGTACATGCGGAAGTAGTTCTGCAAGGTCACAGTGGCGAGAGTCTGGTTCTCAGCCTTGATCTCGACGTTTTCCTTGGCCTCGATCGCCTGGTGCATGCCTTCGTTGTAACGCCGTCCGGCGAGGATACGGCCGGTGTGTTCGTCAACAATGAGGACTTCGCCGTCGAGGATGACGTAGTCCTTGTCCCGCTTAAAGAGCTCTTTGGCTTTGATGGCGTTGTTCAGGAAGCCGATAAGCGGGGTGTTGGCGGATTCGTACAGGTTCTGGATGCCGAGGTAGTCTTCGACCTTCTCGATGCCGGCTTCGAGAACACCGACCGTCCGCTTCTTTTCGTCGACCTCGTAGTCGACTTCAGCCTGGAGGCGCTGCACGACCTTGGCGAATTCGCTGTACCAGCGGTTGGTGTCACCCTGGGCAGGACCGGAAATAATGAGCGGAGTACGGGCTTCGTCGATGAGGATGGAGTCCACTTCGTCAACAATCGCGTAGTTGTGGCCGCGCTGCACAAGCTCGGATTTGTCCCACGCCATGTTGTCGCGCAAGTAGTCGAAGCCGAATTCGTTGTTGGTGCCGTAGGTGATGTCTGCCGCGTACATCTGACGGCGCACTTCGGGATCCTGGTTCGACAGGATGCAACCGCTGCTGAGGCCAAGGAAGCGATAGACACGGCCCATGAGTTCGGACTGGTATTCGGCGAGGTAGTCGTTGACTGTAACGACGTGCACGCCCTTGCCTGTCAGGGCATTGAGGAAGGCCGGAGCGGTGGCCACAAGGGTCTTTCCTTCACCGGTCTTCATTTCGGCGATATTGCCCAGGTGGAGGGCGGCCCCACCCATGAGCTGGACATCGAAGTGGCGCATCCCCAAGGTGCGGGAGGAAGCTTCACGCACCGCTGCGAAAGCCTCCGGCAAGAGATCGTCCAGCTTCTCGCCGTCCTCGTGGCGGGCGCGCAGCCTGTCCGTCTCCTCGCGCAATTCGGCATCGGAGAAGGTCTTGAAGGAGTCTTCGAGGGCGTTGATGGAATCGGCGTAGGTCCGCAGTTGCCTCAGGGTTTTTTTGTCACCCGTGCGGAGAAGTTTTTCGATAAGTGATGCCACGTAAAGTTGCTCCCAGTCTCAAGCTGCCGAATTCTGGCGGTTTCAGTCTACGGGAGAGACCAACGCCACGCGGCCCCGTTTCCCTGAGAGCGGAGCGCAAGGCGCCCGCAGGCCACCGCCGGAGACCCATGACCTCAGCCGCGGGCCACTGCCGAGGCAAGCGGCGACGAGAGATCGCCCATCGGTGACACGACGACGTCGTCGAGCCCCAACCACTGCGCCATAAGCCGCAGCTCGGCGGCAAGCTCGACGGCGGTGTCCGCCGGAGCGTCCGGCTCGCCGTGGGCGGCACGCACCAGAAGCTGCTTGGCTGCGCGGTCGGCCTTGAGGTCTACGCGCGCGACCACTGCGTCCCGAAGGAGGAAGGGCAGCACGTAATACCCGAACTTGCGTTTCTCCGCAGGCGTGTAGATCTCGATCCGGTAATGGAAGCCGAACAACTCCTCGAGCCTTCTACGCTCAAAGACCAGTGAATCAAACGGGCTGAGCAAGGCACGGCCCGTGGCGGCCCTGGGAAGACGGGCCTCCGCGTGCCGGTACAAGGCCCGGTCCCAACCACGCACCGTGACGGGCTCCAGGCGGCCGGCGGCAACGAGCCTGTCGATCGATGCTGCAGCTGCCTTCACCGGAGTCCGGAAGTAATCGGCGAAGCAGCGGATTGATCCGATTCCATGGGCCTGGGCTGCCGCGTCGATCAGTCGGTCCATTGCCGCCGTCGACAGCTCGGAGCCGCCGTCCGGGAGGGCTCCTGCTCGGGGGATGACCGCAGGCAATCCCGGTGGCAGGACCCGCGATGTCAGCGTGTACCGGCGTTCGAACTGCTCCGTCCTCGACGCGGCCGTCACGAGCCCCTCTTCAAACAAGTGCTCCAAAACCCTCTTGACCAGGTTCCAGTTCCACCCCCAGTTATCGTGCTGCCGGTCTTCCTGGTGCCCTAGGTGGGCCGTCAATTGTGCGGCAGTCATGGGGCGCCCGGTCGCGAGCGTATCGAGGATCCGGTTGGCCATGTCCTCCCGGAGTCCATGTTCCAAGTGGGCTGCGCCCACCCATGCGCGGTTTTGCCAGAGCAGCAGATCCTGGAAGTGTTCCGGGCGGATGAAGCTCGCCTCGTGCGCCCAGTATTCCATCATGCGCCGCGGACTTCGCCCGGCCATCGCATGAAGGATGCTCCGGTCGTAGTTGCCAAGCCTTGAGAAGAAAGGAAGGTAGTGGCTGCGCGAGAGGACATTGACGGAGTCGATCTGCACCACGTGGAGGCGGGCAAAGGTGCGGCCCACCGCCCGCGAAGTCACGGGGCCGGTGGGCCGTTCCTTGTCCAGTCCTTGGGCTGCCAATGCAATCCGCCGTGCCTGCAACAGGCTCAGCGAAGCGGCCATGCCAGTCCTTTCATGGGAATTACGAATGCAAGCTAGGCTGTGGCGGCTTGGTCATTCGAACGGTAAGCGTGGATCTTTTCCTCCACGGGTTCGTCTCCTGGTTCGCATGTGGAGTCCAGAGTGATTACTCCATATGTCCAGCCACGGCGGCGGTAGACGACCGACGGCGTGTTGGTTTCCTTGTCCACGAACAGGTAGAAATTGTGGCCCACCAATTCCATGTTGTCCACCGCGTCATCAAGGGTGAGCGAAGCGGCGGGGAAAACCTTGCGACGAATCAGGACCGGGGAATCACCGGCCGGAATGTCGTTGTCGACGTCGTAGGGCGAGGTCTCCACCGGTGGCGTCGTTGGCTCCTGGTGGTTGCTTGCCTCTACGTAAATGGGTTCGCTCGCGCTGGCCGGCTCGAGCGTCGCAGTAGCCTCACGAACGGCTTTGGGGGTGTGGCGGCCGTGGTGGACCTTCTTGCGGTCCTTGGCCCTGCGGAGCCTCTCCAGCAGCTTGCTATAGGCGAGATCAAAGGCGGCAAACTTGTCAGCGGCGCTCGCTTCGGCCCGGATCACAGGGCCCCGGCCCAGAACTGTCACTTCGACCGTGAGCTGGCCCGGTGTCTGGCGCGGGTTGGTTTCCTTTGAAACCTTCGCGTCGACCCTCTGGACCTTGTCCCCAAGCGATTCAATCTTTGATATCTTCTCGCCGGCATACTCGCGGAAGCGATCCGAAACGGTCAGATTACGGCCGCTGATCATGAACTCCATGGTGCCCTCCAAACAACTCAGGTGACACGATAAGGGCGCTTCTAGGGGCTGATCTGACGGACAGTCGAGCCCCTTTCCGAGCCGCTATCGACAGGTACATCTGTTCTTGGTACCCATAACCGACGTTAGTTCATCGCCACTGGTAATTCATCCTTTCGTCACTTATTTTTTGTTTGAGTCGGCGCGGGCTGGGTGTCCAGCCCGTCCGCAGGTTGGTCGCTGCCGGCCGGCGGCCGGGTGGCGGCAAGGACCACCGCTCCACACACCACGCCTCCCGCCGACGACACGGCCCGGGCGGCTTCGGCGAGGGTCGCACCCGTAGTGAGGACGTCGTCGACGATGACGCATGCCCTGCCCTCCAATGACCTTTTGCGGGACAGGCGAACGGTCATGGAACCACGGACACGGCGCGCACGCTCTCCGCGGCCCAAGCCCTTTTGCCCGCTTCCCGGTCCGGGCGCCTTCTTCAAGGCATCCGTCATGTGCAGACCCGGCAAAGCGCCACGTTGTCCCAAGCGGCCAAGCAAGAGATGGACCGGACTGAATCCGCGGCGCCGGAAAGCCGCGTTACTGCTGGGAACAGGTATAAGGCAGACGCCTGCCGCGTCTCCAACGGCAGACCGGATGGCCTTGCCCAGTGCAGGCGCGAGCACGGAGGCGAGCCGTCCCTGGCCCAGATGCTTGAAAGAAAGCAGGGCTTGGGCCAGTTCGTCCCGGTAGTGTCCGCCCGCGACGACGGGCAGGATCACGGCCCCTTCCGCCGTGAGCAAAGCCGGTGCCTGTCCTTCGGCGCGAAACGGACGGGCGCATAGCAGCCGCAGGCGCCGTGCACAGGTGCCGCAGAGGGCCGAATCTTCGAAACCGCAGCACACACATTCGACAGGGGCCAGAACAGCCAGCAGCTCGACGAAGGCCTCACCGACGCCCTGCGCGAGCCTCGCCAATCGTGCAGGATGGACTCCCCGATGGCGTGCGTCGTCACTCGGGACCACAGTGCGGTCAGGGTCACGCACCCGGCAACGGCCCACAGTACCCATGCCCCAAGCATCCGGCTCCTCGACGGCTGACAACACTCCCCAACCGCGCTATGTGGAGAACAAGTGGCGACGTTGTCGGAACGTGGGCCCACGCCGCCCGGGTTCCCTGGCCGAGCGAAGCGAGGTTAGGGAGGCCGCGGGTGGGCCCACGCCGGCGAGGGCCCCGGCCTGAGCTTGCGAAGGCTGGGAGGCGGTGGGTGGGCCCACGCCGCCCGGGTTCCCTGGCCGAGCGAAGCGAGGTTAGGGAGGCGGCGGGGACTAGCCCGGGAAGGAGGGGTCTACCGGACCCTTGAGTTGCAATTCCCACCCATTGCCGACCCGTTGGAAGACGCCTGCGCCCGACTGTCCAAAAATCTGCTCGGGTCCGTTGCCCGCGCTGATAGTCGTCAGGTTCGGCCATGCCGGCAACAACTGCGGCTGGCTCGATGTCAAGGACAACAGCTCGGGAACCACGTTCTCCGTTGACGAAGCTTTCATCACCGCGACCGTCGTGGAATTGACCCAGACCCCTTGATCAACAGGGGCGGAAGAGAACAAGGTTATGGGTGCAGTCAGGTCTTTGGGGGTGCCGTCAGGATTGCGGACAATTCCGGTCACCTGCACCGATGATTTCCCGTTCATCTCGGAGATCACCAGTGCGCGCGTCCCTTCGCGGGATATCCGGAAGTCCCTCACGACGCGCCCTGCCAACCAGGCCGGCGCCATCGTCACCGTGGGGACGGGCTGTCCAAGAGGAACGTTGGACGGTTTGAACGCCACCACCTCGGTGGCCCCGTTGGCTCCTGGACCTGCCGTCCAGACCCAGTCCTGCGGGCTGAAGGACGGATGGCTCAGGGTTGTCCTGGTTGTCAGTTGACGGGCGGGTAGGCCGGGAATCATCGAATACAGGCTGGTTCCGGCACTGTTGAGGAAGGCCACGGCCTGGGACGTCGGGGACTCGGCGGGAGCGCTAGGGTTCAGTCCGGCCACCGGCTGCATGTCCGGGAGGGCCGAGACCCTGTTGTTCTCGTAGCGGACGAGTTCGTTGTTACTGACGGCGATTTGGCGCGCGGGAGCATTCTTCTCAAGCACGGGCGGCAGGACCGAGCCGTTGTCCTCCACGCGGACCAGATCCTGGTCGGCACGCAACTGAACATTGACCACGTCCGGCTGGCTACGGAAAGTCAGGGTCAGCTGGTTTTGCATCCGCTGCCGGTCCTCGGCAGACGCATCCACGAGTTCCTTGGCGGAAAGGTCCACTTGGGCGGCTCCCGACACCACCGGGACCGACTCCCTGGCCAGCTTCATGCCGGAGGGAAAGGCACTGACAACCGCACCCTGGAGGTAGGGCGCAGGACCGTCGAGCAAGGCGCTGGTCATTGCCTTGACGGTGTTCTTCTTGATGAACCACCGGACGTCCGGAACCGCATAGGTGAAGGTCGGGTCGTAGAAATAGATGGGCTGGGCCGCGTAGATGACTTTGAACGTCTCTTCGGGTATCGCGGTGCCGTCGGGGACCGCCGAGATCCGCCATTCGCCGTCGACCTGTTCCAGGGTCACCGGAATTGTCTCGGTGGTTCCTTCGGGGAACTGCGTCGCAACGCCGTCGGCGTCGACCGCGTAGGCGAGGTCCAGCTGGTACTTGAATTCGTTTTCCACACCGGTCTTGACGACGGTCGCCTTCCGGAAAACGAGCGTGCGCTTGTCGGACTTCCAGCTGACGGACAGCGCCTGCGTGAGGTACTGCCTGGCCACGGCGTAGTCGCCTTCGTAACCGCTGCCTGCACCATAGAAGTCTTCGATGATGGACTCCGGAGTGGCACCGGGGTGGGGCGGCGGCGGGAAGAAAACAGGAGCGTTCGGGTTGCCCGCGCTTTCGTCCTTGCTCTTTCCCACCGGACCAGACCGTGGGATCTGGGCGCAGGAACTAAGGACCACCATGAGGACAGCAAGAACGGCGATCACGGCCCTTAACACGTACGGGCGTCGGGAGAGGTACGGGCGTCGGGAACTCAAGGTGCCGTTCCCCCTTCGGCTTGGTCGTCGTCGTCGTGTCCTGCCGGAGGCAGTACGGCGGGCAGTTCGGCGGGCAGTACGGGAGGCAGTAGTGGCGGCGCCGGCGTGTCTTCCAGCCCCGGGTCCGCGGCGGAACCGCGCTCGAGTGGCGGATCGCCGGCATCCAATACGAGCATCTGGCGCTCAGGAGCGGCGCCCGGCAAATGGATGTCTGCCGGTTCAAGCTGCAACGGTGATTTCACGATGGTGCCACCCTTCTTGAGAGGCAGCGTCAGCCGGAAGTTGGAACCGGATCCCTTGCGCCCCCAAGCTTGCAACCAACCGTTGTGGAGCTTGGTGTCCTCTGCGGCGATGGAGAGTCCCAGTCCGCTGCCACCCGTGGTCCGCGCACGCGCGGGATCGGCGCGCCAGAAACGATCAAAGACCCGCGCGGCTTCTGCCGGGGTCATCCCTATGCCGAAGTCACGCACAGAGATGGCGACTGCCTCTTGGTTGGCGGCAACGGAAACGTGGACCGGTTTCCCCTCGCCGTGTTCGACGGCGTTGAGCAGCAGGTTCCGCAGGATGCGATCGATCCTGCGGGCGTCCATCTCCACGATGATCCGCTTGTGGCGCGAGGTAAGGCGAACTTCGGAGCCATATTCGGCGGCAACGGGAGAGGCACCGTCGATGACATGGGAAACGACTTGGAAGATGTCCGTCGGCTCGGAGTCCAACACGGCGGCCCCTGCGTCGAAGCGGGAAATCTCCAGCAGATCCGAAAGCAGCGACTGGAAGCGCTCCACCTGGTTGTAAAGCAGCTCGGCGGAACGCTTGTTGATGGGGTCGAAGTCATCGCGGGCGTCGAACAACACTTCGGCTGCCATCCGAACGGTCGTGAGCGGTGTCCGCAGTTCATGGGACACATCGGAAACGAACCGCTGCTGCATCTGGGACAACGTGGCCAGCTGCGTAATCTGCTCCTGCAGGCTCGCGGCCATGTGGTTGAAGGAGGCGCCCAGCCTGGCCACCTCGTCTTCGCCCTTGACCACCATCCGCTCCTGCAACTGGCCTGCGGCCAGCTTCTCGGAGACGACCGCGGCATGGCTCACCGGACTCACGACGTTCCTGGTCACGTACCAGGCAATACCGCCGATCATGAGGATGAGTGCGGCTCCGCCCGCCCACAGCACGTTCTGGATTTCGTCCAGGGTTTGTTGGGCGGTATCCAGGTCGTAGAGGAGATAGAGCTCGTAGACCGTGCCATTGAAGGTGACTTTGTTCCCGACCGCGATCCCGGGGTGGTCCTGGTTGCCGACGGGGAACTCGGTGGAAGCCCAGTACTGGTCCTTGCCCGATTCCTGCACAGACTTGCGAAGGGCCGGAGGAATGACGCGGACCGTCAACTGATCCGAGGCCCGCGATTCCACCCAGCGGTTGCGCGGTTTGGTTTGTTCGGGCATCGCTTCGAAGACGTATCTCCTCTGGATGACCGAGCCGTTGCCTTCCACCGCTTTGAGCGTGTCATAGACAAGTGTGATGACGCTTGATTGGTCGTTGGCCTGTGACCCGTCAAAGGTGTCCTGGACTTGCTTGACGTAGTAGCGGCTTTCGGACTCGGCTTGCTTCAAACGCTCCTGGAAAAGGTTGTTCGCTATTTGGTTCGAGAGATATGCGCCGACCACCGCAAACGACACCATCGACAGCACGATTGTCACCGCGACGGTCCTGAATTCGAGGGAGCGGCGCCAACGGCGCAGCAAGGCGCGCCACAAGTACCGGATCCCTGGCCGGATGTGGCGAAGTCCGGTCACCACGAGGCGGGAGACACGCAGTGCCAGGATCAGGGCGCGGCGCGTCCAAATGCGTGTGCGCTCCAGGATCCACGGGAGATTCAATGCCCGGGCGTCCGTGTGTTCCGGGACAGGATGTCCTGAAACGGGGTGTTTGACCTTGGCCTCCGGGGCCTCCTGGTCGGTGCCGGGCTCGCCGGTGGAAGACTCAGGCGCCTGCTTTATATCCGACACCACGAACCGTCAATACAACTTCGGGAGCTTCCGGGTCACGCTCGATCTTGGACCGCAGGCGCTGGACATGGACGTTGACCAGCCGGGTGTCGGCAGCGTGGCGGTAGCCCCACACCTGCTCAAGGAGCAGTTCGCGGGTGAAGACCTGCCAGGGCTTGCGCGCCAGCGCGACCAACAGATCGAATTCCAGGGGTGTCAGCGAAATCCGCTCGCCGCCGCGCGTCACCAAGTGGCCCGCGACGTCGATGGTGACGTCGGCAATCCGCAGGGTCTCGGGCGCTTTCTGGTCGCCCGGACGCAACCGGGCGCGGACCCGGGCCACGAGCTCGGCTGGCTTGAAAGGCTTGGGCACGTAGTCGTCAGCACCGGATTCAAGGCCGCGGACGACGTCGGAGGTGTCCGATTTGGCGGTGAGCATGACGATGGGAACGTCCGACTCCCCGCGGATCTGGCGGCACACTTCGATGCCGTCCGATCCGGGCAGCATCAGGTCAAGCAGTACCAGATCCGGTTTGGAGGAACGAAACACCTCCAGCGCTTGTCCGCCGTCCGCGCAAAAAACCGGGTCGAAGCCGTCGTTCCGCAGCACGATGCCGATCATTTCGGCCAGCGCTTCGTCGTCGTCTACTACCAGGATGCGTGCCTTCATAGTTATATATTCCCTTATGACCAAGCCTTTGTCCCGTTGAGCCCGATCACGGCATGGCGCGCTGCAGCCCGCAAGCAAATGGGCTATGAGGCGCGACGGCGGAACTATAGGCTGGTGCGAACGGCCCCTTTCGGGGTCCGTGCATTGCCGCGGACGCATCTTTTGGGGAGGAAAACGTGTCACAACCCGATCCGGGTTACCGGCCTGAACAGGGACCGCGGCCACCGTGGGGCGCCCAGCCACAATGGGGCGCGCCGCAACCGGGCGCCCAGCCACAATGGGGCACCCCACCGCAATGGGGCGTGCCGCAGTATCCGGGGCAATCGTGGGGCCCGCCGGTCGATCCGCGCTGGCCGGCAGGCGGTCCGCCGCCGTACGGCCAGCCCCGCTATGTGGCTCCCCCGAAACCCGGAATCGTGCCCCTCCGGCCGCTCTTCTTCGGTGAAATCATGGACGGTGCATTCCAGACCGTCCGCCGGAACGCCAAAACCATGTTCGGCTCCGCCCTCATTGTCCAGGCCGTTGCCGGCGCATTGAACGAGGTGGCCGCGCTGGGCATGCTCGGGATGGTCGAACCTCCCGTAGGAGGATTCACGAGCCAGGACGAGGCGATGCGGTATCTTGGCCCGGCCGTTGGCGCCACTGCAGGGATCATGGGAATTTCCTTGCTCACTATGGTGCTCACAGCCGTCCTTCAAGGGGTCATGGCCATTCCCGTCGCCAGATCCGCGTTGAACCGGCCCACGGGGTTCAAGCAAATGTGGTCCTTGGCCCGCTCGCGTATCTGGCCCTTGGTAGGACTTGCCGCCCTCCTCCTTGCTGGATCATTGTTGTTCTTCCTGGTCCTGTTCTTGCTGGCCGTCCTCGTCCTGGCCGGATTGGGTCCGGCCGGGGTGCTCTTGCTTTTCCCGTTGGTCTTCGGCGCGGCCGTCGTATTTTTCTGGATCTATACGAAACTGTTGGTGGCCCCGGCCGCCATCACCGTAGAAGAACTCGGCGTCTTCGCCGGTCTTCGGCGCTCGTGGACGCTGACGCGCCGGAATTGGTGGCGGATCTTCGGAATCACGCTGCTGGTGGCCTTCATGGTATTTATCATCGGGTCGGTCATCCAGATTCCCCTGGGCTTGGCTTCCGGTGGAATAAACTCCGTGTTCGCCCCCCATGCCGGCGCCGCACAAGTGACCACGACGGCGATTGTCCTCGCCGTGGCCTCGCTGGTCGTAGGGGTCCTCGTAAGCGCAGTTGGCTTCGCTTTCCAAACCTCCGTAGCAGCCCTGATCTACATGGACCTGAGGATGCGACGCGACGGGCTGGACGTGGAGCTCCTGCGGCTTCTGGAGACCGGGGAAGATCCCGACGGCGTTCCCGGCCGGCGCAGGGCACGTCAAGTCGGTGCGCATCCATGGCCGCCGAACACCGCCCAGGGTACCCCACAAGGATGATCCCGGTCTCCGCGTCCCTTGCTCTTCTTCTCCCTGCCATCGAGCCTCCCGTTGATCCGGACCGCGGCGAGGCCCAGCGGTGGGCGGCCGAAGAACTGTCCAAGCAGCAGTACGCATCGGCCAAGCCAAGTTGGATCGGCGAGGTATGGAATCAGTTCGTCGACTGGCTCCGTTCCTTGAACGGCGATTCCATGGGTGGGGCAAATATCGGCGTGCCGCTGATCGGCGTCCTGGCCGTGGTCCTCATTGTGGTTGCCGTGATGGTCGTCAGGCCGAGGCTCAACGCGCGGAAGAAGGCGTCGGCGAAGGTTTTCGACGGCGAGCCGACGGTTGATGCCGATACGTTCCGCGCCCGCGCATCTGCAGCGGCAAGCCGTGAAGACTGGCAAACGGCCGTCGTCGAACAGTTCCGCGCCGTGGTTCGCTCTGCGGAGGACCGGGCAGTCATTGACGTCCAGGCTGGCCGGACCGCGGACGAGGCGGCTGCCCAATTGGGGCGCGCGTTCGGGGACGCCAGTTCGCGGCTTGAGGAAGCCGCCAGGATTTTCGATGGCGTGAAATACGGAAAGGCGACCGCCACCGCTTCCGACCATGCAGCCGTCCTCTCACTGGACACCGGACTATCGGCCATGAAACCTGATTTCGCCGGGCAGTCCGCCAACGGTTTGGCGGTGCCGCGATGACATCGGACACTCAAACAGTCCGGTGGTCCGCGCAACTGCGGGGTTGGTTGCGCCGCCATATGGCCTGGATCATCATCGGGGCCATCGTGGCGGTACTCGGATCTGTCACTGTGTTCCAGTCCCCGACGAACACGGACACGGCACCCCTCTCCGCCCGCAATGCCGCTCCTGATGGCGCCATGGCTGCGGCCGAAATCCTCCGGCGGCACGGAGTCACGGTCACGGAATCCGATTCATTCGCGACGACAACCTCGCTGCTGGCCGGGAAACCACGCGCCACCGTCTTGTTGTATGACCGCAACGGCTATCTCGATTCCGCCCAGTTGCACAGCCTGCTGCAATCGGCCGACCGCGTGGTGGTCATCGCTCCCGGCTTCCGAACCCTGACGGGGCTGAGCCGCGAGATCCGTCATGCCGGAGTGGTTCCCAACGGGACGTCAACGTTGGAAGCAGGGTGCGGGCAAACGGATCCACTTGTTGCGGGGCGTGTCTCCGGCAAGGGCGCGTTCCTTTACACGGGAGCCGATGTGACGTGCTACCGGCCTGGCAGCAACGACGGAGGCATGTACGCGGCCAGTGCGGACGGTCGGCTGGTGGTTCTCGGCAGCACGGCCGTTCTCAGCAACGATCTCCTGCAGGTAGAGGGCAATGCCGCACTGACTCTTCGGACCCTCGGGCCAACGCCGGATCTCGTCTGGTATCTGCCAGGCCTTGGAGACGTACCGAATAATGGCACACCGCCCACGCTGGAGGAATTGGCGCCGCCGTGGGTTGGCTTCCTGGGATTGTGGCTGGCGGTGGTCGCGTTGCTCGCTGTGCTGTGGCGGGGCAGGCGGCTTGGTCCGCTCGTGTTTGAGCCGCTGCCGGTGGTGGTCAAGGCTGTAGAGACCGCCGAAGGCCGTGCCCGTCTCTATCAGGATTCCCGCGCTGTCGGCCAGGCCGCCGACAATCTCCGGGCCGGCACTTTGACCAGGCTTGCCAAGCACTTCCGGCTCGGCCCCGAAGCCCGCGCGGAGGCCGTCCTCGATGCCGTGTCCCGAAAGGTCAACCAGCCTGCACAGGAGTTGCGCATGCTCCTGCTGGACCACCGGCCACGCACCGAATCAGAACTCGTCCACTGGGCACAAAGCATCGAAACACTCGAGCAGGAGGCAACAGCCCCATGAGTAATCACGCAATGAGCAATCAAGCAAACAGCTACACCGACGGCAGCTATGGCTACCCGGGCGGCCCGGCGTCGCAGGGGCAGCCAACGCAGGCGGCTACCCGGTCCGACCCTGCCCGCAAAGCCCTGCTGGACGTCCGTCACGAAGTAGGCAAGGCCGTGGTCGGGCAGGATGCAACGGTGTCGGGCATGCTCATCGCGCTGCTGTGCGGTGGCCACGTACTGCTTGAGGGTGTTCCGGGCGTCGCCAAAACCCTCCTGGTACGGGCCTTGTCCACCGCGTTGAGCCTGGATACGAAGCGCGTCCAGTTCACTCCGGACCTCATGCCGGGCGACGTCACCGGCTCACTCGTCTACGACTCGCACACCTCGGAATTCACCTTCCGCGAAGGACCAGTGTTCACAAACATCATGCTGGCCGACGAAATCAACCGAACGCCGCCCAAGACCCAGGCGTCGCTGCTGGAAGCCATGGAGGAGCGCCAGGTATCCGTGGACGGACTCTCCCGGCCTTTGCCGTCGCCGTTCATTGTTGCCGCCACCCAAAACCCTGTCGAGTACGAGGGCACCTATCCCCTGCCCGAGGCGCAACTGGACCGCTTCCTGCTCAAGCTCTCCATGCCGCTGCCCGGACGTGCCGAAGAGATCGAAGTGGTCCGCAGGCACTCGGAAGGATTTGATCCGCGCAATTTGCTGGCTGCGGGAGTCAGGCCAGTAGCGGGCGTCGCCGAACTCCAGAATGCCCGCGACGCGGTGGCCGAAGTGACAGTGGCCCCCGAGATCCTCGGCTACATCGTGGACGTCGTGCGGGCGACGCGGGCAGCGCCGTCGTTCCAGCTGGGAGTCTCCCCGCGCGGCGCGACGGCGCTTCTGAACACCTCGCGTGCCTGGGCATGGTTGTCCGGGCGCAACTTCGTCACCCCCGACGACGTCAAAGCGCTCTCGTTGCCGTGTTTGAGGCACCGTGTCGGACTGCGACCCGAAGCCCAAATGGACGGTGTGCATGTAGATGATGTCCTTGGCAGCATCCTGGCGTCCGTCCCCGTGCCGCGCTGATTGGCCTCGCCTCATGACTCTCTACTTCGGGCAGTACTGAATGGCGATCACAGGCCGCTTTGTGCTGCTCGTTTTCGCCGCGTTGGCCCCCTTGCTGCTGTTTCCCGCCTGGAGTACGGTCCTTCTCGCCACCGCCTTGCTGCTGGCGTTGGTGTTGTCCGACCTCCTGCTGGCCGCGTCCCCGGCCAAAATCGCCCTTCAACGCAAGGATCCCGGGAATGTCACCCTGCACGCGGACACGGAGTCCGTTCTGACGCTGGAAAACGGCAATCGCCGTAGATTCCGCGGAGTGGTGCGTGACGCGTGGCAACCCTCCGCGGGGACGGTCGCCCCGGTCCAGCGTGTTGAAATCCCTGCTGGTGAGCGGCGTCGGATGTCGGTGGCCCTGAAGCCAACACGGCGCGGGGACCTGTCGGCACCGCACGTAACGCTCCGTTCCTTCGGCCCGCTCGGCCTGGCTGCCAGGCAACGCACCGTGACCCTTCCCGGCCGTCTTCGCGTTCTGCCGCCGTTCCATTCCAAGCGGCATTTGCCGTCCAAGCTGCGAAAACTCCGGGAGCTCGACGGCAAAGCGGCCGTGCAGATCCGCGGGGCCGGCACGGAATTCGATTCCCTCCGCGATTACGTCCGGGGCGACGACGTGCGCTCCATCGACTGGCGGGCAACCGCCCGGCGCACCGCCGTCGTCGTCCGGACCTGGCGACCCGAACGGGACCGCCGCGTCGTCATCATGCTCGATACCTCGCGCACGGCAGCAGCCCGGATCGACGACGAGCCCCGCCTGGACACCGGGATGGAAGCGGCTCTCCTGCTTGCGGTGCTGGCAGAGCGGGGCGGAGACCGCGTGGACTTCTTCGCTTTCGACAGGCGCGTCCGCGGGCGCGTCGATTCAGCGGCCAAAGGCAATCTGCTCGGCTCCTTGGTCCAGGCCATGGCTCCGCTGGAGGCGGAACTGATCGAGATGGACTGGACCCAGATCCCGGCTCAAGTACGGGCCATTTCGGCGCACCGTTCCCTTGTGGTCCTGTTGACCTCGCTCGACAGCGGCGCACCCGAAGAAGGACTCATTCCTTTGGTGGCGCAACTCGTACGGCAGCACGTCGTGCTGCTTGGATCGGTGCGGGACCCCTTGCTGGGCCGAATGAAGGAAGAACGCACGACGGCGAGCCAGGTCTTCCGTGCCTCCGCCGCCGAACGTGCCCTGCTGGACCGTGAGGCCGTCAGCGCCCAATTGCGCCAGCTTGGCGCGGAGGTAGTCGACGCCGAGCCGTTGGAACTGCCGCCGCTCCTGGCGGATGCGTACATTCGGCTGAAGGCCGCGGGACGCTTATAGCCTTGCCAGGCGCCCAGTCCAGATATCAACAACCCGGAATCCGAGGAAAGCACATGAGCACACCCATCTACGAGTTGGCGCTGGGCGCTAAGTTCCGGCAATTGCAGCCCGAACTCCAGGACTATTTCTCCCTGGCCCCGGGCTCCGGATCTTACGGAATCGGCGAGGGCGTATTCGATGTGGTCGGTTGCAGGCAGAAGTGGCTCCGCCCACTCCTTGCCACGGTTGCCGGCGAAGAGGCCTTCTTCCCCGAGTACGGCGAGCGCATCCCGTTCCGCATCGAAAATCATGCGCACCTTGATCCCTTCGGACGGTCCAGCCTCACGGCCCGGCGTGAAATATTCTTTCCCGGGCACACCCGCTTGTTCCATGACACCACTGTCGCGGAGGCCGCCCACGACGGTGGCACCCGCTTGGTCGACTATTTGGGCCGATGCCGCAGGCTGGCCACGGCGTTGGACCTGGATGTCACCGCGGAAGGGCGTCTTCGCGGTGTCTCGGGTGCATCACGCCTGTTCCTGGGGCCGCTGAGGCTCAGCTTGCCGGCTTCCCTCGACGCAAAAGCCTATGCAGAGCAGTGGTGGGATGCGGCAGAAGGAAAGCATCGGATCCAGGTGAAGGTGCTTCAGCCGCAGGTCGGACTGGTGCTGGTCTATGCCGGCTCCTTCGACTACCGTTTGGCGCCCTCGCTGCCCGCGAACGATGGTGCAGTTGCCAAGCGTTCCGCCACTGCCGCCGTCGGGCTCCCCCGTTACGCCGAGCCGGACCGTTGGGAACGGCGCGTCTAGAAGGGCCCGGACGGCAGGCTAACCGAGCGCGATCTGGTTGAGCCCATCCGCAATCTGGGTCAAGCGGTTAAGAACCTCTTTAGCCCCCGACGGCGAGAATCCGGCCAGGCCGTCCGACGGCGTGACCCGCACGGCACCCAGGCTCGACGCCGGCAGACCGAGTTGGCGCCACGGTTGCCAGACGGTGTCCACGAGCTCGGCGGTGCGTGGCAGGGTTGCCCGTGGATTCCCTACGGGCAAAGCGCCGGCCCATAGGCGTTTGCCCGCTTCCACCGCAGTGGCAATTTGTTCCCATTGGCGCGTAGTGAGTGCTTTGAGCGGTAGGGCGACGCCGTCAGCTCCGGAGGAGAGGATCTGCTGGATCGGGGCTTCGATTTCCGGAACGGAAACCACGGTCTCGGCCACTCCTGCGGCCCGCAGCGCGTCGATCACCAACCGCCAGGCTCCCGTGACTTCCTCGCCAGGGATGGAACGCAGGGTGCGGTAGCCACTCGCCGTCGGGATGGTGCCGGCCAGCACGGAGGAGATGTCCGGTTCGTCGAGCTGGACCACGATCGCGGCGCCGGGCACGGCAGCGCGGACTTTGGATACGTGCTCGGCGACTCCGGCGGCCAAGGACTCCGCAATGTCCCTGCGGGCGCCGTAGTCAAGAAGGGCGCGCTCCCCGTTATGCAAGTAAAGGCCCGCGGCTAGGCTCAAGGGGCCGCGCAGCTGAATCTTGAGTTCGTCGGCGGAGGATTCTTCCGAGCCGGCAACGTCGGCGAGGATATTGATGTCGGTGGCAAGGGCGGACTTCGCACGCCGCAGGTCTTTCCCCGGGCGGTCAACCAGGCGCCAGCCGTGCGGCTGCACATCGATGGCCAGCTCGACCAGGAGCGATGCCGTCCGGCCGAGGGCATCCGAGCCCACGCCACGATCCGGAAGCTCGGCCAGGAACGGCAGGTGCGGGCTGCCCAGTTCGCCGCGGATGATCCGGGCTGCCTCAGCAGGATCCGTTCCGGGCCAAGGACCCAATGCCGTGGCGCTGACCTGGTTCTGCGCGGTTTCGGCTTTCTGCGCGGTCTCGGCGGCCACGTGTTCAGGCCTGCGCGATGGAAGCCTGGTGGCCTTCGGCGATTGCCTCGTGGTGCCGGATGACCTCACTGATGATGAAATTCAGGAACTTCTCCGCGAAGGCAGGATCGAGGTGCGCTTCTTCGGCGAGCCGGCGGAGCCGCGCGATCTGGGCGGACTCGCGTCCCGGGTCCCCGGCGGGAAGCTTGTGCGTCGCCTTCAGGACTCCCACTTTCTGGGTGGCTTTGAACCGCTCCGCGAGGAGGAAGACGAGGGTGGCATCGATGTTGTCGATGCTGGAGCGGATGGAGAGCAACTCGTCCATGACGGCCTGGTCCACGCGGCCGGCGAGGGAGCTGGCGGAAAGATCGAAGGAGTCGGCGTCGGGGAGGGCGTGGTTCTGCTCGGTCATTCCTCCAGTCTAGGGTGTGCGGGCCGGCCCTTGAGGGGCAGAATGGGCATGTCCGCGCCGATGATAAGGAGAGCACGCATGAAAATCGCAGTTCTTGGCACCGGAATGGTGGGGCATACCCTGGCCGACAAATTGGTGGCCGTAGGCCACGAGGTCATGATGGGTTCCCGGGAAGCCGGCAATCCCAAGGGGACGGAGTGGGCGGCGCAGGCGGGTCCGGGGGCAAGCTCCGGTTCCTTCGCGCAGGCGGCAGCCATGGCCGAGCTCGTGGTCAACGCAACCCCGGGCATGGTCTCGCTCGCGGCGTTGAGCGAAGCCGGGGCTGCGAACCTGGCGGGCAAGGTCCTGGTGGATGTGTCCAATCCGCTGGATTTTTCCGCCGGCTTCCCGCCGTCGCTCTCCGTCTGCAATACCGACAGCATTGCCGAAACCATCCAGCGCTCCTTCCCCGCGGCGCGTGTGGTCAAGGCCCTCAACACCTTGACTGCTCCCCTGATGGTTGATCCGCTCAGGCTCGCCGATGGTGCCCATGACGTCTTCGTGGCGGGGAACGACGACGACGCGAAAGCCACCGTCGTCGCGCTCCTGCGGGAGTTCGGCTGGCTTCCGGAACACATCCACGACCTGGGCGGGCTCGACGTTGCCCGTGGCCTTGAAATGTGGATGCCGCTGTGGCTCCGGATCTTCGTGCGCCAACCGAAGGACAAGCTCTTCAACATCAGCATCGTGTCCGAATAGCCGCGCAGAACGGACATGCCCGCCCTTCGTGGAGAAGGGCGGGCATGTCCGTTCTTGCGGATCGCCGCTTGGATGGAGGGCTAGATGCCCAGCAGCGCGCGGTTCTCTTCCCGGCGTCGGGCCTGTTCGTCAGGATCCGGCACCGGCAGCGAGGCAATGAGCTTGCGGGTGTAGTCGTGCTGGGGATTGCCCATGATCTGGCTGCCGATCCCTTGCTCCACGAGCTTGCCCTTGTACAACACGCCCACCCAGTGGGAGAGAATATCCACCACGGCGAGATCGTGGCTGATGAACAGCGCAGCAAAACCGAACTCTTCCTGGATGTCCTTGAACAGTTCCAGGACCTTTGCCTGCACGGAAACGTCGAGGGCCGAGGTGGGCTCATCGGCGATCAGGAGGCGCGGGTTGAGCGCGAGCGAACGCGCCAGCGAAGCGCGCTGGCGCTGCCCGCCCGAGAGCTCATGCGGAAAGCGTTCAGCGTACGACGCCGGCAATTGGACCGATTCGAGCAACTGCGCCACGCGCAGGCGTGCTTGGGCCGGGCTCGGGTGGGTATGGATCAGCAGCGGTTCCGCGACGCACTCGCCGATGGTCAGGTGAGGGTTGAACGAGGCGGCCGGGTCCTGGAAGACGAAGCCGATGTCCTTGCGCAGCGGCTTGAACGTGTGCTCCTTGAATCCCAGCATTTCGTAGCCAAGGACCTTGAGGCTGCCGCCGGTTGCCCTGTTGAGGCCTGCTATGGCGCGACCGATGGTGGACTTGCCCGAACCGGACTCGCCGACCAGGCCGAAGACCTCGTTCTCGGAGACCGTGAAGCTGACGTCGTCCACGGCTTTGAACCCGGGCTTGCCGAGGCGGCCCGGATACTCGATGGTGAGGTTCTTGGCCTCGACCAGGATCTTCCCGGTCTGGTGCAACCGTTCGGTGGCCCCCTCGGACGCTGAGTTGCGGCCAAGGTGCGGCACAGCGGCCAGCAGCTTCTTGGTGTAGTCCTGCTTCGGCTCGGCGAAAAGGACCCTCGCGGTGGCCTCTTCGACGACGTCGCCTTGGTACATGACCACGACGCGGTCGGCCAGGTCGGCCACGACGCCCATATTGTGCGTAATGAGCACAATCGAGGTGCCGTACTTGTCCCGCAAGTCCCGGAGCAACTGAAGGATCTCGGCCTGGACAGTGACATCCAGCGCCGTCGTCGGTTCGTCCGCCACGATCAAGCCGGGGTTCAAGGCAAGCGCGGCCGCGATGACGACGCGCTGCTTCTGGCCTCCGGAAAGCTGGTGCGGATAGTAGTTGACGCGGGTTTCGGGATCGGGGATGCCCACCTTCCGCAGGGCTTCGGTGGCCCGTTTCTTGGCCTCCTTGGCCGAGATGCGGTGTCCGTCCGAGGCGTGTGCCCGGATGCCTTCGGCGATTTGCCATCCGACCGTGAACACCGGGTTCAGGGCCGTTGACGGTTCTTGGAAGACCATGGCCACGTCGCGGCCACGGATCTTGCGCAGTTTGGACGCGCTCACGCTGATGACGTTGTTGCCGTTGATCAGCACAGCCCCGGAGCTGATGGCCGTTTCAGGGAGGAGGCCGAGAATGGTCTTGGCCGTGACGGTCTTGCCGGAACCTGACTCCCCTACGATCGCCAGCACTTCGCCGGCTTTGACCTCAAGGCTGACGTCCTTGACCGCGTAGACGTCGCCGCTGTCGGTGGCAAAGGTGACTTTGAGCCGTTCGATGTCCAGGACGGGCTGCCCGGATGTCAGCGGCTGGTCCGAAATGTTGCCGATGTTGGTGGTCATGCCTTACCTGCTTCTGGTTCAGGAGCGGTGGTGGCCCCTGTGTTCGTGCCGTCGGTTCCAACTGCGGCCTTGGAGCGGGAGGCCTTGCCTCCAGCACGCTTCCGGCCGCGTAGGCGGGGATCGTTGAGGTCGTTGATGCTTTCGCCGACCAACGTCAGCCCCAGCACGGTCAGGACGATCGCGATACCGGGGAAGACGCCGGTCCACCAAATGCCGGAGGACGCGTCCGCCATGGCCTTGTTGAGGTCGAAGCCCCATTCGGCGGCCGAGGATGGTTCAATGCCGAAGCCCAGGAAGCCAAGGCCCGCAAGGGTCAGGATCGCTTCGGAGGCGTTCAGGGTGAACATCAATGGAAGCGTCCTGGTGGCGTTCTTGAAGATGTGCCGGGTGATGATCCGGAGGCTGGACGCGCCCAGGACCATGGCCGATTCCACGAATGGCTCGGCCTTGAGCCGGATGGTTTCGGCCCGGATCACGCGGAAATACTGCGGAACGAACACCACGGTGATCGAGAAGGAACAGGCGAGGATGCCGCCCCAGAAGCTCGACTGGCCACGGCTGATGACGATCGACATGACGATCGCCAGGAGCAGGGAGGGAAAGGCATAAATGGCATCGGCGATGACTACCAGCACCCGGTCCAGCCAGCCACCGAAGTAACCACTGAGGAGGCCGAGCGCCACGCCGAGGAAGATGGACATCACCACGGCGACGACGATCACGGTCACGGCGGTCTGTGAACCCCACAGGACGCGGGAGAGGACATCATAGCCGCCGACTGTGGTGCCGAGCAGGTGCTTGCCGCCGGGAGCCTCCTGGGTGGGGAACGAGCCTGTTGCGTCACTCAGCTGGGAATAGCCGTACGGCGCGATGAACGGCGCGAGCACGGTCGAAAGAAGGAAGAGCCCGGTCAGCACAAGCCCGGTGATGAGCATGCCCCGCTGGAGGCCGACGCTCTTTTTGACGTGGGAGATGACAGGAAGTCCGGACAGGAAGGACTTCTTCCGTCCTGAAATTGTTGCGGTGCTCATGTCAGTACCTCACTCGCGGGTCGATCAGCGCGGCGACGACGTCCACGACGAAGTTGGTAAATGCGACGATGACGGCCAGCAGCACCACGATGCCCTGGACCGCTACGAAGTCCCTCGCGTTCAGGTATTGGACCAGCTGGTAGCCAAGGCCCTTCCATTCGAAGGTGGTCTCGGTGAGTACGGCTCCGCCGAGCATCAGGGCGATCTGCAAGCCCATGACGGTGATGATGGGGATAAGCGCCGGCTTGTAGGCGTGCTTCGTCACGAGTCGGAACTCGCTGACGCCGCGGGAACGGCCGGCCTCGACGTAATCCTTGCCCAGGGTCCCGATGACGTTTGTCCGGACGAGTCGCAGGAAGACACCCGCGGTCAGGAGGCCCAACGCGATAGCGGGCAAAACGGCGTGGGACACGACGTCGCCGAGTGCCGTGAGATTGCCGCTGCGCACGGCGTCGAGCCAGTAAATGCCGGTGGGAGCGGCAAGTTGGCCCATGGTCAGCTCAGTGCGGGTGGATACGCGACCGGCCACTGGGAGCCATCCGAGCCAAACGGAGAACGTCAGCTTCAGCAGGAGTCCGGAGAAGAAGACCGGAGTGGCGTAGCAGAGGATGGCAAAGCAGCGAAGGAAAGCGTCAGACGCCTTGTCGCGCCGTTGCGCGGCGATCATGCCCAGCGGGATGCCGACCGCGAGCGCCACGATGAGGGCGTTGATCGAGAGCTCAAGGGTGGCTGCACCGAAGGTCGACAGCATTTCGACGACGGGCCGCCGGTCCGTGATGGTGGTGCCGAAGTTACCGGTGATCAACTGGCCCAGGTATTCGAAGTACTGGATGATGATCGGCCGGTCGTAACCGGCGTCGTGGATTCGCTGCGCCAGGACATCCGGGGGAAGCCGGCCGCCCTGGGCTGCGGTGATGGGGTCTCCGATGACCCGCATGAGGAAGAAAACCAGCGTCACGAGGATGAAGATCGTGGGAATGATCAGGAAGAACCTGACCACGATGTACCTGCCGAGACCCCCGCCCGCTGATTTACTCTTGGGAGCGACCGCGTCCGGTTCGACGTCGGGCACCTCTATAAGTGTTGTCATTGCTACCTAAAGTTCATTGCCCGCGGATCGCGCGGGGTTTTGCTCAAAATGTGAGGCAATCAGCAATAAGGGGAGGCAAAGCACCTGTTGGCACCCGCCTCCCCCTACCGGCTGCTTACTTTGAAATAGTTCCCAGTCGGAACTTGAAGGAAGCGTCAAGCGTCTTGTCGACGCCGTTCACGCCCTTCGCCGAGATGGCAACCTGGGCACCCTGGAGCAGCGGCAAAGTGGAAATGTCCTTTGCCAGAGCGTTCTGGGCGTCCTTGATGGTGGATTCGCGAGCCGACTTGTCCGTGGTGGTCAGCTGCTTGTTGATCAGGTCGGTCACGGCCTGGTCGTTGAAGTGGTTCTTCAGGAAGCCGCCGTTCGGGAAGAACGGGGTCAGGTAGTTGTCGGGGTCGCTGAAGTCGGGGAACCAACCGAACTGGAAGAGCGGGTACTCGTCGGCGCGGCTGGCCTTGCTGTAGGTCACCCATTCGGTGGACTGCAGGTTCACCTTGAAGAGGCCCGACTTCTCGAGCTGGTCCTTGATCATGGCGTACTCGTCGCCCGAGGACTTGCCGTAGTGGTCCGGGTTGTACTGGAGGTTCAGCGTGACGACGTCCTTGACCCCGGCATCGGAAAGAACCTTCTTGGCTTTGTCCAAGCTCGGCTTTCCGTTGTCGCCGTAGGCATCCTTGAACGACTCGTTGGCGCCCAGGAAACCGCTGGGGACGTTGGAGTACAGCGGCAGGTAGGTGCCCTTGTAGACCTGGTCGGCGATTGCCTGGCGGTCAACGAGGTTGGCGATCGCCTGGCGCACGGCAAGTGCCTTGGCCGGGTCGGCACCGGTTGCCTTGGCACCGAACGGCATGGTGTTGAAGTTGAACGTGATGTAGCGGATCTCGCCGCCGGGACCAACGTTGACCTTGACCTTGGAGTCCTTCTTGAGGTCGTCGACGTCGGTGGCGCTGAGGCTTCGGTTCGCAACGTCGATGTTGCCCTGCTGGATGTCCAGCTTCATGTTGGTCGGCTCGGCGTAGTACTTGATCGTTGCGGCGTCGTTGGCCGGCTTGCCCAGGACACCCTGGTAGTCAGGGTAGGCCTTGAGGCTGATGAGCTCGTTCTTCTTGTAGCTGTCGATCGTGTACTGGCCGTAGAACGCCTTGGCCTTGATGATGTCGTCATCCGAAAGGAGCTTGTCGGCCGGGAAGACCTGGTGGTCCACGATCGGCGCGGCCGGGCTGCTGAGGATCTGCGGGAACGTCTGGTCGTTGGCGAGCTTCAGCTTGAAAACGGCCGTGTTGGCGTCCGGGGTGGTGACGCTGTCCAGGTTTTCGAGCAGGCTTGCCGGACCAGCGGGGTCGTTGATCTTGAGCTGGCGGTCGAAGGAAAACTTGACGTCGGTGGAGTCCAGCGTGTGGCCATTGGCCCACTTGAGTCCGGGCTTCAGCTTGACGGTGTACTCGGTGGGCGACGTGAACGACGCCGACGCTGCCAGGTCCGGAACGGGGTCGGCGCTTCCTGGCTTCGAGTTGAGGAGGAAGGAATAGACCTGGTTCATCACCATGAAGGAACCGTTGTCGTACGAGCCTGCGGGATCGAGTGCGGTCACCTTATCGGTGGTGCCATAAGCGATCGGACCGCTGGCAGCTGAGGAAGCTGAACCGCCGCCGCCCGCCGGGCCCGTGCAGGCCGTCAAAGCGAATACGGAGATGCCCGCGAACGCGATAGCGCTTCGCAAGGCTTTTTTGTTCAATGCCATCAGTGAACTTTCTGTTCGATGGATACGGCAAACCGCCGTCGGTAATTTCTTAGGAGCGCATACTCCTGACTCCACGATTCAATCAGAAGCTTTTCTGGTGAAACGTTTGATTTTGTGAGTTGAGACACAAAATTTACTTTTCTTTTGGCGCATACTCGGCTAGGGGAAAGCGGCAGGCCGCACTGGACGCTGATGAAACAGGCCCGTTAGCGCTAACAGTCTTGCGAGCGCGGATTCACCCGCTGCGGCGAGTGGCCGGGCTTAGAGTTCCGCGCGCTGAAGCGACCGGGCGACGTCGATAGTTGCCTGGCCGAGGACACGGGTGCCTTGGTAGAGCACGATGGTCTGACCGGGGGCCACTCCGCGGAGGGGATCGACGAGGGTCACCACGAGGCCCTCGCGCTCGATGCCGGCGTCGTCGACATGCCGCTCGACCGAGGCCTTCGCGGGAACCGGATCGCCGTGGGCGCGCACCTGCGCATAGCAATCGAACTCGGCGCCGGTAGCCACCTCGGCGATGGGCAGGCCCGCCCAGGACACCTTGATCCCGCGGATCTCGTCGATGGCCAACAGGGCTTCGGGCCCGACAACCACCTTGTTTTCCTTGGGCCGGATTTCCAGCACGAAGCGCGGCTTGCCGTCAGCGGCGGGGGTACCCAGCTTGAGGCCGCGGCGCTGGCCTACGGTGAAGGCGTTGGCTCCGGGGTGCTCCCCTACCTTGGTTCCGGCCTCGTCCACGATGTCGCCGGTGGTCATCTCGATCTTCTCGGCGAGCCAGCCGGCCGTATCGCCGTCCGGGATGAAGCAGATGTCGTGGCTGTCCGGCTTGTTCGCCACGGACAGGCCGCGGCGTTCGGCCTCTGCGCGGACCTCGGCCTTGGAGGGAGTCTCCGCCAGCGGGAACATGGAGTGCTTGAGCTGTTCGTGGGTGAGGACCCCCAGCACGTAGCTTTGGTCCTTGGCCCAGTCTGCGGCGCGGTGGAGTTCGGGGTTGCCGTCCGCGTCCTGGATGACCTTGGCGTAGTGGCCGGTGCAGACCGCGTCGAAGCCCAGGGCGATGGCCTTCTCCAGCAGGGCGGCGAACTTGATCCGCTCGTTGCAGCGCATGCAGGGATTGGGAGTGCGGCCGGCCGCGTATTCATCGATGAAGTCCTGGACTACGTCTTCCTTGAAGCGCTCCGAGAAGTCCCAGACATAGTAGGGAATCCCCAGCACGTCGCAGGCACGCCAGGCGTCGCGGGAGTCTTCGATGGTGCAGCACCCGCGGCTGCCCGTGCGCAACGTTCCGGGCATGCGGGACAGCGCCAAGTGGACGCCGACGACGTCGTGCCCGGCCTCGACGGCGCGGGCGGCGGCAACAGCGGAGTCGACTCCGCCGCTCATGGCTGCAAGAACTCGCATGCTGGCTTTCTGTTGATGGTGGGGAAAAGAATTGCGGCTGAAGTGAGTAAGCGCGCCCAACTATTCTAGCGCCCGCGGGAATCCGCCCCAAAAATGCCTTGACCAGCATCCCGGACGATTCTAAAGTCAAAACTAACAGTTTTAGATCGCGGCTGCGCGCGCGTTGACGCACACGCAGACCGCGCATGCGAACCGCCAACGTCCCGCGAATCGAGTCACCATGGACACCGAACACATCCTGATTGCAGGCGGCGGACTGGCCGGCGCCACGGCTGCCAAGACACTGCGCTCCGAAGGATTCCAGGGCCGGATCACCGTGGTCTGCGCCGAGAATGAACAGCCCTACTTGCGCCCTCCACTCTCGAAGGAGTTCCTCCTGGGCAAGGCCGGCGAGGATACCGTCCCGGTGCTGGCGGCCGGCTGGTACGGGGAGAACGACGTCGAACTCCTCCTTGGCGAGGCGGTCGCGGCTGCCGATCCTGCCGCCCACACGGTGCATCTGCGATCAGGATCCGAGCTTCCGTTCAGCAAGCTCCTGATCGCCACGGGGGCGCAGCCGCGCCGGATTCCGCTCCCCGGTTCGGATCTTGCCGGTGTCATGACGTTCCGCACCTTCAATGATTCCCGCAGGCTCAAGGAAGAACTGTCCGGAGGAGGCCGGAATGTGGTGATGATCGGCTCGGGTTGGATCGGCATGGAGCTTGCCGCGGCCGCGAGCAGCTACGGAAACGCCGTGACCTTGCTGGGACTGGAAGACGTCCCGCTCGGCGTCGCCATCGGACCCGAACTGGGAGGCTTCTTCCGCAGCCTGCACGAAAAGCACGGCGTGCAGTTCCGGCTCCCCGCGAGCGCCGCGGAAATCACCGCCGTCGGGGGCAAGGCGAGCGCCGTTGTCACGAACTCCGGCGAGGTCCTCCCTGCCGACCTCGTGGTGATGGCCGTCGGGGTCGTTCCGGATACGGCCCTGGCCGAAGCAGCCGGCTTGGAGATCCGCAACGGAATCGTGGTGGATGCTTCGCTCCGGACCAGCAGTCCGGACGTGTTCGCAGCCGGAGACGTTGCCAATGCATTGCATCCCTTCACGGGCGAGCACCACCGCAGCGAGCACTGGTCCAACGCCCTCAACGGCGGCAAGGTCGCCGCCAAAGCGATGCTGGGACAGGACGCGATGCTGGACGTGGTCCCGTATTTCTATACGGACCAGTTCGACGTCTCGATGGAGTACTGGGGATATCCCACGCTCGCGGCAGGTTCCGTGCCCGTCATCCGCGGCGTGTTGGAGGAAAACACCTTCCTCGCGTTCTGGCTACGGGATGGCGCCGTCGTGGCGGGCATGAGCGTCAACCAGCAACGGGTACAAAAGCCCGTCAAGGCACTCATTTCGGGGCGCATCCCGGTGGATGTGGACCGCCTGGCTGATCCTGCCGTTCCGCTGGATCAGTTGTTGCCGGCGAGCTGATTGCCGGCCTGACCGGCGGAGCCGCTACCGTGGCCGCGGGCCGCTGTGCCTGCGGTCTGGATGCTGGACTCGTGGCCGGCCATTCCGGCGAGCTTTGCCCGGGCATACGCGTCAGGCAGGGCCTTGAGCAGGGCGTCGACGTCGGCGTCGTTCGAAGAGTGCCCTAGGCTGAACCGCTGTGCCCCGCGGGCGGTGTCCTCGTCCAACCCCATGGCAAGCAGGACGTGCGAGGGCCTGGGGACTCCTGCCGTGCAGGCGGATCCGGTGGATGATTCGATGCCCGCGAGGTCCAGGAGGAACAGCAGGGAATCGCCTTCACAGCCGGGGAACGTGAAGTGGGCGTTGCCGGGCAGCCGGGCGTCGCCGGGCGCGCCGCGCAGCACTGCTTCGGGAATCGCGGCCCGGACCCCGTCGATGATCCGGTCCCGCAAGGCGCTGATCCGCTCGCGCTCTGCCACGAGGTTTTGGGCCGCCCACTCCGCTGCGGCGGCGAATGCCGCGATCGACGCCGTGTCCAACGTTCCCGAGCGGACGTCGCGCTCCTGCCCTCCCCCGTGCTGGACAGGGGTGACCTTGGTGGACCGCCCCAGGAACAGGGCACCCACGCCCACGGGGCCGCCGATTTTGTGGCTTGAGACCGACATCGCGGCGAGCCCGGATTCGCGGAAGCCCAGCGGAATCGAGCCGAAAGCCTGGACTGCGTCCGAGTGCACGGGGATGCCGTGGGCGGCAGCGATTTCCGCGATCTCCTTGACAGGCTGGATGCTGCCCACCTCGTTATTCGCCCACATGACGGTGACCAGGGCTACCGATCCCGGATCACGCTCGATCTCCGCCCGTACAGCGTCCAGCCGCACGACGCCCTGGGAATCGACAGGAAGCCACACTGCTTCGGCCCCTTCGTGCCGTTCCAGCCATTCGACGGTGTCCTGCACCGCGTGATGCTCGACGGCGGAGCAAAGGATCCGCTTGCGGCGGCCGTCTTCGTCGTGGCGGGACCAATACATCCCCTTGACGGCGAGATTGTCTGCCTCGGTGCCGCCGGACGTGAAGATGAGCTCGGAAGGATGCGCCCCGGCCGCAGCCGCAATAGCTTCCCGCGCCTCTTCGACGGATCGCCGGGCACGCCGTCCGGAAGCGTGCAACGATGAGGGGTTGCCGGTCCGTGCCAGCTCGCGGGTCATGGCGGTGAGGGCGACGGCGGCAAGGGGCGTGGTGGCGGCATGGTCCAGGTAAACAGGCACTACCCAAGTCTATCGAGACAGGCGGATCCGGGCTTCGGCGGCGGAAGACGCCTTTACGGGCCGCTTCTCCGATCGGGACTAGTCCGCCGGACTGATCAGGATGCCGGACGGATTTTGGCGCAGCAATGGCCTTCGCGGTTGTCGTCGGCGATCCGCTCCTCGGCAATTCCGCAGACGGCCGCCGCTCCGCTGAGGAAGGCGCCGTTCATGGCGCAGACGACGCCCGTGTGGCTTTCGGCCAGCCGGTGGAACGGGCAATTGACCAGGGAGTACCCGCCGTCGTCGTCAGGTTCCGGCCTGTAACCGTAGCTTGCCAGGACATCTTCGAAATGCGGCTCCGCACTGCCGGCCTCGCGGCCGCGGGCGTAGGCGGTTTCGAGGAGCACTTCGCGGGGGGAACCACCCTTCGCCATCAGGTTCTGGATGGCAGAAGCCATCACTTCACCGGCGAGGTCATAGTGGCGCTCCGGAACCGAGGCGCCGATCTCTTCAAGGACAGGTGAATACAGCTTCGCCGGGCGCCCGGAACCCGGACCGACCTTGCCGCCGAGCTTGCGGAACTCAACACTCAGGAGTCCGTCGCGGACCAGCCGGTCCAGATGGAAGGAGGCCGTGCTGCGGGGAAGCCCGAGGGCCATCGCGGCGTCGTCCCGGCTGACGGCGTCGCGTGCCCCGCAGACGTGCTCGTACAGGCGGCGGCGGTTGCCGTCGTCGAGGGATGCCAAAGCGGAGAGTCGACGCAGCCAGGGAAGTCCGGTCATGCATCAAGCTTAACTCTAAAATCAACACTCATTGCTTAATTCCTTTGGACTTTCTAAAATCAAAGTATCCAGTTTTAGAAAGAAGGCATCATGAACACTGCATCATCCCCGGCCCAGGCGAAAACCGGATCGCTCATGTCCATGGATCCCCAGCGGCAGGCATTCCTGCTCCTCCGGACCGTGTTCACCGTGGCGCCGATCATTTTCGGCCTGGACAAGTTCACCAACCTGCTCACCCACTGGACGATCTACCTGGCGCCCGTGGCCACCTCCGTCATTCCGGTCCCGGCCCAGACCTTCATGTACATCGTGGGAGTCGTGGAGATTGTGGCCGGCATTGCGGTGGCGGTCCGGCCACGCTTTGGCTCGCTCCTGGTGGCGGTCTGGCTTCTGGGCATCATCGTGAACCTGCTGGTGCTGGGCAACTTCTTCGACGTCGCCCTCCGCGACTTCGGCCTGCTTGTGGGCGCACTCGCGCTCAACCGCCTGGCCGTCGCCTCGCAAGCTGACGGCCAGGCTTAGGCCAATACCCGCAGGGCGCCCGGAACCACGTCGATGTCCAAGGGAAGATGGCCGATCCGCTCACCATCGGCGTAGGCCACCACATTCTCGGCGGCAAGCCGCACTGAACGCACCCGGCGGATTTCCACCGCCGGGTGCGAGGTATGCCGGCCGGAGAAGACCTTGGGGAAGACAGCGAGGAGGGCCAGCCGGGATAACGGCTTGACGATAAACAGATCCAGCAACCCGTCGTCGGGCGCGGCATCCGGAACGATCCGCATGCCGCCGCCGATCGATGGGGCGTTGGCCACCGAAATCAGCATGGCGCCTTCCTTCGTTTCCGCGCCGTCGGCAGTCACGGTGTAGTTGATGGCCCGGAACGATCCAAGCTCCCGGAGCATCGCCAGGGTGTAGCGGAGTGCACCGCGGGGCCACCTCCAGGAGTTTGCCCGTTCATTGACGGCAGCGTCGAATCCCGCCGATACAGCTCCCGCAAACCACATGGTTCGTCCGCCGATGGTGATGCGGCCAGCGTCGAGCACCCGGCCGCCGTCGGCGAGCGCCGAAATCACGCGGGCACAGGAGCCCTCGACATCCTGCAGAGGCAGCCCAAGCATCCGGGCTACGTCGTTTCCCGTACCCACGGGAACAATCCCGAGCGGCAACCCGGTCCCGCTCAGTGAGTTGACGCCCAGATGGACCATGCCGTCGCCGCCCACCACCACCAAGGCTTCGGCGCCTGTGCGAAGCGCTCCGTCCACCGCTTCCCGCAGGGCGTCCATGCTGTCGCGCCGAAGTACGACGACGTCGAGACCCGCCTCGCGGAGGCAGCGGGCGGCTTCGTCCCCGGCAAGGGCGTGCCGTCCAAACGCTGCGGTTGGATTGACCGCCAGCACGATCCTTCGGAGAGATCCGTTCAGCCCGTGGGGGCCGGTACTTGGCAGGTGAATGGGATGATCGGGGCCGGCCGGGGAGTTCACAGCATGAATCATGCCACCGGCACGGGCCTGATCCGGGGAACTAAAGCCCGGGCCGCCGTCGTTCTCATGGTGGGCTGGCTAGACTTGCCAAGATCGCCGCTCCGCACCGGGACGGCGGGAAACTTCAGAATCCCAGAGAAAGGCCCGTGGTTGGCTCAGGGCAGCAGTTCCCACTATCAGATCCTCCGGGTTCCCGTCACCGCGACGGACAAGGAGATCAAAGTGGCCTACAGGAAGGCCGCGAGGAACGCCCATCCGGACCATGGCGGGGATCCTGAGGTCTTTCGGCAGGTCACGCTCGCGTACGAGACCCTGATCGACCCCAAACGACGCGCAGAGTACGACCGGCGGTACGCCAGCGGCACTTCCGGCAGGGCGAACCCTTTCCCGGCGCAAAGGCCGGATTACGCCGGGACCGGCGCTCCAGGGCCGGAAACCCGCACCGGCGTCCACAGGCCGAACACCCCGCGCAACACGGCCGGCGACGCCCCCGTCTATGTCCCGCCCTTCGATGATCCCCACGAGGTGCCCCTGCTCTCCAAGGGCGAGGCCGCCTTGCAGATCCACGGGATTCCCCGGAAGCGTGGAATCTTCGGGGCCGAAGCCCGCATTCAGCGCGAAATGCGGACAGTCCAGCTCATCAGCCGCCAGATCCTGCCTGCCATCCCGTCGGCCCGGCTCGTCAACGGGCTCCGCTCCCCCTCGGACGACAGCCACATCGACCACGCCCTCCTCGCCGGCTACCGCCTGGCGCTCATCGGTTCCATGCTGCTGCCCAAGGGCGCCTATGCCTGGGACGGGGTGGCGCTCAAGCACGGCGGACGTTCGGTGCCACCGCCCCAGCTCGAGCTGATCGTTCGCCACATGCAGGAGATCTTCCCCGAACTGAATGTAACGGGTTGGGTAGTCGTCCACAGCCCGGACGGCAACCCCCACGAGCCGGTCATCGACCACTACCGGCGCCAGGACGGGGACTTCGGTTCGGTGCAAATCGTCAACGCCTCCGGTTTGGCCCGCGGCCTCAAGCAGTTCCTGAGTTCGGGCCCCGTGCCCAACACCGTGGTTGTCCCGGTTCTTGCCCGGTTGCTCCGGGGCATGCACTGAGCCCGCAGGAGCCACCCCGTATTTTCGCTGGCTAGGATTGATACGTGTTCCGCATCCTCTTCCACACCCCTGAAATCCCGGGCAACACGGGAAACGCCATCCGGCTCGCCGCCATCACCGGCGCAGAGCTCCACCTCGTGGAGCCGTTGGGCTTCGACTTCTCCGACGCGAAGCTGCGCCGAGCAGGACTCGACTACCACGACCTGGCGGTGGTCACGGTGCACAAGGACATCGAGGCCGCATGGGCGGCTTTGCAGCCCGAGCGCGTCTTCGCGTTCACGTCCGACGGCGAATCCTCCTATACGGACATCGCCTACGAAGAGGGCGATGTCCTGATGTTCGGACCCGAGTCCGTCGGGCTTCCGGACTGGCTGAAGCAGGACCCGCACGTCACGGCCCGCGTCCGGCTCCCCATGCTGCCGTCCCTGCGCTCGCTGAACCTTGCCAACGCTGCCTCTATCGCGGTGTATGAAGCCTGGCGCCAACACGGTTTTGCGGGCGCGAAGCTCTAGCGGGCCTGCTCGTCCGCCCGGACATCCACTAGGTCACCTCCGCGGGTCACCCATCCAAAGCTCCCCCTGCGCCGAATACCCTATGCAGGCCAACAGCCTGGGCAGGCAGCTGGCCTGCGAAGCAGGGCCGGTGGGCGACGGCCGCGGAAGGGGCACAGGTGACTACTCTCAAGACCCGCAGTGCTTCTGGTACTGCCAGGGTCACGAGCAACCTATGCTGGACGGTGATGGATACACCGAATGTGGGAGGCCCCGAGGCCCCCGGCCTGATTGCCGGCTCGAATGCGCAGCTTGCGGAGTTGCTGGGGTTGATGGCCGACGGCGACCGGGTCGCCTTCAGCGAGTTCTACCGCCTCACTGCGCGGCGGGTCTTCGGCATGGCCAAGCGAGTGCTGGTGGATGCCGGCCTGAGCGAAGATACCACCCAGGAAGTGTTCATCCAGGTCTGGCAGAACGCGGCCAAGTTCGATCCCGAGGCCGGCAGCCCGCTCGCGTGGCTCATGACCATCACCCACCGGCGCGCTATCGACCGCGTCCGCTCGGCCCAGTCCGCCACGGACCGGGAAGCGAAATACGGCGCCGCGAGCCAACTCCTTGACCACGATTCAGTGGAAGAAGAAGCCAGCAGCCGGCTTGAAGCCGAGGCCGTCACCCGTTGCCTCGGCACCCTGACGGAAACGCAATTGGAATCCGTACGGCTCGCCTACTATGGCGGGCTCACCTACCGGGAGGTCGCCGAACAACTCGGTGCGGCGATTCCGACCATCAAGTCCCGCATCCGCGATGGACTTCTCCGACTCAAGACTTGCCTGGGGGTGAGCTGACATGACCGAACACGATGACAACAAACGGAACTTCGGGAAGGAAGGCCTCCGCAGGATGTTTGCCACCGATATAGCCACTGACCTCGCCGAAGGCCGCGCCTTGGAGCTTGCCGAGATCTATGCCCTCGACGCCTTGAGCGACGCCGAGCGTGCTGAAATCGACAACTACATTGCCACGGCGCCTGAACGCTCGGCATTCCTCGAACGGGTCCGGCAGTCACGCGAAGCCCTCACCGCTTCCTTCGCCGACGAGGCCGAACCGCGGCCCGGGCTCTTGCAGGACATCCTGCGGCAGCTCCCGGAACAACCACGAACTGCACAAACCGGCACAGCGTCCGCGCCGTCGTCGGTTCCCGAAGTGTCGACTGGAACCGCAACGCACTTTGCCCCCGACGTCGTGGACCTCGCCGCCGAACGGAACCGACGGGATCGCCGACGCTTCGGAGGCGTCCGTGGTTGGGTGGCAGCCGCTGCGGCTGCCGCGGTGATTGCGCTTGGCGGCGTGGGCGTCGGCGTCTACGTAGCCGGTCAGAACGATCCTGTGAACCAAGTGCTGCAGGCCGGCGATGTCCGTCAAGCCACCGTCGACGTCAACGGTGGCGGTACCGCCACCGTGTCCATCTCCAGCTCGAAGAACGCCGTGGTAGTCCGCATGAACGGCGTTCCCGCTCCCCCGGCCGGCAAGGTCTATCAGATGTGGCTCATTCCCAAGGACGGCTCCGACCCTGTATCCCAGGGCCTTATGGATGCCCAGGCATTGAGCCATCCGGCGGTTGTCTCCGGCATTTCCAGCGCGGCGTCCATCGGCATCACGGTTGAACCCGTGGGTGGCTCCAAGAAACCGACCCTCCCCACGGTCGCTGCAGCACCTCTCACCTAGAGCGAGAGGCCCTGCCCGCCGTTGGCTCTTGCGGCAGGGCTTGACCTTGACGTTACGTCAACTTCTACGCTGGATACATGAAGCAGGACAAGGCAGGTACCTGGACCATTTCCGAGCTGGCCAAGGCCAGCAAGGTCTCCTCGCGGACTTTGCGCCACTATGGCCACCTCGGGCTGTTGGAGCCTGCCCACACAGGATCCAACGGCTACCGGTATTACGGTCAGCCTGAGCTGCTGCGACTGCAGCGGATCCTTCTGCTTCGTGAACTTGGCCTTGGGCTCGAGACCATCGGCGAAGTTCTGGATGGCCAGGCCGACCCTGTGGAGGCACTTGCCGTGCACAGGGATTGGCTGCTGGCCGAGCGCGACCGACTGGACCGGATGTCCCGGACGGTCGACGCCACTATCGCAGCACTACGTCAAGGAGAAACCATGACCGCGGAGAACATCTTCAAGGATTTCGACAACAACCCCTACGAGGCCGAGGCTCGCGAGCGCTGGGGCGATCCTGCCGTCGACGAGAGCAACGCCCGGCACTCGGCGATGACCACAGCCCAAAAGCAGGCGTTCATGGAAGAGTACGCGGCGCTGAACCAGGATCTTGCCCACTGCTTCGACGCCGCCCTTCCGGCGGACCACCCGGACGTCCAGGCCGCCGTCGGCCGGCATTACAAGTGGATCTGCGCGAGTTGGACGCCAAACGCCGAATCCTACGTAGGCCTGGGACAGATGTACGTGGACGACCCCCGGTTCACTGCAAATTACGACAAGGTCCGGGTAGGCCTGGCGCCCTACCTGCTCGAAGGCATCAAGGTCTACGCAGCGCAAAAGCTCAGTTAAGGCACTCTTGCCGAAAAGCGCGACGGCGGCCCGTCCCCATTGGAAACACAGGGGACGGGCCGCCGTCGTACCGGCTGCTAAGCAGCCCCGCTAAATGATCAGCGAGAGCACCATGATGAAGCCGAAGCCGACCACCGAGATGAGTGTCTCCATCACCGACCAGGTCTTGAACGTCTGCCCGACCGTCAGGCCGAAGAGTTCCTTCACGAGCCAGAACCCGGCGTCGTTGACGTGGGACAGGAAGAGCGAACCGGCACCGATGGCCAAGGCAAGGAGTGCCGCGTGGGTCGGGCTCAGGCTGCTTGCCAACGGAGCCACGATGCCCGCAGCCGTGACAGTGGCAACTGTCGCCGAGCCCGTGGCCAGGCGAAGCGCCACGGCCACCAGGAACCCCAGGACCAGCACGGACATGTTGGCGCCTTCGGCCCATTTCTTGACTGCGTCACCGACTCCGGCACCGATGAGGGTCTGCTTGAAACCGCCGCCCGCGCCCACGATCAGAAGGATCGCGGCGATCGGTCCGAGGCTGCTGCTGAGCTTGGAGGTGATCTTGCTACCGGTGAAACCGACCGCGTAGCCGAAGGTCACCATGGCGGCGAGCACGGCCAGGGTCATCGCAACGAGGGGCTGGCCAATGAAGTCCAGGACGGTGCGGATCATGGGTGCCGTCTTGGGATCGGCCCAGACGATGTCCGCGACGGCCTTCAACAGCATGAGCACCACCGGGAAAATGATGGTCAGCAGGGTGACCAGGAAGCTGGGCTGACGCTTCACTTCGCTGAGGTCGACGGCGTGCTTGGTGTCGACGCCGCCGGCCACCGCAGGAGCATCAACTGGAACCCAGCGCGCGGCCAAGCGGGAAAACAGCGGTCCACAAATGATCACGGTGGGAACGGCCACCAGGAGCCCAAGAGCCAGGGTGGTGCCCAGTTCAGCCTTCACCGCGCTGATGGCGATGAGTGGGCCCGGGTGCGGCGGGACCAGTCCGTGCAACACGGACAAACCCGCGAGGGCCGGAATGGCAATGCGCATGAGCTTCATCTGCGAGCGCTGGGTGACCAGGACGATCACCGGAAGCAGCAGGACGAGGCCGATCTCAAAGAACATCGGGAGGCCGATGATGACCGCAACCAAAGTGATCATCCAGACCACCTTGTTGCCGCTGGCTTTCTCCAACAAGGTGTCCACCACGCGGTTTGCGCCGCCGGAGTCCGCCAGGAGCTTGCCGAGCATGGCGCCGAGGGCAATCAGGAGGCCGACCTCTTTAAGGACGCCGCCCACGCCGTCTTCGAAGTTGCTGACCACTTTGTCGAGGCCGACTCCCGATGCCAGGCCGACGAAGGCCGAACCTAGCACGAGGGACAAGAACGGATGGACCTTGAATTTCGCGATCAGCAGGACGATCAGCGCGATGCCGATAGCCGCGACCACCAGGAGTTGGGTATCGTGCCCGGTCCAGTTCACGCTGCATCTCCGGTTGTGTGTGCCGGCTGTGCCTCAAGGCCGAGCCGTTCGATGATTTCGTCTGCCTCTTCGGCAGGAGAAGCGGAGACGCACAGCGAGATGTGGTTCTCGTCCTCGGTGGGCGCTTCCAGCGCATCGAATTGGGATTCCAGCAGCGAAGCAGGCATGAAGTGCCCGTGGCGCGAAGCCAGCCTGTCGGAAATCTTGTCCTTGCTCCCCTGGAGGAAGACGAACACAACGCCCTCGCCGCGCAAGACGTCCCGGTAGCGCTTCTTCAAGGCCGAGCACGTGATGATGCCCGGCTTTCCAGCTGCCGTACGCTCCTTGATCCAATCGGCAATGATGTCCAGCCACGGCCAACGGTCCTCATCACTGAGTGCGTGCCCCGCCTGCATCTTTGCCACGTTCGCTTCCGGGTGCAGGTCGTCGCCTTCGGCGAGGTCCCAGCCCAGGCGTCCGGCCAATACGCCGGCCACTGTCGATTTACCGGAACCGGAGACGCCCATGATCACCAATACCGGTTGTTGTGCAGTCTTCGCCATCAAAGTCTGCCTCTCTCAATTAAATATGATTTAAACGAGACTAAGCATATGACACAGGTTACACATCAGCAATTTCAGAAACCGGCGATGGTTTGGGACCCGTTGACTTCCACCACATGGAACGCTTCGGCGCTGCGCCCGCCGGGCATTCCGGCGCGCGAGGCATTGTGCCGGAGCATGCCCCGCACGGCCCGTTCCATGCCTTCCAGATCGGGGTGCTGGCTCGCGTGGATCCGGATGGCAGCCAGTTTCGCGTCCACGTGGTCGGTGACGTCCACGAAATAGTTCTCACGGGTTTCGGGACCGGCGAAGAGCCACAGCCATGGCAATTTGAAGGCCTCGAGGCCCGCTTCGGCCAGTTCCGGGTACGCGAAGGGATTCTCAAGCGCGGGGTACACGGCCCGCGTCACGATCTCCCCCACTGCGAGGTGGTCGGGGTGGCTCTTCTGGATCCGGTCCCAATTGCGTTCCGGGTGCATGGCAAGAACGATGTCCGGGCGGATCTCGCGGATGAGTTTCACCACTTGCTTGATGACCCCATGCGTCGGTTCCAGGTAACCATCGCGCTCATGGAGGTAGTGCACGTCCGTCACGCCGACGAGGGCAGCGGCCTGTCGCTGCTCCTCTGCGCGCATGGAGATGATCTCTTCGCGGTGTGCAGGATCAAAACCTCCGGCATCGCCGTCTGTCATGACGCAATAGCTGACCTCGACGCCGGCAGCGGTCCAGGCAGCGATGGTTCCGGCCGCGCCAAAGTCGACGTCGTCCGGGTGGGCGGTAAAACAAAGCACCCGCTCAACGCGCTCTGTGGAGGCGTTGAACGGGCTCTTTGCTGACGTAGCGTCAGAAGACAAAGGGATCAGCCTTTCCGCTTTTTGATCTCTTCGGTGGCCTGTGGAACAACCTTGAAGAGGTCACCGATGATGCCGAAGTCCGCGATCTCGAAGATCGGCGACTCAGCATCCTTATTGATCGCGACGATGACCTTGGAGGTCTGCATCCCGGCCTTTTGCTGGATCGCCCCGGAGATGCCCGCCGAGATGTAGAGCTGCGGAGACACCGTCTTGCCCGTCTGGCCAACCTGGTAGTCATGGCCGATCCAGCCCGCATCCGTGGCGGCACGGGAAGCCCCGAGCGCGCCGCCCAGTGCGTCGGCCAGTTCTTCCAACGGACCGAAGTCGCCGTCGACGCCGCGTCCACCGGCAACCACGATCCGGGCTTCGGTGAGCTCGGGACGGCCGCTGGCAGGCTTTTCCGCACGCCCGGTGACCCGTGCGGCATTCGCGGTGGCATCAGCCGGGACG
Organism: Arthrobacter sp. 01T428; assembly: GCF_056398685.1. Taxonomy (NCBI): domain Bacteria; kingdom Bacillati; phylum Actinomycetota; class Actinomycetes; order Micrococcales; family Micrococcaceae; genus Arthrobacter; species Arthrobacter sp. 01T428. Next base: position 445,861 of record NZ_JBFTPW010000001.1, on the reverse strand, counting down.
TCGATGGTGACAGCCTCGGGCGTGCCTGACGCGGCCGGGGCCTCGACGTCGACGCTGTTCGGCTTGACGGTGAGCACGGCGACGGCGGTGCGCGCCTTGGCCGTGGTGGTGTACGAGCCGGCGAGGACCGATTTGTGGGCCGTGCCGTCGGCGTCGACCCCCACAACATCGGTGATGACGCCGGCGTTGAGCTTCACGCCAAGACGGGCTGCGATTTCCTTGCCGTCGGCGGTGTTCTCCAGCAGGACGGTCCCGGCTCCGGAGGCCTCTACGGCCGCGGCCAGATAGGCGGCTTTCGGCCCAACCAGGTAGTCGTCCAGGTCCGTTGCGGATGGGCGGTAAAGAACCGAGGCTCCGTGCGCACCCAAGGCGGCTGCGACGTCGTCGTGCAGTTCGCCGTTGACGGCGACCACAGCTTCCCCGAGCGAACGCGCGATCGTCAGGAGTTCCAGGCTGCTCTTCTTGAGCGCTGTGCCCGGGTTGTCAATGAATACAAGTGCTTTTGCCATGTGTCGGAATCCTCTTAGAGCAGCTTCTGGGCGGCCAGGAACTCAACCAGCTTGATGCCGGCGTCGCCTTCGTCGGTGATGATGGTGCCGGCAGTGCGCGGCGGCCGCGCCTCCGCGGTCTCGACGGCGGTCAGGGAACCCGCGGCGCCCACCTGCGCGGCATCGACGCCGATATCGGCCAGGGTGAGTGCCGTGATCTTCTTCTTCTTGGCTGCAAGGATGCCTTTGAAGTTGGGGTATCGCGGTTCGTTGATCTGGTCCGTCACGGAGACCAGCGCGGGCAAGGTTGCCTCCACGGTGTCCGCGTGGGCGTCACCGTCACGGCGCGCTACGATGCGTTCGCCGTTGACCTCCAGGGACGAAGCAAAAGTGACTTGCGGGAGTCCGAGCCGCTCGGCGAGCTGTGCCGGAACCAAGGACGTTTCGCCGTCGGTCGACGCCATGCCCGTCAGGACGAGGTCAACGGGCGAGTCTGCACCGAGATACCGGATCGCCGCGGCAAGGGCCAGCGAAGTGGCTGCGGCATCGGAGCCGGCCAAGGCGTCGTCGCTCAAATGCGCTCCCGAGGAGGCACCGATCTGCAGGGACTTCTTGACCGCGTTCACGGCACCGGCGGGACCCATGCTCAAGGCGATGACCTCGTTGCCGGCCTTGGCACCGCCGCGGGCTTCGCTGAGCTGCAGCGCGGCTTCGAGTGCATACTCGTCCAGTTCGGACAGGATGCTCTCGTCGCGGTCCGTGGTGTTGCCTGGGCCGGTGAGGTGTCGGTCGAACTGCGCGTCCGGGACGTGCTTGACCAGAACAACAATCTTCAATGTATCTCCCACTGTGTTCGAGGCAGCCTTCCATACTCGGGGATGGCCAGCAACTAGGCGCATGGCCAATAGTGCCCGGCATACGGGCTCGTCCTAGCTAAGCATATTGCGGGACAAGTCGGACAACGGCGCCGCGTTAACTCCTGTTTCGTGGATCGCCACCGCCACGGCGGCAAGAGCACACGACGACGGCGGGCCGCACCGGTGGTGCCGCCCGCCGTCGTCGACGTGCTAGTCAGTTCGCGTGCTGGAATCCGCTGCTACGGCGTAGCTGTTACGGAGCAGCGTCCAAGGTCACGTCGAGCTCCTGCGACTGGCCGCTACGCTGGACGGTCACCTTGACCGTTGCGCCTGCCGGCTGCTCCCGGACAGCCGCAGTGAGCTGCTCCGGGTCGGTGATGTCTATACCGGCGAACTTGGTCACGACGTCGCCCACCTTGAGCCCGGCCTTCTCAGCTGCGGAGCCCTTGGTCACGGCCGCGACCTGCGCGCCGATCGAGAACCCGGAGCTGCTGCCTGTTGCCGACTTAGGCTGAACGCTGACGCCGAACTGCCCGTGGGTTGCCTTGCCGTTCTTGATGAGTTCCTGCGCAATACGCTTCGCGTTGTTGATCGGGATGCTGAAGCCAACACCAATGTTGCCGCTGGACGAAGACGAAGAACTGCTGCTGCCGGCAGAAGCGATTGCCACGTTGACGCCGATGATCTCGCCCTTGGTGTTGACGAGCGCTCCACCGGAGTTACCCGGGTTGATCGGCGCGTCGGTCTGGATCACGTTGAGCGAAACGGTGCCCTGGCCCGCACTGCTCTGGCTCTGGCCACCGCCTGGAGGGGCGAATTGGAATCCGCCCTGGCCGCCGTTTTGCGAATTGTCCGAGCCGCCGTTGGGAACAGCCGAGGACGCCACGCTGATGGTGCGGTTGAGCGTGGACACGATGCCGTCGGTGACCGTGCCGGGCAGGCCAAGCGGAGCGCCGATGGCGATGGCGTTGTCTCCGACGTTGATCTTGCTGGAATCACCCAGGGTGGCCGGCACGAGGCCGGAAGCGTTGTCCACCTTGATGATGGCGAGATCCGACAGCGGGTCCGTACCCACTACCGTCGCCTTCAGCACGCGTCCGTCGCTCAACCGCACTTCAATGGCGGCGTTCGCGCTGGCACCGTCAAGGGTCACCACGTGGGTGTTCGTCAGGATGTGGCCTTGGTCGTCGAGGATGATGCCCGAACCGGTGCCGCCCTGGCTCCCGCTTGAAGCCATGATGGTCACGACGCTCGGAGTAGCCTTGGCCGCGGCTGCTGTGATGGCGTTGACGTTGTCCGTGTTGTTGACAATCACGGTTCCCGCCTGGCCGCTGCCGGCCGCCACCGGGGTCCGGCTGTTCAACAACTGATCGCTGGCGGCCACCACGCCTCCACCCACGAGACCGGCTGCCAGGATGCAGGCCACCAAGGTCCCGACGCCGAAGACCGGCTTGCGCTTCGGACTAGCCGCCGGACCTCCCGGGTGGGCGGGGAACTGCTGAGTGGGATAGTGCTGCGCAGGGTTCGGTCCGCCATAGAAAGGCTGGTGCTGCGGGTAGGCGTGCTGCTGTCCCGCGCTGTGCTGGGAAGCTCCGTGTTGGGGCGCTCCGTTCTGGGGAGCGCTGTGCTGAGCGTGGATCTGCTCGGTGGCGTTTTCGGCCGGGCCTTGGGCCCATGGTGCCGGGGCTACCGGGGTCTGTGCTGTATGCTCCGGCTGCGCTGTGTAATCGGGCTGCGCCGGGTAATCGGGCTTCGCAGTGAAATCCTGACCCGGCTGGTATGCCGGCAGCGGGGCCGTAGGCTGGGAATTGGCTTGCTTGTCCGCTTCCGCCTTGCCGGTGCTCTCAGGACCATGGTTCTCGGGGCCATTGTTCTCAGGCTCGGCGCCCTGTGCTGGGTTCTCCGTCATGGGACTTCCTTTCTTCCTCGTCCCCTTAACTATCGTCGCTCTTGCTGGATCAAGAGTCGACGTTCGCTGGGAGCTTGCTGAACGCCGTCATCGGATTGGCCCTATGCCGCCGAATGCCGCCGACTAGCCCCTCAACGTTGGAGAAGGAAGGATTTCTCCCCGTTTCGCTGGCGGCATATTTACCGCTGTGGACGCTCCAAAAGGTGCACCATAGTATCAAGTGGAATTGCCACAGCGACCTGCCGCTTGACAACCATGCGTGGGGGCGCTGATGCATTCTGTTTCGATTGCTCCGGCCCGGACCAGTCGCAGACGTGCTGAAGGGTTGCACATGCGGTCAATGTTGAAACGTGTACTCGCCGTCATCGGCCTGGCCGGATTGCTGGTCCTCCCGGCCACCGCAGCCTGGGCCGAGGGTCCGGTGACCATCCCCTCCGGCCAGAACATCGTGGACAACGCGAATGTCCTGGGCAACCGCAAGGGCGAGGTCCAGGATGCCATCCAGAAGCTCCTGAAGGACCACAAATACAACTTGTACGTGGTCACGGTGAATTCCTTCGACAACCCCTCATCGCCCGCAGACTGGGCCACGGCAGTGGCCACCAAGAAGAGTATGGGCAAGGCTGACGTCATTCTGGCCATCTCCACGGCCGGTCAGTATTATTTCGCACCCAACTCTGCAAGCGCGATCTATTCCAAGAGGTCAACCATTTCGTCCAATGCCATCGCGGCCAACCTGGGCGCAGGCAAGCGCGACTTTGCCCAGGCAGCCATCGACACTGCGGCCGCCGTCGGCGACGCCGCCAGCGGGGGCAGCGGCACGGTTCCTAGCGGCAACTCGGGTGCAGTCGTTTTGATCGGTGCCGGCGTTGTCGCGGCCGGCGGTGTGGGCACGTACTTGTACTTCCGTAACCGCCGCAAGAAGGGCCAGGCATCCGCAACGAGCTACGGCCCGCAGGGCGAACAGCTCGATCCCCTCGCCTCCTTGAGCATCCCGGACTTGCGGCGCAAAGCCGGGTCCCTGCTTATCGAAGCGGACGACACCATCAAATCCAGCGAGCAGGAACTCGGCTTCGCCCAAGCGCAATACGGCGATGCCGCCGTCGGGAACTTCACCAAGGCCTTGCTGGAAGCAAAGAACCATATGACCGAGTCCTTCAAGCTCCAGCAACAGCTCGATGACCACATCCCGGACACCGAAGAGCAGCAGCGCAGTTGGCTTGGCGAAATCATCCGGCGCTCGGACGCGGCCCTCGAGTCGCTGCGGGAGCAGAAGGCCGATTTCGACTCCCTGCGCGAGCTTGAGAAGAACGCGCCGCAGGCTTTGGCCACTGTTGCCGCCGGGGCGAACGAAGCCGAGGCAAAGATCAGCAGCGCGGAGCAATCGCTCAACGGACTGCGCGAGAAGTACGCAGACAGCGCACTTGGCCACGTGAGCGACAACATCACCCAGGCCAAGGACCGGCTTGCCTTCGTTCACAACGCAACAACGACGGCGCAGGAAAAGCTCGCCGCAGGTGAGAGCAGCCTCGCCGCTGTGGCCGTCCGCGCCGCGGAAGAGGGCCTGCACCAGACCAACGTCCTGATCGACGCGATCTCCAAGGTGGCGGGCAACCTCGACGAAGCCCGGAATTCGCTGGAGGGCGCCGTGGTGGAGACCAGCCAGGACCTGGCCCAGGCCAAAGCGATGATCCAGTCCGGCGAACACCCGGAGCTGGCCGGTCCGGTGGCGGGCGTCGAAGCCGCACTGGCGCAGGTCAAGGCCGAAATCCAGGGCGGAAAGATCGATCCCATTGCCACCCTGGACCGGGTGGAGAAGGCACACCAAGCCTTGGACCAGTCCCTCTCGGGAATCCGTGACCAGCAGGAACAGGCAAGGCGCGCGCAAGCCGCGCTCCAGCAGACCATCATGGCTGCCCAGTCCCAGATCAGCGCTACCTCGGACTACATCGCGGCGCGACGCGGCGGCGTTGGCCCCGAGGCCCGTACTCGTTTGGCCGAAGCCCAACGGAATCTCGACTACGCCCTGTCCATTTCCCGCAATGACCCCGTCACCGCACTGACGTACGCCCAGCAGGCCCAGTCGCTCGCTGCACAAGCCGCGCAACTGGCCCAGTCCGACGTCGATCAGTTCGGCGGCTTCGCCAACCAAGGCTACGGCCGCGGCGGCATGTTCGGTGGTGGAGGCAGTGGTGGCGGCCTCGGCGGAGCGATCCTCGGCGGCATCCTCATCAACTCCATCCTCCACGGCGGAGGGGGCGGCTGGGGCGGTGGAAACAACGACGGCGGAGGCGGAGGCTTCTTCGGTGGCGACGGCGGTGGGGGCGGAGGCTTCTTCGGCGGCGACGGTGGAGGTGGAGGCGACTTCGGCGGCGGCGACTCCGGTAGTTTCTAACTCCCAAAGACTAGGTGGGGGCCTGTTCCCCACGTAGAGCGGTACAAAAAACTGATCACTGGATTCAGTGGGCACCACTGAGCAGGACGAAAGGCAACACCATGGTTAAGCAGTCCATTTTCGGGCGGATCGCGCAGCTCGCCAAGGCGAACATCAATGCCTTGCTCGACCAGGCTGAGGACCCGCAGAAGATGCTGGACCAGATGGTCCGCGACTACTCGAACAACATCGCCGAAGCCGAGTCCGCCGTCGCGCAGACCATCGGGAACCTCCGCATGCTGCAGGCCGACTACAACGAGGACGTCAAAAACGCCCAGGACTGGGGCAACAAGGCCCTCGCAGCCTCCCGCAAGGCGGACGAGTACCGTGCGTCCGGCAACGCGGCCGACGCCGTCAAGTTCGACAACCTTGCCAAGGTGGCCATCCAGCGCCAGATGTCGGCCGAAAACGAGGCCAAGGCCGCCGAGCCGAACATCGCGTCCCAGTCGGAGGTCGTGGACAAGCTCAAGAGCGGCCTCGACCAGATGAAGGGCAAGCTCAACGAACTCACCAGCAAGCGCAATGAGCTGGTTGCCCGCTCCAAGACGGTTGCTGCCCAAACCCAGGTGCACGACGCCCTCAAGAGCATCGACATCATGGACCCCACCAGCGAGGTAGGCCGCTTCGAAGAGAAGATCCGCCGCGAAGAGGCGAAGGTCCTCGGCCAGCAGGAACTGGCAGCCTCCAGCCTGGACGCCCAGTTCAACCAGCTTGAGGACCTCGGAGAGCAGACTGAGATCGAGGCCCGCCTGGCGGCCCTGAAGTCGGGCGGTTCGAAGGCCGCTATCGGCGCCGGCGCCACCGCTCCGGCAGACGATACCGTGGACGAAGCCGACTTCGACAAGCTCTAGTTCAGCCAAGCGAATGGCCGGGCCTCCAATGAGGCCCGGCCATTCGCTTTCTGAGTGCTTTATGCCCCTACGGCGAGCCGTCCAACGATGAGCCTCATGATTTCGTTGCTGCCTTCCAGGATCTGGTGGACGCGCAGGTCCCTGGCAATCTTCTCGAGGCCGTATTCCGACAAGTAGCCGTAGCCGCCGTGCAGCTGGATGGCTTTGTTCGCCACGTTGAAACCGGCGTCCGTGGCGACGCGCTTCGCCATGGCGCACAACCTCACGGTGTCCGGGGCGCCACGGTCCAAAGCGTCCGCGGCCCGGAGGATCAGGGTCCTGGCAGTTTCCAGTTCCGTATCCATGTCGGCAATATCAAACAGCAGGGACTGCTGGTTGATGAGCGGGCCGCCAAAAGCCGAGCGTGACTTGAGATAGGCGATGGACTTCTCCAGTGCCGCCTGGCCACCTCCCAGCGAACAAGCGCCCATGTTGACCCGGCCCCCGTTGAGGCCCTTCATCGCGATGCCGAATCCGCTGCCTTCTTCGCCAAGCCGGTTCGCCACGGGGACGCGTACGTCCTCGAAGATGACCTGCCGGGTGGGTTGGGCATTCCATCCCATCTTCTTTTCATTCGGGCCGAAGGACAGCCCAGGCGCGTCCGCGGGCACAACGATTGCGGTGATGCCCTGACTGCCCGTGTCCGCGGTCCGCGCCATGACCACATAGACGCTGGAAACTCCGGCACCCGAAATGAACTGCTTGGTGCCGTTAAGAACGTAACTATCGCCGTCGAGCACTGCTTTGGTGCTCAGCGCGGCGGCATCCGAGCCGGCTCCCGGCTCCGTAAGGCAATAGCTGCCCAGCGCTTCCATGGACGCGAGCTGCGGCACCCACTGGGCCCGCTGCTCATCGTTGCCGAAAGCGTCGATCATCCACACCACCATGTTGTGGATCGAGATGTAGGCCGCGATGGTGGGGTCTGCCTTGGACAGCTCCTCGAAGATCAGCGCCGCATCCGTGCGGGAAAGGCCCGAGCCGCCGAATTCTTCCCGGACGTAGATGCCTCCCATGCCGAGGGTGCCCGCTTCACGCAGGACATCCACAGGGAAATGCTTGGTCTCGTCCCATTCTGCGGCGTGCGGCGCAATGGCCGTCGTGGCGAAATCGCGCACCATCTCCACCACCGCTTGCTGGTCCTCCGTGAGCTCAAACATTGGCACTCCTTTGCAGTTCTTCCCAGTTCTCCGGGTTGTCCGGTTTTACTGGCCTTTTTCTAGCTATCCGCTGGGGTTTACTTGCTGACTTTGCCCATCAGGGAAGCGACAGGGCGAAGGAACAGCGGCCTCGCGAGGAACCACGCGCCCACAATCACCAGGAGGGACACGGCGAAAATGCCGAAACCAACCCAGTTGATATCGTCGCTGCCGCCATACATGTGGTTCAGGTTGCGCAGCGCCCCGGTAGCGAGGACCAGGGTGACGTGCACGATCGTGAAGAGCACGAAGTACACCATCACAGGGAAATGCACCGCCCGGGCGAGTTCGATGGGATAGACCTTGTTCACCGTGCCGGCCTTCTTGGGCCAGGCAGAGGAGGTGCGCAAACCGGTGATGATGGCGAGCGGGGCGGCGATGAAGACCGTGACGAAGTACGTCAGCAACTGCAGGGCGTTGTAGTTCACCCAACCGTCCTCAGTGGGCCAGTTCAACGATGCGTACTGGAGGGCGGCGGAAATGGCGTTCGGGAAGACATCCCAGCTGGTGGGAATGATCCGCATCCATTGCCCGGTGGAAAAGATCACGATGATGAAGACAATGCCGTTCAACACCCACAGGGCGTCGAGGGTCAGGTGGAACCACAGGTCCAGGCTGATCTTGGTTGGCGCATTCTTGGTCCGGATGAATCCCTTGTTGTTGCGGGTCCATTGGGCCGGCGGCCGCTTAGCCGTGCGGACCTGCCAACCGGAACGAACGATGAGCACCATGAAGAAGACGTTCAGGAAGTGCTGCCAACCGAGCCACGCCGGGAAACCTACGGGAGCGTTCGCCGGGAGGCTGGATGCGCCTGGAAAGTCGTGCAAGAACGACTGCACACCCGACAGGCCCGTCAACCATTTGGCAAACAAGACGATGAGCAAAAGTACGAGCAGCACGCCTGGAACCACCCAGAGCGGTTGGGACCATTTACTCTTGGCTGCTGTCGACTTTTTGGCGGGGGTGGACATCTTCTCAGACACCTCTCGGAAGAACTTTGCAATCAGGGACGCATCAAGCTAACAGGCTTTGGACCGAAGCGGCCAAAGCCTGTTACGCCGTCAGTTGGAACGGGCCTTCACGGCCTCGATGAGTTTCGGAACCACTGTGAAGATATCGCCCACGATTCCGAAGTCGGCCACCTCGAAAATGGGCGCGTCCTCGTCTTTGTTGATCGCCACAATGGTCTTGGCAGTCTGCATGCCTGCGCGGTGCTGGATGGCTCCGGATATTCCCAATGCGATGTACAGCTGCGGGGACACGCTCACACCGGTCTGGCCCACCTGGGCCGTCTGGGCAATGTAGCCGGCGTCGACGGCGGCGCGTGACGCACCGATCGCCGCGCCCAGGGTGTCGGCGAGCTGTTCAACCAGCACAAAGTTCTCGGACGAGCCCAAACCCCGTCCGCCGGAAACCACCGTCGCTGCGGTCCGAAGCTCGGGCCGGGCCGAGACGGCAGCATCGTCATTGAACTGGTCTATGATGGCGGCGCCTTCTGCTCGAGCATCGAGGGACACCGTCTGCAGGTCTGCCGTGGCTGCGGGAGCCTGGCCTTCGATCGCCCCCTGCCGGATGGTGAGGATGGGCAGCCCGCCTTCCACCACGGACTCGACGGTATAGGCCCCGCCAAACACCGAATGCTGGGCAACAACGGTTCCGTTGTCGCTGCGCACCTGCACGACGTCGGCGAGCACGCTCCCGCTTGCCCGCACGGCAAGCCGGGCGGCAGCTTCGCGGCCGTCCACCGAATTCGCGGTGAGGACGGCAGTCGGCCCGTAGGCGTGGACGGCACCACTCAGGGCATCCACGGCGGGTGACACCAAAACGGTGCCGGCGGCAGCTGTCAGAGCCGAGTAGATCCGAACCGCGCCCAGCTCACCGAGGCGCGCGACGTCGTCGTCCGCCAGCGGTGCCGAGGACACGACGACGGCGACCGGTGAGCCCAGTGTGGCTGCGGCAGCCAGCAGCCCGCGGGCGGAAGCGGCAATCCCGCCGCGGTGGGAAATTTCAATGAGTGCCAAGACGTTCGACATTTCTTTTCCTCCGTCAGACCAGGCGGTTCGCAACGAGGAACTCGGCCAGCTCGTCGGCCGCGGTCCCGTCATCTATGAGTTTTCGTCCGGCCGCGCGCGGCGGCCGCTCAACGGTGGAGACCACTACGGTGTGGCTGGCGCCCGTCGGGACGCCAAGCTCGGCGGCGGACAACGTGGTGACGGGTTTGCGCTTGGCCGTCAGGATGCCCTTGAAGTTGGGAAACCGGGCCTCTGGGAAACGCTCGGTCACAGTGATGATGGCGGGCAGTCCGGCACGGACATTGAGGGTTCCACCCTCACTCTGGCGAACGCCGCTCACGCCGTCGTCGGCGATTTCCGCGGAGATCAATGAACCCAACAGTGGCAGTTGGAGATGTTCGGCAATCATGGCGGGCACGACGCCGGCGCGGCCATCCGTCGATTCGTTGCCGGCCATCACCACGTCGAACCCGGTAGACCTCAGTGCAGTCGCCAGCGTTGCGGCCGTTCGACCGGTGTCGGCGCCGGCCAGGGAATCATCCACAATGTGAACCCCTGAATCGGCTCCCATGGAGAGGGCCTTGCGCAAGGTCTGCGTGGCGTCGTCAGGACCCATGGTCATTGCCACAACCTCGGTGCCTTTGTTGGCATCCTTGATGCGCAGCGCGGCTTCGAGGGCGCGCTCGTTGATTTCATCGACCACGGAGTCGGCAGCCTCACGGTCGAGCCGGCCCGTTGCCAGGTCGAGCTTCCGTTCCTCGGCCGTATCCGGCACTTGTTTGACGAGCACGACGATCTTCATTCAACAGCTCCCTCGATGCAAATGGCTGACGCTTGGAATCGAGAATACTAGGAACTCCTAGTATTTACCATGGAGCGAAGGACGGAATGCTAGGAACTCCTATTGATTCTGCCGGGATTCTCCGCGCCGGGCATGGGGATTCGGGCCGGCGGCAGGTTGCAGGCCTTCTTTCGAAGCGATCGATCTAGCGCTGGCGAATGCCGAGGGTGTTCCCGTCGGGATCACGGAACCATGCGCCACGGGCGGGGCCGAGCTGAGCGATGTGCCCTGTTGTGGCAAGGGGACCCTCTGTGTAGTCGAGGAACTCCACGCCCTTGGCGGCCAAGTCGCCGACCACGGCCTCAATGTCGTCCACTTCGAAGTGGGCAAGGGTGTGCTCTGTAGCGGTAGGCGGACGCTTGAAGACTGAGATCTCGCTGACGGATCCGCAACGGTACCGCACGCCGACCGGAGTCTCCCAGAGGAAGGTCAACCCCAGGATGCCGCCATAGAATTCTTTCGCCCGCTCCAGATCGGTGACCGGAATCGTCGCCACTACCATCGTCGCACTGATCATCTCGGGCCTCCTCAGGGCGGCCCATTCCGTCAGGATGAACGGGCCATTCGGCCCAAGTGTCTTCCTCCAGGAGCTGGACTGTCAACGAGGACCGGGAGTTTGAGGGTTGGTGCGTTGCACGGCCATCACCACGCTGACAAGTACCGACAACGCTATGACCACGACCATTCCGGCGAAGTTCGGCTGGAATTCCAAGGCCAGCGCCCCGTTTTCGGCTCCCCGAGTCGCGGTGAAAAGTCCCGGCAGGGTCGCCCGGGAACCCGTCGAAATGGCGATCACGCTCACTGCCACGCACAGAATGAACGCCAGGGCCAATCCGCCGGCCACGCCGTCCAGCGCTGCGCCAACTATTTTCGACACCGTTTTCATTGGGGTCCCTCCTCGAGCCGGCCAACGCGGAGCGCCGCCTGTATTCCAGTGATGAAGCTTTGTCCCCGCCCAAGAAACTACTCCGACATTCTGCCTCTCGGGGGTCGAAGTGGTTAAGATCCGTACAGATTTGCCAAAAATCAGTGTGTTTTCCGGCAATCTCAGTGTGGATCTCGGCGCTTCTGCGTGTGAAAAAACGTTTCACCCGGATCAGCCCGCATGGCCGTCTAAGACCGCGTCCAAGACCTGCTTGGGGAAATTAGGAGCGGATGTCTCCACTGCGCGCCCACATCAGGGTCGGGAGGGCGGCGAAATGGGGTTAAACGAAAGAGTCCGCCCAGACGGGCGGACTCTTTCGTTTATTTGGTTGCGGGGACAGGATTTGAACCTGTGACCTCTGGGTTATGAGCCCAGCGAGCTACCGAACTGCTCCACCCCGCGTCGCAGAATCAACTCTACCGCACATTCGAGGGCGCCCCTGACCATTCAGATGTGCGCTGCAGCACGATGGGATCTGGAGGACCTTCGGGCAGGAGCAACAGCCCTTGAGGGTGGTTATCCTCCCGTGGACTTGGCGCCGTCCTGACCTTCTTTGATTTCGGAAAGCGCTTACGACACTGCGAGTCGCGTCATTCTGGCGCCCAGAAGGCTCAAAGAAGGTCAGGACGGAGCTGGCACAGCCGTACCCGGCACATGCCCCACCGATCCCGCACTCCCCCATCCACACATCAGTGGAAAACAAAAAGATCCGGCACAGTGTTTCCACTGTGCCGGATCTTTTCTCCAGTTGCGGGGACAGGATTTGAACCTGTGACCTCTGGGTTATGAGCCCAGCGAGCTACCGAACTGCTCCACCCCGCGTCGCAAGAACTACTTTACCTGCAGGTGAATGTCAGGCCAAATCGAAACGACGTGACCTCCGTCTCCCCCGCCGGGCGGCCACCATGCACGGGCCTCCATATCAAAAGGAAGACCGGGCCAGCCCTGGTGTGAGGGCTGGCCCGGTCTTGCAAAAACCTCCAGCTAAGCCGACATCAGCCAGCTGGAGAGTTGCCTACTTACTCGGCGAAGGCGAAGGCGACGGCGAGGCCGACGGGCTCGCCGAAGGGCTGGCAGTTGCCGACGGAGCCGGGGTGGCACCAAGCCTGGACTCGGCGTCGAGCGCTTTCTGTATCGCCGCCGACAGGAGGCTCTGCTGGGCGCCGTATCCGGCGAAGTCGCCCTTGGCCAGCGCGGCCTGGCCATCCTGGATGGCCTTGTTGGCCTGATCCAGCGCAGCCTTCAGCTGGGCCTGTGCATCCGCCGTCGCAGGTGGCGTAGTAGTCCCCGGCGGAGTTGTGGTCTGGCCGTTGTTGGCCGAGTCTCCCGCCGAGGCCCCTGAGTCGCCCCCGAAGAGGATCTTCAGCGCACCGTCAAGCGTGGGGGCAAAGCCGACCTTGTCGCCGAAGGCCACGAGCACGCGTTGAAGCGTCGGATAGGAGGTCTCACCAGTGGACTTCAGATAGACCGGTTGGACATAGAGCAGGCCACCGCCGACCGGCAATGTCAAAAGGTTGCCGTTGAGCACATCGGATGCTCCCTGCCTGAGCAGGTTGAGTTCCCGCGACACTTCAGGATCGGAGTTGAACTTGTTCTGGGCCTGTCCCGGGCCTGGAACCTGGGTATCCGTTGGCAATTGGAGTAATCGCAACTGGCCGTAGGTGTCTGCCTTCACCCCCTTCTGGCTACCGGCGTCGGAATCGGCTGCGAGGAAGCCATACAGGATGTTCCGGGCGGCGCCGTTGACCACCTGTGGAATGAAGGAAGACGTCAGCTGGAAGGCCGGCTTGGTCTGGTCGGGCATCTGCAGGGACATGTAGAACGGGGGCTGCCGGACGGGATCCGTGACCGTGGGGTCATTCGGAACGCTCCACGCGTCGTTGTTCTGGTAGAAGCTGTCCGCGTTGGTCACGTGGTAGCGCCCAAGCAGCTCACGCTGGACCTTGAACAGGTCCTCCGGGTAGCGGACGTGGCTCATCAGCTGTCCCGACATCTCCGAGTACGGCTTGACGGTGGTCGGGAAAATCTTCTCCCACGCTTTGAGGATGGGGTCCTGGTCATCCCAGGCGTACAGCGTGACCGAGCCGTCATAGGCGTCAACAGTGGCCTTGACCGAGTTCCTGATGTAGTTGACCGCGCTGTTCGGCAGGGCCGCCGTGCGCCCGGAGGTCGTCTGCGAATCGGCCGTAGCGTTTCCCAGTTGCTGCTGCTGGGAGTAGGGGAAGTACTGGCTGGTGGTGTAACCGTCCACGATCCACTTCACCCGGCCGTCGACAACTGCCGGATAGGCGCTTCCGTCAACCGTCAGGTAGGGCGCAACCTTTTGCACGCGCTCACGCGGAGTGCGGTCGTAAAGGATCTGGGACTTCTCGTTGACGCCGTCAGACAGCAACAGGTCCGAGGACTGGAACTTGATCGAGTAGAGGAGGCGGTTGAACCAGTTGCCCACGTTGGGGCCACCGTTGCCGGTAAAGGTGTACTGAGTTTCAGTAGAAGTGTCCTTGCCAGCCGGTCGGTCCTGTTCGCGGTGCGGAGCGCCATCGGGGGCGCCGACCACCGAGTAGTCCGGCGAATCTTCACCGAAGTAGATGCGGGGTTGGTAGCTCGCATCGCTGCCAAGGGTACCCATGGATGGAATTCCGGACAGCAGGAAGTCCGGCTTTCCATCAACCGTGAAGGTGTTGCCCTTGGCGGCCACGACGCCGTAACCGTGGGTGTAGACGATATGCCGGTTGACCCAGGTCTGCTGGCTGGCGTTCAGCCCGTCCTGATTCAACTCCCGGACGGCGATCACGGTGTCCTGGGTCTTGCCGTTCACGGTGTACCGGTCGACGTTCAGAGCCTTGGGGAACTGATAATACGGACGGTACTGCTCCAGTTGGGAGAACGCCGAGGAAACCAGGTTCGGGTCCAACAGCCGGATGTTGGCGGCTGTCTGGGCATCCTTGGCAAGCGCCCCGGTCTTGGCATCCGTGGTGGCGTTGTAGGGAGAAACCTTGATCTTGTCCAAACCGTAGGCGGACCGGGTCATGGCTATGTTGCGGTCAATGTACTTGTTTTCCAGCGTCTGCTCAGAAGGGCGGACCTGGAACTGCTGGATGACCCAGGGGTAGACACCACCGGCGAGGATGGATGTGATGATCAGCATGGCCGTGCCGATCACGGGCAAGCGCCAACGGCCGATCACGGCGGCCACAATGAAGAGGACGGCGACAAGACCCGCGGCAACGGCCAGGATGGTCTTGGTCGGGATCACGGCGTTGACGTCGGTGTAGAGGGCACCTGCCCAGTGGCCACCGTTGTTCTGGACGGTGCTGTAGACGTCAAGCCAGAAGTTGGCCCCGAGCAGCAGCAGGAAAACGGCCCCGGTCACGGCCAAGTGGATCTGGGCGGCACGGCTGGTGAAGATGCCGCGTTCCATGAGCCGGATGCTGCCATAGAGATAGTGGGTGAGGATTCCCGCGATTCCGGCAATCACCACAACGCTCATGAGGAAACCGGTGACAAAGCCAAGGAACGGCAAAGTCATGAGGTAGAAGCTGATGTCCAGGCCAAACTGGGGATCGGCCTGGCCGAAGGGTACCTGGTTGAAGAACAAGAGCACCGATTGCCACTGGCTCGCGGCCGCGCTGCCAGCGAAGAGGCCGAACAGCACGGGGATGCCGATCATTACCACGCGTCGCACGGGCTCCAGTTGGGCCTGGTACCGATTCAGGTTGTCCCTGACCTCGGAATCCGGAGCGTAGACCGGCCGTGCATGGTAGGCAGCGCGGATGGCATAGAAGACCGGCACGAACATCAGGACGAATCCCGCCAGGAAGATCAGGATCCGGGCAAGGTTCTCCTTGAAATAGACTTCGAAGAAGCCCAACTGCTGATACCAGAGGACGTCTGTCCACACATTGGCGAAGAAAATGAATCCCACCACGGCGACGGCGACGATGATCAAAGTTGGAGTGAGTGCACCCCGTCTCCGCTGCGGTCTTCCGGGCGGGCTGGTGCTGGCTGGACGGGACAAACTCGATACCTCATCGCTGGTCGTCAGTTAACGGTCATCAGTGCGTGTGTTCGTCGGCCCCGGTGCCGGGTAGTAATGGCGGAGGCCGTCATTAGTGCCACGAGTGGCGGTGGAGCTAAGTTCCATCATCAGTCTAGTTGTTGGAGCATGTCGGGAGGCGGGACACATCCTGGCCCGAGGCGAGTCGCTCCACAGCGGATTTCGCGTCCGCGAGGGTGTCCACTTTGACTACCTGCAGCCCGTCCGGAACGTGGCCCACGACCTCGTCGCAATTGGCGGCAGGCGCGAGGAAAAGCGTGGCGCCGCCGCTGCGGGCTCCGCGCATTTTCTGGGCGATTCCGCCGATGGGTCCCACGGTGCCGTCCGGCGAAATGGTGCCGGTGCCCGCCACATGCTTGCCCCCTGTGAGGTCCCCGGGGGTGATGCTGTCGATGATCCCCAGCGCGAACATCATGCCGGCGCTCGGTCCGCCCACCTGGTCCAGGGAGATCTTGACGTCGAACGGGAACGTGAACTTGTACTGAAGCAGTACGCCCAGGATGTACTTGCCGTTTGAGCCCTTGCCCGGAGTAATGCTCACCGTCACCGGTTTGCCGTTACGATCGACGACGACGGCGGCAGGCGCGCCCGCGCCGTCGGCCAATGCGGTTTGGACGACGTTCAGGGACGTGACGGCCTTGCCGTTGATCGACGTGAAGACGTCCCCGGCCTGGAGTTTGCCCGCCGAGGCCGAGCCATCGGACAATCCTGCGACCGCAAGCTTCTGCCCGTACGGGATGTTCTCTTCCTGAAGGGCCGAAGCTATTGCGTTCTCCTGGGACGTGGTCATGGCAAGCGCGCTTTCCTGTTCGGATTGCTGCTTGGTGGTGCCCTTGGGATAGAGAAGTTCTTCGGGGTACACGGCCTTGGAACCGTCCAACCAGGCTTGGAAGGCCTCGAAGATGTTGACTGGTCCGTTGGGGCCGCCGTTGATATAGACGGTAGTCAGGTCCAGATTTCCCTTGGCGGGATACGACGCGTGTCCGGTGATGCTAATGACAGGCTTGTTGTGGTCCATGCCCAAGGTGTTGAACGTCGGTCCGGGAGATTCCACGACGTAGGGAACAGGAAGGACAGCCGCGGCGATTCCCAACACAATGGTCAGGGCCCCGGCGACCAACATCGCGACGTACCGGCCGTCGCGGCGCCGTGCCGGTGGGGGCGCGTCGGGCGCTTCCTGTACCGGCTCCTGCGATGGTGCGGTGTCCCGCTCCGGGGAATGGCCGTCCGATGTCGGGACGTCCTGGGAGTTGGAGGGGCCGAGAGGCTTTCCGGGTTCCCCGGCAGCTCCGGGGCTCGGCAAACTAGTCAATGAAGGACCTCTCCGCGCCGGGAACCGTGTGTCCGACGCTACCGTTTCGACCCCCTCAGCGCGGAGGCCGGTAAACATACCAACGATCCACCCTACTTGCTGTGCCTGCCAGTCGTGCTTTGCCTAGAGCGAACGACGCGTTCTTGAGGCAGACAGCCCCCGGGCATCGCGGTACCTTGAAAGTGATCACCAGTCACACCGACGATCGGCGGCACCATGACCTCCAACCCCAATACCCCCTCCAATGGAGACGATTCACCCGTGGATCCCTTGGCGGAAATGCTGAAGAACCTGATGGGCGGGCAAGGCATGGGCAACATCGACCCCGCCGAATTGGCAAAAGCCGCAGGGCTGCCGAACGACCCGAATATGCTGCAGCAAATGTTCGCCCAAGTGCAGGCCATGATGAGCTCCACTTCCGAGGGCCCCGTCAATTGGCAGCTTGCCCACGAGAACGCCCGCCGTGTTGCCGCCGCCGGCACGGATCCGTCGGTGAATGCCCTGCAGGCCCGCGAAGTCGACGAAGCGCTCCGCCTCGCGGAACTTTGGTTGGATCCCGTCACCGATCTTCAGGCAACGGGCCTCATCGGCCGCGCCTGGTCCCGGGCTGAATGGGTGGAAGCCACCCTCGCCACGTGGAAACGGCTCACTGAGCCGGTGGCCAACAGCATCGCCAATGCCCTGTCGGACGCCCTCACCCAGCAGATGCCGGAAGAAATGAAGGCCATGATGGGCGGCACCTCGTCCATGTTGCAGAACATGGGCGGAGCCATCTTCGGCATGCAACTGGGCCAGGCCATCGGGGCCCTGTCCGCCGAAGTGGTCAGCTCTACCGACATCGGCGTTCCGCTCGCTGATCTCGAGATGGCATTGCTGCCGGCCAATGTGGCGAAGTTCGGCGAAGGCCTGAGCGTCCCGGTGAATGACGTGCGGTTGTTCCTTGCGGTCCGCGAAGCCGCGCATGCCCGGCTCTTCGTGCAGGTTCCATGGCTGCGCGGACATCTCCTCGGGGCCATCGAAGCCTACGCCCGAGGCATCCACATCGACTTGTCCCGCGTCGAGGACCTCGCCCGGGACCTCGATCCCGGCAACCCCGAGGGGATTCAAGAAGCCCTGTCCCAAGGTGTGTTCACGCCCGAGCGCACTCCCGAACAATCGGCTGCCCTGGAGAAACTCGAAACTGCCCTGGCGCTGGTTGAGGGCTGGGTGGACGAGCTCACGGCTGCTGCCACCGAGAATATGCTGCCATCCGCGGTCGCACTCCGCGAGACTGTGCGGAGGCGCCGCGCCACGGGAGGACCCGCCGAACACGCGTTCTCCTCGCTGGTGGGACTCGAGCTGCGACCGCGGCGCCTGCGCGAAGCCGCCGCGTTGTGGGCCGCGCTGAAGGACGAACGTGGAATCGCCGGCCGCGATGCCATCTGGCAGCACCCCGATTTGCTCCCCACGGCACACGACCTCGACGACCCGGCGGGCTTCACCGAACGGCGCCGCCTGGCTGAAGCCAGCGAGACCGAAGTGGACGACGCGCTGCAGAAGCTCCTCGAAGGTGGTTACGACGCTCCGAAGGATGAGGAGGACACAGCGGACAGTCCGGAGGCTCCGAAGCCTGAAGACGGAGATTCCCCTGACGACGCGGAGCCCGGAGAGCCCAAAGCCTAGCCGCTCCTGAATCGCCTAATCGGCGTCGGCGTCCCAGCCCGCGGCTGGGGCACCGGCGCCTTCTTCATCCGGGCCAAGCCCCCGCGACGTCGCAAAGGCGACGCCTTCCAGGAAGGCCTTTGCCCGCTGTGTTTCGGGGTACGCCTCCAGCAAACGCCAAAACGCGGCGTTGTGCCCGGCCACCAGCAGATGCGCGAGTTCGTGGAGCAGCACATAGTCGATGACCCACTGCGGCATGGGCTGGAGCTTGTCCGAAAGCCGGATGGTCCCGTCCGCCGGAGTTGCCGACCCCCACCGTGACTTCTGGTTGCTCACCCAGCGGACCGACGTCGGGATGGACCGTCCGCCCAGATACTTTGACGATAGTTCCGCGGCATGGGCGGCAAGCGCTGTGTCGCTTGCGGGTCTCCTCCTGCCGGCACCGTGGGCGCCCCGCTCCCCCTGGCGCTTGAGCTTGTCCAGCATCCGCCGGACCCATTCGCTCTCTTGTGCCTTCGTGAAATGGGCGGGAATCGCGACGACGGCGTTCCCGTCCTCCCAGAATGCTGCCACGGTACGGCGGCGGCGGGCTGAGCGACGAACGACGACGGGCGCCCCGTCGTCGGTGGTCAGCGGCAAAGCGGGCTGGCCCGCGGCCCGCGGCACTAGGCGGACCCGTTCTGGACGAGAACTGCCAGCACGGCTTCGCCGTATTTTTCCAGTTTGGAGGGCCCGACACCGGCGAGTTTCGCCAGGTCCTCAAGGGACTCCGGCCGGGCCTCGGCGATGGCAGTCAACGTCGCGTCCGTGAAGACCACATAGGCCGGAACCTCGTTGCTCAGGGCCTCTTCCTTCCGCCATTGACGCAAAGCCTCAAAGGTCTGGTCTTCGTACGTGGGCGGGCACTGGCTGCAGCGACCCACTTTGCGTTCGGCGCCGGTGGCGAGCATCGTGCCGCAGACCCTGCACGACGCCGGTGCCGCCGCCTTGCGCCGTGGCGTGGCGCGGCTGCGCGCGCTGGCTCCGAGCACCGAATCCGGGCGAAGCCCGTCGAGGAAGCGCGAGGGCTTGCGATTGGCACGGCCACCGGGCGTGCGGGCCGTGGACCAGGACAGGTTCAGGTGCTCGCGTGCCCGCGTGATCCCGACGTAGAGCAGGCGGCGTTCCTCGTCCACGCTCTCGGGAGTGTCCGCGAAGGAAATGGGCATAAGGCCCTCGCTCAAGCCCACCAGGAACACGGCATCCCATTCCAGGCCCTTCGCGGCGTGTAGCGATGCGAGCGTCACGCCCTGGACCGTTGGTGCGTGCTGCGCAACCGAACGTTCCTGGAGTTCGTTGACGAATTCCATCAACGTGAATTCCGGCCCGCGGCTGGCGGCGAGTTCGTCCGCAAGCGCCACGAGCGCTGCGAGCGATTCCCAGCGTTCGCGGAGGGCACCGCCGCTGTGCGGGGCGGCATCCGTGTAGCCGAGCGAAGCCACGATGTCGCGGACCAGTTGGCCGAGCGGCTCCTTCGCGGAATCCTCGGCTACGGCACGCGTGGCGGCGCGCAACTGCAGGATGGCGTCCCGGACCTCCTTGCGCGCGAAGAATCGCTCGCCGCCCCGTAGCTGGTAGCCGATGCCCGCCGAGGCAAGAGCTTGCTCGTACGCTTCCGATTGTCCGTTGGTGCGGAACAGCACGGCAATCTCGCTTGCCTTGGTGCCGGCGTCGATCAATTCCCGGATCCGGCCCGCGACCACCGCCGCCTCGGCCTCGTCATCGGGGCACTCCATGAACCGTGGCTCCGGTCCGGCCGGACGCTGGGCAAGCAACTGAAGAGGTTTGGCCCAAGCGGCGTCGGCAACCGTTCCACCACTGCGGCGGGACCCCAGGAGATCGTTGGCCAGCTTCACCACTTGGGGCGTGGAACGGTAGTCACGAACGAGTTTGACGACCGTCGCCGAGGGGTACTGGCCCTTGAATCCCAGGAGATGCTTGGGAGAGGCTCCCGTGAAGGAGTAGATGGTCTGGCTGGCGTCGCCCACGACGCAGAGTTCGTCGCGGCCGCCAAGCCACAGTTCCAGCAGCCGCTGTTGCAGCGGGGAAACGTCCTGGTACTCGTCCACCACGAAGTGCCGGTACTGCTCGCGGACCGTAGCTGCCACTTTCGGGTCTTCCTGGAGGATGCCCACCGTGATCAACAGGACGTCCTCGAAATCGATCACGTTGCGGTCCGTCTTCACGTCCTCGTAGGACTGGAAAACCCGGGCGACGGCTGTGAGGTCGAAACCCCCGGGAGTGCCGCGGCCATGTGCGTTCTCGAGGTAGTTGGCCGGCGTCAGCATGGAAACCTTCGCCCACTCGATCTCCGCCGCGAGGTCACGGATGGAAGCACGATCGGTACTCAGCCGAAGCCGTCGCGCGGCTTCGGCGATCATGTTCGCCTTGTGGTCCAGCAGGTTCGGCAGGACACCGCCGACCGCCTGCGGCCAGAAGAATTGCAGTTGCCTGAGCGCTGCGGCGTGAAAGGTGCGTGCTTGGACGTTTCCGACGCCTAGATCCCGCAGGCGGCTGCGCATCTCGGCGGCGGCCCGGGAGGTGAACGTGACGGCCAGGAGGCGCTGCGGGCTGTAGACACCGGAGTGCACACCATAGGCAATGCGGTGCGTAATCGCCCGGGTTTTTCCCGTCCCCGCTCCGGCGAGGACGCACATGGGCCCGTTGAGGTTGCTGGCGACTTCCCGTTGCTCGGCATCAAGGCCGCCGAGAATCCGGTCCTCGAGTGAAACGGTGTCGCTGAAAATGCCGTCTGTCACTGCTGGAGGTCCTCGATGACGCCGCCGTACCAGTGCTCGATCAAGGAACGCGCAATCGAAAGCCTCGTGGAGATCGTGATCTCGCCGCTGAGCACGGCTGCCTGGAGTTCCGCGCGGCTGAACCAGCGCGCCCGGGTGACCTCGACGCCGTCGGGCCGGGCCTCGACGTCGTCAGTTGTTGCGGTGAACCCGAGCATAAGCGAAGCCGGGAACGGCCACGACTGCGAGCCAAGGTACTGGCAAGCGGTGACCCGTACACCCACTTCTTCCCCGATTTCGCGAACCACGGCCTGTTCGAGCGATTCCCCTGGCTCAACGAAGCCGGCCAGTGTGGAGTAGTTCTTGGCGTCAAGCGGCCCACCTCCACCGAGGAGAAGCCTGCCGTCGGAACCGACCACTGTGACGATGATGGCCGGATCGGTCCTCGGATAGTGCTCCGATTTGTCCCGCGGGCACCGCCGGACCCAGCCGCCGGCTTCGATTTCCGTGGGAGTTCCACACTGCGGGCAGTGGGTATGGGTGGCATGCCAGTTGGAAATCGCGCTGGCCTCGACAAACAAGGCTGTGTCCAGCGCACCAAGGCGGGCGGCTACCTCCCGGAATCCCGCCCAGGAGCCGTCGGCCGGAAGGCCCGCGGCTCCAGGCGAAACCGGCTCAGCAGGCACAAAGAGGACAATTGGGGTTTGCTCCGGGACGGAGGAAGCAGCAAGGGTCCGGCCGAGATAAATGGCAGTGAGCGGTCCGCCGGCGGCCTGGAGGGATTCGAAGAGCGGCGCGGCGTCGCCCAGCCACAGCTTGTCGCCCAGTACGAGCGCTTGGCGCTGCGACACCACCATGGCCTTGGCCGAACCCGAGGAGATCACTTCGTCAAGCATGCCCGGTTTCAGGCGTTCGGCAGATCCGCGGTCAACCATGGCAGGGCGCACCGGAAGAACAGTGTCAATAAGGTGGTTTGCCGGCGCCTGGAACTCGGTGAAACTCATGTACCTACCGTACTGACTCGCACCGACAATTGACATTTGGATCTTTCAGCGACGCATGCCCCTGGATCCGGTTTTCCAGCGGATCTGAAGACTCGCCGCACTGCATCGCTGCCAGAGGCGCTTGTCAATCTACCGTGGAAGACGTGAGAAGAACACCGTTCGAACTGGCCGCTGTAGCTACTGCGGCGGTGCCCGGCCTGACGCCGATGGCTGCCGCCTCTGCCCCGGATGATGCTGCCGATTTCGATTCGGCGCTCCTGCTGGACTCCGAGGGCAAACGGTGGCGTGTCCGTTCGCCGCGCCATCCGGAAGCCAGCGCCCGGCTGGAAACCGAATTCATGATCCTGCGGGCTTTCGCGCCGGCGATCCGGGCCGAGCTGCCCTTTTTGATGCCCACAGTGGCCGGAACGGTGCGCCAGGGCGCGCTGAGCACCTTTGTTTACGCCCACTTGGCTGGGGCCACGCGCAGCATCGAAGAGTTGTCCACCTGCAGCGATGCCTTGGCCAAGGAGATCGGTGCGGCGTTGGCCGCCGTGCACGACCTCCCCCAATCCCTCGTCAATAACGCCGATCTTCCCAGCTACACGGCCAACGAATTCCGCCAGCGCAAGTTGAACGAGCTGGACCAGGCCGCCACAACGGGCAAGATTCCGTCCTCGCTGCTCCGTCGCTGGGAGCATGCGCTGGAGGACGTGGCGCTCTGGCGCTTCAACCCGTGCGTGGTCCACGGGGACCTCCATGAAGACAACCTGCTGGTCGACGGCGATAGCGTGACGGCCGTGACGGGGTGGACCGATCTGCGCATCGGCGATCCTGCCGATGACTTCGCCTGGCTCGTGGCGTCAAACGAACAGAAGTTTGTTGAGTCCGTCCTCCGGCACTACACGGAAGCCAGACGGGATACACCTGACAGCCACCTGCTGCGACGCTCGGCACTTCTTGCCGAATTCGCCTTGGCCCAGTATCTCGTCAAGGCCTTGGCGGCCGGTCACAGTGAGATGACGGCTGAAGCCGAGGCGATGCTTAAATCCCTCGCCGACGACATCGAGGAGCAAAACGCGTTGGCGGCCGAGGATTCCGAAGCCGCTGCGGAGCGTGCCGCTGCGGACGGGCTGGCGGCACCGGCAGTTGTCATTGCTTCCGAAGCCAAGGCCCCGGCGGGCGGCCCGGCGAAGCCCACGGTAAGTATCACAGCCATCCCGGAGCCTGCTCACGACGACGTTCCCGAGGTTCGCCCGGAGACGGCCGCGGCAACGCCGTCGGTCACGGTTGAACCGTTGGAGGCCGCCGCCTCAGACGAAGCCGCCGCTGAGCCTGCGGGAGAATCAGCGAACGGGACCGCCTCGACGACGGAGACGGCGTCCGAATCCGACGACACGTCGACGACGGCCCTCCAGGTAGTGGAGCCCGCGCCACTCCAGGACGCCAAGGACCGTTAGTCCATCGTGGTCTAGCTGCCGTGGTTTCGGTTGCCTATTTGTTTCGCTTGCCCAGCGCGGAAGCGATGATCTCCTCCAGTTCCTCCGCGGTGCCCAGGTCGTGGGGCCTCACGACAGAGTCGTCGGCAACGTAGTAAAACGCTGCACTGACCTGCTCCAACGGCACACCCTTGAGGCGCGCCCATGCCAGGCGGTAGACGGCCAGTTGCACGGCGCGGGTCTTGAGTTGCCTGCCGGCCGGGCGCTTGCCCGTCTTCCAGTCCACCAGTTCCCATGTGCCGTCCGCCCCGCGGAACACTGCGTCAATCCGCCCGCGCACCACGACGTCACCGATCCTTGTTTCCACGGGAACCTCGACGAAGGCCGGGGACCGGTGTGCCCATTCTGAATTGCTGAACGTCGCCACCATGTCATCGAGTCCATACGCTTCGTCGATGTGGGAATCGGAGCCGGGTGCTTCGTCGAGATCCAGCATGCCGGTGGTTCCGTAGTATTCCTCCACCCAGGAATGGAAGGCGGTGCCTTTGCGCGCCGAGATCCCGGGTTGCCGGGGCACCGGGCGCCGGAGCTGGGCCAGGACCGCAGCAGGATCGTCTCCGAGATCGACGAACATGGACGCCGAGATGTGTCCGGGCAAATGGACGTCTTGGACGGGTTTCCGCCGCAACTGCCTTTCCAGCAACAGTTCCGCTTCGGCAGCCCAGCCGGCGGCCGTCCCGCGGAGGGACGTCAGCGATGCATCCATGACAAGCGGCGAATCCGCCCGTAATCCTTCGACTGCGTCCCTGACCCGGATTGCCGCCGCCTCCATGGCAGCCCGCCGGCCCGGGACCAAGCGGAGCCGTTCCCCCGTGCGGGGGTCACTCGGGCCCTCAAGCGGATCGTAGGGGAAGACCGCCACCTCCGTTCCGACTGTCAAAGGGCTCTCCGTGGGCAGCGCGTCTTCGCTCAGGGACTGGGGATGAATGGCAGCGGCCGATGCCCGGCCGGTCTCGCCTCCTGCCCCACCGGCAAGGCCGGCCAGCTCGGCAAGGAAAGGTGACGTCTCCGCAATGCCTGCCCGGGAACCATTCCACGCGGCGCTCGATGCCCACAGGACGAACTTTGCACGGGTATAGGCAACGTAGGCGAGTCGCCGCTCTTCGGCCTCACCGTGGTGCTGGACTTCCGATTTGAAGTCCTTTTCGGCGTCCAGCCAGCCCTTTTGGTCCGGCTGGTCCAGATCCCATTGAGGGAGGTCCGCCCGGTCGCCACGCAGGGGCCATGGCAAGGCAGCGGTACCGCTGCTCCACCGGGAGTCCCTGTTGCTCGGGAAGGCCCCGGCGTTGAGGCCGGGGACAAAAACAACGTCCCATTCCAAGCCTTTGGACGCGTGGACTGTCAGCAACTGCACTGCCTCGTGGTTCACCTCTGCGTCGGCCATGTCCAGTCCGCCTTCTTCCGATGCGGCCGCTTCAAGCCACCCCAGGAAGGCCAGGAGATCAACCCGCTGCGAAGTCTGCAGGAAACCCGCCGCGGCATCATGGAATGCGTCCAGGTTCCGGCGGGCCTGGTGGATGCTCGTCCCGGGCTTGGCAGCGACCTCAATGTCCAGCAGCATGGCACGTTCCACCTCGCCGATCAGCGTGCTCAGATCGTCTCCGATGAACCCCCGCAGGTTCCGAAGCTCCGCAGACAGCCGGCCAAGACGGTCCAAGGCCGCCGGGCTGAGGGAGCGTCCGTGACCGGAAGTCCACCCTGGGCGGGGCAGGAAGTCCAGCGCCTCCACAAGGCTGGCCGCATCAGTAATGTCGCTCTCCACGACTGTCTCCATCGGGCTTTCGTCCGCGTTGGAGGCATCGTCTGCAGTGCCGCCGTCTCCCGAGCCGCCGTGTGATCGCCGCCTGGCAAGGAACTGGGACCAGTCGCGGAAGGCCATCAGATCAGCAGTTCCGATCCGCCACCGGGCGCCTGCCAGCAAACGCATCAGGGCATCGGAACGGCCGGGATCTGCGAGGACCCGGAGCGCAGCCACGAGATCGACTACTTCAGGGGTGTCGAGGAGCCCTCCGAGGCCGACTATTTCGTACGGGATACCCTGGACCTCGAATTCACGCCGCAAGCACTCCATCTGTGCCCGACGGCGGCAAAGCACTGCCATGGTGGGGGAAACCGGCGTACCGTCTGCCGCGGTTTCAAAGACTGTTCGGCGGTAGCGGCGGACGTCCCGGGCAATCGCTGCGGCTTCGTCTTCGTCGGTGGCAAATCGTCCGAGAACAACGCTGCCGTCCGCCGCTGCCGGGCTCGGCTGCAGTGGAGGTACCGCCACAGTACTCTCTTCGGCCCTCGAGCCGGGGGCTCCCTCACTCGCGGCCGCCTTGTTAAGAGGCGCGGCAATGACGTTGGCGGCGGCCAGGATGTTGCGCCCGTTCCGCCAGGCAGTGGTCAGATACGAGGTGGGTGCCGTGGCAAGGGATGCCGGTCCCAAGCCGTCTTCCACCCGGACGGGAAATTCCTGGACAAAGTGGAACAGCTGGCCGGCCGAAGCACCCCTGAAGCCATAGATGGATTGGTTGGGATCCCCTACCGCCGTCACGGCATGCCCTCCCCCGAACAGGCGGGAGAACAAGACAAGTTGCGCGTGTGAGGTGTCCTGGAATTCATCCAACAACACAACCTTGTAGCGGGCCCGCTCGGTGGCGGCCGCCAGGGGTATGTCCTGGGCAATCTTCGCAGCGAGCGCAACGAGGTCTCCGAAATCGAGGACGCCGCGGTTCCTCTTGGCCTCTTGGTAACGCCCCACCATGTCCGCGACGCTGGCCCTGGTCCGCAACATGGCGCCTAGATCGCCGGCAGCTTGGGTTGGGTTCTTTTTCGCGGAGGACATATAGGGCAATTGGGCGAATTCGGACACCCGGTCCATTAACCAGCCCTGAACTTCGGCGGGTTCGCGCAAGTGTTCGGCGCACTCGCCGGCCAACTGCATCACGGCATTGACCAACGTGGACTTGGCAGCGGTGAAGTGCTCATAGTCGCCGTCGTACGCTTCGACCACTTCGCTCGCAAGCTGCCACGCCTGGGCGCCGCCAAGCAGGACCACATCGCGCTCGATACCCAAGCGCAGGCCGTAGTCGGACACGATACCGCTGGCGTAGGAGTGGTAGGTAGACACTTTGGGTTCAAGCTCGTCGGAGCCTGCAACCCCCTCCGGGAAGCCGTACTCCCCGTTGTCCGAGGATGCGATGCGCTGCAGGGTGGCCAATTTCGCGCGGATGCGGCTGGCCAGCTCCCCTGCGGCTTTACGGGTGAAGGTGACGCCAAGGACCTCTTCGGGGCGAACCCATCCGTTCGCGACGAGCCACACGACACGGTCCGCCATGGTGGCGGTCTTGCCGGATCCAGCGCCGGCGATGACCAGCCGGGGGGTCAACGGTGACGCAATAATGGCGGATTGCTCTTCCGTGGGACGGTTCCGCTCGCCGAGGATATCGGCCAATTCGCCGGGCGAGAATCGAGGTTCCGGCAGTACGGCGGCTTCTTCGGAAGCCTCTCCGGCTTCGATTCCGGCGAGTGTCTGGACGGTCATTCGGTGACCTGCTTTCCCCTGGCGCACAATGGGCAAATATCGGGCAGTCGGCAGCCGTGGCCTCCGTGGCTGCCTTTTGAGGGATCGTGGCGTGCTTCGAAGCTTGCTCCGGCCATGAGCACGGCGGCCTCACTGACGAGGTCCTGCGCCCAGTTATCTCCCGGATCCAGGGGCTCTTGCGCTTGGACCACGGGCGTCTTCGTCTTGGTTCCCAACTGTGCCAGGACTGCACCGCCCGGAAGCCCCGGAACAGGGAGGTCCTGGAACGCCCCGTGCAACACGGCCGCCTGATACGCACCGAGCTGGGGGTGCGTGGCGAGTTCGGCTTTGCCAGGCTGGCGTTTGCCGGTCTTGAGGTCGACAATCACCAGCCTGCCCTCCGTATCTATTTCCAAACGATCCACTTGTCCCCGAAGCACGGCGTTCCGGCCAGCATCGGGATCCTCGGCACCGTGGCCCAGGCGCACTTCCGGCAGCGGAACCTCGAAGTCCGCTTCGACCGCCGCCAGGCTGCGGCCCTCGCTCCGCATGACAAGGACGTATTGGGCGAGTTTCCGGACCATCTGCTCTGCCCGTTGGAAGTCCAGCCTGCCTTCCCAGTTGTCCTTCATGCCCAGGGTGGGCCAGCGACGCACGAGCTCCGCGACATACTCGGCGCCGGAAGCTTCGGGCAGTTCCTGGGCAATCGCATGGACCAAGGTGCCCAGGCTACGGGCAAAGTCGGTAGCGGCTTCGCCACCTGCCGCTTGGACAAACCAGTCCAAAGGCGATTTGTGCACAGTTTCGACCTTCGAAGGAGAAACGTACACGGTGCCTTCCGCCGGCACTACCGGCGCGTCGCTGCTGAGCGGTGCCAATCCCCACCAGGAATCCGGATGCGCCCCCGGCACTGCAGGCGACGCGGTGGCGAGGTGTGCCAGCACGCGCGCGGCTTCGGCGGCGTCCTCGGCCACGCCCGGTCGGGCAAGCGCGGCGTCGTCCGGCTGAACCCGCTGCCTCAACTCGGCCACCAAGGCACGCAGGGTCATGGGCCGGCCAACCGGCGTGTACTCACGTTGGTACTGCCCCGGTTCCATAGGCGCCACATAGTCGAGAAAGGCAGACTGCTGCTCGTCTTCCGAAGAAACCGCGGTGCAGATGAGGACTTCCCTGGCACGCGAAACGGCTGTGGAGAAGCTCCGCAGTTCGTCGTAGCGGATATCCCTCAGCCTGCTGAGGGGCCCGCGCTGCAAGGCGTGTTCAACTCCATGCTCCACGGCATCGGCAAACAAAGTACTGCCGAGGAGCTCACCCCGGAGCCTCGTATTGGGCCAGACTCCCTCCTGCAGCCCCGCCACGATGACCACGGCCCACTCCCGCCCGGCCGCGCTGGCCGGCGTCATGAGCTCCACCGCTTCCTCCAACTGGGCCCTGGCGGCAAGGGTGTCCATGGGGAGTTCCTGGCTGAGGAGATATTCCAGGAACTGTTCGGGACCGGAGCCGGGAAGCTGGTCGACATAGCGCTCGGCGGTGTGGAACAAGGCCATCATGGCGTCGAGGTCCCGGTCCGCGCGGGCGCCGGCAGCGCCGCCGTCGAGCGCCATTTCCGTCCAGCGTGAAGCCAGCCCCGTGGCTTGCCACAACGCCCACAAAACCGTCTCCGCGTTGGCTCCGGGTTCGGCGGCTGCCGAACGTCCTGCCGCGATCATGCGGGCCAAACGCCGGGCCGAACTACCCTCGATGCCCAAAGACCCCAGCGCCCCCGGCTCCAGCAACGCTTCGACCAGCAACGCATCGCTGGACCGTCCACCACCGCCCAAGAGCTCCTCCCGGCGCAAGGATTGGCGCAGGCGGCGCAACTCGATAGCGGTAGCTCCGCCGATCCTCGACGTGAGAAGCGAGACGGCAGACTCAGGCGTCAGATTGGCGGCGTCCAAAACCACCCCGTACACCTCGAGCAGGGGACGGACAGCCACTTCGTCGCGGACAGCGGAATCCGCAACGGGGACACGGACGGGGATTCCCTGACCGCTCAGGTACCGCTGCAGTTGCGCCAATTGCCCGCCGTTGCGCACGATCACTGCGATGTCGCCGAACTCGTAGTTCCCGCGCAGCTGGGCTTCGAGGATGCGTTGTGCCACGTAGCGCAATTCATGGACTGTGGAGGGCAGGACATGTGCTTCGACCCGGCCCGCGGCTTGATTGGCTCCGGAACGTGCCACCTCCGCCGATGCGGGAAGTGGGTCCAGGCGCCGGGCCAGCTGCCCTCCCGCGCGCTGCGAAATACGCGCAGCCACGCCCGTCCACGCTTTTGCGACACCGGGCAGGTGCCGGTGGGTGTGCCATAGAGGAAGCTCCCGAACGACACCTTCAAGGCCGCCGAGAAGCCGCGGGAGTTCGGCGACGAGGTCCGGACGGGCACCGCGGAATCCCTGGACCACGGTGTCCGGGGAGGACGCCACCAAAACGTCCTTTCCTTCGGCGATGTCCGCGAGCAGTTCAAACACTGCGGGATTTGCCTCTTGGACGTCGTCCACGAGTATCAACTGCAGCCGCTCGCGCTCAGCCGCCAGGAATCCGGGCGAGTCCTGGAAGATCTGGCGCGCGGCGGTGATGATTCCGGCCGGGTCGAAGGCTTCCGGCATGCGCAGGTCCAGGACGTCGCGGTACTCCGAATAGAGGTCTGCGGCGGCTATCCAGTCCGGCCTGCCGCATTCGTAGGCGAGCGACGTAAGATCGTCCGCCGTGCGGCCGGATTCGATGATCCGGTCGAAGAGCTGCCGGATCTCCTGCCGGAAGCCACGCGTGGGCAGCGCGGCGGACAAGTCCTGCGGCCAAGGAAGTTCAAAACCCGGCCGGGCGTGCCCCTCCAGCAGTTCCTTGATGATGAGGTCCTGTTCCGGCCCCGAGAGCAACTTGGGCGGCCGCTGCAGCGGCAGCACGCCCTCGGCTTTGGCTCGCCGGATCAGGTCGAAAGCGTATGACGCCCAAGTGCGCGCCGGCGTCGTACTCAAGCTGCGGTCCAAGCGCCCCGTAAAGGTGTCCCGCAACGCCGACGCCGCATGCCGGCCGGGTGCGAGAATCAGGATCCGTTCCGGATCCACGCCGTCACGCTGAACCCGCCGGACGGCGGTTTCCACCAGCACAGTGGACTTCCCGGTGCCGGGCGCCCCTGGTATCAGGACCGGCCCGGATCCGTGCGGGAGCCCGACGACGGCGGCCTGGTCGGCGGACAACTCCGGCGCTGCGTAGTGGACCTCGCGCGGCGGAAGCAGGCGCAAGCGGGCAGGCGCTTGCCGCGATGGTGCTTGTCGCGATTGTGCCTGCCGTGGCGCCGTCGTTGCTTCCTGCGTTGTTGCTTGAGGTGTCGGTGTTGGACTCACACGGTCATTTCATCATCGGGTACCGACAATTTATGGAGCTGACGCTCGAGTTGCTCAGAGATCGCATCGATACTGTCGAAGTCACGGTCCGTCGGGGCCCACCGGGCGAGGGTCAGGTCAACGCGCCAGCGGCCTTCGCCGATCCGCAGATACTCCGCGTAGGCGCCGTGCAGCGGCGTTCCCTCGTCCAAGTAGTGGTGCAGCGCTTCCGACTCAAGGCCTGGGGGCGCCTCGCCACTGGCACGCAGTACGCGCCACCAAGCCACGGTGCTTCCGTGGTGGCTCATGACCGATCCGATCTGCCGGGGACCGCCCGAGCCCAGAAGCTCGGCAACATCCCCATAGGACACGGCAACGCCGGGCGGCATGAGATCCACGACGGCCAGCACCGCCGTCACAAACTCCATCCGCATGCCCCCAGCCTATCGGCATGGGCCGCCGGATCGGCGCAGAAGGAGTGTCGCTCCGGTTCTTGTCGGAGGGCGCCGGTAGCGTTGAAGCATGAGCTCCTGGAATACCCTCCCCCGCGCCGCGTTCGACCTTGAGACCACGGGACGGAACTCCCGTTCCGCGAGGATCGTCACCGCTTCGATCACCGTAGTGGACGACGACGGCGGCGTCATCAAGGAACTCGAATGGTTGGCGGATCCTGGTATCGAGATTCCCTTGGAGGCGAGCGAGATCCACGGCATCACCACGGAAAAGGCGAGGGCCGAGGGCCGACCGGCAGCAGAAGTGACGCGCGAAGTTGCCGCCGCACTCCAGGAACTGTTCGACGACGGCGTGCCGGTCATTGCGTTCAACGCGAGCTATGACTTCACGGTCTTGGCCGCCGAATCCGCCCGCTACGGCGTGCCGCAACTGAGCCGTTTCCCCGTGCTTGACCCCTACGTCATGAACAAGCAGGTCGACCGGTACCGCAAGGGCAAGCGGACCCTGACCGCTTTGTGCGAGGAATACGGGGTGAACCTCGATAACGCCCATACCTCCGCTGCGGACGCCCTCGCCACCTTGCGCGTCCTTGATGCCATGGCCGGCAAGTTCCCGAAGCTGCAAATGCCCGCCTCCAAGCTGCATCACCTCCAGGTTGATTGGGCAGCCGCACAGGCCGCCGATTTCCAGAGCTACCTGCGCAAGACCAAACCAACGGCAGTCATCGAAGGCAATTGGCCGGTTCTTCCCCCGGAAGATGCCAGCCGCGGAGACTTCTAAGGCTTCCGGATTTTCAAAACGCCCGTCCACGTACCGGACGCTTTTCCGGCGTCCGCATGATGGGACGCACGTCACATCGCTGTTGCTGCCTGAAAGCCAGCTGGACGTCAGTCACGAATTCCCCACGATACCCGAGTGACGCGGCACCTCAAGGGCACTTTCAACACTTCGCTGAATTTAATTCGGAGTTTCCGGGAATCGCACGCCTTATCGTCGTCAATTTATGGCTGAATGAGTGGATGACATAATTAAGTTTGGCGGGTCGAGTTCTGATATTGCGGCCCAAGCCTGCTTTGGCTGCGTTCCCCGCCCGTCTCGATACGAACGCGTGTTCCCCGATGAAAGTGATTTGCTTGATGAAAATCAAAGCCCTGAAGTGGTTCTCTGCTGTCCCTGTGGCTGCAGTTCTCGCCGTCTCCCTGGCCGCCTGCGGTGGCGGAGCGGGCAGCACCAGCAGCGCCTCGCCGACCGACGCCCTCCAAGGCAGCGACCAGAAGACGCTGGACAAGTACACCACCAAGGACGTCACTCCGGTGGACAAGATCGACAAGTCCAAGCTGGGCCTGATCACCGACGGCACCCTGCGCGTCGGCACGCTCTCGGACGCCCCGCCGAACATCTTCATCGATCCCTCAGGCAAGTTCACCGGCTATGACAACGAACTCCTGCGCGCCGTCGGCGCCAAGCTGGGCCTCAAGGTCGAGTTCGCCTCCACTGACTTCTCGGCGCTGCTCTCCCAGGTCAAGAACAAGCAGTTCGACGTCGGATCCTCCTCGATCTCCACCACGGACAAGCGCCGCGAGACCGTCGGCTTCACCAATGGTTACGACTTCGGCTACATGGCCGTCGTGACCAAGACCGACTCCAAGGTCAAGGGCTTCGCGGACCTCAAGTCCGACGTGCGCATCGGCGTCGTCCAGGGCACCGTCCAGGACGACTACGTCACCAACACGCTCAAGCTTGAGCCCGTCCGTTTCCCGGACTACAACACGGTTTACGCCAACGTAAAGAGCGGCCAGGTTGACGCTTGGGTCGCCCCGTCGCAGCAGGCAACCGGCCAGGTCAAGGACGGCGACAACACGAAGATCGCCGAAAAGGTCGTCAACACCCAGAACTTCACTGCCTGGGCCGTGAACAAGGACAACCAGCCCCTGATCGACGCCCTCAACTCCGGCCTTGACGCCGTGATCGCAGACGGTACCTGGACCAAGCTGACGGCCGAGTGGTACAAGGACCGCCCGACCCAGGCGGAGCAGACCCCTCAGGGCTGGAAGCCGGGCAGCAAGGCCGTCCAGATCCCGGCCAAGTAACCCAGGCGTTCCATGGATCTCCAGGAAATCCTCAAGCAACTCGGTGAGACCTTCCTCGATTGGAAGGCGATAGGCGAAGTCATCCCCAAGATGTTCGCCGTCGGCTTGCCGAATACCATTGTCTTGGCCGTCACCTCGGGCGTGATCGGAACTGTGCTCGGCATGGCGCTCGCCTTGATGGGGATCTCCCGGAACCCCGTGGCCCGGTGGATAGCCCGCATATACACCGACGTCCTTCGTGGGCTGCCGCCCGTCCTCACCATCCTCGTGATCGGCCTCGGCTTCGGCCCCATCATCCGTCAGCTGAGCGGCTCCACGAGCCCGTATCCGTTGGCCGTCGCGGCGCTGTCCCTGATGTCGGCGGCGTACATCGGCGAGATCTTCCGTTCCGGTATCCAGAGTGTTGACAAGGGTCAGCTAGAGGCAACACGCGCCCTGGGGTTCGGCTACGGCCCTGCCATGCGGCTTGTGGTGGTTCCCCAGGGCGTCCGGCGGGTCCTGCCGGCGCTGGTCAACCAATTCATTGCGTTGATCAAGGAGTCGTCGTTGGTCTTCCTCCTTGGCTTGCTCGCCTCAGAGCGCGAGATCTTCCAGATTGGCAAGGATGCGGCCTCCACGAGCGGAAATCTGTCGCCCTATGTAGCGGCAGCAATCTTCTACCTGGCGCTGACCATTCCATTGACGCACTTCGTGAACTGGATTGACCGCCGTCTCAGGACAGGACGGCCGGAAAAGAAGGAACCGGACGAGGCAGCCGCCGTCGTCGGGAAGGGAGCCCAGGCATGAGCGAATTCGCTTCAGGAACACTGACGGCCAAGAACATCCACTTGTCCTTCGGGTCGAACCATGTCCTGCGCGGCATCGACCTGCACGTCGAGAAGGGCACCACGGCTTCCGTGATCGGCCCTTCCGGCTCAGGGAAATCCACGCTCCTGCGCGTTATGAACCGGCTCATCGAACCCGAGCAGGGCGACATTTTGCTCGATGGCCGTTCGGTACTCAAGGACAACCCGGATGAACTGCGCCGGCGGATCGGCATGGTCTTCCAGCAGTTCAACCTGTTCCCGCACAAAACGGTGGCGGAGAACGTCTCCTTGGCCTTGCGGAAGCTCCGTGGCATGTCCAAGGAGCAGGCACGGGAAGACGCCTTGGCCCAACTGGACCTCGTAGGGCTCAAGCACAAAGCCGACGTCCGGCCAGCCAACCTCTCCGGCGGACAACAGCAGCGAGTGGCCATTGCCCGCGCGCTTGCCATGAAGCCCGAGGTGATGTTCTTCGACGAGGCAACATCGGCCCTGGACCCTGAACTGGTCAAAGGCGTGCTCGCGCTCATGACCGATCTGGCCAAGGGCGGCATGACCATGGTGGTGGTAACCCATGAGATGGGCTTCTCAAGGAACGTCTCCGACACCGTGACGTTCATGGACGCAGGCGTCGTCGTAGAGACGGGTTCGCCGGAACAACTCTTCACCGAGCCGCGGACCGAGCGCCTGAAGGGCTTCCTTTCGGACGTGCTCTAGGCCTTAGCAACGGGGAATCCCCGGCTTTCGGACGAAACACCCCTCGTGGTGAGCCGTCCGAAAGCCGGGGATTTTTCGTGGCCGGAGCTACTTCCCGGCCTTCACCTGAAGGACAGTCAAGGCCGCGGCATCCACTGAGTCGCGGAATCCAGGATCGGTCTGCGCCCGTTGCAGCACCTGGGCATACATCGCCGGAACTGAAGCAGTGTCCGCGCACAGAACCATGGTGCCGCCCGCCCCGATGAAATTCGTTGCCCTGTCCCCCATGCTCCAGGGCGACAGCTGCACGGCATTGCACAGATCATCGGACACGATGACGCCGGTGAATGCTGCGTCCGTCCGCAACATGGTGCGCATGATCACCGATGAAAACGGCGCCACATGGTCGGGATCGATCTTGTCGTAGTAGGCGTTCGAAATCATGACCCACCGGAGTCCCCGGTCGATCGCTGCCTTGAACGGCATCAGGTAGGGATCCGTCCGGGTGGTTTCGGTGTCGTGGACGTTCGCGCTGACGTCGGTGTTCAGGCTGACGCGCCCCATTCCCGGAAAATGCTTGACCACCGGCGCCACCCCTGCGTCCCGCAATCCGTCCGCCATCGCGTTCCCATGCTCGGACACCGCCGCCGGATTGAAGCCGTATTCGCGCTTGAACGCCCCAATGGGCTTATTCGAGGGTGCAAATTCGGGGCTTGGCACCGTATCCAGTACGGGTGCCAAATCAACATTCACTCCGGCCTGCAAAAGTTGGGACCCCCAGTTCCGGGCGTCGGCGCGAAGTTGTTCCGGGCTCGAATTCCCTTGGTCCAAGGCCGCGGGAATAGGCAGGAACCCGGGTCCCCGGAGCACTTGAACGGAGCCGCCCTCCTGGTCCGTCGCGACGGACAGCGGCAACCCACGGCTTGCAGCCGGCGAAATGGCCGCCCTCAGCTTTGCCACAACTGATGCCGTCGCCGCGACGCCAGCCTGGCTTCGTCCGGCCAGATAGATATTGCCCACGTGGTTGTTCAGGAGGTCAGCCACCGCGCTCGAATCGCTTCCGTCGGCCTTGGCCGCCACCATGAACAACTGCCCTACCCTTTGTTCCAGGGTCAGGCCCGCGAGCCGCTGTTCCGGCGTCGGGTGTGGAGGCGGCGGCAAGTCAGTGGGCCCGGCAGGAGTAGCAGAAGCAGGCGGCGATCCCGCGGGCGGCGAGCTGGAAAAACCAGGCGTCGGGACGGCCTGTGGGGCGGTTGGCGTGGCGGGCGGGTCCCCGGCCGCCACCAAACCGCCGTCAGCGGTATCGGCATGCGCAATTCCGGCGAATGCCCCGGCCATCAGGGCGAAAAAGATGAACAGTGGAATTCTGGACGGCTTGAGCAGATGAATCATCGCCTTGTCGATTCGATCGTTGCCCACAGCCTGCTCCCCGGCCGGCAGTGGGCGCAAGGAACAGGCTGCAAAGCATCGGAAAAGCGCCGTAGGTCAGGCAGCGGCCTCCGCGGCCGCCTTGGCCGCAGCGGGAAGGGCGTCGAAAATCCGGTTCATCGCGGCATCGTCGTGGGCAGCGGAAAGGAACCACGCCTCGAAGACCGACGGCGGCAGGTAGACACCGGAGTCCAGCATGGAGTGGAAGAACGGTGCGTAGCGGAAGACGTCCTGGGCCTGGGCGTCGGCATAGTTGTGGACTCCGTTGGCCGACGTACCGAAGGCCACCGAGAAAAGGTTCCCTGCGCGCTGGATCGAGTGGTCCACGCCTGCGGTGTCCAGCGCCGATGAGAGTGCCGCCGAGAGTTCCAGCGAGCGGGCATCCACGAAGCTGTAGACCTCCGGCGTCGCGAGCGTCAGGGTGGCGACGCCGGCGGCCATTGCCACAGGGTTCCCGGACAAGGTTCCTGCCTGGTACACCGGGCCAAGGGGCGCAAGGTAATCCATGACGTCGGCACGTCCGCCGAGCGCCGCCGTCGGCATCCCGCCGCCGATGACTTTGCCGAAGGTCAGCAGGTCCGGCGTCCAGCCTTCCTGGCGGCCTGTGAGGCCCCAGTAGCCCGCGTAGCCGGTGCGGAAGCCGGTGAGCACTTCGTCCAGGATCAACAGCGCGCCGTGTTCGCGGGTGATGCGGGACAGGCCTGCGTTGAAGCCGTCGTTCGGCGTGACCACGCCCATGTTGGCGGGAGCGGCTTCGGTGATGACGGCAGCGATGTTGTTGCCGTGCGCAGCAAAAGCGGCTTCCACCGCACCGAGGTCGTTGTACGGCAGGACGAGGGTTTCAGCGGCGGCAGCTTCGGTGACACCGGCTGAACCGGGCAGAGCCATGGTCGCAAGGCCCGAGCCAGCCGCGGCGAGCAGCCCATCGAGGTGACCGTGGTAGCAGCCGGCGAACTTGACGATCAGGTTGCGGCCAGTGAACCCACGGGCCAAGCGAACGGCGGTCATGGTGGCCTCGGTGCCCGTGGACACCATGCGGATGCGTTCGACGGCGGAGACGCGTTCCTTGACGATCGCGGCGAGGTTTGCCTCATCGGGCGTCGAGGCACCAAAGGACAAACCGCGGTCGACGGCGGCATGGACGGCGTCGAGGACTGCCGGATGTGCGTGACCCAGGAGCGCCGGACCCCATGAGCAGACGAGATCGACGTATTCGCGGCCATCTGCGTCGGTGAGGTAGGGACCCTTCGCCGAAACCATGAACTTCGGGGTGCCGCCGACGGAGCCGAAGGCGCGCACCGGAGAGTTGACGCCGCCGGGCATCAGGGATCGGGCGCGGTCGAACAGCTGGTCGGAGACAGGGGTGTTTGAAGTCATGGTGTCCATTCTTTCAGGGATTCGAGACGGTTCAGGCACCGAAAAAGTGGGCTCAGGCGTCGGCAAGCTGCTCGGCCACCAGTGGGGCCACCACAGTGCCGAAGAGTTCGATGCAACGCATCATGGATTCGTGGGGCAGGGTTCCGTTGCTGTATTTGAGGTCGAAACGGTCAACGCCGAGGTTCCGCTTCAGCAGGACGATCTTCCGGGCGACCGTTTCCGGGGAACCGACATACAGGGCTCCTTCGGGTCCGCACATGGCGTCGAACTCGCCCCGGCTTGCCGGTCCCCAGCCGCGTTCCGCGCCGATGCGGTTTCGCTGGGCCAGCCAATGCGGGAAGAGTTCCTCCCGGGCTTGCTCGTCGGTTGGGGCAACATAGCCAGGCGAGTGCGTGGCAATTTGCTGCATGGGGTGCCCGTATTTTTCCATTGCCTCGCGGTAGAGCTCCACGAGCGGGGCAAAGCGGCGCGGTTCCCCGCCGATGATGGCGAAAATGATGGGGTAGCCGTATTGCGCGCAGCGCAACACTGATTCTGGAGTACCGCCCACACCGATCCACGTTGGCAGCAAGTGGTGTTCCAGCGGCGGAAAGACGCTCATTCCGTTCACGTTCGGCCGGGTGCGGCCTTCCCAATGCACCGGCTTCTGCGCCCGGACCTTGTCGAAGAGTTCCAGCTTCTCCTCGAACAGGACTTCGTAGTCGGCCAGATCCAGGCCGAACAGCGGGAACGATTCCACGAACGAGCCGCGGCCCAGCATCACCTCCGCACGACCATTGGAGAGCGCGTCAACGGTGGAGAAGCGCTGGAAGACCCTGATGGGGTCGTCGGAGCTGAGCACGGTGACGGCCGAACCGAGCTTGATCTGCGATGTCCGGGCTGCCGCGGCCGCGAGGAAAACTTCGGGCGCCGAGACGGCGAAGTCGCGCCGGTGGTGCTCCCCCACCCCAAAGGCGTGAAGCCCGACGGCGTCTGCCAGCTCCGCTTCCGCCAGCAGCTCCCGCAAGACCTGGGCATGCTGTTTCGGGTTGCCGTCGGCGTCCACCCCGGCGTCACCGAAAGTATTCAGCCCGAGGAGGATCTCCGCGGCTCCGACAGGGGCCGTGGAAGTGGAAGCGGTATCGGTCATCAGGACTCCTTAAGCCAGCCGGCAAGTTCGGAGGCCCAGTACGTCAGCACCATGTCGGCGCCGGCCCGCTTGATGCCGAGCACGGATTCTGTGATGGCGCCGCGGCGATCGATCCAGCCGTTCGCGGCGGCCGCTTCGATCATGGCGTATTCACCGGAGATTTGGTAGGCCGCCACGGGTACCGGGCTCATGGCTGCGACGTCGGCGAGG
Source organism: Arthrobacter sp. 01T428 (assembly GCF_056398685.1). Classification (NCBI taxonomy): domain Bacteria; kingdom Bacillati; phylum Actinomycetota; class Actinomycetes; order Micrococcales; family Micrococcaceae; genus Arthrobacter; species Arthrobacter sp. 01T428. The sequence goes on along the minus strand of NZ_JBFTPW010000001.1, from coordinate 406,987 downwards.
ATGTCCAGGTAGCTCATGGCCGGCTTGACCATCACCATGTCAGCGCCTTCTTCGAGGTCGAGTTCCACCTCGATGATGGCTTCCCGGCGGTTGGCGGCATCCATCTGGTAGGTCCGGCGGTCACCCTTGAGCTGTGAGTCCACGGCTTCGCGGAAGGGGCCATAGAAAGCGGAGGCGTACTTCGCCGCGTAGGCCAGGAGCGCGGTGTTCTGATGTCCGGCCTCTTCAAGGGCCTGGCGAATCACGGCGATCTGGCCATCCATCATCCCGGACGGCCCTAGGACGTGGGCACCGGCGTCGGCCTGCGCTACTGCCATTTGGGCGTAGATTTCGAGGGTGGCGTCGTTGTCCACGTAGCCGTTGGCGTCCAGGACACCGCAGTGGCCGTGATCGGTGAATTCGTCGAGGCATACATCGCCCATGACCACCAGGTCATCGCCGACTTCTGCGCGGACGTCGCGGATGGCCTTGTTCAGCACGCCGTCGGGATCCAGGGAAGCTGTGCCGCGGGCATCGCGGACTGCCGGAACACCGAACAGCATGATTCCGCTGACACCCAATTCCACGGCTTCGGCAGCGGCGCGTTTGAGCGAGCCCGTGGTGTGCTGCACGACGCCGGGCATGGAACTGATCGGAGCCGGTTCGCTGAGTCCTTCGCGAATGAAGGCGGGCAGGATGAGGTCGGCGGGAGCCAGCCGGTGTTCGGCGGTCATCCGGCGCATGGCGGGGGTGGTGCGGAGCCGGCGGGGCCGGTGGTTTGGAAAGCTCAACTTTCGTTCCCTTCGGTGTCGAATACGGTGCGTAGGGCGGCCACGATGCCGGCGGGTGTGGGTTCCTTGGCGGTTGCCGCGACCGGGATGCCGAGGGCGGCCGCCTCTGCCGCCGTCGAGCGCCCGATCGCAATGAAGCGGCAATCCCGCAGCGGCGCCAATGAGGCGTGGATGCGGCGGGCAGCGCTGGGTGAAGCGGCGACGACGGCGTGGAGCCGTCCGCCGGAAAGCTCGGCCTTCGCGGCTTCCGGGGTGAGCTCCGGCGCCCCGGCCCCGCCCGCGTGCCAGCCGTTCGCTGCTGCCAAGGCGGCAGTCAGCCGGCGTTCGGGGGCCGCAGGGTAGTCCACGGTGTGGTAGGCCGTCACTGCCTGGACCGAGGCCCCCTTGGCTTCGATACCGTCCAACAACATCGCGTCGGCAATGTCCGCTTGGGGCAACAGAACGTTGGCCGGGCCTGTCGGCCAGGCGGAGACGAGTCCTGCGGCCGACTGGACGTCCTCCGGCGCGAGGTCCACCGGAATGCCTTCCGCCTCGAGGACCCGCCTGCTCGACGGACCGATCGTCGCGATCCGGACGGACTCCGGAATCAGCTCCTTCAGCTCCAAGCGCCGCTCTGCTGCCTTTTCCTTCAGGGCGCGCACAGTGGTGATGCTGCTGACCACCAGCCAGCTGTACGCTCCCGCACGGAGGGCGTCCAAGGCGACCTCAAGGGAATGCTGGTCGCGGGCACGCTCGAAGTCGATCAACGGCAACAGGAGCGGCTCCGCGCCGGCTTCGCGCAGGGCGCTGACCAGCGGGGCGGCACGATCCGGGCTGCGCGTCACAAGAATCCGGGCGCCTTCAAGGACCCGGGCCTCTCCCGACTTCACCGCGCTGTGCCGTCCCATGGTCTCCTGTTGGCTCCGGTTATCGGGAAGCTGCAAGATCTGTGATGTCCGCGGCACCCGCGGCAAGCAGGAGCTCGGCGACTTCGATTCCCAGCAACGTGGCGCCCACCTCAGTGAGCCCGTCCGTGGCTTTTTTCTCACGCACCGACTTACTCCCGTCCACAGCGCAGACGACCGCTTCCAGGTAGAGCATGCTGCCCTTGCGGTAAGCGTAGGCGCCCACGGGCGCAGCACAGCCGGCTTCGAGGCGGGCCAGGACGGCCCGCTCCGCAGTGACGGCAAGCCGGGTGTCTTCGTCGTTGAGCGCGGCCAGGGCCTGGGCGAGTGCCCCCTGGGAACCTTCACCGGAGCCGGACTGCCCGGGTGCGTCGGCCGTGCGGCACTCGATCGCGAGTGAACCCTGTCCGGGGGCAGGAAGCATGATGTCGGTCTCAAAGAACTCCGTCACGACGTCGAGCCTGCTGATCCGTTCCAGTCCCGCGGAGGCGAGGACGACGGCGTCGAGGTCGCCGGGTGCGTCTTCTGCATTCCCGGCGAGCCCCGGAACACGGCCCAGCCGGGTGTCCACGTTGCCGCGGATGTCCACGACGTCGAGATCCGGGCGGGCGGCGCGCAACTGGGCAGCGCGGCGCGGCGATCCGGTGCCGACCCTTGCGCCTGCTGGAAGATCCACCAGTTTGAGCCCGTCACGGGCGCACAAGGCGTCCCTGACGTCGACGCGCTTGGGCGTTGCGGCGATGGTGAGTCCGAGTGCCGCACCCGTGGGGAGATCCTTCAAGGAGTGAACAGCAACGTCGCACGCGTTCTCCAACAGCGCGTCGCGAAGCGCGGCGACGAACACCCCGGTGCCGCCCATCTGGGACAGGGAACCCGTCCGGACATCGCCTTCGGTCTTGATGCGCACCAGTTCAACGGGAAAGCCACCGACGGCGGCCAGCTGGTCCGCGGCCTGCTGGCTCTGGGTGAGCGCGAGTTTGCTCGCGCGGGTACCGATCCGAACGGTCATTTCGCGCTTTCTCCTGCGGGGTAGGCATCGTGTCCGGTGCCGACTGTGGTGTCCGCACCCGCAATCGTGGGCTTCTCTCCGCGGAAGTTGGCGCAGCAGCCCGGACGGCAGATGTCGTACCACGGGCCCAGCCCGGTCATGGCGGGGCGATCGGCGATGTTGTTGGCCACCGTCCGCTCGCAAATGAGGTCCACCAGGCCGGAAACGAACTTGCGGTGGGTTCCAGGCGTGGGAACCCGTGTTGCGGCGAGCCCGAGGTTCTTGCACGTTTCCAGGGCCTCGGTGTCGAGGTCCCAGGCCACTTCCATGTGGTCGGAGACGAAGCCAAGGGGTACGATCACGACGCCCTTGATCCCTTGGCCAGCCAGTTCCTCGATGGCATCGTTGATGTCCGGCTCAAGCCACGGAACGTGCGGGGCGCCCGAGCGGGACTGGTACACCAAGGACCACGGCGCGGTGAGCCCGGATTCGGATTCAACCCGCCGGACAACTTCGGCGCCGGCAGCCAGGTGCTGTGCCACGTAGGCCGAGTCCTGCTCGAAGTCGCGGGGCTCGCCGTCCGAACGTCCGGCGGCCTCGGCGTCACGGGTCGGAATGGAGTGCGTCGCGAACAGGATGTGCACCGGCGCGCCCTGGAGGCCGTCCGCTGCCAGTTTCTCCTGGACCTCAGCAAGTCCTGCAGCCGTTCCTTCCACGAAGGGCTCGACGAAACCTGGGTGGTCGAAGTACTGGCGTACCTTGTCCACTTCGAGTTTGCCGTCGAGGCCGGTCTCGGTCAGCGCGATGCCGATGTCCTCGCGGTACTGGCGGCAGCTGGAGTAACAGGAGTAGGCGCTCGTGGTGACCATCAGCAGCTTGCGGTGGCCGGCGTCGTAGGCTTCCTGGAGCGTTTGCGGGATGTAGGGGTCCCAGTTGCGGTTGCCCCACAGCACGGGCAGGCTGATGCCGCGCGATGCCAACTCCGCTTCGAGGGCGGCCTTGAGGTTCCTGTTTTGCTGGTTGATGGGGCTGATGCCACCAAAAGCGCGGTAGTGGTGGGACACCTCTTCGAGGCGCTCATCCGGGATGCCGCGGCCACGGGTCACATTGCGAAGGAAGGGAATGACGTCGTCCTGGCCTTCCGGCCCGCCGAAGGAGGCGAGGAGGACGGCGTCGTACTCTTTGGGAGCCATGCGTCCGGCCTCGGTGACGTCATTGACCTCGGTGAGGCTGGCCGGGCCCGCGGAGTGGCGGCCGCTCACGCGAGGACCTCGGCGATCTCCGCGGCGGTGATGCGGCGGCCGGTGTAGAACGGGATTTCCTCGCGGACGTGGTTGCGGGCGTCGGTGGCCCTCAGGTGGCGCATGAGGTCCACCAGGTCAACGAGTTCGGGTGCTTCCAGGCCGAGGATCCACTCCCAGTCGCCCAAGGCGAAGGAGGACACGGTGTTGGAGATGACCTGGGGGAAGTCGCGGCCCAGCATGCCGTGATCGCGCAGCATCTTTCCACGCTCTTCGGCCGGCAGGATGTACCACTCGTAGGAGCGGACGAAGGGGTAGACGCACAGCCAGGTGCTGGGCTCGACGCCGCGGGCGTAGGCCGGAACGTGGTTCTTGGCGAATTCGGCTTCGCGGTGGACGCCCATGGCGGACCAGACGATCTCGGTGCCTGCGAAGAGCGCGCTGCGGCGGATGTCGCGGACGGCCTGCTGCAGGGCCTCAGGCTTGGCGCCGTGGAGCCACACCATGATGTCGGCGTCAGAGCGCATGGCGGAGACGTCGTAGCTTCCGCGGAGGACCACGCCGTCCTCGGCGAGCTTGGCAGCCAGCTGCTCGAAATCCTGCACAGCGTCGGCGCTGCGCAGGACATCGCCCGACCGCTTGAACACGGTCCACAGCGTAAAGAACTGCTCTTCGGATTCGGCAGTTTTAGTGACAGATTCGGCAGAAGTGTGGCTCATGGTACAAGTCTGCCCCGTCGATGCCGCTAAGTCGAAATGCATCACTTCTACAAGACGTAGAAGTGATGCATTTCACAAAACTGCGTCGATTTGCGCAGAGGTGTCCGCAACCACGGCGGCCAGGCCGTTTCCGGCGAGCCAGCCTCCCACCACGGTCAAGCCGTCGGCTTCGGAGCAGATGCGGCGCACTTCGGCAACGCGCTGTTTGTGACCGACGGCGGCAAACGGCAAGGCACCCGCCCAGCGGACGACGTCCCAATCGAGCACGTCTTCGCGGACAATCGGCACGGTCAGCAAGGTCGAGGCGTCGCGGAGCGCAGCGTCGAGCAGAGCATCGTCATTGAGTGAGGCGACGGATTGCGCGGCCGCCGATCTAGGGGCGTCCGCCCCTTCGGCGCGCCCATAGGACAGGCGCAGCACGTGCGTACCGGGTCCGGCTTCTTCCGCCAGCCAGTCCCATTTTGCCGTGGCATGCGTGAGCGCCTTCGCCTCGATCCCGGCGGTCTGCGGGGCGACGAGAATGCCGGTGCCGCGGGGACGACGGTCCAGTTCAGGCACGTCCACCACCAAGGTCACCAGGCTCACCAAGGGACCCGCGGCGTGGCGCAGCGCGGACAGCTCCGGAAGCGCCCCCTCCAGCAACCCGACGGCGGCCGGACCGTCGAGCGCCACCACCAGCCGCGCGGCGTCGTACGTTGTGCCCACAGCGCTGGCCTGCCAACCGCTTTCAGTGCGGCTGATCGCATCCACGCGGGCGCCGGAAACGAGGGCGACGCCCTGCGAACGCAGCTCCGCCACGAGGGCGGAGACCAAGGTGTTCATTCCGCCTTTCAAGCCGCCGACGGCGGATCCGGCCTTCGCCGGTCCGGTCCCGTTTTGCTTTGAAGCAGTTTGTCCTGAACCGGCTGCGCGCTGGCTGGCCACGGCCGCGGCCAACGATCCGTGCTTCCGCAATGCCGCGCGCAGGCCGGGGGCCACCATGTCGACATCGAGCAGTCCCGGATCGGCGGAGTGCACACCCCCGACGACGGGTGCGACGAGCCGTTCGAGCACCCGCTTGCCCATCCGCGCCCGCACCAAGGTTGCGACGCTGGTGACGTCGGCAGAGCTGCCCACCGATGTGGGCAAGTAGCGGTCAAGCGAGGCCCGCAAGGAGCCTGCGAAGCCCAAGGAGCGGCGGACCTCGGGGTCCCAGGGATTCGCGGGAATTCCGAGCACCCCGGTCTTGGGCAGTTCCTGCGGGCCATCCGGCAACTGCACCCAGGCACCCCCAGGATGCGGCGCCACGATGTTGCCACCGAGCCCAAGATCGCGGGCTAGATCGGCCACGGCCGTGGAGCGCATGGCGAATGACTCGGCTCCGCTGTCCAGCCCAAGGCCGCCAACAGTGTGGCTTCCCACGCAACCGCCCCACGCGTCGCTCGCTTCGAGCACGGTGACACCGAATCCGGCCTTGGCCAGTCCCCGGGCAGCGAGCAGGCCGGAAATGCCGCCGCCCACCACGACGGCGGCAAGGCCGGCTGCTGAATGCCCGGGAAGTGCGTGTTCGGACCGTGTTTGCTCGGACTGCGCGTGCCCGCGGCTCATGTTCGCTATCCTGCCGGGATCGAGTGGATGAGTTCCACTACCCGGGTCAGGACCGCGGGGTCCGTCTCCGGGGGCACGCCGTGGCCGAGGTTCAGGACGTGGCCCGGGGCCGCGGAACCTGCTGCGATCACCTCGCGGACATGGGCTTCCAGGACCTCCCACGGCGCGGAGAGCAGCGCGGGGTCGATGTTGCCCTGCAAGGGCACGGTGCCGCCCAGCCGTCGGTTTGCCTCGTCAAGGGGCAGCCGGTAGTCCACGCCGACGACGTCCACGCCGACATCGCGCATAGCGACAAGCAACTCGGACGTTCCCGTACCGAAATGGACCAGCGGCGCGTCGAGGTGGCGGACGTGGTCAAGGGCGCGGGTCGAGGCGGGAGCAACGTACTTGGCGTAGTCGGCCAGGCCAAGAGAGCCTGCCCAGGAGTCGAACAGTTGCCCTGCGGAGGCGCCGGCTTCCAGTTGCGCCCGCAAGAACATGCCGGAGGCGTCGGCTGCCCAATTGGCCAGGGCGGTCCAGGTTTCCGGATCGGCGTGCATCATGGTGCGCGGACCGAGGTGGTCGCGGGAAGGCTTGCCTTCCACCATGTACGCGGCGAGCGTGAACGGCGCGCCGGCAAAGCCGATCAGGGGCGTGGTGCCGAGCTCAGCGACCGTCAGGCGCACGGCCTCGCGGATCGGTTCGAGGGCTTCCCAGGTCAGCTGCGGCAGGGCTGCTACGTCAGCGGCGGTGCGGACCGGCTTGTCCAGGACGGGCCCGACCCCGGGGACGATGTCCACGCCCACGCCCGCCAGCTTGAGGGGGATGACGATGTCGGAGAAGAAGATTGCCGCGTCGACGTCGTGGCGGCGAACCGGCTGCAAAGTGATCTCGGAGGCGAGTTCGGGACGCAGGCAGGAGTCCAGCATCGCCACGCGTTCACGGACTTTGAGGTATTCCGGCAACGAGCGGCCTGCCTGTCGCATGAACCACACCGGACGGCGGGACGGCTTGCCTCCGCGGTACGCCTGGATCAGCGGGGAGTCTGCGGTGCGGCCATCCATCAGCGGGTGGCTTGCATCAAGGCTTGAGGCGGCGGTGCCGGAAGTGCCGTTGGCCGGCACAGAATGAGGCAGTGCGGAGCTGGAAGTCATGCCTTCGATTGTGCCGAAGATCGGGGCCAAAAGATAACGACAGCCTGTCCCCCACCATCCGTGGTGACGGGCATCACTCCCGGCAGTGCGGAGAACCACTGACCCGCGTTGTTCTACATGGCGCCGAAAAAGCTATGATTGCTTTGCTGTGGTTCTTTTCTCATTGGTGGCTACACACGCCGACATCGATCTTGAGACCGTCGCTCAGTTGAGCAACGGTTCATCCGAGGTTGCCTCGTCCGCCTTGGCCGATTCCCAACTTGTCTCCGGCGCCGTGGTCCTGGCCACCTGCAACCGCTACGAAATCTACGGCGAAACGCCGCACGCAGAGAACCTCGAAGCGGCCCGCTCGGCACTCGTCACGCAGATCAGTGGCCTGAGCGGACTCAACGAGCAACTCGTCTCACGGGCCTTCAGCACCCGCACCGGCCCTGAGGTCAGCAGGCACCTCTTCGCCGTCAGCGCCGGACTGGACTCCGCCGTCGTCGGCGAACGCGAAATCGCCGGCCAGGTGCGTCGCGCCCTCATCACTGCCCAGCACGAAGGAACCGCGAGTTCCGGGCTGGTCCGCTTGTTCCAGGCCGCTTCCAAGACGGCCAAGGACGTCGGAGCCCAGACCGCACTCGGTTCGCGGGGCCTGTCCATCGTTTCAGTTGCGCTGGACCTCGCCACCGACCTCTCCGAGAATGCCGACTGGAGCACCAAGAAGGTAGTTGTCTTCGGGACCGGGGCCTACGCCGGAGCCACGATGTCGCTGCTTCGCGATCGCGGCTGCACCGACGTCTCCGTCTACTCGTCTTCCGGCCGCGCCGAGGCTTTCGTAGCAACCCGCGGCGGAACCGCGCTCGACGCCGAAACCCTCCCTGCCGCCGTCGCTGCCGCCGATGTCATGATCGGTTGCAGCGGATCGGACACCCGCGTTGAGGCCGAAGAGCTCGCCAAGGTCCGCGCTGTGTCCACCCAGACCCTCATCGCGATCGACCTCGCCCTCACCCACGACTTCGACCCCGCAGTGGGCGAGCTCGACGGCGTCGAGCTCCTGACGCTCGAATCCGTGCGGCTCGCGGCGCCCCAGGAACAAGCGGAGTCGCTGGCACAAGCGAGCACCATTGTTTCCGGCGCGGCAGAAGCCTTCGAGCAGGAGCGCGAAGCCCGGTCCGTCGATTCGGCCATTGTGGCGCTGCGCCGACACACCATGAACGTGCTCGACGCCGAGATGGAGAAAGTCCGGGCCCGGCACGGCTGCACCGCCGCGGCCGAAGAGGTCGAGTTCGCGCTCCGCCGCATGGTCAAGCAATTGCTCCACATCCCCACGGTCCGCGCACGCGAACTCGCCGCAAACGGCCAGCAAGACGAGTACGTGGCCGCGCTCGAGGCCTTGTATGGCATCCAGGTGGAGCAGCCGGCTGCGTCACCCGCAGCAGAGTGCCCCGTGGACCACCGCCAAGCACCTCAGCAGGCTGAAAGCGCCTAGCTTCCGCGACCCCGCCCTAGGCGAACGCGTTGACGCCCGTCATTTCGGCAGACACGGCCCACAGCTTCGTTGCGGCTTCCGGGTCCACTGCGTGCGCATCCACTCCCTGGTACCGGGCGAGCGGCGAAGCCGGGTCCGTGGGCTTGGCAATGTCGCAGTCTTCGCAATACACCCCGCCCATGCCTGCCAGGGCCGGGGACGTGGCTGCCCAGGTGGACGTGGCGGCTCCCTGCTCCGGAGTCTTGAAACCCTCCCTGACGTTGCCCGCGTCGTCCATCCAGCCCGCCGCGACCATCTCTTCGCGGGGCAGGTAGCGCTGGAGCTCGGTCATGATGCCGCCGGGGTGGACCGCGAAGGCCCGCACCCCGGAGGAGCGCCCCAGACGGTCAAGCTCGACGGCGAACAGTGCGTTGGCCGTCTTCGCCTGGCCGTAAGCCTTCCATTTGTCGTAGCCGTTCTCGAAGTTGAGGTCCTCGAAACGGATGGGCGAGAGTTTGTGCCCCGTGGAGGACAAGGACACGACGCGGGCCGAGCCGGCAGCTGCCAACGCGGGCCACAACGTGTTGAGAAGCGTGAAATGGCCCAAGTGGTTGGTGGCGAATTGCGATTCCCAGCCCGGACCCACACGTTGTTCCGGGCTGGCCATGATCGCCGCGTTGTTGATCAGGATGTCCAGCGTTGGGTTCGATTCCAGGAAGCGTGCCGCAAAATCCTTCACTGCTTGCTGATCGGATAGATCCAGGCCCTCCACGGTCACTTTCGCCAGGCCGGCCGCGTCGAGGACCTCCTTGGCCTGTTCGGGACGCCGGGCGGGAACCGTGACCCGGGCGCCAGCGGAGGACAACGCCCTCACCGTCTCCAGGCCGAGCCCGGAATAGCCGCCCGTGACAATTGCCGTCTTACCGTGAAGGTCCAACCCCGCCACAACGTCAGATGCCGTGGAGCCATGGCCGAAGCCCGATCCGATGGGATATTGCGGTGTGGTCATGGATTCCTCGCTCATATCGGGACCTTTCGTGTTCACGGGCGTTGTGGGGTCAGTAAACCGGCTTGTTTGGCTCGACGTCGTGCACCCACGCCAGGATCCCGCCGTCGAGGTGGCTCACGCGTGTGTAGCCGGCACGCTGTGCAGCCGCGAGCACAGCCGCGGAACGGGTACCTCCCTTGCAGTGGAAGACGATCTCTTTGTCCTGCGGGAGTTCCGTCCAGGCCTCTCCCGCCAGGATGCGTCCCTGCGGGATGAGCACCGAACCGTCGATGCTCACAATCTCGTGTTCACCGATCTCGCGGACATCCACCAATTCGAAGTCGCGTTCCCCTGCTGCGCGGGCTTCGAGCATTCCGGAAAGTTCGGTGGGCGTGACGGTCGGAACCGAGTCGCTTGCGGGCGCAGGGGTGATGCCACAGAAAGCCTCATAATCGGTCAATTCTGTGATCGGCTCGGCCTCCGGGTCTTTCGAAACCTTGATTTCGCGCCAGCTGCCGCCGAGCGCGTCGAAGAGCGCCACGCGCCCTAGCATGGAGCGCCCGACGCCGGTGATCAGCTTGACTGCCTCGGTCACCATGAGCGAGCCGACAGCGGCGCACAGCATGCCGAACACGCCGCCTTCGCCGCAGGACGGGACCGAGCCGGCGGGAGGGGCCTCCGGGTAGAGATCGCGGTAGCTGGGTCCGTGCTTCTCCCAGAACACACTGACCTGGCCGTCGAAGCGGAAAATGGATCCCCAGACGTACGGTTTGCCGAGAATCGCGGCAGCATCGTTGACCAGGTACCGGGTGGCGAAGTTGTCCGCGCCGTCCAGGATGAGGTCGTAGCCCGAGAAAATCTCCAAAGCGTTGGAGGAGTCCAAGCGTACGTTGTGCAGCTGCACGCTGACGAGCGGGTTGAGTTCCTTGATGGCGTCACGCGCCGATTCGATTTTCGGCCGTCCCACATCGCCCACGCGGTGGATGATCTGACGTTGCAGGTTGCTGAGGTCGACGTCGTCGTCGTCCACGATTCCGAGCGTCCCCACCCCGGCGGCGGCGAGGTAGAGCAACGCCGGAGAGCCCAGTCCGCCGGCTCCGATCACGAGGACTTTGGCATTCTTGAGCCGACGCTGACCGGCCGCTCCGATTTCGGGAATAATGAGGTGGCGCGAGTAGCGTTCCACCTCTTCGGTGGTCAGTCCCGCGGCCGGTTCCACGAGTGGCGGCAGCGAAGACGGCAACGTTTGGGCAGCAAAAGTAGTGGCCATACTTCAAAGTATCCCCGCAGGTGCCGCCCGGTCATATTACTGCGCAGTATTGTGGTCATAACTGCAAGGGGAAAGGCGGCAGACAAGTGGCCGAGAGTGCACGTATCAAACAAGAGGCGCAGGTCAGGCAAGATCGGACCGGTTCGCCCCGTTCGGCCAGGTTGCCACGCGATGAGCGCCGGGCCCAGCTCTTGAATGCCGCCTTGGAAGTTTTCGTTGCCAACGGCTTCCATGGTGCGGCGATGGACGAAATCGCCGAGACCGCCCATGTCAGCAAGCCGGTGCTGTACCAACACTTCCCGTCGAAACGGGAGCTCTACATGGCCCTCCTCGACAGCCACCTGGCCACGCTCACGGACCAGATGCTCACGGCGCTGAATTCGACGTCGGACAACAAGGAGCGCGTCCAGGCCGTCATGCGCGCCTACTACCGTTTCATCGCGGGCGATGACCAAGCCCACCGGCTCGTCTTCGAATCCGATCTCATCAATGACCCGGACGTCAGCTCCCGGCTGGAGACTTTCAACCGCACCTTCGCCGACGCCGTCGCCAAGGTCATCGCCGAAGACACCAAGCTGCCCCCGCTGGAGGCCCAGCTGCTGGGCCGGGGCCTGGCGGGAATGGCGCAGGTCAGCGCGCGGTATTGGCTCGAAACCGACGGCGATTTGGACCTCGATGTCGCCAGCGACCTGATCTACCGTTTAGCTTGGCGCGGAATCAGTCGCTTCCCGAAAGAGTCCTAGACTACAAATAGAGGACTGAGTATTTTTTTGATTGGCTGGGAGGCCCCGCTGTGGAAGTAAAGATCGGCATTCAGAATGTTGGCCGTGAGATCGCGCTTGAGTCCGCTCTCGACGCCGAGGCTGTTGCCAAGATCGTGAGCGAGGCCATTGCCAACGGCACGGACCTGCGCCTGACCGACGAAAAGGGCCGCCAGGTCATCGTTCCCGGCAATGTCCTCGGATACGTGGAGATCGGCGCCGAGGAAGTACGCCGGGTCGGCTTCGGCGCCCTCTAAGCAACAGGCAAGAACACCAGCGAGCCAGGAGTCCGCATGCTCTCACTTGTCATCGTGGCGCTAGCCACCATCGCTTCAGGCTTCATTGTCTGGGGAACTGACAAACACCGTGGAACGTACGGAATCACCCTGCCCGCCGGCGTTTCGGTCGCCGTCGCCATGCTGAGTTGGGTGATCTTCATCCAACTTGGCTTTGGCTACCAGCCTGGCGTGACGTGGATCCCGTGGGTCCTGCCCATCATTCTGGGGACCGTGGCGGCCGCCGTGGCGTCCTACTTCCTGGGCCGCCATCGGAAGCGGCACGACACCGCCCAGCTGACCGCGGCGCTGAGGCTCTAACCAGCGCTGCGGCTCTATCTGCAGATCCGGCTCATGGCGTGGCTTCCGGTTTGGCAACTGCCCCGGCTTCCGCGGCCGCTTCGCTGACGCTCTTAGCCGCCCGGACGTCGCGCTGCGTTACCTCGCTCCCGGCATCGTGGGACGTGTAGAGGATGAACACCCGGTTGTAGCGCCAGTCCAGGTCCGGGTGGTGGTTCTGCTGTTCGGCAATGCGCCCGACGGCGGCAATCAACTCGAGTGCGGCAGCCGACGTCGGGCACTTGTAGGCGGTGACGAGGGCGCCCTGGCGATACCGCCAGTCCGGCAGCTCCGCCAGGGCGTCGTCAATAGTGGACCTGGAAAGAATGTCGTCCTTGCCGGCCATTCGGGGCTCCTTCACAGACGCGGAATCTTCGCAGGAATCCCCGGAGCGGCCAGCGTCGGCCGCTAGAGGAACTCGGCCCGGCCTTCCATGGCCGAGGAGGCCAGGGCGTGTTCCCTGCGCGGGATGCGGCCCGCCTGCTTCGCCAGCCTACCGGCGATGACCGCGTGTTTGAAGGCCTCGCCCATCTGCACCGGATTCTGCGCGCGGGTCACCGCGGTGGCCAGCAGCACGGCGTCGCAGCCGAGCTCCATGGCCAGTGCGGCGTCGGACGCGGTGCCGATGCCGGCGTCGAGCACTACCGGCACCGAAGCGCGGGACACAATCAGCTCGATGTTGTGGGGATTCAGGATGCCCAGGCCGGTGCCGATAGGCGCGCCCAACGGCATCACCGCAGTTGCCCCGAGGTTCTCCAGGCGAAGCGCAAGTACGGGGTCGTCGTTGGTGTAGGCGAAGACCTTGAAGCCGCGGTCCACCAGCTTCTCCGTCGCATCCACCAACTCCACGGCGTCAGGCAGCAGCGTCTGTTCGTCGGCGATGACCTCGAGCTTCACCCAATCCGTTTCCAATGCCTCCCGGGCTAGCTCGGCTGTCATGACGGCATCCTTGGCGGTAAAACAGCCGGCGGTGTTGGGCAGGACACGGATGCCGTGGTCTACGAGCAATTGGAACAGCGAACCGGTTTCCGTCGGTGAGTACCGCCGCATGGCGACGGTAGTGAGTTCGGTGCCGGAAGCCAGCAAGGCTGCCCCGAGGCCGTCTAGGCTCGGAGCTCCGCCGGTTCCCATGATAAGGCGCGAGCCGAACTCAACACCGTCGATCACCAGGGCATCGGTTCGGGTGCCTGCTTCGTGAGTGCTTGCTGTGGTCATGGTTCAGCCTCCCTGTACTGCGGTAACGATTTCGAGTTCGTCGCCGTCTGCGAGCGCGGTGGCAGCCCACTGGCTGCGCGGCACCACTTCGGAATTGCGTGCGACGGCGACGCCGATCTTGCGTCCGTCGGCCGCTTGGCCGCTGGAATCCACAACGCGTCCGGTGATGTGGCTGACGAGGGTGGTGACGGAAGCGTCGTCGCTCAGCGTGTGGTCTGCGCCGTTCAATTTGATGTTCATGCGTGGTCCTTCAGAAGGGGATTTAAGGTATCGGCCGATGGGCCGTCTGCGGAAGCCCTTGCTGTTGAGAGCGGGCGGGAGAAGCGGTCCGGGCGGAATTTGTTCCACCGGGGATCGGCGGTGCCATCCATGAGTCCAACGCAGATTTTTGCCGCTGCCGGAGTGAGGAGCACGCCATGGCGGAAGAAGCCGCTGGCCACGATGAGGCCGGGCACGGTTCCTTCCCGACCTTCGACGCGGCCCAGCAGCGGTGCGTTGTCCGGGGTGCCCGGACGGGCCCGGGCAGTTGCTTCAAGGAGTTCCAGCTCGGCAACGGCCGGAACCAATACCTGGGCGTCGCGGAGCAATTGGTAGACGCCGCCGGCTGACACCGGGTTGGCCGATCCCCCGGACGACGACAATCCGTCCTCACGTTGCGTCGCGCCGATCACCACGGTCCCGTCATCGCGGGGAACGATGTAGACGGGCACTCCGCGCACCATTCCCCGGACCGTGGCGGTGACCAGCGGTTGCAGGTGGTCCGGGACGCGCAGCCGCAGTATGTCGCCGTAGACGGGACGCAACGGGAGCGACAATCCATCCGGCAGTCCTTTCACGCGGGCGGCATCGAGTCCGTTGGCTACCACCGTTTCCGTGGCAAGCACTTCGATGCCTGAGCCGAGCACGGCCCCGACGGCGCGCCCGTCCTCCCACAGGAGGCCCGCCGCAGTGTCCCGGACCGCGAAACCGCCTTCGGCCCCCGGAATCCAGCTCGAATCGCCGGGCTGGTGCTCCGCCAGCGCGCCTAGAATCGCGGCCGAAAGCCGGCGAGGATCCACTTGGTGGTCGCCCGGGATGTCGAAGGCACAGGAAATCTGCGGGCTCAAGAGCGGCTCACGCTCCCGTGCTTCGCGCAACGGCACGGATTCCACCACCAGGCCATGGGCCAGCTGGACGTCCCGAAGATCGGCGAGCGCCCGGCGGTCCGCTGCGTCCGCACCGACGGCGAGGGTCGGCGTCGTCCGGTAACCCGTGCTGCGTCGGGTTCGTGAGCCGGTCACATTGTGTTCGAAGTCCGGCCACAACGCCGACGATTCGAGCATGAGCTCCAGGAGGTCCTCTTCCTGGTAGTGCAGTTCACTGACGGGTGCCAACATCCCCGCCGCCGCGAAAGTAGCGCCGATGGCCGGCGCGGGATCGATCAGGGCAACCGAGCGGCCCGACCTTCGGGCTTCCCACGCAATGCCCAGGCCAATGACGCCGCCCCCGATCACCGCCACGTCTGTGTGCAGGGGCCCGTGCTGGGTGTTTACTTCGTCCATGGAGTCCTTCCCTACGCCGGTACTAGCCGGATCAGGTCAAGCGGTCGGCGCTGAAGCCCTCTCAGCCGCGCGGCGATTGTGACTGCCGCCGCGGCTCCCGCGGTACCAGCCCAGTTTAGAGGAACTACTCTGTTTCCATGACCCAGCACGATGTCCACACCACCGCCCGCCTCTACCTCTGCACCGACGCCCGCAAGCAACAGGGTGATTTTGAGCAGTTTGTCGATGCCGCATTCGAGGGCGGCGTGGACATCATCCAGCTGCGCGACAAGACCATCGAAGCGGCAGAGGAACTGGAACTCCTGGAGATCCTGCAATCCGTGGCGCACCGTCACGGGCGCCTCTGGGCAGTCAACGACCGCGCCGACGTCGCTTCCCTGTCGGGCGCGCCGGTATTCCACATCGGCCAAAAGGACATTCCGCTGCGCTCGGCCCGGAAGCTGCTCCACGACCCCACCATCATCGGCCTCTCCACGCACACGCCGGAGCAGATTGACGCAGCCATCGCCGCGTCGCCTGGCCGCAGCGGCTTGGACTACTTCTGCGTCGGGCCTGTGTGGGCCACGCCCACCAAGCCTGGACGCTCCGCCGTCGGGCTCGATCTGGTGAAGTACGCTGCCAATGCGGTGAAGCAGGCAGACGAAGAGACGGTCGGCGGCGTAGTGCTTCCTTGGTTTGCGATCGGCGGCATCGATCTCAGCAACGTGGAAGACGTAGTGAGGGCCGGCGCCAGCCGCATTGTTGTGGTCCGCGCCATCACCGAGGCCGAGGATCCGACGGCGGCAGCCCAGGCACTCCTGGCCGCACTGGACGCAGCGGCGGCCTAGCGAGACGCCGGGAGATTTTGGAGTTACCCTGACTTTCGTGTCACATCAGCGCATAGCCCCGAACGTCTCTGAAACGTCGAACCAGCTCGCGGAAGCACTGGCGGCGCTTCGGACCGAACTCGAGCTGCCCGCTGGTTATCCCGCTGAAGCACTGCGCGACGCGGAGGCCGCGGTTTCAGGACACAGGTTGCCGGCACAGGACCTCACGGGCGTTCCGTTCATCACGATCGACCCGGCCTCTTCCACGGATCTCGACCAGGCCCTCTTCATTGAGCGGTCCGGGAATGGTTACAGGGTTCTCTACGCCATCTCCGATGTGCCCTCCTTTGTGCCACCGGGAGGAGCGCTCGACGCCGAGACCCGCCACCGGGGACAGACGTACTATGCGCCGGACGGCCGCATACCGCTGCACCCCGAGATCATCAGCGAGCACGCCGGAAGCCTGCTGGCGGGCCAGGACTGCGGAGCGTTCGTGTGGGACTTCGAACTCGATGCCGAAGCAGAGTTCCGCACCGTCTCAGTTCGCCGGGCAAGCGTACGCAGCCGCGCCAAGCTCAACTACAAGGGCGTCCAGTCCGCGATCGATTCCGGGACAGCTGATCCCGTCCTGCAGTTGCTCAAGGAGGTCGGGCTCAAACGGGTGGAACTCGAACGCCGCCGCGGCGGAGCGAGCCTGAACATGCCTGAACAAGAAATCGTCCAACTGCCCGACGGCGGGGGGTACAGGATCGTCGCAGCTCCCTCGCTGCCCGTCGAGGACTGGAACGCCCAGATTTCGCTCATGACCGGGATGGCGGCGGCCCAGCTGATGCTCGACGGCAAGGTTGGAATCCTGCGCACCATGCCCGCTCCCGATGAGCGCTCGCTGCTCCATTTCAAACGGCAGGCCGGGGCGCTCGGCAAGCCTTGGACCGAGGGGACCAGCTACGGCGAGTACCTACGGACCCTCGACGGCAAAGACCCCCGGCAATTGGCCATTCTCCATTCCGCGGGGCTGCTTTTCCGGGGCGCCGGCTACACGCCTTTCGACGGCGAAGTACCGGGCAGCGTCATGCAGTCAGCCATCGGCGCACCATATGCCCACACCACTGCGCCGTTGCGCCGGCTGGTCGATCGTTTTGTCCTGGTCATCTGCGAAGCACTGAGCAACGGAACGGAGATCCCTGCATGGGCCCGGGATGCTTTGCCGAGCCTGCCGGAGATCATGGCGTCATCCGACCAGCTTGCCGCCAAAATGGAGCGCCTCGCCTTGGACACGGTGGAGGCCGCACTCCTGGTGAACCACGTCGGACAGGAATTCGACGCCGTGGTGATTTCCGGATCGAAGCCTGCCAAGAACAACGGAAACGGGAACGGGAACAGCACCAACGGCCACAACGGGAATGGGAATGGGAATGGGAACGGCAACTCCCACGGCCCCTCCGGCATCGTCCAGATCGCCGAGCCGGCGGTCACCGCTCGTTGCGATGGCGAAATGGAGTCCGGTACGAAGGTCCGCGTGAAACTGCTTGACGCGGACATTGCCACCCGCCAAATCACCTTCGAACTGCTCCAGTAGCGCAATCAGTTCACAGGACCGCGGCCGCGATCCGGGGTTTATTGCGCCCAGACGCTAGACTGTGTGAGTAGTAATGGATGCCCGGTCGTTGATTCAGTTAATTTTTTGACATCAACAAGCCCGCCCCTACGCGATCTTGAGATACACCAGCTGGTCCCCAGTGCCAGTATTTAGATAGCCCGCGATCGGCTTCCACTGGATTTGCTTGCGCCCGTCCGTGCTCCGGAACGGCCCTGCCACAACCGTTGAGCACGCAGCGCAGCCCAAATGAATAAGGAAAACTCCACTGTGAGTGAATTGCACACCCATGAAGTTCTGACAGACGGAACCGAAACGATCGAACCCGAGGAAACCATTTCCTCGGACGAAACACCCCACGAGATCGCAGAAAAGTCCTTCGCCGACTACAACGTCCGCGCCGACATCGTCGAGTCCCTCGCCGACGCCGGAATCACCCATCCCTTCCCCATCCAGGCCATGACCCTCCCGGTGGCCTTGGGCGGTCACGACATCATCGGCCAGGCCAAGACCGGTACCGGAAAGACCCTCGGCTTCGGCATTCCTGCGCTGCAGCGCGTCGTCGGACCGGGCGACGCCGGTCACGACAAGCTCGCTGTCCCGGGTGCACCCCAGGCTCTCGTGATTGTTCCGACCCGCGAACTCGCGGTCCAGGTGGCCAATGACCTCCAGACGGCATCCCGGAAGCGCAACGCCCGTATCGCCACCATCTATGGCGGCCGTGCTTACGAGCCCCAGATCGAAGCCCTGCAGAAGGGCGTCGAGGTTGTCGTCGGCACGCCCGGCCGTTTGATCGACCTCTACAAGCAGAAGCACCTGAACCTCAAGAACGTTCGCATGGTCATCCTCGACGAAGCGGACGAGATGCTTGACCTCGGCTTCCTTCCGGACGTCGAGACTTTGATTGCCGGCACTCCCGCCGTCCGCCAGACGCTTCTCTTCTCGGCCACCATGCCCGGACCGGTCATTGCCATGGCCCGCCGCTACATGACGCAGCCCACGCACATCCGTGCCGCAGACCCGAATGACGAAGGCCTGACCAAGCGCGACATCCGCCAGCTCATCTACCGTGCCCACAGCATGGACAAGATCGAGGTTGTCGCCCGCATCCTGCAGTCCCGCGGCCGCGGCCGGACCATCATCTTCACCAAGACCAAGCGCACCGCCGCCAAGGTAGCCGAGGAACTCGTCGATCGCGGCTTCGCTGCCGCGGCCATCCACGGCGACCTCGGCCAGGGTGCCCGCGAGCAGGCCCTGCGCGCCTTCCGCAACAACAAGGTAGACGTCCTGGTGGCCACGGACGTCGCCGCCCGTGGCATCGACGTGGACGACGTCACACACGTCATCAACTACCAGTGTGTCGAAGACGAAAAGATCTACTTGCACCGCGTTGGCCGCACCGGCCGTGCCGGCAACAAGGGCACCGCGGTCACGTTCGTCGATTGGGACGACGTCCCCCGCTGGGCCCTCATCAACAAAGCCCTGGGCCTGAGCTCTCCCGAGCCCGTGGAGACATATTCTTCGTCCCCGCACCTGTTCGCCGACCTGGATATTCCGGAAGGCACCAAGGGCCGCCTGCCCCGCAACCAGCGCACACTTGCGGGCGTCGACGCCGAGGTCCTGGAGGACCTGGGCGAGACCGGCAAGAAGAACTCCCGTTCCGGCGGCGATTCCGGTCGTGGACGCTCCGGCCGTGACGGTGGCCGGGAGGGTGCACGCCGCGGTCCCAAGTCCGCTGAGACTCCGGCCCGCGACGGCGACGGTGAGGGCGGCCGCAACCGAACGCGCCGCCGTCGTACGTCTGAAGGCGAAGCAGCCCCCGCTCAGGCAACGGCCCAGTCTGCCGAGCCGCAGTCCGGCGAGGGCTCGGACAAGCCCGCCCGCGCACGCCGTTCCCGCACCCGCCGCCGCAACGGCGAAGTGGTCTCGGCTTCCGGTGCCTCCGGCGAGAGCACCGAGGCTTAACGGCCTCAATGACTGACACTGTTTGGGCGCCGGACGGCAGCAACTTGGTGGTTCACGCGGACAACGCGGATTTCCTCCCGACGCTGCCGGACGGCGCCTTCACACTGATTTACGTGGACCCGCCCTTCAATACGGGCCGGGTCCAGAGCCGCCAGGAAACGCGCATGGTCCGCAACGCCGACGGCGACGGCGACCGCGTCGGCTTCAAGGGACGCTCGTATGACACCATCAAGGGCGCCCTGCACCGCTACGACGACGCGTTCAGCGACTACTGGTCCTTCCTGGAACCCCGGCTTGTGGAGGCCTGGCGCCTACTCGCCGACGACGGCACTTTGTACCTGCATCTGGACTACCGCGAAGTCCACTATGCCAAGGTCATGCTGGACTCGATCTTCGGCCGGGAGTGCTTCCTGAACGAGATCATCTGGGCCTACGACTACGGCGCACGCGCCAAGAACCGCTGGCCCACCAAGCACGACAACATCCTCGTGTACGTCAAGAACCCCGCCAAGTACCACTTCGACAACGCCGAGGTCGACCGCGAGCCGTACATGGCGCCGGGCCTCGTGACTCCGGCCAAACGCGAACTGGGGAAGCTTCCCACGGACGTTTGGTGGCACACCATCGTTTCCCCGACCGGCAAGGAAAAAACCGGCTACCCGACGCAAAAGCCGGAAGGCCTGGTCCGGCGGATCGTCACGGCATCGAGCCGGCCAGGAGACTGGTGCCTCGACTTCTTCGCGGGTTCCGGCACGCTTGGTTCAGTCGCGGCGAAACTCGACCGCAGGTTCGTGTGCGTGGACCAGAACGGCCCGGCCATCGATGTGATGCGCAAGCGCCTGGACGGCAAGGCCACTTTCTACCCCGTCTAGCGGACTACCGAACTACCCGTGCCCAGCTCCTCGATGCGGGCCAGGACGTCGGGTGACGTCAGGTTCTCCCCGAGCAGGTTGGGTTTGCCGGTTCCGTGGTAGTCGGACGATCCGGTCATGAACAAACCGTGTTCGGCAGCCAGTCGCCGCAGGAACACGCGGCCTTCCTCGGGATTGTCGCGGTGCTCCACTTCCAGCCCCAAGAGGCCGGCGTCGATCATTTCCCGGTAGGTCCGTTCCCCGACCACCCGGCCGCGGGCCGAGGCCACCGGATGCGCGAAGACGGGGACACCGCCCGCCGCGCGGACGAGCTCGACGGCGAGCGCCGGGTCCGGTGCGTAGTGCTGCACGACATAGCGCGAGTGCGAGGTCAGGATGGCAGTGAACGCTTCGGAGCGGCTCGCCACCGCACCGGCGGCGACGAGGGCGTCGGCAATGTGGGGCCGGCCCACGGTGGCGCCCGGAGCCACATGATGGATGACATCGTCCCAGCTCAAGGGGTAGTCCTCTGCCAGGAGCGTGACCATGCGTTTGGCACGGGTGAGCCTCGCGTCCTTCGCCTTGGTGATCTCCTCAAGCAAGCCGGGGTGCGCGGGATCGTGGAGGTAGCTGAGCAGATGGACGCTGATCCCCTCCCGGGTGCGGCACGAGATCTCTATCCCCGGCACAAAGGCCACCCCGAATTCCAGTGCCGCGACGGAGGCCTGCTCCCATCCGTCGGTGGAGTCGTGGTCGGTCAGGGCCACCACGTCCAGACCCGCCGCGGACGCTGAAGCGATCACTCCCGCGGGAGCCTCGGTCCCGTCGGAAACATTGGAGTGCGCGTGCAGGTCGATCTTCACTTTCCAAGCGTATTTGATTGGGGACGGCTTGGACCGTTTCGGCGTTGGCCTAGTGTCGGCCTTGATGGGACGATGGGACGGTGAACGATGCAGAAAACACCCAAAACGGTGAACCCACAGCCTCCCAGCCACTGGAGGAGCGCGTCAACAACCGCTCCCAGCGGCCCACATCCGATGCCTTCAAGGCGTTCATGGCCAGCAATTGGGCGCCCGCGCCGCAGGTGACCCCTGCACGTGACGCTGTCGCAGACCACGCCGCCAGACGTCGTCGGGCCATCTCCGACAAGTTCGCGGGCTTGCGCCTCGTCCTACCGGCCGGCCCGCTCAAGGTCCGCTCGAACGATTGCGACTACCGCTTCCGCCCCCACTCCGGCTTCGCCCACCTCACGGGCTTGGGCCTGGACCACGAGCCCGATGCCGTGCTGGTCCTGGAACCTGTCGAGGAAGGAACCGGCGACGACGGCGGCAACCACCTCGCGACGCTCTACTTCCGTCCGCTGGCCGGCCGGGACACGGAACAGTTCTACGCCGACTCGCGCTCCGGTGAGTTCTGGATCGGCGCGCGTCCGACGCTCGAAGAATTCGAAGCGCGCCTCGGGCTCAGGACGGCGCACCTCGACGAACTCGAGATGGCCATCACCAAGAACGTCGGCGCCCCGGAAATCGGCGGCATCTCCATCCGCCTGGTCCGCAAAGTCGACGAGAACATTGATGCCCTCGTGGACACGGCCCGCTACAACACCGCCAAGGATCCGGAGAACCTGGACCTCGGCGAACTCGATGCACTGGACGAACTACTCAGCGAGGCGCTCTCGGAGCTGCGCTTGCTCAAGGACGACTGGGAAATCGCGCAGATGAAGATCGCCGTGGCCGCGACCGTGGAGGGTTTCGCCGATGTCGTCCGCGCCCTCCCCCGCGCCATGACCCACCACCGCGGCGAACGCGTCATCGAAGGCGCTTTCTTCGCGCGTGCCCGTGAGGAAGGGAACGAGCTCGGCTACGACACCATCGCGGCCGCCGGAAACAACGCCACGGTGCTGCACTGGACCCGGAACACGGGCAAGGTCAACGCCGGAGAACTCGTGCTGCTCGACGCCGGTGTGGAGGCAGATTCGCTCTACACCGCCGACGTCACGCGTACCATTCCGGCCAACGGAAAGTTCTCGGACGTCCAGCGCAAGGTCTATGAAGCCGTCCTCGACGCAGCCGACGCCGGATTCGCCGCGGCCCAGCCGGGCGTGAAGTTCCGCGACATCCACACGGCCGCCACGACGGTCCTCGCCGAGCGCCTTGCCGAGTGGGGCCTGCTGCCGGTCTCCGTGGAGGAAGCCATCAGCACCGATGGCCAGCAGCACCGCCGCTGGATGCCGCACGGTACCAGCCACCACCTTGGCCTGGACGTCCACGACTGTGCCCAGGCCAAGCGTGATCTCTACCTGGACGGTGTACTCACCGAGGGCATGGTGTTCACGATCGAACCCGGGCTCTACTTCAAGGCAGAGGACCTCGCGATTCCGGAGGAATACCGCGGAATCGGCGTCCGGATCGAGGACGACATCCTGATGACGGCAGACGGTCCCCTCAACCTCAGCGCCGCGCTCCCCCGCAAGGCCGACGACGTCGAGTCCTGGATGGCGGGCATCTACCAGGACGCCGAAGCTTAACCACCGAGGCAAAACGCACGAGGAGGGCTACCGGATATTGATCCGGTAGCCCTCCTCTTTCGTTAAAACACGTAGACGCCGGCTTCCGTCCACTTAATTTCGGGTTTTTTACACTGAGATTTGCCGTTTTGACCACTGAGATTGACGAAATCCACACGGAGACGCCCCGAGGCACTTGTACCCTCCTCCTAGGCGCAGCACCGATAGACGATCCCCCCGTTTGGTGCCGTTGCCATACCACAAAGTGGTATTTCTCTATCTTCGAATCGGGTCAATGCGAGGAGGTGAACACAATGGAGATGGTCTCAGAAGATGTGCTGGAGGCGGGAGCCACCCTGGCCTGTAGCAGCGGGTGCATGTGCACCTGATTTAGCGCTCGGTTCGTTGGTGGCGACGCTTGTGCTTCGCCACCAACGAGCCAAGTGAGATAGCAAGGATACGAACAACACTGAATTTGGGGGGCAGCGTGCGCTTGCCACTGTTCAATATTTTCGACTTTCCAAAGCACAAGAATTTCTATGAGGCTATTCATGCTGCGGGGCCAGTTGGCGCGTGGAACCTTATGAAGGTGCTCGACGCCCTCGATCAACCCATCTACCGGGCAAACCAACCAGACGTAGATAATTTCGACGTCTTGAAGGCCCGGGCCCTGGATTTCATGAATGCAGTCCCTGGGCTTGATGGCTTCGACAAGGAATTGCACGCCAGGAGCTTTGCTGGGTACGGACCGAAGCTGCAGTTTGAATCGACCTTCATCAATCTGTGGATGAAGGACACTGAGACGCTGTTTCGGGACGTTGTGGCTGTCGATGGGCGCCGCCACCTTCACGAGGCGGCGTCCAGTGGCCGAGGGGTAATCGCTCTCCCGCTCCATCTCGGACCCTCATATGCTGCCATTCCCATGCTCGCTTATGAAATGCCGACGACGACGCTCTACAACCGGATGAATTTTGACGAGATCCGCGCAGCGTCCTTTCCTGACTTAGACTTCCGCGGGATCCGGCTCGGGAGCACATCGGCGATGCGCTCTGGCCTGACCGCCCTGCGTGAGGGCAGGATCTTCTCCATGTTCCCTGAACTGGACCCTCGTGGAGTGGATGAGCACCATGCCCGAATTCCCTTCTTAGGGACAACCATCATGGTTCCCACCGGTCCGGTTGTCCTGAGCCATGTTTCCGGCGCCCCTATGGTCCCACTCACGCTCAGGGCCGTGGGCGACGGCCGCTTTCGACTCAAATACCACCCTGCGATACCACCGCCGGTATCTCCCGGTGAACGCCGCCGCTCCCTGCTGGCCGTTTGGGATGTCATTGAGTCAGAGCTTCTCGCCGGCGACGTCGGAGAATGGGAAATGTGGTTCGAATTTGACCGGATGCTCCCCCAGGTCTGGGCTATCGAGTCATGACCGTCGCCCCTCTTCCCGCCATTTCCCTTAAAGGCGTTCGTCGCCACTATGACGACGGTGCCGGAAACGAGAAAGCTGCACTAGACATTGATGAACTCGAGATCCAGCCGGGTGAACTTGTTGCCGTCATTGGCCCATCTGGATCCGGTAAGTCAACCCTGCTCCAATTGGTCGGTGGAATCGATTCGCCGACTGCAGGGTGTATAGACGTAGCAGGACTCCGGGTCTCCGAGATGGATGAAAAACAGAAGACAATCTTCCGGCGGGAGAATATTGGATTCATTTTCCAGGCATTTCATCTTGTTCCAAGCATGACGGTGGTGGAGAACGTCGGGTTGTCATCGATTGTTTCCGGTCAAAGAGGCTTTCGTTGGCGATCAGATGCTCTGGTGCTGCTCGATCAGCTCGGGTTGTTTGAATATGCCGAGAGGTTTCCCGATCAATTGTCAGGCGGGCAACGTCAGCGGGTCGCCGTAGCTCGAGCGCTATTCGGGGCTCCTAGCGTCGTCCTAGCCGATGAGCCGACAGGAAGCCTCGACTCCGGGAATAGGGATATTGTTCTCCGTCTGATTCGCGACGCGATCGGAGACGGTCGTCGCACGACCGGGCTGATGGTCACCCATGATCCATATGCTGCGAGTTACGCCGACCGGATCATCGCCCTGCGGGACGGGAAGATCGTTGATCAGCTTGACCTGACCCTTAATGAACCAGATCGGGAGGGGGATTCTCACCATGATGAGCGCGTTCGCTCGTGGTTTGCGGCAACTTCGCTTTGATTTTCCCCGATATGGAGTCGCAGCGGTTGCATTGGTCTTTGGCGTTGCGCTCATTTTCGGCACCCTGCTCACATCGAAGAGCATCAACGACCAGCTGTCGCAAGGAGCCAGCTCGCTGTCAGGCATAGGCGACGTCGCGGTCGTGCCTGCTATTCCCGGAACCACAGTCCCGGAGAGCGCAGTCAAGGCCGTGGCGGATCTCCCTGGCGTTGCGACGCCGATCCCGACTCTGGCACGGAATTCGAGCGTCCGGCCTGCGGGAACCGTTGGAACAGGCCGCCCGCTGACGGTTACGGGTTACCCCACGACGTTCAACACTGAGCTTCAACTCATGAGGCTTGACCTTCGGGGCGGGCTCCCTACCGTAAACAACCCTGAGGCACTGGTTCCGTCTGATGTGGCTTCGCGCTTAGGGGTGGACATAGGCGATTCCCTGGTGGTCGCGTCGAGCGACGCTACCACGCAGCTGCGCGTCGTAGGGGTGTTCAATGGCAAAGTTCTTGGTCCGTTGGCGTACGACAACATTTTTGTCGATTTGTCCTACGCCCAGACGATATTCAACCAGCAGGGCCAAGTATCAAGGGTTGACATCCAGCTGTCGGCCGGGAACTCCGCTGAACGCTGGCAGAGCGAGTATTCGTCCAGCCTGCCTCCTCAGTTCAAAGTACAAGACACTTCTGCCTTCAATTCGACCCTCGGTCCCCTCATCGCGGTTGTTTCACTCATCTTGATGATCGCCTCCGGCACCGTACTGGGCATCTCGATCCTCCTATCGGCGACGGCCTTCCAGTCAGTCGTGAATGCCCGCCGGCTGACTTATGGTGTCATGCGCGCTGTCGGCGCGCGCGGTTCCTGGCTGGCGGCCGCCGTCCTTTATGAGGCACTGATGCTCGCGTTCGCGTGCTCGATGGTCGGGCTTGGGCTCGGGTTTGGTGTCAGCTGGATCCTCAACCAAGGGCTATCGTCGATGGGGAACATACCTCCAGCCACCGTGGCGGTCGAACTTTGGCAAGTTCTGCTTGCCATCCTGAGCGGGGTCGCCGCGGGCTGCGCCGGGGCGGCCCGGGCCATCATGAACGTGCTGCGCCAGGCCCCTCTTACGGCTATCTCGCCTGAAGGCGCAGAGCGCAGGTCTTCAAACAGATTCCGCGTCGCCCTCAGCATCATGCTCCTCATATTCGGAGCAGGCAGCTACTGGTACGACTCGCTCGTCGTCAAGCTCGTTGGCTTCGTCCTATCGCTGGCCGCCGCGGGCTTCCTCGCTCCGTCAATTCTCATCGCATGCACCAGGCTACAGATCTTCGCAGGATGGACAGGGAAGGCTGCGGCTCAGCGCCTGCGCAGACACGCATCGCTCGACTCCACGACGGCCATCATGGGGATTGTCGTCTGCCTGGGTGCGGCCCTTGTCATCGGGGTCGGCTCCGTACGGAGCGCCATGATGGACCAGATTGGCCGTCAATTCGGGGCCGACATTCAAATATCGTCCACGACGCCCATCGTTGAGAAATTAGACGAACGTCTGGCATCAATTCAAATGATCAACCGGGTTTCGGACACAGTTTGGGATCACGCGGCATTGCAGTTCCAAGGCACCACGAGCCAGGTTGCAATCCTTGCTGTCGATCCAAAGAGCTACTTCGCCACTGCTCAGCTTCCATGGCGCCACGGAAGTGACGGATCTGCACCAGCCGCCCTGGAAAAGGGAGGCGCGGTCATCATTCCTGAAGCTCTCGCCGCCAGCCGCGATATTTCCTTGGGCGACTACGTCAGATTAAATCGGGCAGGCAAGACCCTCTCGCTTCGCATCGTCGGGACGTATGCGTCCTTGGCAACAGGGAATCAGGTGGTGATGAGTCGCGACGCGGCAGCCGAGCTCGGAATTACCGGATCCAACGGCTGGAATGTAGAAGCGAGGCCGGGTGTCGACGTCACAGCGCTCCGGGACACGATCGCTGATTCAGTTGCCGACATCCCTGGCGTCTCGGTGATCACGGCCGCAAAAATGAAAGAGCGCGCAGAATCAGAGCTCGGCTCCTACGCCGGAGCCGCCTTCGGCATCGTTGTGCTTGCGCTCAGTCTCGGCGCAGTCGGCGCGGCCGGCCTGTTCTCAGTCGGCGTCGCTCGTCGGGAGAAAGAGTTCGGGATGTTGCGCGCGATTGGTGCCACCCGGGGCGACATAACGAGGCTCGTTGCGGTTGACGCGATCTTGATCGGAATTGCGGCGCTTGCTTCGGGACTTCTCGTTGGTCAGTTGGCTGGGTGGGTACTAACCCGGCTTGTCGCCGGGGCACTCGGAGTGACGCTGAGCACGACTGTTTCCGTCCTGGCATTCAGTGGAATCGCAATTGTCACCTTGACTGCATTGTGCTTGGCGGCGATAGGACCGAGCCGCAGGGCGGCTCGAATAGAGCCCGCAGCGGCCCTGAGGGCCGAGTGATGGCCGATAGAGGAGGAGCGAAGATGGGCTGCCGCCCGTTGAGACTGCGGGACAGCGTGCTCGTATTCAACCGCGATTGTCGAATGCAGTTCATTTGCACCATGGAACTCAGGGTCCTTGAATTCGACGTATCCCCGTTTGTGATCGAGTTGATCCCCTTGCTTGACGGGTCGAATTCCATCGAAAGGATCGAATCGATCCTCGAGGGAAGTGCCGGGTTCAGTTGCAAATCGCTTGAAAACGTCCTGGCCATCATGGAAACTGAGCGCCTCTTTGATACGTACCCGCAGCCGGAGCACCCGAGCGCAAACAAGTTCGAACGTCAAGAGAGGCTGTTCCAGGAGTTCGCATCCACGTTTTCCCTTACTAACTCGCCAACTCAACTGCAGGAGAAACTCCGCACTTCAAAAGTGGTGGTCGTTGGAGTCGGCGGAACCGGGACCTGGCTACTGCAATCCCTCGTCGCGGCAGGCATCGGCAGAATTGAGATTTTCGATCCGGACATTGTAGAACTCACAAATTTGAACCGGCAGATCCTATTTCAGCCTGGCGACCTGGGCTTGGCTAAGGTGGACGTCGCCGCCGAACGGTTCACGTCGATCGACGAGAACCTTCAGGTCACGGCGAACCGTCGCCGAGTGGTTGCCGCAGCAGATCTCGAATCGGCGTTAAGGGATGCCAGCCTGGTGGTCGGATGCGCCGATGAGCCGGACGTCGTCGTCCTCTCAGATATCATCGCTGAAGCCGCGACGGAAGCGCGCGTTCCCCACATCGTTGGTGGGGCGTATGGCGGGAACCTGGGCGTGCCCGGCACCAGCATCATCCCCGGTCAGACAGTGTGCTGGCAGTGCATCCGTTCACAGACCATGAATGATCACAACCGCGCCGACTTCCTCCCGCTCAAAGGACGAACGAGGAGCGGGGGGAGCATCGCAGCTATTTCGGGCTTGGTGGCGAATCTGGCGGCGTGGGAGGCTATGAAGATCCTGCTCGGGTTGCCGCTTGCCTTGTCTGGGCAGGTACGGGAACTCGACCTATTCACCTTGGACTGGCGCGTCCGGAAGCTCGCACGCCTTCCAGATTGCAGCTGTGAGGCCCCGCAATAACTACTGCTTCGCCTGATCCTCACCGTTTCCGGTCTGCTCGCCGGTTCCGGGTTCGTTCACTCGCACACCGTACTGTGGCCGTCCGTCCGGAAGATCCGGGTAGCGGACACCGGCCGTCGGCCGCGCGGCCGCAGCCGGGGCCGCGGCGTCCGCAACAGGCTGGGCGGGCTCGCCGGCCGTTCCCTGTCCGGCTTCCGGTCCACGCTGGCCATAGGGGTCTTGCCAGGACGCTGGACGTTCCGGGGCCGGGCCCTGTGGTGCACCTGGATGGACCGGCGGGTTCCTGTAGTCCTGCGGCGTGTATGCCTGCGGCGGCCGGCCGAAAGCCGCTTCGGAGGGATTCATCGGCAACTGGTGAAGGAGACGGCGGGCTTCGTGGGATGCCTCCAAGGCGACAATGACGTCATAGTTCGTCGCCACTACCTGGCTGGTGGAGGTGAAGTCCCGCTTCCCGCGCTGTGCTGCGTAGGTGACGATCCCAAAGAGCATGAAGAATGCAGCACCCATGAGGACCGACGTCACAATCGAGAAGGGGCCACCGGCCGGGGTGAAGAACGAAAGCATGACGCCCACGAACAGGCCGAACCACATACCGCTCAGGGCTCCGGACAAGGCAACCCTGGGGTAACTGAGCCGTCCCGTAACCCGCTCCACCATTTTGAGGTCGTTTCCGACAATGGAGACATGCTGGACGGGGAACTGCTGGTCGGCAAGATAATCCACCGCCTTCTGGGCATCGAGATAGGAAGTGTAAGAGCCCACGGTGTCGCCTTTAGGGACGCTGCGGGATTCCTCCGTGGCCTTAGGGGCACCGAAAATGTTCGCCATACCCCCATTCTGTCCCATACACATGTGAACCGGCTGAAATTCAGCTAAAAGAGAGCAGACTCGGTAGCCTGTAAGGGTGAGCACAAATCCTTCACGCATCTTTGTTGCGCGCTTGCTCGGCCTCGACGTTTTCGACCCCCTCGGCGATCGCCTGGGCCGGCTACGCGACGTCGTGGTGCTCTCGCGCGGCTTGCGCGGGGCCCCGCACGCAGTGGGTATCGTCGTCGAAGTTCCGGGCAAGAAGCGCGTCTTCGTTCCCATGACCAGGCTGACGTCCATGGACCAGAGCCAGATCATCTGTACCGGACTGGTCAATCTGCGGCGCTTCCAGCAACGCGGTGCCGAGCAACTGGTGGTCGGCGAGCTCTTTGACCGCAAGGTGACCCTCAAGGACGGCAGCGGCGACGCCATCATCGAAGACATCGCCATGGACCAGCAGCGCAACGGTGACTGGCTCGTCTCCAAGCTTTTCATTCGACGCGGCACGTCTACGTCCAGGCTCCGGGGGTTGCGCCGCGGTCATACCCTTCTGGTGGACTGGGCGGACACGCTGCAGGGCTCCGAGAACGATCCCCAAGGTGCAAGCCACTTCGTCGCCACGCACGAGGACCTCAAGCCGGCCGACTTCGCCGACGCACTCCAGGAGATGTCGGACAAACGACGGATCGAAGTGGCCAGCGAGCTGCAGGACGAACGCCTCGCCGATGTGCTCCAGGAATTGCCGGAAGAAGACCAGGTCACGCTGTTGTCCGCTTTGGACAACGAGCGCGCAGCCGATGTCCTGGAAGAAATGGACCCGGACGACGCCGCAGACCTGTTGGCTGACCTGCCTTCCGCCAAGGCCGAGGAACTACTGCTCCTGATGGAGCCCGACGAGGCTGACGATGTCCGCAGGCTCCTGCAGTACGACGAGGACACCGCCGGCGGCCTCATGACCCCGGTTCCCGTCATCCTTCCACCGGAAGCCACGGTGGCCGAGGCACTTGCCCATGTGCGCAGCGAGGAGCTCTCCCCCGCCCTGGCCTCGGCCATCTTCATTTGCCGCCCTCCGTTGGAGACACCCACCGGACGATTCCTCGGCGTCGTGCATATCCAGCAATTGCTCCGCAGCGCCCCGCCCGAACAGCTCGGCAGCATCGTTGACAAGAACCTGGAGCCGGTTTCCGATCACGCCAGCGTCAGCGAGGTCAGCCACACCATGGCCTCCTACAACCTCAACTCCCTCCCGGTCGTGAATAGCGCCGGCCGCCTCGTAGGGGCGGTGACTGTTGATGACCTCCTAGACCATTTGCTCCCGGACGACTGGCGAACCCACGAAGACGGAGCCCCGATCAGGAAACTAGGAGGCCGAATTGGCTGAGAAGCCCACCAGCGGAGGATTGGACACCCCGCTCGAGCTGCGCTCCCGCATGCTGCCGAATTTCGGCAGCGATCCCGATGCCTTCGGCCGGTTTGCCGAACGCTTCGCCCGTTACATGGGTACGGCGAATTTCCTGTTCTACATGACGATCTTCGTGATCGTCTGGATCGCGTTCAACGTTATTGGCTTGTTCGGCTTCCAGTGGGATCCCTACCCGTTCATCCTCCTCAATCTCTTCTTCTCCACACAGGCCTCCTACGCCGCGCCCCTGATCCTGTTGGCCCAGAACCGCCAGGACGACAGAGACCGCGTGACAATCGAGCAGGACCGGGCCCGTGACGAGCGCAATCTGGCTGACACCGAATACTTGACCCGTGAGGTCGCAGCTCTCCGCATCGCCCTGCGCGAGGTCGCTACCAGGGATTACGTGCGCGCCGAACTCCGCTCGCTGCTGTCGGATCTGCTCGAAGCGCAGGAAGAGTTGGGGCCGAACAATTCCGGCGGCTCCAACAACGGCGAGAAAGCCAAGGACAAAATCAAGGACAAGCGCAACAAACAGCGCAATCCTCCCACCCAGCAGATCCCCAAGATTCATCCGGCGCATTCCAGCGCCAGCCAATCCGAACCCGACCTCTCGGCCGTCGGCACGTCGCCAACGCGGAACCCGGGTCCCCCCGCCCAGCCCGAAAGCTGAACACCCACCCCATGAGCACACCATCCGTCGAGGCCCTCAACGCTGCCTTGGCAACCGTCATCGATCCCGAACTCCGCCGGCCCATCACGGAATTGGGGATGCTGGATTCGGTAGAGGCCAGTCCGGACGGAACCGTCCGGGTTGCGGTGCTGCTGACCATCGCCGGCTGCCCGCTGCGGGAAACCATAACGGCCGACGCCACCGCCGCCCTGACGCGGGTTCCCGGCGTGACCGCCGTCGATGTCGAACTCAAGGTCATGACACAAGCGCAACGCGATGCCCTCAAGGAACAGTTGCGAGGCGCAGGCGGGCAACGCGGAATACCTTTCAACGAGCCGGGCTCCCTGACGAAGGTCTTCGCCGTGGCCAGCGGCAAGGGCGGTGTAGGCAAGTCCTCCGTGACGGTCAACCTTGCGTGCGCCCTTGCAGCGCAGGGGCTGCGCGTGGGAATCGTCGACGCCGATGTCCACGGCTTCTCCGTTCCGGCGCTCATGGGAATCACGCAGCAGCCCACCCGGGTGGACGACATGATCCTCCCGCCCGTGGCCTTCGGCGTGAAGGTGATCTCCATTGGCATGTTCGTTTCCGGGAACAAAGCGGTGGCCTGGCGGGGGCCCATGCTGCACCGCGCCCTGGAGCAATTCCTCACGGATGTCTATTTCGGCGATCTGGATGCCTTGTTCCTGGACCTTCCACCGGGCACGGGCGACATCGCGATCTCGGTGGCACAGTTGCTTCCCAACGCCGAAATCCTCGTGGTGACCACCCCGCAGGCCGCGGCAGCCGACGTTGCCGAGCGGGCCGGAACCATCGCAACGCAGACGGGCCAGAAGCTTGCCGGCGTCGTGGAGAACATGTCCTTCCTGGAGATGCCCGACGGCGGCAGGATGGAATTGTTCGGAAGCGGCGGCGGGCGGGTGCTGGCTGAGCGGCTGAGCGCCGCCGTCGGGACCGACGTTCCGCTTTTGGGACAGATCCCCTTGGACATCCGTCTGCGCGAAGGCGGCGACGCTGGCCGCCCCGTGGTGTTGACCGCTCCGGAGACGGCTGCTGCACAGGCACTTCAGGCCATCGCGGGAAAGCTCAATGCCAAGCCCCGCGGCCTGGCCGGAATGTCCCTCGGGATCCAGCCGAAATAGCCTTCTTAGGTGGCTTCAGCGTCGAAGGGCGCTTTTTCACCGACGGAAAGCCGTTCGACAACCCGTTCGGGAGCTTTCGTCGGAGTGTCCACGGCTGCCACAGCGACAGGCGCACCGTCGCTGACGGGCTTCGTGTCGTCGTCGAGCAGCGCTTCCTTGATGATCCGGCGCGGATCGTACTGGCGCGGGTCATACTTCTTCCAGTCGACTTCATCTATGTCGATGCCGACTTCTTCCTTGATCTGCTCACGCGCGCCGGACGCCATGCGCCGCAGCTCCTTGACCAGATTCGTCAGCTTCCGCGTGTATTCAGGCAAACGGCTGGGGCCGATCACGATGACGCCGATGATCAGCAGGATGAGAAACTCCGAGCCATTGATTCCAAACACGTATCGAAGATTACCCTGTCCGTTGGTCCGCTCAGAAACCTGCGAGGCTCGCCAGGGTATGGAGTCCCCGTTGCAGCCGATCGTTCCAGGTCCCTGTGCTGTTTTCGGCGGGCCGGGCAACCACCAGCGAGTCGCCCGCTTTCACGAGCTCCGGAACGGCTCCGGCGGCCTGGCTGGCAGGCATGTCGGAGGAATAACGCAGCACTGCCACCGGCGAGGAGTAGACGGCCTGCCACGGGGCCCCCTGGGTAATGGACAATTGGGTCCCCGAAGCGCCGCTGCCCTCCAAGTGCTGCTCCACCAGCGTGGCGTGGTGGTCACCGTCACTGAGGTGCAGCTCAACGGCGGGGTGCCCGTCCTGCATCAGGGCCCGGGCGGAAACCACGTGGTAACCCATGCTTGCCATTTCGGGACATGCCCAGCCGTCCCTCCGCAGCTCGGACAATTGCTGCTCGCTCAGGTTCACCGTCCCGGCAACGCCGACGGGCAGGCTCAACTGCGAACCCGTCACGGGGAGTTGCTCTACGGCGTTTCCGGGCACGGTGGAACTGACCAGGGTCCGGACTTCCTGTTCGCCACGGTCGGACGCCTGGGGCGCAACTTCGCCGCCAAGCGCGTAGGCCGCAACCGCCAGGATTCCGGCGCTGACGGCGAGCCCGCCGGCCGCGGCGCTGGCGAGCCGGATCCCGTGCCATACGCTTCGCTGGGGCGCCGGGCGCTCGTCGACATCGGATTGCGCCAACCGCTGGGTGTGCTCGATCAGCCTGTTGGTGAAGTCCTGGCTCGCCTCGGGAACGGCGGCACGGCGAAGCCGTTCGAGGTACTGGCGTTCCCGCAGGACAGCGGCGTGGCATTCAGAGCATTGCTGCAGGTGGCCGGGGGCTCGGCTGTGCCGGATATTTCCCCGAGTCAAACCACCGAGTCGTCCTTTCAGCAGACCCATCGGCGACTAAAGGAGGCCGGCGATGCGCGGCATCTTAAGGCGCGGCTTGCGGGCCTGGACCGGACGCGGATCCCGGTGCGCCAGTTTTTCGCGGAGCATTGTCCGGCCGCGGTGGATGCGGGACCTGACGGTTCCCAGCTTCACGCCGAGCGCCTCGGCAACTTCGTCGTAGGAGAGGCCTTCAAGATCGCAAAGCACGACGGCGGCGCGAAAGTCCGGGGGCAGTTCTTCCAGGGCGCGCTGGACGTCGAGATCGAGGTTGTTCAACTCGAAGCTCTGCTCGGGACCGGGTTCATGTCCAGGCAGCCGGGATTCGGCGTCTTCGGCCAGGGCATCGAATCGAATACGGCTTTTCCGACGGGCCTGGTCGAGGAAGAGATTGGTGGTGATCCGGTGCAGCCAGCCGTCGAGTGTGCCTGGCTTGAAGTTTTCGAGCGAACGGAAGACCCTGACGAAGACTTCCTGGGTGAGGTCCTCGGCGTCGAACTTGTTTCCGGTGAGCCGGTAGGCAAGGCGGAAGACCTTGGCGGAGTGGTTCTCCACCACTTCTTCCCAGCTTGGCCTGACCCATTCTTCGGCTGGCGGGGCCGTGTCGGTGGAACCCAGGACTGCTGCCGTTGCCTGGACTGGCGCAGCACTTGATGCCCGCATCGTCCGCTCCCCTCAAACTGTTTGTCATCCTGCCGGTCACTCAGGAGTTCGTTGCCGGCCCTCACTTGGATGGCTGGATATACATCATCCCAGTGTTGCCTGAGATTTTGCTGATCGCAGGCAGGCTTTTCCCGCAGAGCGAACATCATCCGGAGGAAGCCGGAGAGACACAGAATTGCGGGCCGCAGGCATCCGGGCTGGGCGGCCCGTAGCCAGTAGTCTGGAAGAAATACCCCTCTGCCTGGAAAGCGAACCCCCATGAGTGCCGACAAGTCAACCAGCTGGTCCTATGCAGAAGATCTGCCTGCCGAGGACGACGTGTTGCTTCGCGCCCGTGAACGCTCCTTCGAGCTGGGCGTTACTCCCGTCAGCCCCGGCGTTGGCGCCGTCCTGACAGTCCTGGCCGCGGCGTCGAAGGCACAGACGGTTGTGGAGGTCGGCTCCGGGGCAGGGGTCTCCGGCGTGTGCCTGCTGCGCGGCCTCAGCCCGCAGGCCGTCCTGACCACTATCGACGTCGACGTCGAGCACCTCAAGGCCGCCCGCGAGGCCTTCCTGGAATCCGGCAGTCCGGCGAACCGCACCCGGACGATCTCCGGCCGTGCGGCCGACGTTTTGCCGCGCCTCACCGACTCCGCATACGACCTCGTGTTCATCGACGCCGACAAACCGAACTTTCCCGGTTACGTTCAGCAAGCCATCCGATTGCTCAAGTCGGGCGGAACATTGGTCATCAATGACGCGCTGGACAAGGACAAAGTTTCCAACCCGGCTGCCAGGGACAGCACCACCGTGGTGTTGCGCCAGATCGGCAAGGCCATCCGCGACGACGAACGGCTCTCGTCAGCGATGCTTCCCACGGGAGACGGATTGCTGGTAGCGGTCAAGAAGTAGCTGGCCCTCGTTCGCCTCCAGGCATAAACATGAAAGCAGGGCGCCGGCTCTTCTGCCGGGGCCCTGCCCAGTGAATCTATTCGGTAACGCCTACGAGGCATTCCTTGAGGTTCGCCGCCTCTGCTGCGTTGAGCTCGACCACCAGCCGTCCTCCGCCTTCGAGCGGCACACGCATGATCAGGCTGCGGCCCTCTTTGGTTACTTCCATAGGGCCGTCGCCAGTACGTGGTTTCATAGCCGCCATTAGGAAAATCCCCTCCAGTTGTCCCAAATCCCGCCAACCCGGCCGGGTTGGCTCCGCGTGGAATATACGGCGTCGACAGTCATGGCAGTTCAGTCGTCGTCGCCGGGCACCCGAGGGTGCCTTTGTCCTTGCTTGTGTCCATTATCTCGTAATTACCCGCCCGTAGCTAATTGATGGACTTTTCCCGCCGGGCCGTGATCGCGCTTGAACTGGCGAAACGACGCGGAGGCATCACGGAGGATAGTCGCCRCCGCCCGGCAACTGCGCCCACGCCCACAGCCAGACGATCCATACGATCTGGAGGAGGAAGAACATGACCACCACGGTGCCGCGGTAAGCCTTCGAGCGGGACAACCAGGCCGTGCTGAGCGCCAAGGGGAACAAGGGCAAGAGCATCCGGAACGTGCTCGTCTGGGGGTGCAGGAAGACCAGAAGATACCCCACGTAGCACGTGCACCAAAGCCTCAGTTCGGTGCCGAGGGCCCGGACAGGTTTGCTCAACATCAGCAGGGCAAAGAGCGCGACGAAGACGAACGGCGCGAGAATGCCGAGTACCGGCCCGAAGAGCATTTGGCCGGTCTCGAACCATGGCTTGAACGGAACAAGGTCGTCCCCTCGCCAAACAGTTTCGGTCTTGGTGTAGGCCAGCGGATCCCCCGTGACCGCCCAGGCGATGGCCGGCCACGCGAGGGCCCCCGCCGCGCTGACCCCCACTAGCGCGGCCAGCGATCCAAGCTCCCGGAGCGTCGGGATCGACCCGGCGGCGGGCACGTCGGCGGGCACGTCGCCTGGCACTGACGGGCGGCGCCCGAACCTCTTCCACAAGTGGTGGACCAGGAGTAGGCCCACCATGGCCGCGAAGGGCACTCCAGTGGGCCGCGACAGGCACATGAGCAGGACCACGGGCATCGCCGCGAGGTACTTGCGACGCACCAGCAGCAGGAGCGAACCCGCCAGGAGCAGGGTATTGAGGGATTCCGCGTAGGGGACCTGCAGGATGGCCGAGACGGGGAACATCGAGAAGAAGGTCAGTGCCCACAGCGCCGTGGTCCGCCCGGCGAATTCCCGGAACAGTTTGTAGGCCACCAGGGCCGCCCCAAGCCCGGCCACCATCGCGACGACCGTCAGGGCGGGCAGCGTCGCCAGTCCGGTGAGTGCACCGAGCGCCTTGGCAAGGTACGGAAAGAGTGGATAGAACGCCCAGGAATTTTCCGCGACGCCGCCGTTCGCATTGACCGGCAAAACAGAGGGGTACCCGTTGTTCGCCGCTTCGGCGTACCAGCGCCCATCCCAGATGGTGATGAAGTTCCAGTAGTCAGGTGCCGGCGGAAACCACGGATTGACGCCTTGCTGCAACGCTGCGGCCATGAAGATGCAAGCGCTGACAAGCCTCGAGGCGATGTAGACGAGGGAGACCTGGACCCACCACGGCCAGCCCGCGGCGTGGGCTCCGGCGCGGCGCAATCTTCGGACCAGGAATCCCGTCGGGGACCGCGATTCGAGTGACGGGGTCACTCTTTTGGGTCTTCCTGGTTCCCGGCTGCCTCCAGGGCCAGTTTCAGCCGTTCGATTTCCCTCTCCTGCGAGGTCAGCTGATCCCGGAGCTCATCGAGGACCTCATCCACCTGGTCCATCCGGTAGCCCCGCAGCCCAAGGGCGAAGCGCACGCGGTCGACGTCGGATGCCTTGGCTCCTGCCGGCAACAGGACCGGCGGCAGGTTCGGGACGGGTTCATCCAAACCGGCGCCGGAGTCGCGGGAGGATCTCGCCATTCCGGCGCCGAGGAACAACACGGCACCGATAATGACAATCGCGAGAAAGACCAGAAAAAAGCTCACAGCAACCATCGTGCCAGACTCAGCTGAGAGTGCAGTGACGGCAAGGCTACTCCGGGCGCTGGTCCCCGTTGGTCGAGGGTGGCCGCGGGATTCCGTGCAGGACGCGGTGAACGGCGTCCGCAGGATCGTCCACAAGCTGGATGAGGTCCAGGTCCTTCGCGGAGACCATGCCTTCGGCCACAAGGGTCCCCTTGATCCATTCGATCATCGGGCTCCAGAAGTCGACCCCCAGAAGGACGATGGGGAACGATGTCACCTTGCGGGTCTGCACCAGGACCATGGCTTCGAACAGTTCGTCCAGGGTTCCCAGGCCGCCCGGCAGGACAATGAACCCTTGCGCGTACTTGACGAACATGGTCTTGCGGGCAAAGAAGTACCTGAAGTTGATGCCAAGGTCCACCCAGCGGTTGAGGCCTTGTTCGAACGGCAGCTCGATTCCCAGTCCCACGGAAACGCCGTTGCCTTCAACGGCGCCCCTGTTGGCGGCTTCCATGGATCCCGGGCCACCACCGGTGATGACGGCGACGCCGGCTTCCGCGAGGTGGCGGCCCACCTGCACGCCCATATCGTAATAGCCGGTGCCCGGCTTGGTGCGGGCGGAACCAAAGACACTGACGGCGGGGCCGAGCTCGGCGAGCGCACCGAATCCTTCAACGAATTCACTCTGGATCCGCAGGACCCGCCACGGGTCGGTGTGAATGAAGTGGTCGGCTCCCCTGGTGTCCAGGAGTCGCTGGTCCGACATCGGCATAGCGGCCTGTTTGCGCCGAAGCTCCAAGGGTCCTTTGTGCTTGGCTGGCGGCTCTGCGGCTACGGCCGGAGCTGACGCTGCCGATCCGTTGCTCATCGCCTTGCCATTGGCGTCTGGACTAGGAACTTGGGGCTGGCTGGTACTCATTGACCTAGGCTAGCGCGGATGGCGGCTGCAGCCGTTCCGGCGTGGCCTGTTGTTTGCGGTATTGGGTTTCCTACCCATCATTTGCTGTCAGATAGCTGCAAAGCAGGTATCTGTTGAATCACGATCCACGTAAGTTAGTGTGAGCTGGCTCAACTTGAATCATTTCTTCGCTAGATTCGTCACATGACTATTCAAGCCGCCAGCGATGCCCTCGTCTCCCTGAATGGCGTCAATAAGCACTTTGGTCAACTACATGTCCTGAAGGACATCAACCTCCAAGTGAAAAAGGGTGAGGTTGTGGTTGTCATCGGGCCTTCGGGCTCGGGCAAGTCCACGCTGTGCCGGGCCATCAACCGCTTGGAGACCATCGATACGGGCGAGATTTCGATCGATGGCAAGAAGCTGCCTGAGGAAGGCAAGGAACTTGCCCTTCTCAGGGCCGATGTCGGCATGGTCTTCCAATCGTTCAACCTGTTCGCCCACAAGACGATTCTCGAAAACGTCACGCTGGGACCGATCAAGGTGAAGAAACAGGACAAAGCAACCGCGGACAAGGACGCCATGGCGTTGTTGGAGCGGGTCGGCGTCGGGCAACAGGCACCCAAGATGCCTGCACAGCTCTCCGGTGGCCAACAGCAGCGTGTGGCAATTGCCCGGGCTCTCGCGATGAAGCCGAAGGTCATGCTTTTCGACGAGCCGACTTCGGCACTTGATCCGGAAATGATCAACGAGGTCCTGGATGTCATGGTCCAGTTGGCCAAGGAAGGCATGACCATGATCGTGGTCACCCACGAGATGGGCTTTGCGCGCAAAGCCGCCGACCGCGTTGTCTTCATGGCCGACGGCCAGATTGTTGAAGACGCCAAGCCGGAGGAATTCTTCACCAACCCCCAAAGCAACCGTGCCAAGGATTTCCTCTCCAAACTCCTGACTCACTGACACTCACCGCACCCAGGCCGCGGGGGTGGCCGCACAATGAAAGGAATATCATGAAGTCTTTTATCACCCGGAGGAAATCCCTCCTGGTCGCTGCAAGCGCGGCGCTCGCCCTTTCGCTGAGCGCATGCGGTGGCGGCGGCGGTTCCACCACCGCGCCAAGCAGCGAGTCCGCGCCGTTCACGGTGGCCCAGAACGTATCCATCACGGGCAGCCCCACGTTCGACAAGATCAAGTCGAACGGAAAGATCACGATCGGCGTCAAGCAGGATCAGCCTGGCCTGGGCTTCAAGGATGCCGCGACCGGCGAGTACAGCGGTTTTGACATCCAGGTTGCCCAGTGGATCGCCGCATCCCTCGGTTTCTCGAAGGACAAGATCGAGTACAAGCCCATTCCTTCGGCCAACCGCGAGTCCGCCATTACCAACGGCGACATTGACTACTACGTCGGGACCTACTCCATCACGGACAAGCGCAAGCAGTTGGTCGACTTCGCCGGACCCTACTTCGTGACGGGTCAAGGCTTGCTGGTCAAGAAGAGCAACACGACCATCAACAGCGAGAAGGACCTGAGCGGGAAGAACGTCTGTTCGGCCACGGGTTCAACCCCCATCCAGAACATCAAGGCAAACTTCCCCGGCACCAAGACCACTGAGTTCGACACGTATTCACAGTGTGTCGAGGCGCTCAAGAGCGGCCAGGTCGATGCTGTGACTACCGACCAGGCAATCCTGATCGGTTATGCCTCCCAGGACACCGACAACCTCAAGGTGGTCGGCCAGCCGTTCACCACTGAGAAGTACGGTGTTGGCTTGAAGAAGGGCGATACCGCCTTCCGCAAGTTCGTGAACAAGATGTTCACTGACGGCGGCTCTGTGTGGCAGAAGATCTACGACTCCACACTGGGCCAGTCCGGCACCAAGGTCACCCAACCCGCAGTGGACAACTACTAAACCCATGTTGAGGGGGCGGCCCTTGGCCGCCCCCTCGAATATCGGCTGAAAGCGACCATTCTGTGAATACGCTGCTGAATAATTCGGACCTGTTCATCACAGGGTTCCGGAACACCCTTGTACTTTTCGTCGTTGCCGGGATCTTCGCCCTGATCCTGGGCACCATCGTGGCGACCTTGAGGGTATCCCCCATCCCTGCGATGCGCGCCGCAGCCACTTTGTACATCAACGTTGTGCGCAACACCCCATTGACGTTGGTCCTGTTCTTTTTTGCCTTGGGCTATCCGAAGCTCGGTCTCGTGGAAATTGATTTCATGACCGCCGCAACCGTCGGCCTCAGCCTGTACACCGCTACTTATGTGGCGGAAGCCGTACGCTCCGGCATCAACACCGTGCCTGTCGGCCAGGCCGAAGCTGCCCGTGCCATCGGCCTTCCGTTCACCCAAACCCTGACCCTGGTGATCCTCCCCCAGGCATTCCGCGCCGTCATCCCGCCCATGTTCAGCGTGTTCATCGCATTGCTCAAGAACACAACGGTGGCAGCCGGCTTCTCGGTCGCCGAAGCGGGAGCCATCAGATCGAATCTTTCCGAGCGCGGCGAGCCTGCCATGGCCGGGCTGCTCTGGGTCGCACTGATCTTCGTTCTGCTCGTTTTCATCCTTTCCTTCGTCCAGCGGAAGCTTGAAAAGAAATGGAAGGTGGCCCGATGAGCTCGGTCCTTTTTGACGCTCCGGGCCCGAAGGCCCGCGCACGCTACCGGATTCTCGGCGTCGTGACCGCCCTGGTCATTCTCGCCATCGTCGGATTCATCGTCCTTCGTTTCGCCCAAAGCGGCCAGTTCGACGAGAAGAAGTGGCATTTGTTCACCTTCCCGCTGGTCCAGCAGACCATCATCCAATCAGTGGGCGCCACGCTTTCAGCGTTTGCCACGGCGGCCGTGCTCAGCTTGGTGCTGGGTGTCTTCCTGGCCTTCGGGAGGCTCTCCGACCGCAAGTGGATCAGCTTGCCTTGCTATGGGTTCACGGAGCTCTTCCGTGCCATTCCGTTGCTGATCCTCATGATGATCTTCTACTACGGGCTCCCTCCCCTCGGCGTCCAGGGGATCACGCCTTTCACGGCAGTCGTTGCGGGCCTGGTGCTCTACAACGGATCGGTGCTCGCGGAAGTCTTCCGGGCCGGCATCGAATCGCTCCCCCGTGGCCAGAGCGAGGCCGGCTACGCCATCGGCTTGCCGAAGAGCGCGGTCATGACAAACATCCTGCTGCCGCAGGCGGTCCGCTCGATGCTCCCGGTGATCATTTCCCAACTCGTGGTCATCCTCAAGGACACCGCATTGGGCTTCATTGTGACCTACAACGAGATCCTCTTCCAGGCCAAGTACTTCGGAAGCCAGGCCCAGTACGGTTCGCCCATCATTCCTTCCGCGATCATTGCCGGTGTGCTGTACGTCGGGATGTGCCTGATCCTGGCCGGAATCGCCAAGTGGCTTGAAGGCCGGATGCGCCGCAACGTCAAAGTGGTGAAGGTGGCCAAGTCGGAGATTGTGGCAGGGCTGGGTCCCGCACCCAACCCCACGGGCCACACCCGCATTCTCAAGCAAAAATAAGGTCACTCCACCTAGTCGGCCAGCCACGACCGCAACGCCCGGAGGCACTCACGGATGGCGTCGGCGTCGACGTGTTCGTTGTCTTTGTGCGCAAGAAGCGGATCGCCCGGTCCGAAGTTGACCGCGGGAACGCCGAGCTCGCTGAAGCGCGCGACGTCGGTCCAACCGTACTTGGGTTTGGGCTCGGCACCGACGGCGGCAACGAAGGACGCCGCAGCCGGGTGGTTGAGGCCCGGCCGCGCCCCGGCGGCAGCGTCGGTGCGGACGACGTCGAAGCCGTCCAAGAGTTCCCGGACGTGGGCTTCGGCCTGGTCCGGGGTCTTGTCCGGCGCGAAGCGATAGTTGATCTCCACGACACAGCGGTCCGGGATGACGTTGCCCGCAGTGCCGCCGTTAATCTTCACGGCATTGAGGCTTTCCCGGTAGTCCAGCCCGTCCACGTTGACGGTGCGAGGTTCGTACGAGGCCAAGCGGCTCAGGATGGGAGCGGCTGCGTGGATGGCGTTGCTGCCCATCCACGCACGGGCGGAGTGCGCCGCTTCCCCGACCGTGGTGGCTTCGAAGCGGCTGGTGCCGTTGCAACCGCCTTCCACCGTGCCGTCGGTGGGTTCGAGCAGGATCGCGAAGTCCCCCTCCAGGAGATGGCCATGGTTCCGTACCAAGCGGCCGAGGCCGCTCTTGACCGCTTCAACTTCCTCATGGTCATAGAAGACGAAGGTGACGTCTTTGCCCGGCTCGGCGCCGCCGTCGAACATTGTCGCGGCGAGCGCAAGCTGCACCGCGACCCCGCCCTTCATGTCGGTGGCTCCGCGTCCATACAAGGTTCCCGTCCCGGGGACGCCGGACTCCCACGTGGCGGGCACGGTGCCGAGCGAACCCTCCACGGTGGGCAACGGCACGGTATCGAGGTGGCCGGCCAAGATCACGCGCTCCGGGCGTCCCAGCTCGGTCCGGGCAATGATGGCGTCGCCGTCCCGCACAAGCTGCAGGCCGGGGATCGTACGAAGCGCGGATTCAACGGCGTCTGCAAGCGCGGCTTCGTTGCCGGACACGCTGTTGACGTCCATCAGCGCCGCGGTCAGCAGCGCAACGTCTTGCCTGATGTCAAGAAGGATCGGGGTAGTTTCAACGGTCACCTGTCCACTGTATCCCGAGCGAATTGCGACCCCTCGGTCCACACACGGTTTCAAGGGAAGCAGTGGCTCTCGATAGACTTGCGCCATGACTGAAACCGCTGCCTCTGCCGCTCTCGATAGCGCTTCTGACAACGATCGCTCCGCCTATGGCTTTGGCCTGGCCACCATCGCCACCTCCGACGCCGGAGAAGCGACAGTGCTGGACGTCTGGTTTCCGGCACCGGCATTGGGCGAAGCTGCCGCAT
The DNA here is from genome assembly GCF_056398685.1 of Arthrobacter sp. 01T428. NCBI lineage: Bacteria > Bacillati > Actinomycetota > Actinomycetes > Micrococcales > Micrococcaceae > Arthrobacter > Arthrobacter sp. 01T428. The sequence goes on along the minus strand of NZ_JBFTPW010000001.1, from coordinate 363,596 downwards.
CCCTGCGCGCCGTGGAGCACGCCGACGAGTCGCTGACTGCTCTCGCAGCTGAAAGCCACGACGCCGACCGCCGGACCGAACAGAAGGTGGTCTTTGCCCAGATCAACCTGGACGAGGCACCTGCCGACACCGTTGACGCCTACCTGCGCCTGCACTTGCTTTCGCACCGGCTCGTCAAGCCCAACAGCATCAACCTGGACGGGATCTTCGGCAAGCTCCCGAACGTTGTGTGGACGAACTTCGGCCCCGCAGCAGTGGACGGCTTCGAATTGACCCGCGCCCGCCTGCGTAAGCGCGGCGCCGTCACGGTCTACGGAGTGGACAAGTTCCCGCGCATGGTGGACTACGTCGTTCCCACCGGGGTCAGGATCGCCGACGCCGACCGGGTCCGCCTGGGCGCCTACCTCTCCGAAGGCACCACGGTCATGCACGAGGGCTTCGTGAACTTCAACGCCGGCACGCTCGGCACGTCCATGGTGGAAGGGCGCATCTCGGCAGGTGTTGTTGCCGGTGACGGCACCGACGTCGGTGGCGGCGCCTCCATCATGGGGACCCTCTCCGGTGGCGGCAAGGAAAAGATCGCCCTGGGTGAGCGCGTGCTCCTGGGTGCCAACTCCGGCGTGGGCATCAGCATCGGCGACGACTCCGTGGTCGAAGCAGGCCTCTACGTCACGGCTGGAACCCGCGTGCGCATCCCCGGCCCGAAGGACGCCAACGGGGAAGACACCAGCAGCATCATCAAGGCTGTTGAGCTCTCCGGCGTGCCGAACCTGCTGTTCCGCCGCAATTCCACAACTGGCGAAGTCGAGGTCCTTCCCCGCAAGGGCCAGACGGTGGAACTCAACGAAGCCCTCCACGCCAACTAGCTGATACCTGGATGCGCCGTCTCCGACGCACCATCATCTTGTTGCTGGCGCTTGCCTTGGTGGCCGGTGCCATCTACGCCGTGGTGACTGTACTGCAGCGTTCCGAAACCTTGGTCACGGAACGCTGCGTCGCCGTCGTGGGCTCGGACTCCTACGAGCTGGCGACGGACCAGGCCGCGAATGCCGCCCTCATCACCGCCATTGCCGTGCAGCGGGGGCTGCCTCCGCGCGCGGCCACAATCGCCGTGGCCACAGCCATGCAGGAATCCAAGCTTCGCAACATCGGACACGGTGACGAGGTTGGCCCCGATTCGCGGGGCCTGTTCCAGCAGCGCCCCTCCCAGGGCTGGGGCACCGAAGCCGAGGTCATGGATCCTGCCTACGCGACGAACGCTTTCTATGACCACCTTGTGAAAATACCCGGCTACGAAACGATGGCGATCACTGATGCGGCGCAAGCGGTCCAGCATTCCGCCTACCCCCAGGCCTACGCGCAGCAGGAACCCATGGGCCGGGCGTATGCGTCGGCGCTCACCGGACATTCCGAACGGGCCCTCGACTGCACGCTCGGGGCGGCGGACACCGCCGGCGACCCGAACGCCGTCGTGGCCGCCATGACCACGGAGTTCGGCGCCCTGCCGGCCGTGGCCCAGGGCCGCACGGTCCAGTTGAACATCAGCGGTGCGCAGGCGTGGGCTGTGGCCCAGTGGGCCGTGGCGAATGCCAAGGACCTTTCCGTGACGCAGGTTGACGTGGCTGGCGCCACCTGGAACCGGCAGGACCACAAGGGCTGGCAGGATTCAGCGGCAGCATCGGGGTCCGTGACCATCACGGTTTCGGCTCCGAAGACCTAGTTTTGGGCGGGGCCTCGGCGGTGCCTGGCTTCAGACCAGTAGTTCAACCACCGGCTGGACGTAGCTGCGGAAGATATCCGGCTCGGACAAGAGCCGGTGGCTCATGATCATCTTGTCCGGCTCAAGATACCAGGCCCTTGGCTCGTTGAGGGGCAGCTCGATGATCGTCAGCTGGAAGTCCCGGGAACTCCGTCCGACTTCCAGCAGCCGGTCCTCCACCATGTCCCCCAGAAGCAACGTGGCGCCGCTCGCTTCGCGTTCAGCCTCTAGTTTTTCGTACTCTTCAAGGCGCTCACGGGCCCAGGTCAGGGCGGCTCCGAAGTGTGCCTGCAATACTCTGCGCAGGGCAGGCGAATTGCCGAAGGCGTTGAATCCCGGGGGTGAAAGCTCCGGCGCGGCATCCGGATACGCCCTCAACAGCTGCTCCCACCAGGCCTCCCACTCTGTCTTGAGGGCCGGCACCCCGCCTACCTCGGCAGTGAGGTGCGTGTGGTCCGCGTGCCTGACTTTGGGTGTGGCGTGGGACAACGTTGGCGTACCGGCTCCGTCCAATCCAGCAACGTCTCTCAGATACAAGGCAATGAGCATCGGTCCGGAGGTGTCCATAGTGATTCGCCACCCCTGACCGCCTGTGTCATGCATCCGATTGCCTCCCTTGGCAGGTGCCCGCTCAGGGTTCCAGTCTATTCCCGATGAGCCTTGACGTTAACGGTTGGACGGGACCGCAACGAGAGTCTGCAAATGCGCGGTCAGCACGTCGCGGCAGACCTCGGCCGTCATCCACTCAGGCTGCAGCAGGGCATGCATGCACAGTCCGTCGAGGGTGGCCAGAAGGCGCTCGGCCTCGGTCACCAGGCGCTCCTGGCCGGATCCGCCGTCGGGCATCAGTCGCATCACCAAGCGGCCGACGACGGCGGCCACGGCCCGGTGGCTGCGTGCCGCTTCCTGTTCGAGTACTGGCCGGATTCGGGCCGCGTGCCGGAATGCCATCCAGACACAGGCGTCGACGGCCAGTTCCTCGTCGAGCGGAAGGAATTGGCCCGCCAGGGTTAACACGGCGGCGCCGTGTTCCGCCGAATCCGGATCCAACGATTCGACGACGGCGAACGCGTCCTCAAGCCGCGCGGCGATCCTGTCGATGACCACGGCAAAGGAGTGGACCAGCAGTTCATCGCTGCTGGCAAAGTAATGCCGGACCGAGCCGACGGCGAGCCCGGCTTCGTCGGCCACCTCCCGCAAGGAGGCACGTTCCAGGCCATCCGAGGCGATGATCCTGAAGACAGCTTCGACTACTTCCTGGCGCCGGGCTTCGGCATCAACAATCTTGGGCACAGATCTTTTTAGCACGAACGTGCTTGAACGGTACCGCCCGGCGCACCGGAACTGCGGGACTGTGGCGCACGCAACACTGAGCGAGCCTTGGCAAGTTCGGCTAGCGTTGCTTGCATGAGAATTCTTGTCACGGGTGGCACCGGCTACATCGGATCGCACACCGTCCTGTCCCTGCTGGAAACCGGACACGAAGTGGTCGTGCTGGACAACCTCGTGAACTCAAGCGAAGAGTCCCTGCGCCGCGTCGGTGAGCTGGCGGGAAAGACGGCGGCGTTCCATAAAGTGGATCTGGTGGACGAGGCCGCGGTTGAAGCCGTGTTCGATCAGCACAGCATCGACGCCGTCATCCACTTCGCCGGGCTCAAGGCAGTTGGCGAATCCGTGCAGGAACCCCTGAACTACTACTACAACAACATCGTCGGCACGCTGAACCTGCTCCGCGCCATGGACAAGCACGGGGTCCGGTCGATCGTTTTCAGTTCCTCCGCCACGGTATACGGCGAGCACAACCCCATCCCCTACATCGAGAAGATGGAGATCGGGGCGAACAACCCCTACGGCCGTACCAAGGAACAGATCGAGGACATCCTCACGGACCTCGGCGCCGCGGACGAACGCTGGCACATCGCCTTGTTGCGCTATTTCAACCCGGTGGGCGCACACCCCTCGGGCCGGATCGGCGAGGACCCCCAGGGTATCCCCAACAACCTGGTCCCCTACATCGCCCAGGTCGCCGTCGGCCGCCGCGAAAAGCTCATGGTCTTCGGCGGAGACTACGACACCCCGGACGGCACCTGCCTGCGGGACTACATCCACGTCGTCGACCTCGCCGGTGGCCACGTCGCCGCATTGGACTACGTTGCGGAGCGCCCCGGCGTTCACCGCTGGAACCTTGGCTCCGGGAAAGGCACGTCCGTACTGGAGATGCTCCACGCCTTCGAACAGGCCGTGGGCCACCCGCTGCCGTACGAGATCACGGGCCGCCGGGCGGGAGACCTGCCCGCGTTCTGGGCCGACGCCTCCTCCGCCCTGGCCGACCTGAGCTGGTCCACCACGAAGACCGTGGACCAGATGTGCGAAGACCACTGGCGCTGGCAGAAGAACAACCCTCTCGGCTACAGCTCTTAAAGTGCAACGCGGGGTCACTTACGGCCCATGATGTCCCTTGGGACGGGCTGTAAGTGACCCCGCGTGCTGGGCCCACACCGGCGGGGATTAGACCGCCGGGTAGTCGCGCTCCGGCTCTCCTGTGTAGAGCTGCCGCGGACGGCCGATCTTCGTCTGGGGATCGTTGATCATTTCGCGCCACTGGGCGATCCAGCCGGGGAGTCGGCCGATCGCGAACAGCACGGTGAACATCTTCTCGGGGAAGCCCATGGCCTTGTAGATCAGGCCGGTGTAGAAGTCGACGTTCGGGTAGAGCTTGCGCTGGATGAAGTAGTCGTCCGCAAGGGCCTTCTCTTCGAGGCGCATCGCGATGTCCAGGAGCTCATCGTTGCCGCCCAGCTTGCCCAGGATCTCGTGTGCCGTCGCCTTGATGATCTTGGCGCGGGGGTCGTAGTTCTTGTAGACCCGGTGTCCGAAGCCCATGAGGCGGACGCCGTCCTCCTTGTTCTTGACCTTCTCCATGTATTCCTCGGGCTTGATGCCGTCGGCCTGGATCTGGCGCAGCATCTTCAGCACGGCCTCGTTGGCGCCGCCGTGGGCGGGACCGAAGAGGGCGTTGATGCCTGCGGAAACAGAAGCAAACAGGTTCGCGTTCGAGGAGCCCACAAGGCGGACGGTCGACGTCGAGCAGTTCTGCTCGTGGTCGGCGTGCAGGATGAGCAGGAGGTCCAGCGCCTTGACGACGACGGGATCCAGCTCGTATTGCTCTGCCGGCAGGCCGAAGCTCAGGCGCAGGAAGTTCTCCACGAGGTTCATGGAGTTGTCCGGGTACAGCATGGGCTGGCCGATGGACTTCTTGTGGGCGTAGGCCGCGATGACCGGGAGCTTCGCCATGAGGCGGATAGTGGAAACTTCCACGTGCTCCGGGTTGAACGGGTCCAAGGAGTCCTGGTAGAACGTGGACAGCGCGGAGACAGCCGAGGAAAGCACCGGCATCGGGTGCGCGTCACGCGGGAAACCGCCGAAGAAGCCCTTGAGCTCCTCGTGGAGCAGCGTGTGGTGGCGGATCCGCTGGTCGAACGCGTCCAGCTCGGTGGGCGTGGGAAGGTTGCCGTAGATCAGCAGGTAGGAAACTTCCAGGAAGCTTGAGTGCTGGGCAAGCTGCTCGATCGGGTAGCCGCGGTACCGCAGGATACCGGCGTCGCCATCGATGTAGGTGATTGCCGACGTGGTGGCGGCGGTGTTCATGAAGCCGGGGTCATAGGCGACGGCGCCCGTCTGCTTCAGCAGCTTGGAAACGTCGTATCCTTCGTTCCCTTCTACAACCTTGATCCGCGGGAGCTCGAGCTCTCCGCCGGCATGGCGCAGGGTAGCGCTGGTGGTCTCAGTCATGGAGTCCCCTTCATGAGGCTCTTGGCCTCGGTCGAAAGCTTGATCCAACCAACATCTGGTGACTCCAGCCAGGAGTCTGCAGGTGCAGACACCATCGGCCGAACTGCCTTCGTGGAGAAAGCCACCATTGATAGTCAGTTAAAAGCTACCGCCAGTAAGCGGGACAAACTAATTCACAAGCTACGGTTACTGGCGGAATGACGCGCCCTGTGCGGGAAGTCACAGCATTGTTACCGGGCAGTGTCCAAGCGTTCGACTGCCGCGTCGATGCGTTCGTCCGTGCCGGTGAGCGCCACACGGATGAAACCATTGCCCGCGTCTCCATAGAACACCCCGGGCCCGACGACGATCCCCAGGTCAGCGAAACGGCGGACTGTGTCCCACGTCGCCTCCCCTGCGGTGGACCACAGGTACAGGCCAGCTTTGGACTCGTGGATCTCCAGGCCGAAGTTCTTCAGTGCCGGCAGGAGGCGTTCACGGCGCCCGCGGTAGAGATCCTTTTGGGCGAGCACGTGGCCGGCATCGCCGAGCGCGGTACGCATGGCTTCCTGGACCGGATACGGCACGATCATGCCGGCGTGCTTGCGGCTGTTGACCAGATTCGCCACGATCGACGAGTCACCAGCCACGAAGGCGGCACGGTAGCCGGCAAGGTTCGATTGTTTGCTGAGGGAGTAGACGCACAAGAGTCCGTCCGTGGATCCTCCCGTGACGCGTGGGTCAAGGACGCTAGGCACTGCCTCGCCGCCACGCTGGGCATCCCATTCGCCCCAGCCGAGTTCGGCATAGCATTCATCCGACGCCACGACTGCGCCGATCTCGCGCGCCTGGGCGACGATCTGCCTGAGGGATTCGACGTCACGGACGCTGCCCGTGGGATTGCCGGGGGAATTGATCCAGATCAGCCGGACCCTCGCGCGGGTGGCTGAGTCCAGTTCGTCCAGGCTGTCTGCCGCGACGGCAGTGGCGCCTGCGAGCATGGCGCCGATGTCGTAGGTCGGGTACGCCACAGTGGGACGGACCACGACGTCGCCTGCGCTCAGTCCCAGCAGGAACGGCAACCAGGCCACCAATTCCTTGGAGCCGACGGTCGGCAGGACGTCCCTCGGATCGATTCCCGGGACCCCGCGGCGGCTGGCGAACCAGTTGGATACGGCCTCGCGAAGAGCTTCCGTGCCGTGGACCGTCGGGTAACCATGGGCGTCAGCTGCCCGGGCAAGCGCCTCGCGGACCAGTTGCGGCGTCGGATCCACGGGGGTTCCGATGGAGAGATTGACTGCCCCGCCCGGGTGTTCTGAAGCCTTGGCCACGTACGGCGCCATCGCTTCCCAAGGATAGTCAGGCAGGTTGAGGCCGAAAGCGGGGGCCGCAGAAATCAAAGGAAGCAACCGTTCTTAGTGGTCTTGGTTCTGTGGGGGCAGCGCGGCGATGAAGGGGTGGTCCTTACCGGTGTTGCCGATCTTGGCGGCTCCGCCCGGGGAACCAAGGTCATCGAAGAACTCGACGTTGGCCTTGTAGTAGTCGGCCCATTCCTCCGGGGTGTCGTCCTCGTAGTAGATCGCTTCCACCGGGCACACGGGTTCGCAAGCTCCGCAGTCCACGCACTCATCCGGGTGGATATAGAGGGAACGTTCGCCTTCGTAGATGCAGTCAACAGGGCATTCTTCAATACATGCCTTGTCCTTGACGTCCACACACGGCTGCGCGATTACGTAGGTCACGTCCCTTGCCTCTCCACAGTTGTCCCGGAAATTCCGGGTAGTACCACCGGCCCTGTGGCCGGTACATCGAATTCTGAGCCTATTATCCCCCAGCGGGAACTCAGCAACCTAGCCGGGCGTCTTACTATGAACTGGTGAATCTGCCCCGGCCCCAGGATTTCCTGCTCAATACCGTATCCGGAACACGGGTAGTTGTCCGATACCGCCTGGACAACGGCTTCACCGATGCCCTCGGCTACCTGCTCTCGGTCGCCGACGGTGCGTGCACCATCCGTACCCGACAGTCCGACGTCGAGATCCCGCTGGCCCTTGTTGTGGCGGCAAAAGCAGTCCCTCCTCCGCCCCAGCGCCGGGATCCGCGCACAACCCGCGAGTAGTTCCGCCTCATGTCCCGGAGGGTCAGGCGCCATGCACCTCGTCGGGGAGCCTGCGCATTCCCCACAGCGGGGAGAACAGCACAGGCGCAACAAAAACAAGACTTCCGCCCAAGCCGATCCAGAGTGTCGGTACGAGGCCGATATTCTCGGCCAGGAGGCCCGAGGCTAGGGCAGCGATCGGCATGACCCCCCACACCACGAAGCGAATGGACGCATTCATGCGCCCCAGGAGCCGGGGCGGACACACGCGCTGCCTCATGCTCAACTGCATGATGTTGTACACCAGCACTCCGAAAGCGAACCCGAACTCGGAGACGATGAGCATCACGAGGGACATCCATCGCTCGGGGGCAAGCACGCACAACGGAACCAGGAGGAGGAAAAGCGAGCTGATCATCGACGCCACGGGAATAACCGTCCCCTCGCCGATCCAGGCCGCCAACCTGGGCGCGGCAACCGCCCCGATCAGTCCGCCCACGGCGCCGACCGCCATGATGAGGCCCATGCCCTCCGGACCGAGTTCCAGTTCACGAAGTACCAACACCGGCATCAAGGTGAAGGCAAGCGTGGTGAAGAAGTTGACCCCGCCCGTGCACGCCGCAATCCTGCTGATCAGGGGATGCCTGACCACGAAGACCAGGCCCTCCTTGATTTCGCTTGCCAGCGGCTGCCGATCCTTCGCGGCCACGGGCCGTTCCGCATCGCGCGTCCTGAGCAGGAAGATGGCCGACAGCAGATACCCGATCGCCTCCCCGACGAACAGCACCGGGGCGGACACGACCGTCAGCAAGCCACCGCCCGCGGCAGGACCCCCGATCCGTGCGATCTGGGAGGTGGCCTCGAGCTTGGAGTTCGCCTGCGGCACTTTCGCGGCATCCACGAGCACGGGCACATAGCTCTGGTAGGAAACGTCGAAGAAGACCGTCGCGGCCCCGACGACGGCGGCTACGGCGTAAAGATGCCAGATCTGCAGGATGCCGGCCCACCAGAGGATTGGTACGGTCGCCATTGCCCCGGTCCGGACCAGGTCCGCCACGATCATGGTGCGACGCTTGAGCCAGCGGTCAACCCACGCTCCTGCCGGCAAACCGATCAGCAGGAAGGCCGCAAGGCCGGCGGCATTGAGCGCGCCGACTTCGAACTCACTGGCGCCGAGCAAAGTCACCGCGAGGACGGGAAACGCCAATTGCCCCAGTTGCGCCCCAAGCTGGCTGACGGCCTGGCCCGACCAGAAGATGATGAAGTTCCGGTCCCGCCACAGCGAGGCAGTGTGCTGAGCTGTGTCAGTTTGCTGAGCATTGTCCGTGGTCCCGGCGTTCACCCGCCCAGTTTCCTGTAGTGATTGGTATATGTCAATCACTCAAGGCTGGCTACACTGGCCACCATGACGGAACACGAGCGGGAGGACAGCGACCTGGTGGCCAAGGGCCGCGCCTTGAGCTCCCCCCTGCGCTTGAGGATTCTCCGGCTCTGCCTGCACCACGCTCGCACCAACAAAGAGATTGCGGGGCTGTTGGACATCAATCCGGCGTCAAGCCTGCATCATGTCCGGACCTTGGTGCGCACCGGTTTTCTTGAACCTCAGGAAGGCCGGAAGGGAAAGAGGGGCGCCAAGGAGGTGCCGTACATCGCCACCCGCACCTCGTGGAGCACTCCCGTCGACGATATTGCCCCTGTCCTGATCGAAACATTCGTCCAGGAAACCCGCGGGCTCATGCCAGGGGACATCGATGTCTGGCGGCTTGGCGTGAAGTTCAATGCTGCACGGCAGCAGGAGATGATGGGCAAGCTGCGGGCGGTCGTCGAGGAATATATGCGTCTTCCGGCAGACGACGACGGCGAGGCCACCTCGCTCCTGATTGCCCACCACCGGGACCCAAGCGCCGACTAGCTAAGCGCGCGGAGGACGCCCGTAGCGCCGGCACCACAAGAGCATCACGAAAGTGATGCCCGCACTCCCGTAAACCCACACATTTCCGGGCACATCCGCGACGATCAGCTGCTTGCCCGTTCCGCCCGTGGAGAGCACGCCTACGGCGGCGTAACAAACAATGCCCACCACCGCCGTCGGGATCAAGGATCGCGACCACGCACCCAGCAGGAGCTGGAGCGATGCGAGCAGGAGCAGTGCCGCTGCGGTACCCCAAGAGACGTCGACGCCGGCAATAAGGAGCGCCTGCCGGTGCAGTGCGGTGCCTGCAAAGGCAGCAAAAAGAGCCACCGGAACAGCCACGGCAATGCCGCGTGCTGTTCCGGTGGCTCCCTTATTCAATGCGTCAGTCCGTTGGGCGCGTCAGTACTTGATCAGCCCAGCAGGATCAGACTTTGGCGCGTGCGCGGGTAGCCTTGGCGCGCTCGTTGGCGTCCAGGATGACCTTGCGGATGCGGATGGAGTCCGGGGTTACCTCAACGCACTCGTCTTCGCGGGCGAATTCGAGGGACTCTTCGAGGGTCAGGTCGCGCGGCGGCGTCAGGTTCTCAAAGGTGTCAGAGGAAGCGGCACGCATGTTGGTGAGCTTCTTTTCCTTCGTGATGTTGACGTCCATGTCGTCGGCGCGGGAGTTCTCGCCGACGATCATGCCTTCGTAGACCTCGGACGTGGGCTTCACGAAGAAGGAGCCGCGTTCCTGCAGGTTGATCATGGCGAAGGGGGTGACCACACCGGCGCGGTCGGCAACCATCGAACCGTTGGTGCGGTATTCGATAGGGCCGGCCCACGGCTCGTAGCCTTCGGAGATCGAGGAAGCGATGCCGGCGCCACGGGTGTCCGTAAGGAACTTGGTGCGGAAGCCGATGAGGCCACGTGCCGGAACGATGAATTCCATGCGGCACCAGCCGGTACCGTGGTTGGCCATGTTGGTCATGCGGCCCTTGCGGGCAGCCATCAGCTGCGTGACTGCACCGAGGTACTCTTCAGGCACGTCGATGGTCATGTGTTCCATCGGCTCGTGGATCTTGCCGTCGACGGTCCGGGTGACAACCTGCGGCTTGCCGACAGTGAGCTCGAAGCCTTCGCGTCGCATCTGCTCCACGAGGATGGCCAGCGCAAGCTCGCCACGTCCCTGGACTTCCCAAGCATCCGGACGCTCGGTGGGCAGGACCTTGATGGAGACGTTACCGATCAGTTCCTTGTCCAGGCGATCCTTCACCTGGCGCGCCGTGACCTTGGCGCCCTTGACCTTGCCGGCCAGCGGGGAGGTGTTGATACCGATGGTCATGGAGATCGCGGGGTCATCCACCGTGATGAGCGGCAGCGGCTGCGGGTTCTCTGCGTCAGTGAGGGTCTCACCAATGGTGATTTCCTCGATACCGGCAACAGCCACGATCTCGCCCGGGCCGGCGGACTCTGCCGGTACGCGGTCAAGGGCCTTGGTGGCCAGGAGCTCGGTGATCTTGACGTTCTTCAGCTCACCGTTGGCACGCGCCCAGGCGACGGTCTGGCCCTTGCGGAGGGTGCCGTTGTAGATGCGCAGGAGTGCAAGGCGGCCAAGGAACGGGGAAGCGTCCAGGTTGGTGACGTGCGCCTGAAGGACACCGTTCGGGTTGTAGGTCGGCGCCGGGATGTGCTCGATGATCGCCTTGAAGAGGGGTTCGAGATCTTCGTTTTCCGGGGCCGAGCCGTCAGCCGGCTGCTCGAGGGAGGCGCGGCCGACCTTGGCTGCGGCGTAGACCACGGGTACTTCCAGGATCTTGTCCAGGTCCAGGTCCGGAACTTCGTCCGCGAGGTCGGAGGCCAGGCCAAGGAGCAGGTCCATGGACTCGTGGACAACCTCTTCGATGCGGGCGTCGGGGCGGTCGGTCTTGTTGACCAGCAGGATGACGGGCAAGTGCGCGGCAAGGGCCTTGCGGAGGACGAAGCGGGTCTGCGGCAGCGGACCTTCGGAAGCGTCGACCAGGAGGACCACGCCGTCAACCATGGACAGGCCGCGCTCCACCTCGCCACCGAAGTCGGCGTGGCCGGGGGTGTCGATCACGTTGATGGTGATGGTCTCGCCATTGGACGACGGGCCGTTGTAGGCAACCGTGGTGTTCTTGGCGAGGATGGTGATGCCCTTTTCGCGCTCCAGGTCACCGGAGTCCATGACGCGGTCTTCCAGGTGGTTGTGCTCGGCGAAGGAGTTGGTCTGCTTGAGCATGGCGTCGACCAGCGTGGTCTTGCCGTGGTCAACGTGGGCCACAATCGCGACGTTGCGCAGATCACTGCGCGATGCAGTGGTCGCGGCGGTGTTGGTGGTGGTTTCAGACATGCGTAATGGCTCGATTCAGTGGTGAAGTCAGCTGTTGTATCGCGACATTTCCAACCGGAACGCACGACGGATTAGACCCTTTGACACAGGGCACCTTCATAGAGTCTAAACGCTGTGGTATTTATTGGCCTAAAAATCACCCTCCAGGTCATCGAATTGTGCCCTTCATCACAATCGGCAGCGAACTCGGGATGAGCCGGAAACAGCAAAAGAGCCGGTACCACTTCCCCCCACGGAAGTGGTACCGGCTCTTCTGCTCCCCCGGCTGGCACTCAGCGCACGGGCGCCAGCACCGTCAGGCCACCACGGGCGGAAGCATCAGGCTGGCACCCGGGATCGCGTTGAGCAGGGCCTTGGTGTAGTCCTGCTGCGGCGAATCGAAGACGTCGTCCGTGCTGCCCGTTTCCACGAGCTTGCCCTTCTGCATCACGCAGACATGGTCGGCGATCTGCCGCACGACGGCGAGGTCGTGCGTGATGAACAGGTACGTCAGGCCAAGATTGGACTGCAGCTCGGCCAGGAGGTTCAAGACCTGGGCCTGCACCAAGACGTCCAAAGCGGAGACCGCTTCGTCACAGATGATCACTTCGGGGTCGAGGGCGAGCGCGCGCGCGATCGCGACGCGCTGCCTTTGGCCGCCGGAGAGCTCGTTCGGGTACCGCTGCATGGTGGACTGAGGCAGCGCCACCTGGTCCAGGAGTTCCCGGACCTTCTTCTCGCGGCTGACCTTGTCACCGATCTTGTGGGTCCGGAGCGGTTCCTCGATGGTCCTGAAGATGTTGTACATCGGGTCGAGTGAACCGTACGGGTCCTGGAAAATCGGCTGGACGCGGCGCCGGAACTTGAAGATTTCCCGGCTGTTCAAGGTGGAGGTGTCCACACCGTCGAAAACGATCCGGCCCGACGTCGGCGCGAGCAGGTTGAGGACCATCTGGGCCACGGTGGACTTGCCGGAACCCGACTCACCCACGATCGCCGTCGTCGTCCCCCGTTTGACGTTGAACGAGACGTTGTCCACCGCAGTGAAGTCCGTTGCCTTGCCGACGCCGGAGCGCAGCTTGAAGACCTTGCTGAGGCTTTCGACCTTCAGGACGTCGTCGGCCAATGCCTTTTCGGCCACAGCTTCGGTGGGCGCCAGGAGTTCTTCCGTCTGGATTCCTTCGGCCTTGGCGGCCTGGATCCTACGCGAAGCGAGTGACGGCGCCGAGGCCACCAACCGCTGGGTGTAGGGGTGTTGCGGGTTGCGAAGCAATTCGAGGGAAGGACCGGCCTCCACCACGTTGCCGCGGTACATGACCACTACTTTGTCCGCGCGCTCGGCAGCGAGGCCGAGATCGTGGGTGATGAGCAGGACTGCCGTGCCGAGCTCCGCCGTCATGGTTTCGAGGTGGTCAAGGATCTGCCGCTGCACCGTGACGTCCAGGGCCGACGTCGGCTCATCGGCGATCAGGAGCCGCGGCTGGCAAGACAGGCCGATGGCGATCAGGGCCCGCTGGCGCATGCCGCCGGAGAATTCGTGCGGATACTGCTTGGCGCGGCGTGCGGAGTCCGGCAAGCCGGCCTCCCCCAGGACGCGGGCGACGTCGGCAGGACCGCTGGGCTTGCCGTTGGCGCGCAGCGTCTCGCGGACCTGGTATCCGATCTTCCAGACCGGGTTGAGGTTGGACATCGGATCCTGCGGAACCATGCCGATCGTGTTGCCGCGCAACTCGATCATGCGCCGTTCCGGGGCGTGGGAGATGTCCTCGCCGTCGAGCAGGATCTGCCCGCTGGAAACCCTGCCGTTCTCCGGCAGGAGGCCAATGGCGGCGAGCGCCGTCGTCGACTTCCCCGAACCGGACTCACCCACAATGGCGACAGTCTCGCCGGGCATGATGGTCAGGTGCGCATTCTTGACGGCCTGGAATTCGCCGCTCGCCGTCTGGAAGGAGATGGCGAGGTCCCGGATTTCAAGGAGCGGACGCTCTTCGGTTCCGGCTTCGTCGATGGTGACGTTGGATGTTGTCATGATTGCCTCCTTCATCGCTTGCGGCTCTTGGGGTCAAGGGCGTCACGCAGCGCGTCGCCAAGCATGATGAAGCTCAGGACCGTGATGGACAGTGCGGTTGCGGGGAACATCAGCACCTCGGGGTTGGTGCGCAACGTGTCCTTCGCCGCGGAAATGTCGTTACCCCAGGACATGATGCTGCCGGGCAGGCCAATGCCAAGGAAGGACAGCGTTGCTTCCGTCACGATGAAGACGCCAAGCTCCATGGTGGCCAGGACGATGATTGGCGCGAGCGCGTTCGGAACGACGTGCCGGACCAGCGTGCCGATCTTGGAGACACCGAGCGAGCGTGCGGCCGTGACGAAATCCGCGTTGCGGACCTCGATCACGGCACCGCGGGTGATGCGGGCCATTTGGGGCCAGCCGAGCATCACGATGACCATGACCACCGTGAACACGCTCTTGTTCTCGCGGAAGAAGGGGAGCTGGGTAACTACCAGCGCGCCAAGGACCAAAGGCAACGCGAAGAAGATGTCGCCGATGCGGGCAATGATGGTGTCAACCCAGCCGCCGAAGAAGCCAGCCAGTGCACCGAGGGTGACCCCGATGATCAGGACGAAAATGACGGAGACGACGCCGACAGTCAAGGATGCCTGGGTGCCGTGGATGACGCGGGAGTAGATGTCGCAGCCCTGGAAGGTGAATCCCAGGGGGTGGCCGGCCGAGGGGCCCGCGAGGGAGTCGCCCAGCTGGCAGTTGTCGTTCGGGGCAGTCTGCGTGAAGAGGCCCGGGAAGAACGCGACCACGAGGAGCAGCAGGATCATGAGCGCCGAGATGATGAAGAGCGGCCGACGGCGGAGCTTCCGCCAGGCATCCGCCCACAGGCTCAGGGGTGCTGCGTCGACCTTGAGGGTATCGGTCGCCAGCAGCGGTGTCTCGTCGATTGGGGCAACATAGTGCTCGATCTGACGGTTACTTTTCATAACGGATCTACTTTTCATAGCGAATCCTGGGGTCAAGCCAGGCGTAAAGGAGGTCCACCAACAGGTTGGCGGCAACGAAGACCAGTACCAGCACGCTCACAATGGCGACGACTGTGGGGCCTTCGCTGCGGATCACGGCTTGGTAGAGCTTCTGGCCGACGCCGGGCACGTTGAAAATGCCTTCGGTGACGATCGCGCCGCCCATCAAGCCACCCAGGTTCGCGCCCAGGTAGGTGACCACGGGAATCATGGAGTTTCGCAGGATGTGGGCCAGGACCACGCGGGGGCGGGACAGGCCTTTTGCGGTTGCCGTGCGGACGTAGTCGGCGTTCATGTTTTCAATGACCGAGGCGCGGGTCAGGCGCAGCACGTAGGCAAAGGACACGAGGCCAAGGACGGCGGCCGGAAGAATCAGGGTGCCCCAATCCGCGTTGGATCCAACGGTCGGCTTGGCCCAGCCAAGCTGTACCCCAACGACGAGCTGAAGCACGAAGCCCAGGACGAACGTCGGGACGGCAATGACCACGAGGGACGCGACAAGCACGGTGGAGTCGAAGATCTTTCCCTTGCGCAAGCCTGCAATCAAGCCGAAGGCCACACCGAAGACAGCCTGGATGGCAAGGGCCTCGACGGCGAGCATGGCGGTGACCGGGAAAACGCGGCCGAGGGTGGCGGCGATTGGCTGGCCGGTGAAGTCCACCCCGAGGTTGAACGTGAAGAGGTTCTTGAGGAACAGTCCGTACTGGACCCAGAACGGCTGGTCGAGGTTGTATTGCTGGCGCAGCGCGGCAATGACGGACTCGCTGGGCGGTCGGTCGCCGAACAGGGCGCGGATGGGGTCGCCCGGGAGGGCAAAGACCATGAAGTACACGAGCAGGGTGGTTCCCAGGAACACGGGAATGACCTGCAGCAAACGCCGGAGGATGTACTGGGTCACAGCAACGGTTCCTGGGCGCTCTTGAAAATGTGGGGATTCATTTGGGACAGCTTTCGTGCCGAATCAAGGCATGGGGGCCCGGTTTGTGGCCGGACCCCCATACGCTAACGAGCTTGGAACAAGTCCAGTAGGACTACTTTGCGGTGATGTTGTAGTACAGCAGGACGCCGTTCCAGCCGGAGTCAACGTTGCTGACGTTCTGGCTCCATACAGCCTGGCGTGCCTGGTACCACAGGGGCAGGTTCGGGAGGTCCTTGAAGAGGATTTCCTGAGCCTGGGTGAACTTCTTGTTGGCGTCGTCCGTGGACTTGGAAGCCAGGCCCTCGGTGAGCAGCTTGTCGAACTCAGGGTTGCTGTAACCCTCGTAGTTGGCGCTGGCTCCGGTCTTCAGCAGCGGGCCGAGGAAGTTGAACAGCGACGGGTAGTCTGCCTGCCATCCGGCGCGGGTGAAGCCCGGGAGGGTCTTAGCCGTGCGGAGGTTCAGGATCTCGGCGAACTTGGCGAACGGCTGGCCTTCCGCCTTGATGCCGAGGTTGTTCTTCAGGTTGTTGGCAACGGCGTCAATCCATTCCTTGTTGCCACCATCGGTGTTGTACGCGAGCTGCAGAACCTTGTCGGCGGGCCACGGGCTCATGGCGTTTGCCTTTGCCCAGAGGTCCTTGGCCTTCGCGGCGTCGAACTTCAGAACGTCGGAGCCTGTCACGTTCGCGTTGTAGCCATCGATAGACGGCGACGTGAAGTCCTTCGCAGGGATGCGGGTGCCGTTGAAGACGACCTTGGTGATCTCATCGCGGTTGATCGCCATGGAGATGGCCTGGCGGCGCAGCTGGCCGGCGGGTCCCTGGAACTCAGGCAGGTAGTTCGGGATGTTCAGGGTTGCGTTGCCCGCGTAAGCCTTGTTGAGGCTGTGGTCCGGGAAGTCCGTTGTGTAGGTCTTCAGGGCGTTCGTGGGCAGGACGTCGGTTACGTCAAGGTTGTTGGCCTGGACGTCGGTGTAAGCCGGAGCCGGGTCGGTGTAGAACTTGAAGGTCACGCCGCCGTTCTTGGCCATGCGCGTGCCCTGGTAGTCCGGGTTCTTGACGAGGGCGATCTGGCTGTCGTGCTGCCAGGCACCCTTGGCGGCCATCTTGTACGGGCCGTTGCCGATCGGGTTTTCGCCGAAGGCCTTCGGGTCCTTGAGGGCGTCGGCCGGAAGCGGCATGAAGGCGGAGTAGCCGAGGCGCTGCGGCCAGTCGGCCTCCGGTTGGGCCAGCTTGACAGTGATGGTCGAGTCGTCCTTCAGCACCAGGCCGGACATCGTCTGGGCGGTCGGTGCGGGAGTCGACGTTGACTTTCCGTCCGCGCCCTTGGTCTTCGTGACGGCGCTGACTGCGTCGTAGCCTTCGATGGATTCGAAGAAGCTGCTGCTGGACTGGGCGTTGGTGCTCAGTGCGGCGAAGTTCCAAGCATCAACGAAGCTCTTGGCGGTGACTGCCTCGCCGTTGGTGAACTTGGCGCCCTTCTTGACCTTGATGGTGTAGTTCTGGCCGTCGCTCGTGTCAATGGATTCCGCGAGTGCGTTCACGGACTTGCCATTGGCGTCGTAGCTGGTCAGGCCTTCGAACAGGAGGTCGACAACGCGGCCGCCGTACACCTCGTTGGTGTTGGAAGGGATGAGGGGGTGCTGGGGTTCATTGCTGTATGCGGTGATGATTTTGTTCGGATCGCCGGCAGCGGTCGGGCCACTGCTTCCGGAGCCAGCGCTGCCGCATCCGGTGAGGGCAAGCGCGGCGACTGCGAGCAAGCCAAGAGCTTTGGAAGTGCGCGAAAAACGCATTCCGCCTCCTATGGATTCAGGGGGATGGGTCGGGGCAACTCATAGCTGCCCCCGGGGCCAGGCACAGAATTATCCTGTGACGCGGCCTACATGGATGTGTAATCCTAACCACAGCTTGTCCGAAATATGGAATCCCATTGGCATGAACAACGAAGTGTGCACTTGACAGTTTTAGTAATGAAGCAGTCATTTCAAGTAAATGAAGCAGTCATTTCACGAAATGGGATTTTCCTTGCTACACTCGACATGCCTGACCCTTGGTTTCCCCCGGAAAACCAGGGTTTTTCGGGCATCCCGTACGGTGTGCAACCGGCCTGGCCAGCGCGTCAACAAGCACCAAAAAAGAGCCCCCGCCGCCCATGGCGACGGAGACTCTTTCGGTTGCGACCATCAGTTCGTGCCGCCGCGAGTGCCTTCGGGTTGCTACTCGATGCCGGCCGCCATGAGTTGGGCGCGCAGTTCGCGACGCTCACGCTGCTTCTCGGGGTCCGGCAGCGGCACCGCGGCCAGCAGCCTCTGCGTGTACGGCTCCTGCGGATTGCGAAGGATCTGCTCGCGGGTGCCCTGCTCCACGATCCTGCCCCGCTGCATCACGCAGATCCGGTCCGCGAGCACGTCAACCACGGCAAGGTCGTGCGTCACGAACAGGCACGCGAATCCCAGCTCCCTCTGCAGGTTCTGGAAAAGTTCCAGGACCTTCGCCTGCACCGAGACGTCCAGCGCCGATGTCGGCTCATCCGCGACCATCAGCTTGGGCTGCAGGGAGAGCGCCCGGGCAATGCCGACGCGCTGCTTCTGGCCGCCTGACAATTCATGTGGATAGCGGTTGCGGTACCCGCGCGGCAATTCCACCTGGTCCAGGAGGGTCTCAATCCGTTTCTGCAGATCGACGCCCTTCGCGACCCCGGCGAGGTACATCGGTTCGCCGATGCTTTCGCCGATGGGCAGCCGCGGATTCAACGACGACGACGGATCCTGGAACACCATGCCGATGTCGCGGCGCACTTCGTGCAGTTGCTTTCCATTCCGCTTTGCGGCGGAAATGTCCTGCCCCACCACGCGCATGCTGCCCGCGGCTACGGGCAACAGCCCGACGGCGGCGCGTCCAATGGTCGTCTTGCCCGATCCGGACTCCCCCACAAGGCCTACAACCTGGCCGGGGTAGATCACGAGGTTGGCTCCCTCGACAGCTCGGAACGCGGGGACCCGGCCCTGCTTGGGGTACTCGATGGCGACGTCGACCAGCTCAAGTACGGGCTCACCCTTGGGCTTGGCTGCTTCTTCGGCCGCCGCCTTCAAAGCGGCCTGGTTCTCAAGTTCCCGGCGGACCAGCTCATCGTGATCGACCGATTCCAGCTCGGAGTGGGTTGCGGCAGCCAACGCCGCGGTGACGTCAACGTCGGCGCTGTCAGCACCCTGTCCCAGGTGGGGAACAGCGGCTAGAAGAGCTTGTGTGTATCCGTGCTGCGGGTTGCTGAAGATCTGTTGGGCAGTGCCGCTCTCCACGATGACGCCCTGGCGCATCACGGCAATTCGATCGGCGAGGTCGGCCACAACACCCATGTCGTGCGTGATCAGGACGATGGCGCTGTCCAGCTTGTTGCGCAGGTTGCGCATCAGGTCCAGGATTTCAGCCTGGACCGTCACATCCAAGGCAGTGGTGGGTTCGTCTGCGATCAGGAGCTTGGGATCACAGGACAATGATTGCGCGATCATGGCTCGCTGCCGCTGGCCGCCGGAGAGCTGGTGCGGATACGACTTGAAGGCCTTCTCCGGGTCCGGCAGCTCCACCAGCTCGAGCATGCGCAAGGCCCGCTGCTTGGCTTCATCGGGCGAGATCGAGTTGTGCAGCCGGATCGTCTCCACTATTTGCGTACCCACGGTGTACACAGGGTTGAGCGCGGTCATGGGCTCCTGGAAGATGACCGCGACATCCTTGCCGCGGACTTCACGGATGTTGCCTGATTTCTCACCCAGCAGCTCCTTGCCCGAGAGCTTGACGCTCCCCCGGACACGGCTGTTGCTGGGCAGCAAGCCAAGCAGTGCCATGGAACTTGCACTCTTGCCGGACCCGGACTCACCGACGATCGCGAGGACCTCGCCGGCCCTGACCTCGTAGTTCAGTCCGATGGCGGCAGGGACCCATTTCTTATCCACGCCAAAGTCGACGCTGAGATCGCGTACTTCCAGGACCATGGCCCCGCGCGCGCTCTTATCCGACTCGGTCTCGAGGTGGGTGGCCTCCGGTTCGGGGCTGGCGTTGTCAGTCATGTTGGGTCTTCCCTTCCGACCGGGCCACCCTCCAAGGGGTGATTAGTGAAGTAGCCCGGAATCCTGAATTATTAGGGGCATGAGCAGAGCGCCGTATGCCGGAAATGTCGAAATCTTCAAGGCCCGCACCAGCAAGATTTTTGCTTGGATCTGCTGGGCAGTTGCCGTTTTCGGAGTGGTTGTTGCGCTCGTGGCAGCCGGACCGCGCTCCCTTCCCGGAACCACTCCCCTGCTCTTCGTAGCGTTTCTTGGCTGGTTGCTCTTCTGGCGCCCGGTTGTGGTGGTCCGGGATTCCGGCGTCGCGCTGGAGAATCCCTTCCGGACCATCGATGTTCCGTGGGATGCCCTGGTGCAGGTTGATACCCGCTACGCCCTCACGCTGGTGACGCCCCGCAAGAAGTATCCGGCGTGGGCTGCTCCCGCGCCGGGAATCTGGGGCGGGCGCAATGCCCGCCCTGAGCATCTCAAAGGACTCCCGGGCACCACCTACGGCCCCAGCAGCTCGGTTCGCCCCGGAGATCTCAAGAACACCGATTCCGGCGCCGCAGCGATCCTGGTGCGCACCCGCTGGCAGGACCTCGTCGAGGCCGGACGCGTGGAGCCCGGCCGGGCTGAAGACGCTTCGGTGACCGTTGCCATCGGATGGTTCCGGATAGCAGCCACGGTAGCCCTGGCCGCGGCCAGTTACTGGGCGGTCTTCCTGTAGGAGGTTTCCCTGGACGGGTAGCACTCAGCTGCCTTTCGAGGCGTCGGCAACGGGCGCCGTCGTGCTCGAGTGGCGCGTGGTTTCGATGGCGGTCTTGGCTTTGAACTTCTTCTGCCGGGGATCGAAGGCGTCCCGCAGGCCGTCTCCGATGAAGTTGATGCTGAGGCAGATGAGGATGATGAACAGGCCGGGGAACCAGAACAGCCACGGCCTCGTTGCGAAAGCTTCTTGGTTCTGGGCAACCAGCAGGCCGAGCGAGGTGTCGGGAGCCTTCACGCCGAGGCCCAGGTAGCTGAGTGCCGTCTCGAGCAGGATCGCCGCGGACATGGTCAGCGTCACGTTGACGATCAGCACACCCACGGCGTTGGGGAGGATGTGCTTGAAGATGATCCTTGCGTTGGACGCTCCGGAGATCCTGGCTGCGTCAACGAACTCCCGCTCGCGCAGGGTCAGGAACTCACCGCGGACCAGGCGGGCGAGGCCCACCCAGCTCACAAAGCCGAGGAAAATGCCAAGGATGACGACGCCGTTGTTGGCGGCAAATCCGGTCAGCCAGCTTCCCTCATCCCTGCGGTTGGCTATCTGGCCAACAACAGCCGCAAGGAGCAGCAACGGAATGATGATGATGACATCGGTCAGGCGCATGAGGATGGCTTCGACCCAGCCGCGGAAATAGCCGGCGAGTCCCCCGACGATTGCGCCGACCGCGCCCGCGATGGCGCCGATCAGGACCATGACCGTGATGGATTGTTGGGCACCGCGCATGGTCATGGCAAACAGATCGCGTCCAATACGGTCCTGGCCGAAGGGGTGCTCTCCCCAGGCGAGCGGCCAAAACGACGACGTGGGGGCACCGTCATTGACCAAGGGCGAAACGTCCACATGGTTGTACTTCCACCATCCGGGAATCCCGAATGCGCCCACCGAGGTGAAAGCAAGCAGGAAGATCACTGCAAAAACCGCGAGCCCGATCAGGGCGCCGGTGTGGCCGAAAAACCTCTTGCGGACAATCTGGCCCTGGCTCAGGCCGCTGGTGACTTCGCTGCTTGCATGGGTGGCTGCAGCTTCGGCAAGCGCCTGTTGCGCGAGGAGTTCTTCCTCTTGGGTTGGCTGGCTCATGCTTTGATCCTTACGCGTGGGTCGAGCGCGGAGTACGCGAGGTCCGCTATCAGGTTGAAGACCATGGCGGTGATTGCAACACAAAGGAACACGCCCATCACGGGGTTCGGGTCAGTGTGCAGCAGTCCGTCGATGAACAGGAAACCCATGCCCCGAACGGAGAAGACCGTTTCCGTGATGACGGCGCCACCGATCAACGCACCGATGTCGAAAGCAACGATCGTTGCAATAGGGATCAGGGCGTTCCGGAAGGCGTGGCCCATGATCACGGAACGTTCGCTCAGACCCTTTGCCCGCGCAGTCCGGATGTAGTCCATGTTCATGATTTCGAGCATCGACGAGCGTGTGAACCGGGTGTAGCTGGCCAACGACACAAGGATGAGGGCAATCGTCGGCAAGACGAGGTGGGTCAAGGTGTCTGTCGACATGATCCAGAAATCGCCTTGGATGTTCGGGGTTCCTGCCCCGATCGTGGCGATGGGGCGCCCGCGCACCCGGCTGTTGTTGAAATAGGACGGCCAAGCCTGCATGAATTTGTCCACAACCACAAGGAACCCGACCAGGAAGGCGGTCAGCCCAGCGGCGCGCATGGACTGGCCGCGGTCGTAGCCGCCCATGAAGTACCCCACTGCCACGCCAACCAAGATAGTGGCGATGGCCAGGAGGAAGATCATCAGCCCGGTCGCGTCATTGAGCAGCGGCTGCACAGCAAAGTAGGCAACCACGCCAATGCCCACCACGATCAGGCTTGATTGCAGGGCCTTGCGGTTCTTGAGTCCGGAAACCAAAATCGTGATTCCGAAGGCGATTCCCACCCCCATGATGGCGATGATGACCGGCCCCAGGCCCGGATTGCGGAACCATTGAGTCAGCGAGAAGTAGAAGAGAATAAGCGAAACAGCCGCAAAAACCGAGCCTCCGACGATCAGTCGGCGCCTCACCGCACCGCCGACGACGACGGCCCCGACGATGCCCAGGACGGCCCCGATTCCAAGGGCCACGACCGGCGGTATTTCGGGATTTCGGAGGAAGTCATTAAAGCCGATGGCACCGAATTCCTTGAGGAGAACGGCTACCCAGAAGATCGGCAGGGAGAAGAACAGGAACGCCATGAAGGTTACGCCGTAGTCCAACGCGCTGTACTGGCGCAGTGCCGTAACGATGCCGAGCGAAATGCCGATGAGAATCGCAAGGATTGTCGCACCGGTAACCAGCGTCAGGGTTTGGACCAGCGCGAAACCGAGCGCCTCCGTGATTGGCTGCCCCGCAATGTTCTTACCGAGATTGCAGGCATTGCCGAAGGGAACCAGACACTGGGCAGCGCCTCCCAACCACTTGAAATAGCGCAGCGGCGCCGGTGTGTCGAGGTCGAGCAGATTGATCCGCGCATCCATCAGTGCTTGCCGGTTCGGCGCGCTGCTGGTGCGGAGCTCTTCCAAAGGGTCCCCGGACAACGCCGTCAGGAGATACACCAGGAAAGAAGCTCCAAGGAGAATGAATGCGGCGGTTACGAGCCGCCGGACGATATAGGTCACCATGGTGAAGAACCTCGAAATCCAGGCCCGGGGTCTCCGGCGCCTATCGCAGAATCGTGCCCCTTCCCTGCTTGAGGTCGTTGGGGAAGCAGACAATGTGCCGGTTCGCCAACCCGAAGGCGCCGGGACCATGATACGTCGGTCCCGGCGCCTCGGCTGGCGATATTGCGCGCTAGTTGGGCCTTACTTCTGAGCCCACTCCCAGAAGTTCCACCAAACGCCAGTCTGGTTCGGCATGAGCTTCACACCGGTGATGCGGTCGCTGTAGGCGTCCACGTTCACGGACTGGAAGAGCGGCACGCCGTATGCGGAGTCCCAGATCTTCTTGTCGATCTGCTTCTGCAGATCATCCTGCTTGCTGCGGTCGGTGGTGACCACGAGCTCTTCCATCAACTTGTCAGCGTCAGTGTTGCTGAACTGGTTGAAGTTGTTGCCACCAGCGGTCTTGAAGATCTGCGGAACGCCGGAGACACCGACGCCCGGGTTGATCCAGCCGAAGATGGTGGCATCGTAGCCGCCCTTGCCCAAGGCCTTGCCCCAGTCGGACTTGCCCAGGCCGCCGTCGACGATCTTGAAGCCAGCCTTGGTGGCGGATTCGCGGATCAGCGAGAAGGCGTCAACGCGGTTGGGGTTGTCCTTGTTGTACATGATGCGGATTTCCGGAGTAGCGCCGTTCAGGAGCTTCTTGGCACCATCAATGTCCACGTCCTGGTAGGCCGAGGAGCCGTTGTTCTTGGCGGAGTCAGCGTAGGCAGCCTGCTGGGGAACGAAGATCTGCGAGTCCAGCGGCTTCGCGTTCGGGTCAAGCTTGCCAATGATCTTGCTGACGATGTCCTTGCGGGGCACCGTCTTCATGAAGGCGGTACGCACGTTTTGGTCGGCCAGCGGACCCGAGAAGTTCAGGTCCAAGTGGTCGAAGGCCAGTTGGTTGCCCTGGTCGACAGTGACGCCCTGGCTGGAGAGAGCCTTCAACTGGTCGAGGGTGTCCGCGGAAGCCTGCGGGGCAATGATGTCCGCCTCGCCGTTCTTGAGGGCCTGGACCTGTGCCGGCGCCGAACCGATGTACCGGACGGTAATTTCGTCAAGGTTTGGAGTCGGTCCCCAGTTGTAGTCCTTGTTGCGAACCATGGTGAGGGACTGGTCCTGGTTCATGCTCTTGACGATGTAAGGACCGTTTGAGAGGAACAGGGTCGGGTCAGCGGGAAGCGTCTTCGTGTCGAAGCCGGTGTTCCACATGTCCGACATTGCCTTCAGCTTCGGGTCGGCGGGCAGCGGTGCCTTGGAGTCTCCGCGCGGCTTGCTCTTGAAGAAGTCAATCAAAGCCTGGGTGTCCTTCAGGCCGGCCTTCTGCGCAAGGACGTGGGCAGGAACGTCAATGCCAGGACCACCAAGCACGATCTCCCAGTCAGCGAACGGCTTGGAGTACTTGAGGGTGAGGGTCTTGTTGTTGTTGCTGATCTCCGGGAAGTCCGTCAGACTCAGGCCCGTGTTGTCACCAGCGTACGAGAAATAGGACGTGCCCGTCTTTGCCTTGGCATCGGCGTCGTCGTAGTAGCCGGAGAACGCCGCCCACTGCAGGAGGAGGTCAGCTGCGGAGACCGGGGTGCCATCAGACCACTTCACACCATCGTTGATGGTGTACTTGACGGTCAGCGGGTTGTCCGAGACCTTCTCCATCTTGCCGAACTTGTCGTTGTGTACGACGTTCAGCTTGTTGTCGATGTAGTAGAAGCCCGAGTGCGTTGCGTAGCTGACCTTGGAGTTGATGTCAGTATTGCCATCGGCTGTGTTGGGGTTGAACGTGTTGAAAGCGTTGACCTCGACCACAGTGGCCGTGCCACCCGTCTTGGCTGCTCCAGTGGATGGGGTATTGCCACCGGAATTGCCGGCACAGGCGCTCAGTGCGATCGCGGCGATTGCCGCAATACCCACTGCTTTGGAAGTACGTCCGAAACGCATTCCGCCTCCTATTTTTTTGAGTGGAAAAAGCCGGCGCTGTTGACTCCGGCAGACTGCCACAACCCCCTCAGCAGGCTTGTGGCTCGTCTCACATGAGCAGTAGCCTAGCGCCCGGAACGGATCTTTGGGTCTAAAGTTTCCCGCCGGTAAAGTTTGTTATCGAGATGCAATCATTGAAGGACGTCCTAGGGGTTCCGTGATCCGCGCCAACATGACATAAGCCCCGATTCACGGCGAACCGGGGGCTTATGTCAGTTAATTCCCCATCACTGAACCCTCCTGGCGGGGAGTGCCTGGAACAGATCTCACGATCCGATGGCAGCGTGCAGCGGTATCCAGACCTCGTGTTGGGGTTTACGTTGAGGTGCATGGGCGAGAAATTCACTTATGTGGGCGGTCCCCGTGATAAAGAACGCAGCGAGGGCGAGGTATCGGACTTCTATATCCGGCGCTTCAGTCCTACGTGGGCCGTCCGGTATCCGAGTCGGGTGTAGAAGGCTCGAGCCTGCTCCCGTGCTTCGTCTGTGGTCACTTGCGCCAGTTGCGCCCCGCGCACACGCCCAAAATTGTGTGCCCACTCAAGCATCGCGGTGCCCAGGCCTTGTGAACGTTCCGCGGCAGCAACCCGCAGTCCCTCGATCTGCAAGCGGGAAGAACCACCCCGGGAAAGTCCTGGGATAACAGTCAATTGCATCGTGGCAACGATGCGATCGGCATCATTTCGGAC
This sequence comes from Arthrobacter sp. 01T428, assembly GCF_056398685.1. Taxonomy (NCBI): domain Bacteria; kingdom Bacillati; phylum Actinomycetota; class Actinomycetes; order Micrococcales; family Micrococcaceae; genus Arthrobacter; species Arthrobacter sp. 01T428. The sequence goes on along the minus strand of NZ_JBFTPW010000001.1, from coordinate 337,660 downwards.
AACCCCCAGATAGTTGGAGCGGTCCCGAACAACCAGGTTGTAGGCCGCCTCGTATCGTTCGAGCTCGACGCACTCACGATCGGGGCCGAACTGATCATCGGACAGCAGCGCGGCGATGGCCTCGACATCATCGCGGCTCGCCCGTTCCAGCCTGAAGGTCCGGCCCGCCACCCGCAGCAGTCCTCGAACCGAGGATCGCGCATCTGCCTGCAAACGAGCGACCAGCAGATCGAGCCATCCGCCGACGTTGGCTCGAGCCTCAACGGTGTCGGGATAACGGCACCTCAAATGCAGGCCGGACTCGTCCAGGATGAACCAAAGCATGACGCCGTCCGTGTCGATTGTCGCGCTCACGTACTGGGCGTCGAGTCCGACCGAGTCGATTCGTACCGGCAGCCTGCGTAGGTCCAGCCAGGAGATCGCGAACATCCCAGGAGCGACGGGCATGCCGCCCCATGGAGCCAGAACGTCCGCGAGCGGCCACGAGCCAAGCTGCACAGCCTCTTTTACCGCGGCCGCCGCGGCGAGCGGCTCGGGGACCGCAGATTCAAGCACCGAATTGGTAATGAACCAGCCGACTGAGTCATGCCATTTGTCGTCGAAGCGGCTGTGCACGGGAAACACAGCCCGCAGCGGGGTTCCCGCCAACTCGCGGGTCACCGCGGTCATCGCAACAACAGCGAGTGCGAGCGTCGAGACGCCGTCGTTGCGGGCTTGCGCCGCGAACGCCGCACCGTCGTCGAGATCGAACACATCCCGGACTTCCACACGCTCGCGCTGAGGATCGGGCGCACCCAGGGGCAACGGGAATTGCGGCATGACTCCGCCGCTGTCCCCGATGATTTGTTCCCACCGTTGACGCACGTGGTCCGGCGCCGCTTTCCGGTCTAGAAGTGCTTGCGTGTGCTCAACAAATGCCGGGGCTGGCTCGGGCAACAATTCGCGGCCGGCGCTCCCGGCGTCGAGGGCCGACAGCAGGTCGCGCGCGATCACCAGCATCGACCACATGTCGACGTGGGAGTGGTCGGCTGCAATCACAACCGTGAGTCCGGCAGCAGTCTCCAATACGCACAGGCGGTGTGAGGGTTGTTGGTATGGCGAGCACGCGGCGTCGAGAATGTCCCGCACTGCGTCATTGACGGCTTGGCCTGGAGACACCTGATGCTCCACCCAGGTTCCCGGACCAATATCAATTTCGTAAAGCTCCGGCTCACCGTCCTCACCGGGAACGAAAGCCGTTCGCAGCGTGCCGTGGCGGCCGACGACGGCCAGCCAGGCATCGGCAATCGACTCACGACGAGTTGGTGCAGGCAGCCGAAAAGACATTGCCATCCAGGAGCCGGGCCGGTCGCCGGCTCCTACATGGAGCCGCTGATCAAAGGACACCGGAAGACGCCGGCGGAGCGCAGACACGCTGACGTCATAGCCCCAAAGTCGTCCGAACGGTAGCCGCAGGTGCGTGACGTTGGTCAGGCGCATGGCAGTATCCTATCGCCCCAGATAGCCTGAACGTTCAACGCGGCCGCTCAAGGTGGCGCTGCCAGTCACGGAACGAGGAGCCTGATGCCCACTTTCGAGGTTCCCGGAGCCGAGCTTGCGGTTGCTTTGAGCGACGAAGGTGGACACCCGGTTGTCCAACTGCATGGCCTGACATCAAGCCGCGCGCGTGATCGGGTGCTCAACCTCGACCTCGGCCGAGGGCTGAGTGGAACTCGACTGCTGCGGTACGACGCACGCGGCCATGGCCGGTCGACAGGGCGCAAGGTCCCCGAGGACTATCAATGGCAAAACCTCGCCGATGACCTCCTGCGGCTGCTCGATCGCTGGTTCCCAGGCGAACGTGTCCACGGAGTCGGTCCCTCGATGGGTACCGGCACGCTCTTGCACGCCGCTTCCCGCGAGCCTGGCCGCTTTAGCGGGCTCACGCTGATGGTGCCACCCACCGCGTGGGAAACCCGAGCCGCCCAGGCTGCAAACTACCGGGCTGCCGCGGCGCTTATCGAGGCTGTTGGCGTCGAGGAATTCCTGGACACCACGCGCGGGGCAACACCGCCGCCGGCCACAATTGGGGCGCCAGAGACCGTGCCCGACGTCGCCGACGCCCTCTTGCCGTCGTTGTTTCGAGGCGCGGCACTCAGCGATCTGCCTGATCTTGAGGCCCTCGCGCGAATCGACGTACCGGCGACGATCCTGGCCTGGGTCGATGATCCGGGCCACCCGCTGTCAACCGCGGAAACCCTTACCGCGCTGCTCCCCCAAGCAACGCTGACAGTAGCCCGCACCCCGGAGGACGTCGAAACCTGGCCTAATATCCTGAGCCAGGATGTCGCCGGTTGGGGCTAAGCCAGGATGATCGTTACCCGATCAGGTAGACCATGCCGCGCCCCTCGTCGGCGAGATTGGTGGCGAAGACCCGGGCCCGTCGAAGATAGCCAACGGCATACTCGACGTCAAGGTCCCGATCGACATATGGCGAATCCGGCAACCGCTGCCTTACCTCCGCATCAGAGATATCGTCCAAGTCCTGAGCAATCGACAAAACCTCGGACGGAGTCAGGGCCCTTACCCACGGATCCCAACCTTCGCCATGCATGGTCACGTTGCCTTCAAACATACGAAAAGCGGGTCGCGCCGCCATGGCCGCCCCCAATGGGGCCGTGAGAACCTGCAGATGCCGCCATGCCTTGTCCAGATAGAGCATGTCGCGCTCAGATATCAATTGTTCGAAGGTGGTACCGCTGGTCCCGACACCAGGGTCAAGGCCCCAAGCATCAGCAAGTGGATCGACGGACACGAAGGTCATCGGGTCGGAAAGCACCTGTTCAGTGAGTTCGCCGTCGAATGCATATGCGTAATATCTGATTCCCATTCACCAAGTATTGCCAAAGCGCAAGCTGCGCAGGAGGGCTGAGTTGCGTTATGTGGATAACTCGCGAGATGAACTGTACCGGCATGTCGATGACCAGCCGCACCGATTTGTTCACGCACCCCTGAGAGGCGTGATGGCCGCGATCTGCCCGGCCGCACGATCTTCGGCAACGGCGGGGATCGGTCATCGGCGAAAGACCGGGCACCTGACCAGGATGTAAACGCCGTGATCGCCGTGGGCAGCAGGCATCCGGCCGGCGAAGTCGCCCTGGTCTACCCCGTGCCGGATAGGACGGCGTAAATATCCGAGCCACCGCAGCGAGCGGGTGGTTAGGCTGGGTGGATGGCGACAGTTATCCTCGTGCGGCACGGCCGCACCACAGCCAATGCCACCGGGCTGCTGGCCGGGCGGTCGGTCGGCATCAGCCTGGACCAGGTCGGGCGCGACCAGGCGGCTCTGGCTGGAGACCGGCTCGCCGCGGTGCCCTTGGTCGCGGTGGTGTCGAGCCCGCTTGAGCGTTGTCAGCAGACCGCCCAGCTCATCCTCGATCGCCAGGCTGGCACGCCGTACGCGCCGGTCGATCCCGATCTCACCGAGTGCGATTACGGTCAGTGGCAGGGCCGCATGCTCAGTGATCTCGCGACCGAGGATCTGTGGCCGGTTGTGCAGTCCCAACCGTCCGCCGTCGTCTTTCCCGGAGGTGAATCCATGGCCGCGATGCAGGCCCGGTCGGTGGCCGCGATTCGGCGCCACGATGCAGCCTTCGAAGCCGAGTACGGGCCAGGAGCTGTGTGGGTTGCGGTAAGTCACGGTGACATCATCAAGTCAATCCTCGCCGACGCGCTCGGCATGCACCTTGACCTGTTCCAGCGTATTACCGTGAACCCCGCTTCCGTATCGATCGTGCGCTACGGCGGTAACCAGCCGAGCGTCTACGCGACCAACACCGATGCGGGTGATCTGTCCTGGCTGTCGAACGGCATCCAGTCCGGCGATGCGCCGGTGGGCGGCGGTCCAGGGCGGAAGGCGCCATGAACCTCATGTGCCTAGAATACTGACATGCCTACACGTGTTCACGAGTTTGCCTGGCCTGATCGGGTCGTCGTCGGCACCATTGGCCTTCCGGGGGCGCGCACGTTCTACCTGCAGGTGCGCGCCGGGACGCAGATCGTGACTGTGGCCCTGGAGAAAGAGCAGTCGGCTCTGCTCGCGGAGAAGATCGACGAAATTCTCGACCAGCTCATCACCGTGGAGGGCAACCCCTTCAGCGTCCCCACGGGTACTCCCGTTGAACTTGTCGACAATGACCAGCTCGAGTCCGTTGAGGAGCAGTTCCGCACCGGCGCCATGAGCTTAGGGTGGGACCCAACCACGGCCCAGATCGTACTAGAGGCCTTCCCCATCACCGATGCCGACGCCGACGCCGACGACAACGACAACGATGAGGACAGCGCTAACGAGACCGAAATGCTGCTGGTCCGCATGCCGGTCGGCACGGCCCGCGCCTTCGCCAAGCGCACCCGTGAGATCGTGGGCGCCGGGCGTCCGACGTGCCCGCTCTGCGGGTACCCCATCGACGCCGACGGGCACATCTGCACCCTTCCCGAGGTCTGATGCCGACGCCGGAGCTCGGGACCGCCGAGTTGACGCTCACCGGCCGCATCACGACGGCTTCAAACGCTACATTTCTGGGCAGCATCGGCGACGTGGTGGTCGTCTATAAGCCGAAAGCCGGCGAAACTCCGCTGTGGGACTTTCCCCACGGCACCCTGGCCCACCGGGAGGTGGCCGCGTACCTGGTCTCGCAGGCATTCGGCTGGGACATCGTGCCGCACACCTGGCTGCGCGATGGTCCGATGGGCGAAGGAATGGTGCAGCTCTGGCAGGAGCAAGACCCCGCCCAAAACGCCGTGGACCTCGTGGCGACAGACCACGTGCCGGAGACGGGCTGGAAGCACGTTCTCGAGGGACGGGATGGGAACGGACGCATGGTCACCCTCGTTCACGAAGACTCGCCAGCGCTCAGGCGCATTGCGGTGTTCGACGCAGTCGTCAACAACGCCGACCGCAAGGGCGACCACATTCTTGCCATGCCGGACGGACACCGGCACGGCGTGGACCATGGGCTCACCTTTCACCGCGACCACAAGCTGCGCACGGTGCTGTGGGGATGGCTGGGAGACCCTCTGACCGCCGAGGAACGCGAGGGCATCGATCGTGTCAGCGAAGGACTGCACGGTGGGCTGGGCCGAAACCTGGCGGAATTGCTCAGCGCCGAAGAAATCGCATCGCTCGCCGCGCGCTGCGCCCGGTTGCGTTTGGCAGGGCGGTTTCCGGCTCCGAGCGGCGAGATGTCGGCGGTGCCTTGGCCGCTGTTCTAGGGAATTGCCCTCCCGCAGGGGCTAGACGTTGAAGCGGAACTCCACCACGTCGCCGTCGGCCATGACGTATTCCTTGCCTTCAATTCGGACCTTGCCGCGGGACTTTGCCTCGGCCATGGACCCGGCGGCGATGAGGTCATCGAAGGAGACAACTTCGGCCTTGATGAATCCGCGCTGGAAATCCGTGTGGATGACTCCAGCGGCCTGGGGCGCGGTGTCGCCACGGTGGATGGTCCAGGCGCGGGCTTCTTTGGGACCAGCAGTCAGGTAGGTCTGCAGTCCAAGCGTGTGGAAGCCGACGCGTGCCAGCTGGTCGAGGCCGGATTCGTCCTGGCCGTTCATCTCGAGCATCTCGCGGGCTTCTTCCTCGTCGAGTTCGACGAGATCCGATTCGAGCTTGGCGTCAAGGAAAATGCAGTCCGCCGGCGCCACCATGGCGCGCAGTTCCTCTTGCCTTTCCGGGTTGCCGAGGATTCCTTCGTCCGAGTTGAAGACGTAGATGAAGGGCTTGGCCGTGAGGAGGCTGAGCTCTTTGAGGTGCTCCATCTCGAGCTTGTCGCTCTTGACCGAGGAGAAGATCGTGTCGCCACGTTCCAAGACGGCCTGGGCAGCCAGGATCGCTGCGAGTTCCGCGGCTTCCCGCTTCTTGATCTTGACTTCCTTTTCGATCCTGGGAATGGCCTTTTCGATCGTCTGGAGATCGGCCAGGATCAGTTCGGTGTTGATCGTCTCAATGTCCGAGCGCGGATCGACTTTGCCGTCGACGTGAACAACGTCGGGGTCATCGAAGACGCGGATGACCTGGGCGATGGCTTCTGCTTCGCGGATGTTCGCGAGGAACTTGTTGCCCAGGCCTTCGCCCTCGGAGGCGCCCTTGACGATACCTGCGATGTCAACGAACGAGACGACCGCGGGCAGGAGGCGCTGCGATCCGAAGACCTCCGCCAACTTCTGCAGGCGCGGGTCCGGGAGGTTGACGACGCCGACGTTTGGCTCGATGGTGGCGAACGGGTAGTTCGCGGCCAGCACCTGGTTGCGGGTCAGTGCGTTGAAAAGAGTTGATTTGCCGACGTTGGGCAGTCCGACGATGCCAATAGTAAGAGCCACGAGCATTGATTCTACCCGTTGAGTGCCCCTCTCCGCTTTCGCGGGTGGAACCGTGGACCCCACGCCCGGGTGCCTTGATCCGGCTTCGCTATATTGTCCGACCCCTATGCCAAGGTTGGAGACATGGATGGTTTTGCAGTAATACTCGCTTTGTTCATGCTTCTTCTGGGAGCGGCCGCCGGGGTGGTGGCTGGTTTCCTGCTGTTCAGGCGCCGCACTGCCGCGCTTGAGGAAGATTTCGACGGCGTCTCCGCCCGGCTTGCCGCGGTGAACGCCCAGTTTGCCGCCGCCGACGCCGAACGGCGGCTTCTGCTGTCGCAGAACCGTGAACTGAACGAGTCCAGGAACCAGGATGGCAGTGTGTTGCGCGCGCTCGCCCCCGTTGCCGAGAAGCTGACGGCCGTCCAGCAACAGGTCTCGCTTCTGGAGCGTGATCGCTTGGAGCAGTACGGCCAGCTTGCCCAACAGCTCCAGGAAGCCCGGCTGTCCGATGAACAACTCCTGCGCTCCACGCACGCACTGGCCTCCGCCCTTCGGTCGAACAGTGCCAGGGGGCAGTGGGGTGAAGTCCAGCTGCGCCGGGTGGTGGAGGCCGCCGGCATGCTGCGTCACGTCGATTTCCATGAGCAAGTGCATTCCGCGTCCGCCGACAACGCCGTCCGGCCGGATCTTGTGGTCCAGTTGCCGGGTGGAAAGCAGTTGGTGGTGGACGCCAAGGTTCCGTTGGCGTCCTACCTCGCTGCCCAGGAACAGGGCAATTCCACCCAGCGGGTCAACGGCCTCCAATCTGTGGGCAACGGCGCGGATGCCCTGCTGCTCGCACATGCGAAGGCCCTCAAGTCCCACGTGGATGCCCTGGGGTCCAAGAAGTACTGGGACATCCCCGGCAACTCGCCAGAGCTGGTGATCTGCTTCCTGCCCGCGGAGTCCATCCTGGCCGCCGCCCTCGAAGCGGACCCTGCACTCTTGGATCACGCCCTATCCCGGAACGTGGTGCTCGCGTCCCCCGGCACCTTGTTGGCAGTTCTAAAGTCCGTCGCCTTCACCTGGCGCCAGGACGTCCTGACGGACAATGCCCGGGAGCTCTTCGAGCTCGCCCGGCAGCTCTACGAACGCATGGGGACGCTCGGTGACAACGTAGGCAAGCTGGGTTCGTCGCTGAAGACCTCGGTGGATCGCTACAACGCGCTGGTCGGAACGCTGGAAGCACGCGTCTTGCCCACCGCACGGAAGCTCAACTCCATGGACACCGACGGGCTGGTGTCGCCGTCGGCCGTGGAAGCCGTGCCGCGGACCCTTGCCGCACCCGAACTGATCGAAGACGAATCCGCGGCCTAGGACTGTCTGGTAGTCGTCCGGGCCCGCACCCTGTGCTGGGCCCGGACCCAGGACCCAGGACCCAGGACCCAGAACCCAGACTACGAAGTCGGTCGGTTCCCGCGCCCACCCAAGGCGCGAGTGACGTCCCCGGCCTCTTTGAGGGTGGCGCGCAGTTCCTTCGGCAGGGAGAACAGCAGGTCTTCCTCCGCCGTCACCACCTCTTCAACCGCACCGTAACCGTAGTCGGCCAGCAATCGGAGAACGTCCTGGACCAGGACCTCCGGAACGGAAGCGCCAGACGTCACGCCCACGGTGGCAACGCCTTCGAACCAGCTCTCGTCGACTTCGTTCGCGAAATCGACCCGGTAAGAGGCCTTGGCGCCATATTCAAGCGCCACTTCGACGAGCCGCACGGAGTTGGAAGAATTCGCAGATCCCACCACAATCACGAGGTCGGCCTGCGGGGCAATCTTCTTGATGGCCACTTGGCGGTTGGTAGTGGCATAGCAAATGTCGTCGCTGGGCGGATCCTGCAACGTGGGGAACCGCTCCTTGAGCATCCGGACGGTCTCCATGGTCTCGTCGACGCTCAGCGTGGTCTGCGAAAGCCAGATGGTCTTCTCCGGATTGCGCACAGTGACCTTGTCCACCTCATGCGGACCATTGATGATCTGGATGTGGTCCGGGGCTTCGCCCGCCGTTCCTTCCACTTCCTCGTGGCCGTCGTGGCCGATCAGGAGAATGTCGTAGTCTTCCTTGGCGAAGCGGACGGCTTCGCGGTGCACCTTCGTGACAAGCGGGCAGGTGGCATCGATGGTCCGAAGACCACGGTCTTCGGCCGATTGCACGACCGCCGGGGACACGCCATGGGCCGAGAAGATCACGAGGGCGCCTTCGGGTACCTCGTCCGTCTCTTCAACGAAGATGGCACCCTTCTCCTCCAGCGAGGTGACCACGTGGACGTTATGCACGATCTGCTTGCGCACGTAAACCGGCGGCCCATAGTGTTCCAGTGCCTTCTCCACCGCGATGACCGCACGGTCGACGCCTGCGCAATATCCGCGGGGGGCCGCGAGCAAGACGCGCTTGGGGCCGGCGACCGGAGCGGCGGCCAGCACCTCTTCCGGCGTCCGACGCCTACGCGGGACAGAGGGCATCGGAATGGAAACTGCTGAGCTGGTCATCCCTCCATGCTACCGGCAGCGTTCACCCGCACGCTCGGCCTGGCTTTGCGTGAGAAGATCACGCCGAGCAGGCCAAGAAGCGCGAGCACTCCAGCGGCAATCCAGGCGATGGTGATCCAGCCGGCGAAATTGTCGACCGCCGCTGCCAGCAGCTCACGCGCGAAGAGGCCACCCGTAGCGGTTCCGCCCAGGCCCGCATCGCCTGCGCCCTTCAGCACCGTCGTGGCCACTTGCCACAGCGCCGCGACTGCGGCCAAGCCCAGTCCGGCAAAGAGGAGAACCACACCCCGGCGCCTCGCGGCAAGCAGGCCCAGGGCAAACAGCAGGACGGCGCCGAGGCCGGGAATCCACCACATCGGCGCATATGCGGCGATGTCATCTACCTGCTGGCGCTGGGCGGGGCCGCCGATGTTGATCAGCGTGGAGTCCGGCGTCGCAATGGGGAGGCCCGTTGCCGCGTGCAGCCGGTCAGCGGCAAGCTTGACCAAGGGGCCGACGTCGAGCACCAAGGACGTTCCCGCGGTCGAGTTCCCGGGGCGGGCACTGCCTGCGAAAGTCAGTTGGTGGCTCCGGCGTACGGTTTCATTCCACGCTTGCGGGTATTCGGGCCACGTGGTCATCGCGGTGGCCGCGTCCTTGAGGAAGGAAGCGCCAAGTTGTTCCACCGGCGCCGGCAGGTTGACCTTGGATTCCAGGCTTGCGACGGCAGTAGCCGCCAGGCGCGCTTGGAACGCTTGATCCTTCCCGATCGAAGAGGTAAGCGCCACAAACCCGTCTTCCCGGACGATGTTGGTGTCCGTCCATGCCATCGGGACGGCGATTGCTGTGAGCAGAAGGGCAAAGATCACTGCGATTGCAGAGACGAACGAGCGCAATGGATTCCTCAAGTTTGGAGTGCAGCAGTTCCAGGCGGGGCGACGACGGGTAAATGTCGGCCATGCATGCTACAAGGTATGGATAGAGTTGGAAGCCTGCCGCCTGCTTTTCGGTAGCAAATTTTCAGTAGCTCTTATAGCAGGAATGCTTCCGGCACCCCTAGCAAAGTACCAGCGAGGACAGAACCATGCACCAGCCACCAACAGGAGGCTACCCGCGTGTCCTATGACGCCGTACCCGGCGGGGCGCCACGCGGGTTGCCGATTTCGGGATTCCCGAACCCTGGATCAGAGGACGAAGAGTCCCGCCAAGGAGAACCCACGAAGGCAGAGTCAACCCTTCCGGCGACGGCGTCGGAGACCAGTCCCGACAATCCTTGGCCGCTGCAGTTGCTGTCCCGCAAGCTCAAGACCCACATAGAACGGGCTCCGGCCGCTTGGATCGAAGGCCAGGTCATCGAGCTCAACCGTCGCGGCGGCAGCGCCTTCGTGACGCTGCGTGATACCGACGCAGAGATCTCCTTGCCCGCATCGTTGTGGTCCAATGTCCTGGACCGCCAGAAGATGCCGCTGGAGCGTGGCTCACGCGTCGTGGCCTTGGTGAAACCTGAATTCTGGCTCAAGACCGGCCGGCTCAACATGTCGATCAAGGACATCCGTCCCGTCGGCCTCGGCGATCTCCTCGCCAGAATCGAGCGCTTGCGCCAGGCCCTTGGCGCTGAAGGGCTTCTTTCAGACTCGAGGAAGAAACGGCTGCCCTTGCTCCCCCACCGGATCGGGCTCATCACCGGCCGCGATTCCGACGCCAAGAAAGACGTCCTGCGCAACGCAGCGCTTCGCTGGCCCGCCGTCGAATTCGCCGTCCGGGAAGTCGCAGTCCAGGGTGTCACGGCGGTCGGCCAGATCCTGGCTGCGCTCAAGGAGCTCGACGCCGATCCGCACGTGGACGTGATCGTGATCGCCCGTGGTGGCGGAGCCCTGGAAGATCTGCTTCCGTTCAGCAACGAAGAGCTCGTCCGGGCAGTATCCGCGGCGGCCACTCCGGTGGTCAGCGCAATTGGCCATGAAGCCGACCATCCCATCCTGGACGACGTCGCCGACCTTCGCGCATCCACGCCCACCGACGCCGCAAAGAGGATCGTCCCTGACGTCGCCGAGGAATTGGCGAGGGTACGCCAGGCCCGCGAGCAGCTACGCCGCGGCGTGGGACGCCTCGTGGACCGCGAAACGGATCGACTCCACGCGCTGAGATCACGCCCTGTGCTGGCGTCCCCCGAAGGAATGGTCACGGCGCGGGAGGACGACGTCGAACGGCTCCGGAAGCACGCCCACACTGCGGTGAGCTCCGCGGTTATCCGCGCACTTGACCAGGTGCACCACCTTCGCGCCCAGGTAAGGGCATTGTCCCCCCAAAAAACCTTGGACCGCGGGTACGCCGTCGTCCAGCTTGCGGGAGCGGACGGAGTGGGACACGACGTCGTCCGGAACCCGGACCAGGCCCCTGACGGCACGGAGCTGACGCTCCGTTTGGCGGAAGGCCGCCTTGGCGCTGTATCTTCCGGAACCATGGCACCTGCCGGACAACCCAGCCAGCACAAGCAAAATGAGGACTAAGAAATGACAGCAGAAAACACATCCCCTGCGGCCAAGGCTTCCGCTGAGGACCTGGACGCCCTCAGCTACGAGGAAGCCCGCGAGCAGCTCATGGCCATCGTTGGCCGCCTCGAAGCCGGCGGAGCAAGCCTTGAGGAATCACTCGCTCTCTGGGAACGCGGCGAGGCTTTGGCGAAGCGCTGCGAAGAGTGGCTGGAGGGTGCCCGCAGAAGGTTGGCCGCGGCCCGGAACAACGGCGAGGATGAAGCGACGGCCTCTTAGGATTGGACGGCCATCGCCCGTTCCGCCGACACGTCAAAGTCGGCTTTCGGCCAGCTCAGGTCCAGCTTCCCGAGGGCCTCAAGCAGAAGCTCCTGGACGGCGATCCTCGCGAACCATTTCTTGTTCGCCGGAACCACATACCAGGGCGCTACCTCCGTTGAGGTCTTCTCAAAGACCAGCTGATAGGCCTCCATATAGGAATCCCAAAACGCGCGTTCCTTGAGATCGCCTGTGCTGTACTTCCAGTGCTTGGACGGATCATCCAATCGCGCCAGCAGTCGCGTTTTTTGTTCATCGCGGCTGATGTTGAGCATGACTTTGACGATCGCCGTGCCCTGTTCGGCCAAGCCTGCCTCGAACTCGTTGATGGCCGCATAGCGTCGTTCCAGTTCATCTTCATTGGCCCAACCGTGCACCCGGTGGATCAGCACGTCCTCGTAGTGGGATCGGTCAAAAACCCCGACGAATCCCGCGGCCGGCAGTGCCCTCTCGATCCGCCACAGGAAATCGTGGGCCTTCTCCTCATCAGTCGGAGCCTTGAACGGAGCAACCTTGACACCCTGGGGATCCATCGATCCGACGACGTGCTCAACAATCCCGCCTTTGCCCGCCGTGTCCATGGCTTGGAGGATCAACAGCACTCGTTTGGAACTGCCGAATTTTCCCTCGGCAAAGAGCATCTCCTGCAGGACGTCCAAACGACCGTCCTGCGCTGCCAGCAAGGCGACGCCGTCAGACTTCTTTCCCTTGTAGCCGGGCGTCGATTCGGGGTCTGCTGCATCCAGCGAGAATCCAGGCCCGGCCTTCAAGATCGTGGATACCTGCTTGGTGAACTCCTTGGTCCCGGCCATATCGATGTCCCCTCTGGTCCGGCCGCATTCGTCGCGGCTTGCACAACAGGCTAGTTGCCTTGGTACCGCCCGAGGAAGTCCGCCATGCGTCCAATCGCTTCTTCAATGTCCTTGACGTTCGGCAAGGTCACCATGCGGAAGTGGTCAGGCCGCACCCAGTTGAAGGCGCGTCCGTGTGAGACGAGAATTTTTTGTTCTTTGAGCAGGTCGAGGACGAATTTCTCGTCGTCGCGGATGTGATAGACCTCGGGGTCCAACTTCGGGAACAGATAGAGGGCACCCCTGGCCTGTTGTGTGCTGACACCGGGGATGGCGTTGAGCAGATCGTAGGCCTTGTTCCGCTGTTCGAGGAGCCTGCCGCCGGGCAAGATGAGATCGTTGATGCTTTGGTGGCCACCGAGGGCGGTCTGGATGGCATGCTGGGCCGGCACGTTGGCGCAAAGGCGCATGTTGGCCAGCAGGTTGATGCCCTCGAGGTAGTCTGCGGCGTCTTTCTTGGGGCCGGAGATAGCCATCCAGCCGGCGCGGTAGCCACATACCCGGTAGGCCTTGGACAATCCGCTGAACGTCAGGCAGAGGACATCGTCGCCGGTGAGTCCGGCAAGATTCACGTGGACAGCGTCTTCGTAGAGGATCTTCTCGTAGATCTCGTCGGCGAACACAACGAGTCCATGCTTTTCAGCGAGGGCTACGATCTTCTTGAGGGTTTCCTCCGGGTACACGGCACCCGTGGGGTTGTTGGGGTTGATGACCACGATGCCCTTGGTTTGAGGCGTGATCTTCGATTCCATGTCCTCGAGGTCCGGCTGCCAGCCCGATTCCTCGTCGCACAGATAGTGGACCGGACGGCCGCCGGCAAGTGCCACCGAGGCGGTCCAGAGCGGGTAGTCGGGAGTGGGAATGAGGATCTCATCCCCCACCTCCAGCAAGGCCATGAGGGACATGGTGATGAGCTCGCTGACGCCGTTGCCAAGGTAGATGTCGTCAACGTGGATGTTTTGAATGCCGCGGGTCTGGTAGTACTGCGAGACGGCGGTACGGGCCGAGAAAATTCCGCGCGAATCGCTGTATCCCTGGGCATGCGGCAGGTGGCGGATCATGTCCACCAAGATCGCGTCCGGCGCTTCAAATCCGAACGGTGCCGGGTTTCCGATATTCAGTTTGAGGATGCGGTGACCCTCTGCCTCCATCTGCTGGGCGGCCTGAAGAATCGGTCCACGGATGTCGTAAAGGACATTATGAAGCTTGGTGGACTGCTTGAATTCTGCCATTCATCAAATATGCCACACCGGGGATGTACTTCCGTTGAGACATCACTCACATTGGGGACGACGGCGGCGAGGCCCACACCAGGGTTCCTCGCCGCCGTCGTCCTTAGCCGGGGCCTCCGCCGCCGGGCACTGCTTGGGAAAGCTACTTCACGATCCCTTTGTCCTTGAGCCAAGCGGCTGCAGCGTCCTTTGGATTCTGCTTTTGGTTGCCACTGACCGCGCGGTTCAGGTTGATGAGGTCGTCCGTGGTGAGGATCTTCGAAACGTTGTTGAGGGCTGCCTTCGCCTTGTCCGTCATCTTGGCCATGTTGTACAGCGGGAGGACCTGCTGGGCCTTGAAGTTGTTCTTGGGATCATCCAGGACCACCAGCGCGTTGTCCTGGATGGACGGCGTGGTGGTGTAGATGTCGGCAACCTGGACATCATTGGTCAGCAGGGCCTGCAGCGTGAGGTTCCCGCCGCCGTCGCTGAACGGCTTCAGGCCCTTGAGCACGCAGTTGTAGTTGGCTTTGAGGCCAGGGAACCCGTAGGCGCGGGTCTCAAAGGTTGCCGGTGCTGCCATCGTGAGGTCCCCACAGACCTTGGCGAGGTCCTCGATGGACTTGAGCTGGTACTTCTCCGCCGTGGCCTTCGTGACAACCATGGCGTCCTTGTCCTCAGCCTTGGCGGGATCGAGCACTCCCAAGCCCTGCGGAAGCTTCCCGGGCAGCGCCTTGTAGACATCATCGGCCGATACCTGCGTGGCGTTCGTGTCCAGGTAGGACAACAGGTTTCCGGAGTAGTCAGGGGCGAGATCGATCGAACCGTCCTGTACGGCCTTGAAGTAGATCTCGCGGGATCCGATATTGGGCTTTGTCGTAGCGGTAACGCCGGCGGCGTTCAGTGCTCCGGCGTAGATTTCGGCGATGACCTGGCTCTCGGGGAAATCTGCCGAGCCCACCGTGAGCGAGCCGCCGGCCCCGGAGGGGGCGTTGGTGGACGGGCTGGACAGCGGGCTGCCGCCACATGCGCTGAGTGCAAGGGCAATGCCGACTCCGGCCGCCAGGCCGCCGAGCCCGCGGCGGGTCAGGGTGACGGGTTGCTTCATGCGGTACCTCCTTGAACGGCAGCCCCCGCCGGTGCGGCGGCTGCGAGATCTCCGGCGGCCTTGTGGCCGCCGCTGGAATCGATGGAAAGTCCGGGCGGGAGGAGGATCCTCTGCGCCACGGCCAGAACGAGGTCGACGGCGATTGCCAACGCCGCGATGAGCAGTGACCCGCCGAGCATGCGGGGGAAGTCCTGAAGGACCAATCCGTCAAAAAGATAACGCCCCAGGCCGCCCAGCGGAAGGTATGCCACCACGGAAACCGTCGCGATGACCTGAAGGACCGCCGTGCGGATGCCGCCGAACATGACCTGGAGTCCGTTGGGCAGCTCTACCCGGAACAAGATCTGCAGTTCCGTCATGCCCATGGCCCGGGCCCCGTCAACCACCGTTGGATCCACGCTGGAAATCCCGGCGTAGGTCCCGGCCAAGAGCGGTGGCACTGTCAAGATGACGAGGGCCCAAACCGGGGGCATGAGTCCGCTTCCAGCCAACAGGGCAAAGAGGACAAGCAGGCCGAGGGTCGGAAGTGCCCGCAAGGCCCCGGCGAACGCGACGGCGACCACGCGTCCGTGTCCCGTGTGGCCGATGAAGAGGCCCACCGGCACGGCGATCGCCGCGGCAATTACGAGGACCAGCCCGGAGTACTGCAGGTGTTCCAAGAGCCTTGTGGCGATTCCGCCGCTTCCTGACCAGTGGACCGGATCCGTGAGCCAAGCGAGGGTGTCAACGAAGATGTTGCTCATCGGGCGGCCTCCCCGTGGATCTCGGCATCCGCGATGAACTGCGCCGCTTTACTGTCGGCTTTGCCATCCTGTCTGGTGGTTGCGGCGCTCGCCCGCGTCCAGGGGGTCAGCAGTTTCTCGAGCAGGACCAGGAACGTGTCCATGACGAGGGCAAGCAGGAGAATCGCGATGATGCCGATCACCACCTCAGTGACGAACGCCCGCTGCAGCCCGTCGGTGAACAGCATTCCCAGGTTCCCGACGCCTAGAAGCGCGGCGACGCTGACGAGGGAGATATTGCTGACGGACACCACGCGCAGGCCAGCAAAAAGCACAGGCAAGGAAAGCGGAAGGTCGATCTGGAGGAACCGTGCGGTCGGCTTGAATCCCATGGACACTGCCGCCATGCGGAGGTCGTCGTCCACGGAGTCGAAGGCGTCCATGGCAGCCCGCACGAGCAGGGCAACGGCGTACATGGTGAGGGCAACCACCACGTTGAGTGGATCCAGGATCCGGGTTCCGAGGATCGGCGGCAGGATGATGAAAAGCGCCAATGAGGGAATGGTGTACAGCAGGGAACTTGCTGTAGTGACCACGGTCCTGAGGGTACGGTTCCGGCGGGCCAGTTGCCCCAAGGGCACCGCAATGAGCAGACCCAGAACCATGGGAATCAAAGCCAGGACAAGGTGCTCGCCAGCCCGTTCGAAGACCATGCCGCTGTTCGCCAGGAACCATTCCATCAGGGGGCGTCCTCCCGGTTGTGCCGGGTCTGTTCGATGAGCGCCAGCACTTCATCGGCTTTGAGGACGCCCTCGAGCCGCCCGTCGTCGTCCACCACCACGCCAAGGCCGGAAGGCGAGGACAACGCGGCATCCAGCGCCCTGCGGAGCGTGTCTCCGCGCCGGAACAAGGACCCACCGGGAATCAGCCCGGCGCGGTCGCGTGGTGAAGCCCATCCCATAGGCCGGGAGTCGCCGTCGAGCACCAGCGCCCATTCGGTGCTGCCCGCGGCAACGTGCGGGGCTTCCACGGTCTTGACCGGATGCACCGGAACAGCATCGGCGCCGTTGAAGGAAAGGTGCCGGAATCCCCTGTCACGGCCAACGAACGAGGCCACGAAGTCATTGGCGGGTGCCCGGAGGATCTCTTCGGGTGCCGCGTATTGCGCCAGTTTGCCCCCGACGGCGAAAACGGCCACTTTGTCGCCGAGCACGGTGGCCTCATCGATGTCATGGGTGACGAAAACAATCGTCTTGGCCAGTTCGCGCTGGAGCCGGAGGAGTTCCTGCTGAAGTTCGTCGCGGACCACCGGGTCCACCGCGCTGAAGGGCTCGTCCATGAGCAGCACGGGCGGGTCGGCTGCGAGCGCTCGCGCCACGCCGACGCGCTGCTGCTGGCCGCCGGACAATTGGGACGGGTACCGCTTGCCGAGCACGGAAGCCAGCCCGACGACGTCGAGCAGTTCTTCCGCGCGTTTGCGGGCTGCCGCCCTGGAAACGCCGTTGAGCCGCGGAACGGTGGCAATGTTGTCCAGCACCGAGCGGTGCGGCATGAGTCCTGAGGACTGCATGACGTAACCCATGGAGCGGCGCAACTGGGCGGCAGGTTCGTTCGAGACATCCTTGCCGGCCACGGTGATGGTGCCCGAGGTGGGCTCTACCATGCGGTTGATCATCCGCAGGGACGTGGTCTTTCCGCAGCCCGAGGGTCCGACGAACACGGTGATGGCACCCTTGTCGATGGACATGCTCAATCCATCAACAGCGGGTTGTCCGCCCTGATACTGCTTGGTGACGCTCTGGAACTCAATCATGGCTTCAGCCATTCCGGGGCTTACCTAACTTTTTGGGCCGCAAATATCAACGATGGAACTCAATCAACAGCGAACTGATGTTCTACAGCCTAACCAGCACCACCGACGATGTCAGTGCAGGCGCGAAGACCGTAATGAATCGGCAATGCTCAGGGCGTCTGCAGTTTTCCGTTGAGGGGACGCTCACTGAGCAGGCGGAGGCCGATGTCCACCAGTGACACCCGGTTCAGTCCGGGAACCTTGCCCAGTGGCACCCAGGCGGCGTGGGTAGTGCTGCCGTCAATCTCGTGGGTCAATTCGCCGCCCGTGATGCTTGCCTCGTAGACCAGCCGGATTGCCTGGAAATCACGGCCTGATCCGTCCAGCCGCTCCTCACCCGGCCAGTGGCCGACGTCGATGCCGAGCATCGCTCCGATGTCGGCGTCGTATCCGGTTTCCTCCTGGATCTCGCGGCGGCAACCGTCGACTGGATGCTCCCCCAAATCCAGGCCTCCCCCGGGGAGGGTCCAGCCTTCCTTGCCGTCTTGCTTCCAATAGGCGAGAAGGATCGCTCCGTCGCGGATGACCACTCCGTACGCGGCCGGGCGGGTGTCGAACTGCATGCTCATGGAGCCAGCCTAGGCCTAAGCTGGAGGGAACACTGTTCAGCACATGGAGTTGTATTGTGACCAACTTGGAAACGGCCCCGTCCCAGGAAGTCTGCCCGGCCGGACATCCCGGGCAAGGACCTTTTGTACAGCTCTGGCCGGCCCGCGAGGTTCCCCTCGGCGGCGTCCGGGCCATGAACGTCTCGCGCACCCTCCCCCAACGCGGAATGCCGACGGTTGGAGCCTGGTGCTTCCTGGACAGCTTCGGCCCGGACCGCATCGCGATGAGCGTCCTTCCCCACCCGCACATGGGACTTCAGACGGTCACGTGGCCCCTCCAGGGCGAGGTGCGGCATCGCGACAGCGTCGGAAGCGACGTGCTGGTCCGTCCCGGGCAGTTGAACATCATGACGGCCGGTCGCGGCATTTCGCATTCCGAGTTCGGTGTCCCGCCGGCAGGACTCGACCCGGACGCGCCCGACGGCGGCGACCTCCTGCCGCTGTCCCGGGGCCTTCAGTTGTGGGTTGCTTTGCCCGACGCCGTGAGGCACCGTGCGCCGTCGTTCCAGCAGATCGTCGACCTGCCGGTGGTCGTGGCGGACGGTTTCAGGGCCACTGTTCTCGTGGGAGAGTTCGCCGGACAGCGCTCCCCCGCGGTCATGTTCAGCCCGATTGTCGGCGTGGAAGTCTCAGCCTCGGGCGCCGTCGAGTTGCCTCTGAATCCCGATTTCGAGCATGCGGTGCTGGTCCTGGACGGTTCCGCGATGATCGACGGCCAGGAAGTCGACCCCGGCCCCTTGGCATTCCTCGGCATGGGCCGGGAATCGCTCCGCCTCGACGCAGCCCCGGGAACCCGCTTCATGCTCCTGGGCGGTGAACCCTTCGAAGAGGACATCCTGATGTGGTGGAACTTCGTGGGCCGGACGCACGAGGAAGTGGCGCAGGCCCGCGAAGATTGGGAAGCCCAGGCGCTCCTGAGCGACGAGGACGCCCGTAATGCGCGCTTCGGTTGGATCCATGGCCACGGGCCCGACGCCGGAGCGGAAGCCGGGCGCATCCCCGCACCGCCTATGCCAGGGGTCCAGCTCAAGCCGAGGTCCCGGAACAGGGCTACTGACTAACGGTCCCGGCTAGGGCAGCTCTGCGACAATCCGCAGCACACCGAAAACCGGTTCCTGGTCTAGGACCCGGACATCGGTGATCCCGTGTGCGGCCAGTCCCGCCCGGAAAGCGGACTGTAAAGGCTCCACGTTCATGCCGAGCCCGCCGCCAAGAATCACCGGTCCGGGAAGGCCGAGTTGCCGGACGGCTTGCGCCGCGAGTTCCGCGAGATCCCGTCCTGCCTGGTCCAGGAGTTGGCGGCTGATCTCGAGGCCTTCCCGCGCGGTCTCGACTACGGCGCTTGCGCGCTGGGCCCAGTACCGCCGGTCGGTGTCCTCCGAGTGGAACAGCGCGATGAGTTTGTTGGGATCGTCCACCCCGCAGGATTCCAGGAGGGCCGCTGTGAGGCCATCCGGTTCCAGCCCTTTGTTCATGCGCCGGAGGCTGTGGCGCACCGCCTCCCTACCCAGCCAGTATCCGCTGCCTTCATCGCCCAGGAGAAAGCCCCAGCCCCCGGCACGGGCTTCTTCCCCCTCGGCATTCTTGCCCCAGGCCGCGGATCCGGTTCCGGCAATGACAGCCACTCCCGTGCTGGCCCGGCCTGCCGCCAGTAGCAGCCGGGAATCGTGGACCACCGTGACCTGCGCCCCTGGAACATGGGGTTCGATCAGCTCGGCGAGGGCGCGGGCATCGGCGTCGGTGTCGATTCCGCCTGCCCCGGCAAGGACCCGGTCCACGTCGCCGCCGCCGATCATGGCGAAGAGCTCTGCGAGATTCCTGGCCGCCGTCTCGCGGCTCACGTTCTGGACGTTCGAGCTGCCGGTGCTTTCGTCGCGGACCGGTTTGCCGTCTTCGAACCGGACACCGCGGGTCTTGGTGCCGCCGATGTCGAGCCCGATGACCGTTGCGTCGGGCCGGGGGGTTTTGTTCTCTGCAGTCTCCACGTCCAAAAGCCTAGCGCGGGGGCAACGGGTGGTCCTATTGGGTTCCGGATCGCGCTTTGACGAGGCCTGCGAGCAGCCCAGGCCCTTCGGAAAGCACGAGTTCGCGGAAGAGCCTGACGGGGTCCGGTTCCTTGCGCCGTTCGCGCCAGGCAATGCCTATCTCCCGGTATGCGAGCTCCGAGTCGAGCGATACCTCCACCCACCCCAGGTCCGTGGAATCAAGGACACCTTGTGGTCCAGGCCCGAGTCCTCCCGGCGGCAGGATGCTGTAGCCCAGCCCGGCCGACACGAGTCCTCGGATGGTATGCGAGTCCTGGCTCTCGAAAGCGATCCTCGGGCGGAAGCCCGCGTCCCGGAAGATCGCGTCGGTTAGCGAGCGCAGGCCGAAACCGGGTCCCATGGAAACGAACGGCTCATGCTTGAGCTCGGCGAGCCGCACGCTGGGCCGCCGGGCCAACTGATGGCGGTGATGGACCACTAGCCGCAACGGCTCGCGGTACAGAGAAGCCGAGCCGAGGTTCCTGCCCGGAGCCGCCACGGGTGCCGTCAAGGCGAAGTCGGCGTCACCGGCGATGAGCGATTCAAGGCAGGCGGCACGGGCTCCTTGGCTGAGCTCGAAAGCCGTGAAAGGGTGCCGGCTCCGGAATGCGCTCATGAGCAGCGGCAACGTGGCCTCGCCGAATGTGTGTTGGAAGCTCACCGCGATTCTGCCGCGGACAACATCGGATTCGTGCCGGACCACATCCAGCCCCGCCTGGAATTCCGCGAGCGCCGCTTCGATATAGGGAAGCAGCGTCTTAGCGGCCTGGGTCAGCCGGACTCCGCGGCCTTCACGGACAAGGAGCTCGGTCCCGACGACGGCGCTTGCCCGGGCCAGCGCCCGGCTCACCGTCGATTGGGGTACTCCGAGCAACTCGGCCGTCTCCGTGACATGTTCCGTCCGGCCAAGCTCAGCCAGCAGGGGGAGCAACGGCAGCAGTTGGACCAGTTGCTTGTGTTCGATGTCCATGCTTGTCCACCCTCAGATCGACCTCTTCAAAACCATCCATGTCCGCTATCAATATTAAGCGAATCATGCATTGGAGTCATCACTGATGCTCGCCCTACTGTGGAGGGGTGAGTACAAACGCAGCCGCCAAGAGCCCCGCAGAGACCGATTGGGAAGGCCATCTGAAGGGCTCCACCGCTTACCGGCGTATCCTCGCCGGCCTGGCCCTCGCCGGCGTGGCCACCTTCGCGCAGCTGTACTCCACCCAGGCCGTCTTGCCGCTCATGGCAAATGAGCTGCACATCACGGCGGCCGAGGCTGCGCTCACGATTTCCTTGGCCACGGTGGGCCTAGCGGCAACGGTATTGCCGTGGTCCTTCGTCGCCGACAAGATCGGCCGCGTGCGTGCCATGGCCATCGGAATCGCGGCGGCCACCGTCTTGGGCCTGCTCGTCCCCCTGGCCCCCACCTTTCCGCTTGTCCTCGCTTTGCGGGCGCTGGAGGGCATGGCCCTCGGCGGTATCCCGGCGATCGCCATCGCGTACTTGAATGAAGAAGTCAACAAAGTGCACGCTGCGCTCGCTGCCGGCAGCTACGTCGCCGGAACCACCCTCGGCGGTCTTGCCGGCCGCTTGCTCGCGGGACCCATCGGTGAATTGTGGGGTTGGCGGGCCGCCGCCTTCGCGGTCTCCATCCTGGCGACGGCGTCGGCCGCCCTCTTTCTGCTGCTGGTCCCGAAGCCACGCCGCTTCACCCCACGCTCGGCCGGAGGTTTCCGCGGCGCCATGAAGACGTTGGCGGACCATTCCGCTAATCCGCGGCTGCTGGCCCTATACATTCAAGCGTTCCTCTTGATGGGCGGCTTCGTGGCCGTCTACAACTACCTCGGCTTCCGCCTCCATGCCGCGCCCTTCGGACTGCCCGCCACCGTGGTCAGCCTGATTTTCCTGGCCTACTTGTCCGGAACCGTGAGCTCCCGCTGGGGAGCCGGACTGTCCATGAGATTCGGCCGCCGCACGGTCATGCTCGCCGGGATCGCGACAATGACGGCCGGACTGGGACTCACCCTGTGGGACAACCTCGCCGCGGTTCTGGCTGGCTTGGTGGTCTTTACCGGCGGCTTTTTCGCCGCGCACAGCATCGGAGCAGGCTGGACCGGGACCATCGCGACGAGCGGCCGCGCGCAAGCAGCGTCGTTGTATAACCTCTCCTACTACCTGGGGTCCAGCATTATTGGCTGGGCCGGCGGACTCGCCTTCCAGGCTTTCGGGTGGACCGCACTCGCCTGGACGGTCATCGCCTTGGGATGCACGACGGCGGTGATCACCGCCGTCGTGCACCGATCCCCGGCGCCGCAGCTCGCCGTCGTCGGCTCCTTGAACCCGGCCGGACGGGGAAAGTAGCGGGCCCTACCGGGTGGACTCGAGGGCCTGGACCAGGTCGTCGATGATGTCGGCGGGATCTTCCAAGCCGATGGAAAGCCTGAGCATGCGCGCCTGGGGCTTGGCCTCCGGGGCAACCGGGCGGTGGGTCAATCCGGCGGGGTGTTGGATCAGCGTGTCGATGCCGCCCAGCGATACCGCGTGGGTGATGAGGCGGACAGCGCCCGGAATGCGCTCCGCATGCTCGGCCGACTCGAGATCGAAGGAGATCAACGAGCCCGGACCACTCATCTGCGTGCCGACCAGGTGCAGTGGATCGCACTCGGGAAGCCCCGGGTAGTACACCTTGGCCACGAGTTCGTGACTCGCGAGCGCCGCCGCGATCTTGTGGGCGTGGTCCTGTTGGGCACGCACCCGGATGGGAAGTGTCGCCAGGCCGCGGTGCAACAGGTAGGCGGGCCAAGGAGTCAGGATGCCGCCCGTCACGGCACGGACCCGGCGCAGCCGCGTGGCCCACTCCGCACTGGTTGCCACCACGCCGCCCATGGCATCGCCGTGGCCGCCCAGGAATTTCGTGGCACTGTGGAGCACCATCGCGACGCCGTGCTTGAGCGGTTGCTGGAGGATCGGCGTCGCGAACGTGTTGTCCACGAGCACCGGAACGTCTGCGGCGTCGGCCACCAGGCGGTTCAGGTCCACAAGATCCAGGCTCGGGTTGGCCGGGGTTTCCACCACCACCAGGCCGGTGTCCGGACGAAGGGCATCCCGCACGCCGTCGGCCTTGACGAAGGTGACCTGGTTACCCAGCAGGCCGCTGGCCAGGACGTGGTCCGTGCCGCCATAGAGTGGCCGCACCGCAACCACGTGCGTCTTGCCTTCTGATTGGGCGGCGAGCAGCACGGCGCTGAACGCAGCCATCCCCGAGGCAAAACCGACAGCTTGCGCAGCGCCCTCGAGCGCCGCTACGCCGTCTTCGAACCTGGCTACCGTAGGATTCCAGAGACGTTGGTACACCGTGCTCTGACCGTCGAGGGGCACGCCGCCCGTGGCCATCTGCTCGTAGGCGAGGCCGCCGTCGTGGACAGAAGGCAAAGGCGCAGTGGTTGAAAGGTCGATGGGAACGGCATGCACGCCCTGCTCCGTGAGTCCCGTCCGGCCGGCGTGGACTGCGAGTGTATCGATGGCTGTCACTGCTCTCCTTGAATTATTCACCGTTGAATTCGGTCAGTATCTGGCAATAATTCGGAGATTGACAGTGCAAATGAATGGATTGAGTGGAAACTGGCACCTATGATGAATAGACAGCAATTTCAGGAGGATCCGTGACCATCACCCCGAAGAACGTTCGGCCCGTCGGCACCAGCGAGCCATTGGATGCGATCGATGAGCGCATCCTGGCGGCTTTGGTCGACGATGCCCGGATCTCCAACAAGCAGCTGGCCGAACTCGTCGGAATTGCTCCGTCGACGGCGCTCATGCGTACGAGGTCACTCTCCGAACGCGGCATTATCGAGGGTTTCGAAGCAGTCCTCAGCCTCCCGGCGATCGGCCGATCGGTGCAGGCCTTGATCGCCGTGCGCCTTCGCGCGCATGACCGCGACCAGATCGACCGCTTCACGGCCCGGGTCCCCGCCCTCCCTGCAGTGATCTCCACGTTCCACACCTCCGGCTCCGTGGACTACCTGCTGCATATCGCGGTCGCCAACACCGACGACCTCCGCGACTGGGTCCTGGACAACCTCGCCACCGACCCCGTGGTGGGCCACACCGAGACCACTTTGGTCTTCGCCCACATCCAGGGCAACCACGGGCCGCTGCCGGAATAACGGCTGACTTGGACGCGGCTTGGATTAGACCCGCTTAGCGGCGTGGCTCGAGTCCCGAGTGGGCCGCCGCGATAGCGTCCTGGCGCAAGTCGCCGAGTTCCTGCCGGCGCCTCAACGCCGCTTGCTGCACCGCCAGCTCGAGCGGAGGAATGTAGCGCCTGCGCTCGGCCCACGAGACAAGCCCGGATCCGATTCCGGCGGCTGCCGATTCCAACATGGAGGGCCGGCGGTAGGTGCCGCATGATGCGGTGGCTGTGCTCATGACTCTTTCCCTTCGGTGCCTGCTGCGTGCGACTTCGCATCGCGGGACTTCTTGTCTCCGGCCCACGCCGGGACTCCCAGGATCGGGAATGCGTTGAAATGGATCTGCACGGGGCGGGCGTCGTCCGCCTCGGGTTCGCTCCGGATTTCCTCCAGGAGATTGCGGGCGAAGGCTTCCATGGAGCGGGCGTAGCGGCCAAGCTGCTCCGCTGACATCCGGGCGTTGGCTGTGTTGACGATGGCCGCGTCGAGCCATTCTTCGTCCAACGAGTCCATGCCGTGTGCCATGAAGTCGGCGAGGACAGCCTGCCTGCTGCGTTCGAACTCGCGGGTTACCAGCCGCGATGCCTCCTGTGTTGCCGGCGAATGTGCCAACTCGGGCGAAGTGATCTGAATGGCTCCCCTGGGCCGCTCCCACCACCGCTCCCGCGCTGTCCCCTTGCCCTGGACTTCATGGACGAAGTCGAACTTGGCGAGTTGCCGCAAGTGGTAGCTCGTAGCGCCGCTGGATTCATCGAGGAGTTCGGCCAGGCTGCAGGCGGTCTGTGGCCCATACCGGGACAGCATCTCAAGGATCTGAACCCGCAACGGGTGCGCGAGCGCTTTGAGGGATGCCGTGTCGACCTTGCGAACGGGGAATTCCGGCTCTTGAACCTTGTCCATGCCGGAAACGCTACTCTTGCAAAGAAACCTTTGCAAGAGTTTCTTTGCAAATCAATCTTTGCGAACTTAGTTCGCAGTCAGAACCGCCGGTCAGCCCCTGCGGAGCACCCTGCGGAGGGATGCAGCAGCGAGCACCGTAGCTGCCAACCCGCACACCACAGTGAAATAGCTGGCGGCCGCGCCTAGTCCGATCACCGAGGCAGCCAAGCCCAAGCCGATGACCGGCACCGCGCTGCCAAGGTAGGTGATGACGTACACGGTGCTGATGATCTGGGCATGCCGGGACGCCTCGACTTTGCTGGCAACGTCGTTGAACACCAAGCGGAAGGCGATCCCCTGCCCCACCCCGGCGGACAGGCTCGCTGCCACCAGCAGAATCGGACTGGACAGCGATGCCGCCGCGCCGACCAGCACAATGGAAATTCCCAGGACCATCAGGCCAGCGGGCACGGCGAACCTGCCGCGGACCGTCAGCAGCTGGCTGAGCGCGGACGCTGCGAGCGTCAAGCCGGCGAGCAGCCCGGTCATGGGGCGGGAATCGGCGTGCACCACGACGGCGAAATAGCCGGGCGCGAGCGAAAGGCAGAATCCGAACACGGCAAAGCTGAGGAATCCCACGCTCGAGGCCAGCCAAAACGCTCCCCTAGCTTCCCGGGAAACCGAGGGCCGTCGCGGGGCGAGCGCCATGTACGGACGCGGGCCCTCCGCAGGCCGAATCGCCGGACGCGCCTTGAGAAGCCACAACGGGACGAGCAAGAGGAGCAGGACGGCCGCGTGAATGAAGAACGGCGTTGAGGTTGCACCCGGGAGAAGCGAAAGCAGTCCGCCGATGGCAGGACCGGCAGCCACCCCTCCGGAGGATGACAGCAAGGTGAAGCGGGAAGCCCACTCGGGCCGGGACGGAAGCAATTCACGCAAAGCGGCCGAGCTCGCTCCGGTGGCGAGGCCCACGGCAATACCCTGGAGCATGCGGCCCGCTGAGAGCATCAAGAGGTTGTCTGCGTTGGCGAAAACCAAGCCGCCCACCAAGCCCACGAGGACGGCAAGCACCAGCGCTGCACGCCTGCCGATATGGTCGGACCAGTGGCCGGCAAGCATCAGCACAGCCACGAGCGCCAGGACGTAGCTTGCAAAGGCAATCGTCACACCCAGCGACGTGATTCCCAGTTCCGACTGAAGCAGCGGATACAGGGGGCTCGCCAAGTTGGCACCGACCAGCAGTGTGAACATGACGGCGCCGGCCAGGACAAGCCGCGCCGTGGTGGAAGCATCCCAGCCCCAGCGCCCGGCGGTGGCCTGGCGCATGCGCAGTTCGCTAAAGACAGTCATTTCCGTGCCTTCGCCTCAGCGGCCATCGCGGTACCCGGCCTTGCGCGCCTGGACTGGACGGCCCAAAATATTTGATGGCAACAGGATGTCGCAAGCCTGCCAGATAGATCAGATGTCCATGAAAGAATTGATCAAAATCTTCAAAATTGATGTCCATAGATGACCACAAATGAGCCGGAGTGATGATTTGAACACCCTCGATCCGACGGACCTGAAAATCCTGCTGGAGCTGATCCGTGATCCCAGGGTTCAGATCGGTGAACTCAGCGAGTCCCTGGGGATTGCGCGCAACACCGCCCAATCGAGGATGCGCCGCCTTGTCCGCTCGGGCGTATTGAACGACGGCGGCCGCGAGGTCGACCTCGAAAAGGTGGGGTACGACGTCGTCGGCTTCGTGACGCTGGAGGTGACCCACAGGGAACTCGACGGCGTGATCGGAGCCCTGCGCCGCATCCCCCAGGTCCTCGAGGTGCACGAAATTTCCGGGCGGGGCGATCTCTTATGCCGGGTGGTGGCCACCGACACGCACAACCTGCAAACCGCGCTCCGCTCCATCCTCAGAACCAAGGGCGTCATCCGCACGGAAACGGTGCTTGCCCTGCACACCCATATCCCCTACCGGACAGAGCCGCTCATCGGCAGGCTCGTGGATGCCGCTGAGACGGCCGACGCCGCGAAACGGGTCAAAGCACAGGTTTCCACTGATTCGCCGGTCAGGGAAGCCGACTAGGATTCCAGAATGGATTGGCTCTCTTCTCTTCAGCACCTCAACTGGCTGGCGATACTCCTGGCCTTCGTTTCCAGCATGGTCATCGGATTTGTCTGGTACATGCCGGCGGTCTTCGGCAGACGGTGGATGCAGGCCATTGGCAAGACCGAGGAAGACCTCAAGAAGATCGACGGCGGCGCAGGAATCTGGATCCCCCTGATGGTGGCCGCAGCCCTCACGAGCATCGTGTTGGCCGTCCTGATCGGCAAGCTGGGCGTGCAAGGAAGCTTGCACGCTGGTTTCTTTGCGCTGGTGATTGCGGTGGTATTCCGAGTCGGCGGCCACGTCATCCACAACGGTTTCGCGGGCAGGCCGTCCGCCGTGACCCTCATCGACTCCGGCCATGACATCGTGGCCATGACTGCCGCCGGGGCAATCATCGGGGCGTTGCAGTAGAGGAGGAGAATAACCTCGTGACCATCATTGACAATGCCGTCTATGTGAACGGCATCCGGACCGCGACTCCGGGAAGCCTCGAGCAAAGCGTCGAAACACTGGCCGCGCACGGCGGAATGGTGTGGATTGGACTGTACCGGCCGGACGAGACGGAAATGGCGGCCGTGGCTGCCGAATTCGGCCTCCACCTGCTCGCCGTCGAGGACGCCGTCAACGCCCACCAGCGGCCCAAGCTGGAACGCTACGACAACAACCTCTTCACCGTCCTGCGGCCTGCGAGATACGTGGACGCTACCGAGACCGTGGAGTTCGGTGAACTTCACATCTTCACGGGGAGGAACTTCGTGGTCACGGTCCGGCATGCGGAAACACCCGGGGTGGCCAAAGTCCGTAGGGATCTGGAACAACAACCGGAGCTTCTGCGGCATGGCCCCGAAGCCGTCCTGTACGCACTGCTGGACCGAGTGGTGGACGACTACGGCCCCGTGATCTCGGGCCTGGAAAACGACATTGACGAGATCGAGGACCAGCTCTTCGGTGGCGATCCCCTGGTTTCGCGGCGCATCTATGAACTCGCCCGCGAAGTCATTCAGTTCCAGCGCGCAATCAACCCGCTCCCCGAAATGATGGCCTCCCTGAAGCGCGGGTTCGAGAAATACGGAGTAGACATCGAGCTACAGCGCAAACTCCGCGATGTGGAAGACCACGTCGAGCAGGTAATTTCGCGGGCAAACGGGTTCCGCGACCTGCTCCAAAACGCCCTGACCCTCGACGGGACCCTCACCGCGAACCGGCAAAACGAAGCGAGTGCGGCACAAAACGAACAAACCAAGAAGATCTCCTCCTGGGCCGCGATCTTCTTTGCACCGGCGTTCGTCACCGGGCTCTACGGAATGAACTTCGACGTTATGCCTGAACTCCATTGGCCGCTCGGCTATCCCATGGCACTCGGCATGATGGTTCTCGCGGGCTTTGTCATGTATGTCATCTTCAAGCGGAAGAACTGGCTCTAGTGGTTCCCGGACAGGAGGGCTTCAGCAGGGGCAAGATCATTACTCCCGGAACGCCCGCGCAACTGGGAGCCTTCGGTTTGTTCCATCCGGCGAAGTCACAGGAGCGGATCCTCACCCCCACGGCGCAACGGCTCACCGTCAAGGCGGCCGACGATGTGCTCTGGGCCAGTTTCGCGGAGTTGTGCGGCGGCCCCATGTCGACAGCGGACTACATGGCTTTGGCTAAGGACTACGGAACGTGGGTGATCGACGGCGTACCCTCGCCGACGGCCGGATCGGTAGCCGGGTCCGCCTCGGCCTGGCAACGCCTCAGCGATCTGGTTGATGTCCTGTACGAGCAGGACATCACTCTGTTCCTGGTGGGCCACGGCCCCTTGGACTGGGATGTGGCCGGCGGCTTGGCGCACCGGACGAGTGCCGGGCCCGTTGACGGGGCCAAGATCGCGAGCCGCCTGTCGCTCCTGGGCCGAGTGGAGGCCACGGAGCCTTTTGAAGAAGTAGAGGCCGGGGGCAGCTGAAGGCTGGCTCGCTGGGGGCGGCATCCGCCCCCCTCCCGAGCCTAAGCCCAGGAGGGGTGGCGGGGCCGGAGCTGGACCCTAGACGCGTGACCTGCCGCGGATGAAGTGGAAAATCAGGACGATCACAGCAACAACCAGAAGCAGGTGAATGAGCCCGCCGCCGATGTTGCCAATAAAGCCGAGAAGCCAGAGAACGGCGATAACGATGGCTATCCAAAGCAACATGAGAGTCTCCCTTGTTTGGTTGCGTGCCCTGGCCGGCGGCCGAGGCATTCATTGGTAAGTATACTTATCAATGGGGGTGAGTGGGTGGTTCAGTGCGGTTTTTCCATCTGGAAGCCACACCGGCACGCGGAAATATTGGAGCAAACTTGTCCGGTTGAGCGTTAGTGGATTGGGATCTCGGCAGAGGCTAGCTTGCACGGAGGCCGAGCGCATCGAGGGTGGCAACAGCCGTCGTCGGGCCTCCGCAGTCACGGCCGTCCGGATACGTAGGCGTGGGCTTGAGCCTCACATGGCTCATGCCGATCGACCAGCCGGAGGTGTTGGTGCCCGACGTCGTGAGATCGAGCGGGTGGTCGTTGATGCCGGCCTCGATACGAACGTCGATGCTTCCATCCGCCATGCGCAAGGACACCGATTGAGGCGCCCCGGGCGAGTTCGGCAGGGGAATGGGACCGGGTGTAAGCGGCGTCAAGGCATTGACGGAAAAGCTGTGGCACGCGCCGTCCTGGCACAGCTCTATGACGAGCGCGGCGAGATTCGCCGCGCGCTCCGCGGTGACGTGCAAGCTTACCAACGAGATGTAGCCGACGGCCGGGCACACGCTGGCCGATCCACATGACAGGAGCAGGGGCGCCCAGATGGCGAGTGCGCCAAGAACCGCACAGACGCGACCTGCTGGACCGAAGCGACGCATCGGGACCCCCTTACCGGAATCATGGTACGTCTGTCAGTGAGCGACACCAGGTCGCATGCTCATCCATTCGGCCCGAAGGATCGAAAATACCTCCTTGTCGTACCGCCTGCCGTCGTAGACCCAGCTACTGCGAAGGACACCGTCGGAACGCATCCCCAGCCGCTGCGCGACGGCTACGCTGCGGTCGTTGTCGGTGCGGCAGCGCCATTCGACGCGGGACATCCCCCGCTCTAGGAAGGCCCATTCCATGAGCAGTTCGACCGAGCGGGTGATGAGGCCCCCTCCGACAGCACCGGGTTCGAGCCAGCAGCCAATTTCGCAAATGCCCCAGGCGGAGTCGAACGTCACAAACATCACGCCTCCGACGATCCTGCCGTCGTTCCAGAGCCCATAGATGCGCGCCCCATCGTTCGCTGTGGCTGTGGCGTAACGCTGAAGCGTAGCGCGGGCACCCTCGACGGTCTCGGTGACAAAGGTCGGCCCGACCCACGGCCGGATATGGTCCCGTGCCCTGCTCATGTGCTCGGCAAAATCACGGGCGTGCCATGTCTCGAGAGGCTTCAAGACGACGCCGTCTCGCACTACTGTTTCGAACATAGTTTCTCCAGAGGGTTTTCCCAGGCTTTGCTTGCCACTGGGGGATTTCTCGGACGTGTGCGCCTCAGAACAATAAGACCAGCCCGACGCCGGCCGCCGCGGCTCCGACGCATGCCGCCATGGTGCCCACTCCGTTGAGGAGGGCCAATCCAGTCCGGCCGCTCTGGACAAGCCTGACGGTCTCCAAGCTTGCCGTGCTGAAGGTCGTGTATCCGCCGAGGAATCCGGTGCCGAGAATCAACTGAAGGGATTCAGGAGCCGGATGTGACATGACCAGCCCAGCCAGGATCCCCATGAGCAGCGATCCGGAGAAGTTGATGAAGATCGTGCCCAACGGCAGCGCAGTCCGGGCCCAGGAACGGACCACCCCATCCACCACGAAACGCGCGGCCGCCCCTGCGCCGCCCGCGAGCGCCATCAAAAGGAGGGTCATTTCAAGGCCTTCTGACCCTGTTGGGTGGACCGGTGCCGGAGCGCCCCAAGCCAAATACCCAGGGTTGTGGCCGCGACACCGCCCAACAGGCTGGCTGCCAGGTACCACATGGCGTCCATCCCGCGTCCTGCTCCGAAGAGATGCACCGAGTCCAGCGCCAAGGTGCTGTAGGTGGTGTAGGCCCCTAGGAAACCACTACCGATGCCCAAGCGGGCAATCCGGCGGAGGCCGGCGTCGGGCCCGCTCCGGGCGAGTGCTTCGAGGAGCCAGCCAAGCGCGAGCGCACCGGACAGATTGATAAGCAGGGTGGGAAGCGGCCACGCCCCTGGCGCCGGAAGGGCCATGCCGAAACCGTAGCGGCTCAAAGCCCCGAGGATTCCGCCGGCCGCGACGAGCAGAACGAACCGCCCGTGAAGATGGAGCGGGCGGTGCGGTTGCCGGTCCGGTTGCGCCGCCTGGGTTTTGGCTCCGTGCGGCGCGGTGCTGCTTTCCTTCATTGATCCCTGCTTGGGTCGTGACGGCCCAAGGGAACCATGAGCACTGGGCAGTTTTGGCGATGTGCCAGATGCAAGGCTACCGATCCGGTGACTAGTCCTTCAAACCTCGGACCGAGGCCATGTTCCTTGGTTCCCACGACGATCATGGAAGCGTTGATACTCGCTGCATAACGGCCTAGCGACC
The DNA here is from genome assembly GCF_056398685.1 of Arthrobacter sp. 01T428. Classification (NCBI taxonomy): domain Bacteria; kingdom Bacillati; phylum Actinomycetota; class Actinomycetes; order Micrococcales; family Micrococcaceae; genus Arthrobacter; species Arthrobacter sp. 01T428. The sequence continues at coordinate 305,898 of NZ_JBFTPW010000001.1, read as the reverse complement.
GGGCAGGCTCGCCGGCGAGCGTCACGAAGGTCCACTGCACACCCGTTCCGTCGAGTTGATCCGCGATGCGGGACCGGAGGGACTCGGTGATGGCCGCGGCGTCGTCGTCGATGCCGTCGGGGTCGATCGCTTGGGCTGTGAGATGCCCGTCCCGGTCCCCTGCCGCCGGAAAGCTCGTGACATCGGCGAAGGCCAGGACCAAGTGCAATCCGGCACTGAGCGCTACTTCGGCGGCTTTCTCAACTACCGCGACCGGCTGGTGCGGGAGCACGCCTGCCAGCACCGGCCCTGTCAAGCGGGCCGGGCTGCCCTTGTCCAGCGGCATATCCTCGCCACGCGGGTTGCTCATGGGCCCTCCAAATGTCCGGATGGTCAGGATGCGGGTTCCTCATCTTGCTCCAGTATGGACTTCTACGACTGGCGTTGTCCCAAGCGCTACGCGAGAATGTCGATATGTGCGGTCGGTTCAGTGTCGGTTTCGAAGCAGACTATCTCTCGAGGAAGCTCGGTGCCGTGCTGCGCGGTGATACCGACTATCCCTCGCCAACGCTCCAGATCAACCCGACTGACCCCGTGGTCTTTCTGCGGGGACGCGCCGGGGACGATTCGCTCGGACGCGAGCTCGCGGCCGGGCGCTGGGGCTTGGTTCCGACCTTCTCCAAGTCCTTCGATTCGAAGGTACCCACGTGGAATGCACGCTCGGAAACAGCTGGGTCAATCCCCGCGTTCAGGGCTTCCCTGCCGAAGTGGCGGGCGGTCGTCCCTGCCTCTGCCTACTACGAGTGGAAGAAGTCGGGCCCCGGCCGCAAGGATCCCAAGCAGCGCTACATCGTCGAGCCACAGGACGAGCTGATTACCTTCGCCGGATTGTTTGCGCCATGGCGCGACGAGAGCATCGAGGACAAGTCCGCACCCGGCGCGTGGCGTTTGTCCTGCTCGATCCTGACCATGGATTCCCCTCCCGAAGGCGTTCACGAAAGACTGCACAATCTGCATGACCGGATCCCGGTGCCGATCTCCGCGGACATGATCGACGATTGGATCGACCCCAAGGAAACCAGGGGCCAGGCCCTGTTGGACGCCGTGCTGGGCGAGGCGTATGGCTTGGCGTCGGCATGGACGATGAGGCCCGTGGAACTCATGGACGACAACACCAAGCTGGTGGACGTCGCAAACCCGGCTGCCTGACTCAACGCTCTCTGCGCTCAACGCTCGTAGCGCAGCTCGGCCCTCACGTCCGTGTCCTTTAGCCACGTCATTCTGGTGGCCGATCCGAAGGGATTCGGCCACCACTGCACCAGGACCTTGCCCTCCGACGTCCGGGTGACCATGGCCGGAACATATTGGAGGTACTTCGGCCAAACGAGCTTGGCGATCACGGGCACCCTTGAGACGGTTGACAGCGGTTCCGTTTGGCGCGGAGGCGGGGCGCCGACTGAATTCAACGGCGCGGGATATTCGGGCTGGTCAGGCATGCCCGAATACTACTGCGAGGCCTCGACAATATGGAGGTTGTTCCCGGCCGTGCGGCGGCCACTCCCCCTGCTTCGGGGAAGTGGCCGCCACTCGCTGGAACCGCGCTAAAGCCGGGTGTCGAACGAATCGCAGAACACGTTCTCATTGAACGTTCCCTGGAATTCGGACTTCCCCTGGATTTTCTGGATCGTAGCCCGGATGGCCTCGCGGGTCCCTGCATGGGCGTTGATGGCCGTCTTGACCATTGGCACATCGATCAAGTGGTTCGGCTGGTTCAGGGAGACGAACACCGTGGGAACTTCCGTGACGTACCAAGGGATTTCCGCCGCCATGGGACTGGACCACTTGATACGGATCGCAGCCTCTTGGGCAAAACCCTTGACATTGGCAAAGACGAACGCGGCATCGTACTTTTCCGCGTAGTCACCCGTGGCCTCGTCCGAGATGACGGTCATGAAGTTCACGCCCGACTCCCCCGCAGCTTCGCGTTGCTCCGCCGTCTTGAAGAGGTGGACCTCGAAACCGGCGATTTCAAGTTCTTCCTTGACCGTATCCAGGTAGGCCAACGGATCTGCCCGGGTGAAATCGGAACCGCCGGAGATCCCGTATAGGCGGATGCGCTTATGCGTTTCCGGTGTGATCGGCAGGTTGCCGGCAGTGTCCTTGATCAACGTGACGGTCTTGTCGGCGATTTCGGCGGCGACGGCGAGGTGCGCCTCGCTGCCGATCAGCCGCAGGGCCTCAGGCGACGGCGTCAGTTCTTCCGGCAGTTTCTTGTGCAGCCCCAGGCTGGCCTTCAACCCCAAAATCCGGCGCAGCGCGTCATGCAGGCGCTGATCGCTGACCACGCCTGATTTGTAGCCGTCCAACATGTACTGGAAGTCCTCCGCCGGGTTGCGGAAGAACAGGAACATGTCGCACCCGGCGGCGATGGTGGCCGGGACCAGGTCCTTGCGCTTCTTGGCCTGGGTGAGGCCGACCATTTGGGATGCATCGGTGAGGATCAGTCCGTTGAAGCCGAGTTCGCCACGGAGCAAGTCCTGGAGAAGCTCCGGAGCGAGGGTGGCGGGCAGGATGTCCCTGTCTTCCGTCCCCGGACGGAAATGCCGCGTGAGCTCTGGCGCCCCGATGTGTCCGACCATGATCGACTGGATCCCGTGGCCGATCATTTCCCGGTAAACGTGCCCGTAGCTGGAATTCCACTCCGCGTACCCGAGCGTGTTGTACGAAGTGACCACGTGCTGGTCGCGTTCGTCCACGCCGTCGCCCGGGAAATGCTTGATGGCACAGACAGTGGCCGATTCGCTGATGCCGTCGAAGTACTCCTTGGCGCGCTCCACGACGATGTCCGGAGTGTTGCCGAACGCCCGGGTTGAGATGACCGTATTGCGCCAGTTGTAGTGGATGTCCACGATCGGCGCGAAGGCCCAGTTGCAGCCCAAAGCCGCGGTTTCCACACCGGCCACCTGGCCCATTTTCCGCGCGATGGACTTGTCCGGGTGTGAACCGGCCTGAAGGTGGGTCGACACGAAAGTTCCGTCGTCGCAGCTTCCTGCTCCGCCCATTTCCGGGTTGGAGGCCACCAAAAGCGGGATGCGCGTTTTGGATTGGGCATAACGGATGTGCTGCTGGACAGCGGCGGACGGACCCGGCCTGTACCGCATTCCGCCAACGTGATAGTTCTCCAGCACACCGTCGAGGTACTCCGGGGAGTAATCGTTGTTGTGGTTGATGAAGAGCTGCCCGATTTTTTCCTCAAGGCTCATGCCACGGATGGTGGCATCCACCCACGCAACAGCCTCGTCGTCGAGGTTGAACGGCGCCGACTGGAGGTCGACGTCAAACTGCCGCGCCGGAGTGCCCGCGATACCGGCGCTGCCGGCCGCCGGAGCTTTGGAACCCGCGACGGCGGCAATCCCCGCCAACGCCTCCGAGACCACCTCGCTGACCGGTGCGGCGATGTCGACGACGAACCCGGCCTCGTCGGCGTCGAGCGGTTCCAGGGTGGCGAGCTGCGAATCAAGGAGGGCGGGCGGCATGAAGTGGCCGGAACGCCCTTCTGTCCGTTCCCTGAGAACCTCTTTGCTGCCGTGCAGGTGCAGGAAAACGGTGTCCGGGGCTTTCTCGCGGATGGCGTCCCGATAGCTGCGCCGGAGGGCGGAGCACGCGAGAACCAGCCCGCCGTTGCCGGCGTTGGCGAGTTCGGTGCCCACGGTCGCGAGCCAGGGCCAGCGGTCCTCATCAGTCAGGGGCGTGCCCGCAGCCATCTTGGCAACGTTTTCCACCGGGTGGAGCGAATCGCCGTCGAGAAACGGAACTCCCAGCGCCCGGGCGACGAGGTCTCCGATGGTGGTCTTGCCGCAACCGGAGACGCCCATCACCACGATGCGCCGCGGCTGTTCCGCGGCTGCGCCGGGGTCGCCAGCCACGGCGATGTTCCTACCAGTCATGGACGGTGCCGTCCACGAGGCGGTTGTAGGGCAGGTAGGCCTGCTGGTACGGGAAGGAGTTGGCGGCTTCTTCGTTGAATTCGACGCCGAGGCCCGGCTCGTCGCCGGGGTGCAGGTAGCCGTCGGTGAAGGTCATGGACTGCTCGAAGACCGTGTTGGTCTTGTCCGAGTGCTGCATGTATTCCTGGATGCCGTAGTTGTGGATGGCCAGGCCCACGTGAAGCTGTGCGGCGAAACCGACCGGCGAAATGTCAGTGGGGCCGTGGAAACCGGACTTGATCTGGTACTGCGCGGCGAAGTCCATGACCTTCTTCAGCGGCGAGATCCCGCCGAAGTGCGTTGACGCGGCCCGGACGTAGTCGATCAGCTGTTCCTTGATGAGGGTCTGGAAGTCAAAGACAGTGTTGAAGATTTCACCGATGGCCAGCGGCGTGGTGGTGTGCTGGCGGACCAGGCGCAGCCCTTCCTGGTTTTCGGCCGGGGTGCAGTCTTCGAGCCAGAACAGGTCGTACGGTTCCAGGGCCTTGCCGAGCTTGGCGGCCTGGATGGGGGTCATGCGGTGGTGGCCATCGTGCAGGAGCGGGATTTCCGGGCCGAATTCGTTGCGCACCGCTTCGAAGACGGTGGGCAGGTGGCGCAGGTAGGCGCGGGTGTCCCAGTCTTCTTCCTGCGGAAACGCACCGCGGCCGGCTGGCTCGTAGTCGTAGCGCTCGCCCGAGGCCTGAGCCTGCGCGGCCACACCGTAGACGGCTTTGATGCCCGGGATCGCGGTTTGGATACGGATCGACTTGTAACCGAGTTCCAGGTGCTCGCGGACCGAGTCGAACAAGGAAGGGATGTCCGCGCCCGAGGCGTGCCCGTACGCGCGAAGCCCATTGCGAGAGGCGCCGCCCAGGAGCTGGTACACCGGCAGTCCGGCCACCTTGCCCTTGATGTCCCACAGGGCCATGTCGACGGCGGCGATAGCGGCCATGGTAACCGGGCCGCGGCGCCAGTACGAAGAGCGGTACAGGAACTGCCAGGTGTCCTCGATACGGTGCGGGTCTTTGCCGATCAGCAGCTGCGCGACGTGTTCCTTCAAGTACGCGGCCACTGCGAGTTCACGGCCGTTCAGGGTCGCGTCGCCGATGCCGGTCACGCCGTCCTCGGTAGTGATCCGCAAGGTCACGAAGTTCCGGGTGGGGCTGGTCACGAAGACTTCAGCGGCAATGATTTTCACAGCTGGTCCTTTCAGGGTTGCTGATCGAGGGCTGGCCTGGCCCGGATGCGACGAGCACCACAGGGCGGGTAAAGACGATCTTAGGATGGATGACAATAATTGGCAACCGGTTGCAGTATTATTTCGTGGAGATTTTTTCTGGCCCGGCGGTTTCCCGAGCGGTTTCCCCGGCCGTCGACGAGGCAAGTTCCGAGGCTGCCCGCTCGACGGGAGTCGCGGACTCGGCCTCCGCGCCAAATGGCTCTGAGCCGGATGCTTCCAGGGCGCGACGGGCCTTGATTTCGCCCAGGATCTGGGCATGGAACGCGTCGGTCAACTTGTACTTGGCCATAACGACGATCGCGAGGACGGTCATGATGGCGGGCAGCGCACCTGCGGCAAACTGGATGGCTTGCAGGGACTCGGCGCTGTGCGTGGTCCCGGACTTATAACCGCCGGCAGCGAGAGCATATGCGGCAAGGGCGCCGCCGACGGCTTGGCCCGTCTTACGGGTGAAGGAGAACAGTGCGTAGGTGATGCCTTCAGTCCGGACACCGGTTTTCCATTCGCCGTACTCCACAGTGTCTGCTTCCAAGGCCCACACCACGATGTTGACGGCCATCACGCCAAGCATGCTCAGGAGCAGACCCGCGAATCCAACCCAGACGAGGGTGGCCGGAGCGAAGAAGACGATTGCGCCGCCGATGATAGCGAGGAAACCGGCAGCCACGTAGATGGTCTTCTTGCCGAAGTTTCGGACCAACCTCGGCATGAGCGGAGCGAGGGCAAAGGTCACCACAAGCTGGACGATGGAGAGGACAGCGTAAAGATCCAGCCTGCCGAGGACGTCGCGCAAGTAGTACAGCTGCACCGAAGACAGTGCCATGTAGCCGGTCAGGAAGAGGAAGGAGCTGAGGCACAGCATGAGCAGGGGACGGTTTGTCTTGAGCGTCGCCATGCTTTGCTTGAAGGAAACTTTGGGTACCGCACGGTGCACCCGCTCCTTGGCGGTCAGGAACGTGAAGAAGTACAGAGCCGCGCCGATCGCGACGAAGGCCAGAGTAATGATGGTGAACGTGGACTGCAGGTTGGCGCCGGGCTTGATCAGCGGAGCTACGAAGATGCCCAACGCGGAACTGACCAAAAGGGCGCCGACCATGCGGGCGGATCCGAGCTTGGCTCGCTCCCCCGGCTCCTGGGTCATCGCGCCCGCTAGCGAACCGTACGGGATGTTGACCAGCGAGTAGGCCAGGCCCAGCGCCGCATATGTCACGTAGGCATAGAGCAACATCCCTGTTTCGCCGACCTGTGGAATGGAGAAGGCCGCGACACTCAAAAGCAGCAATGGGATGGAGCCGAACATGATGAACGGGCGGAATTTTCCGAAGCGCTTGCTATAGGCGCGGTCAACCAATCGTCCGGCGAAGACATCGGCGAAAGCGTCGAAGATCCTGACCGTAAGCAACAGGGTGCCGGCGGCCGCCGCGGATATGCCAGCGACGTCGGTGTAGTAGACAAGCAGGAACATGGTGGCGGTAGTGAAGGCAAGGTTGTTGGCGGCGTCGCCAGCCCCATAGCCTAGGATGCTGAGTTTGCTGAGCTTATTCATTGCGGGCTCCTTTACCCTTGCCGGTACCCCATGCCCCGGCTTGCGATGATGGAAAAGCTTCGGCCGACTAGGCCAGAAATTGTTGAAGCTTGATGTAATTCTAATCACCCTGGCAATCATTCGGCAAGCGGTTGCCAAATGTTTCCATAGAAACTTCCAACTTCTGGGCACATTCAAGATGTGAGCGAGCGATGCCGAAAAGGCCGTCAAAGATGAGCGAGCGTCAGGGGAAAGTGCCACATATCCGAGCGAGCGTCAGTTCCGGCGAACGCCCGCTCACATATGACCCGTCTCCGGCGAACGCCCGCTCACATATACCGGGCCAACGACGACGGCGCCCGTCGCCTTCACGGGGAAGGCAACGGGCGCCGTCGAAAGTACCTGGCGGATTAGCTGAGGTTGCCGGCAGCCGCGAAGGACTCGGCCAAACCCTCAACGAGGTCCACGATCGCCCTGTCTTCAACCAAGTCCGGATCCACGAGGCCGAGCAAAGCCTCGAGCCGGGCACGGCCAGTGAGGAGGTTCGCGGCGGCGATCCCTGCCGCCTGCGGGTCCTGGAGACCTGTTGCCGTGGCAGTGTAGGCGGTCCAGGCCGCGATCATCCGCGCAGCGGCCTGGCCGCTGCGGCCGGCTGCGCGCTCGGCGCGGAGCACAGGCACTGCCCGCATGCGCAGCTTGGTGCTGCCGTCCATGGCGATCTGGGCCAGGTGGTGGGCGATCCGGGAGTTCCCGAAGCGTTCCAGCAGGGCGGCCCGGTACTCGGGGATTCGCAAGTCCTCACCAGGCAGGTTGGAGGCGGCCTCGTCCCAAAAGTCCTCCACGGCCCGTCGGCAGGAATCATCAGCGAGGGCTTCGGCCACTGTCTTGTGTCCACGCAGCTGCCCGGCATAGGCGAGCAGCGAGTGGGCGCCATTGAGGAGCCACAGCTTGCGGTTCTCGTACGGCTCGATCTCGTCCACGAAAACGGCACCCGCGTCCTCCCAGTGCGGTCGCCCAGCGGGAAAGTCCCCGCTCAGGACCCAGTTGAGGAACGGCTCGGCGACCACGGGCGATTCGTCGCGGTATCCGCAGGCGGAAGCGACGGCGTCGATGTCGGCGTCCGTGGTCCGCGGCGTGATGCGGTCAACGGAAGTACTGACGAAACTGACATTGGCGTCGATCCAGGCGGCGAGCCCGGCGTCGAAGGCCTTGGCCATCCCCATCACGGCGCTTCTGGCGACGGTCCCGTTGTTGGAGAGATTGTCGCAGCAGACGACGGCGAGTGGGCCGGCGTCGGCATCACGGCGCGCGGCGAGGCCCAGCACGAGCCGCCCCAGCGGCGTCGTCGGCTTGCCGGAAGCAGAAGCATCAGCGAGCACGGCGAGGTCCGCGACGACGTCGGGCGCCTGGTTGTCCAGCTTGCCGTCGGCCCCGAGCCGGTAGGCGGCTTCGGTGATGGTGAGCGTGATGAGCGAGGTCAGCGGCGCCGAGACAAGCTCGACAAAACGCTCGACGTCGGCACCGTCAACAGCTTCGACGATGCTGCCGATGACTTCGAAGGAATCACCGGCGTCTGAGCGTTCCACCACGGTGTACAAGCCGTCCTGTGCGGACAGGAGCTCCGCGGCATCCGGGCGGCGGCCCGTGAAGGAGGCAATGCCCCACTCGGCCGCGTCGCCTGCATGCTGGGTGTACCACGCCTGGTGGGAGCGGTGGAAGGCCCCCAGTCCCATGTGCACAATGCGTACCGGGGCCTTGGCGATGGGCCTGACGGAGCGGCTCAAGCGGGGAAGCTCCGCAGTTCGCTCGGGTTCGTTGCTCACAGCTTGAAGACCCTTCGGGGTGAGGAGTCGACGACGTCGACGATGATTTCGTGGGCTCGGTCCTCGCTGACACGATGTTCGGCGACGAGGCGCGCAAGGAAGGATGCTTCGATCCGGCGGGAAGCGTCGTGCCGGGCCGGGATCGAGCAGAACGCGCGGGTGTCGTCGATGAACCCCGATGACCGGGAGAAGCCGGTGGTCTCGGTGACGGCGGAGCGGAACCGCAGCATGGCGTCCGGTGCATCGAGGAACCACCAGGGAGCGCCGAGGTACACGGAGGGGTAGAACCCTGCCAGGGGCGCCAGCTCGCGGGAAAACACGGTCTCGTCGAGGGTGAACAGCACCAAGTGGAAGTCCTTGGCCGTGCCGAAGTCCTGGAGCAGGGGGCGGATGGCTTCGGTGTAGTTGGTGGCGAATGGTATGTCGTGTCCGGTGTCCGCGCCGTAGGCGTCGAAGGTGGGCTGGTGGTGGTTGCGGAAGGAACCCGGGTGGATGGTCATGACCAGGCCGTCTTCGACGGACATCCTTGCCATCTGGTACATCATGTGGGCTTCGAAGGTATTGCGGTCCTCGGCCGTGGCCTTGCCGGCACGCGCCAGTTCGAAGATCCGCTCGGCTTCGCTCCGGTCAAGCTTGAGCGTTGCCGGGGTGAGGACGCCGTGGTCCGCGGACACCGCGCCGTGGTCCACGAAATAACGACGGCGGTTTTCCAGGGCTTTGATGTAGCCGGTGTAGCCGCTAGCGCCGTCGGCGGCGGAATCGACAAGCCGCTCGACGTTGGCACCCCATGCCGGGTGCGCGATGTTCAGGTAGGCATCCGGACGGAAGGTCGGCAGCACGCCCCCGTTGAAGGAGGGGTCCTCGGCGATCGCCTTGTGGCTGGCGAGACTGTCCAGGGGATCGTCCGTGGTGGCCAGGACCTCGATGTTGAAGTCCTTGAAGAGCTGGCGGGGACGGAAATCGGGCTCCACGAGCTTGGCGGCAATGGCGTCATAGCTGGCATCTGCGGACATCTCGCCAAGGTCCGCGCCGAGCTTGAACACGCTGTCGAACTGCGTGCGCAGCCAGTACCCAGACGCCGTGCCTTCGAAGAGGGGCCACGCCTGGACGAACGTCCGCCAGATCTCCCGCGATTCGGACGCGTTGGCGCCTCCCGAGAGCAACTTGTCCATGGGGACTCCGCTGGCGTGGATCAGCCTGGTGACGTAATGGTCCGGGCTGACCAGGAGCGCAGCCGGATCGGGGAACGGCGTGTTGTGCTCGATGACGGCGGCGTCAACGTGGCCGTGCGGAGAGATGATGGGCAGGTCCTGGACGCGCTCCAGTAGGGAGCGCGCAATGCTGCGCGTCCCGGGATCCGCGGGCAGGAGCCGGTCAGGATTGGCTGCGATCGACTGTGACATAGGTCAATTTTCGGCCGGAAGAATCAATCTGTCAACCGGTTGCCAACTATTGCCACCGCGTTGCATCTTCCACCGAAGATCACTTGAAACTACGCGATCAGCCGCCCGCTGGAACCGCGCACCACGAGCTCCGTGTCCACCCGGACGGCTTCCGCGGGCCCTTCCTGGCCTAGCAACATGTCCAGCAGGAGGGCGGCAGCGCGGGAACCGCACTCCCCCAGCGGCGACCTCACGGTGGTAAGCGCCGGCGTCGTGAAGTCTGCCCCGAAGATGTCGTCGAAGCCTACGATGCTGATCTGGTCCGGAACGTGCATGCCGGCGGCCTGGAGCTCCTGCATGAGGCCTATGGCAAGGAGATCGTTGTAGGTGATTACCGCCGTCGCGCCGCTCGCCAGGACGTCGCGCGCTACTTGGCGGCCGCCGTCGACCGTTGGCTTGGACGATTCCAAGCGGACGGCTCCCAACTTGTACCAATCGCAGGCAGCTTGGACGCCTTCCCAGCGGCGGCGCGACATCCAGGACTGCGGCGGCCCCGCAACATAGGCGAGCTGCTGGTGGCCGTTGGCGGCTAGGCTCCGCACGGCCTGGCCAATCCCCTTGTTGACGTCCGGGACTACGCACGGCACGCCCTCTATTTCGCGATTGATCACGACTACCGGCTTGTCCGCAGCCAAAGCCCGGATCTTTTCGTCGTCCATGCGGGGGCTCGCCAGTATGAGGCCGTCCACCGTGCCCAACATCCTGCGGGCCGCAATCAGTTCGGTTTCAGGCGACTCCGCAGACTCGGCCAACACCAGGGTGTAGTCCCGGGCCGACCCGGTGGTTTCCGCACCGCGGATAATGTCGAAGAACGTCGGGTTGGTGATATCCGCGACGATCAGTCCGATCGTCTGGGTACGGCCGGTGGGAAGCGCCCGGGCGAAGGGGTTCACCTGGTAATTCAGCTGCTCGGCGGCATCCTCGATGATTTTCTGGGTCTTGGCACTGACCCTGCCCGGTTTGCTCAGCGCGCGCGAAACCGTGGAAGGGTTGACTCCCGCGAGCCTCGCGATGTCGTAGATGGTGGGCGAGGATTTCTCCCCGCGTCCGCGCTTGGCGGGGGAAGTTACTGCTCCGGAGTTCGTCGCTTCAGTCACGGCTCAATCGTAATCTGGCTTGGCAACAAAAGCAGGACGGTTGCCAAACCACTCGGCCGGCGACCGCCCTGCTTAAGTGCCCTACTCACGCGCCCTGCGAGCTAGGAGCGCTCGGCGAACTTGCCTTCTTCGCTGATGCGCTTGTTGAGCTCGCGCATGTACTCCTCCTCGTCGAAGTCCAGGGAGACTTCCTTGCCGGTCCAGCTCGACAGGTGGATGGCGTTGGCCAGGCGGACGCCTTTGATGCCGTCCGAGCCGGGTGCCAACAACGGAGTGCCGTCGAGGATGTTGGCCGCGAAGTTCTCCAGGACGCCGGCGTGTTGGCCGCCCCAGGCCGACTCGAACTCGATCACCTCGGTGGTGTAGTAGTCCTCGGCTTTCAATTCGCCCATGAAGAGCTTGCGGACATCGTCCATGTCCATGCCGTCGCTGAGTTCGCGCTCGGGTTTGACCAGGCGGGTGACCGTGGCTGTCTTGCTGTTTTCCACCACGATCTTGCCCTGGTCACCCAGGATCTCGAAGCGGTCCGTGCCCACAAGGTCGTGCGTGGCCGTGACGAAAACTCCGGTGGCACCGTTGCCGTAATCCACGACGGCGGTGACCTCGTCTTCCACGGCGATGTCCCGGCGGAACCCGTACGCCACCTTAGAGTAGACGGACTTCGGCACGCCGCAGATCCACTGCCACAGGTCGAGCTGGTGGGGTGCCTGGTTGACCAGGACGCCGCCGCCTTCGCCGCCCCACGTGGCGCGCCATTCGCTGGAGTTGTAGTAGCCCTGCGGGCGCCACCAGTTGGTGATGATCCAGTTGGTGCGCCGGATGGCCCCGATCTCGCCGTTGTCTACGATCTCCTTGAGCTTCTTGTACAGGGGGTTGTTGCGCTGGTTGAACATGATCCCGAATGAAAGCTCGGGCTTGGAAGCCGCGAACTCATTGAGCCGCTTGACTTGCTTGGTGTAGACACCAGCGGGCTTCTCGACGAGGGCGTGGATGTTGCGCTTGAGCGATTCGATGCCCATTTCCGGGTGCAGGTAGTGGGGCACGCACGTGACGATCGCATCGACGTCGCCGCTTTCCAGCATCGCGATGTAGTCGTCGTAGAACGGCGCACCTGGGTACAGGGAGGCCGCCAGCTCCTTCTTTGCAGGATCGGTGTCGCAGATAGCGCCGATCACCATGTTCGGAACCAATCCGTCAGTGATGAACTTGGCGTACGTGCCGCCCTGCTGGCCTAGGCCGATGATGCCAAGGCGTACTTTCTTGCTCATGAGTAGATCTCCGTTGTAGTGGGATTAGAAGAGGTCGGCGTGACCCATGGCCACCAGGTTGTCGTATGAAGTCTGCAGGGCTTCCCACACCGTTCGGCCATAGAGCTCGTCCTGCTCCACGAGCAAGTACTCCGCGCCGGCAGCCTGGGCCGCGTGAATGATGGACGGGAAGTCAAGGTTGCCTTCGCCCACTTCGGCAAACTGGACCACGTTCTTGAACTCGGCCATGAAGCCCGCGAGGTCCCCCGTTTCCAGGAGCCCGAAGGCCGATTCCGGCAACTCCCCTATCCGGTAGTCCTTCAGGTGCACCATGGCCGTGCGTCCGGCGTATTTGGCCAGGGTCCGGACGGGATCCAGGCCGCCGCGCTGCACCCAGTGCACGTCGATCTCCATGCCCATGGCCGGGGAGTTTTCGGCGATGATGTCCAGCATGTATGTGCCGTCGAACTTCGCGAACTCGATGTGATGGTTGTGGTAGTACAAGCCGATGCCGTGTTCACGGAGGCTTTCGGCGTATTCGTCGGCTTGCTTCGCGAAGTCCACCACGGCGTCGATCGACTTCATCGCCGGGAAGGGCATCATGCCAATCCGCAGGAGGTGGGTGTTGAGCCGCTTTGCGTCGTCAACGATCTTGTCGAAGTGGTCCTTGAGCGAGTCGCCGGGCATGCCCTTGGGCGTCTCCATGGCGACCGAAAGCGCCGCGATGTCCATGCCGAGTTCGCTCCGGGAGCGGTCCAGTTCGGCAACGTTTTCCGGCGTCATCGGGATCTGCGAAATCTCGACGGCGTTGTACCCTATCGCACTGACCTTGCGGAGCGTTTCAAACGCCCCGTCTTCGGCAAAACTGCCCTTCAGCATCATTGCCTGTACGCCGATTTTTGCCACTTTTGTCCTCCGTTGGTTCCGGGCCTTTATGGGCCGCGTGGTTAGCCCACTTGCCCGGAAATGTCCGGGTAGCTTTGGGCGTAGATGTCTTTGACGATCCTGAGTGATTTTTCGGCTTCCGCGGGGCTGATCCAGAAGGGAGCAGGATCCCCGAGCTTGGCATAGAAATCCTTGATCAGGAGTTCGTGGGATACGCCCCAATACGCGCGCCCACCCGATTCCAAGGCACGTTCCGCGATGGTTTCCACGGTGCCGTCGGCATAGCTGACAACAAGGTCGCCCCGGAGGCTGAGCGTGGCCTTTTCGGTCACGATGTCCAGCGTCACCGGTGCGTTGGTGGCATTGGCCAAGGTGGCGTAGAAGACGCTGGTGGCACCGTTTGCGTGCCCGGCGATGAATTCCGCCGTATCCTCCACCTCGATCACGCCGCCAAGCGAGCGCGTGGAGGCGTGGCCCTCCACCTTGGTCACGTCGCCTACCAGCCACTGGAGCAGGTCCACCGTGTGGATGGCCTGGTTCATCATGAGGCCGCCGCCTCCTTCGGCCCAGGTACCGCGCCACGGCCTGTCACGGTAGTACTCGGCCGTCCGGTGCCACATCACGGTTGCCGAGGCGCCGAGAACCTGGCCCAGCCCGCCGTCGTCGAGCAGTCTCCGCATGGCCTGGGACGTCGCGTTGTAGCGGTTCTGGAAACATACGGCGATCTTTGCGGTGCTCCGTTCAGCCGCCTCGACCAGCCGTCGCCCCTCTTCAAGGGTGTGGGCGAGCGGCTTCTCGACGATCACGCTGACTCCGCGCTCAAGGCACTCCGCGGCCAGCGAAGCATGCAGGTGGTGCGGAGTGCAGATATGCACGACGTCGGGCCTCACCGATTCGAGCATCTCCAGGTAGTCCTCGTAACCCGGCACACCGTAGGCGGCCGTTGCCGCCTGGAGGCGACCGGCGTCGGTGTCGCAGACCGCCACGAGTTCAACGTCGTCCATTTTGGCGATTGCTCCGAGGTGCACACTCGATACATCGCCGCAACCGATGACTGCTGCTGTAGGCATTCTTCTCCCTCGAAAGATGTTTTCCTTTGAACCTACAGGCCCTCAGGCGAGGGCAACACCGTTCTTGGCTGCGAGTGCCGCAAAGGCGCGCGCTGCGGCGCCGAAGGCGATGGGTCCGGAGAATCCGCCCAATTCGTGTGTGCTTGCAAGGTGGGGTTCGAGCGAAACGAAGCCGGCAAAGCCATCGGCCTTGAGCGCGGCAATAGTGGCGTCCAGTTCGCCGTCGCCTTCGCCTGCAGGCACCACTTCACCTGTCCCGCTGATTGCATCCTTGATCTGGAAGTACTCCAAGTAGGGGCGCAGCACCGCATAAGCCTCGGTGTACGGCTTGACGCCCACCTGGACAAAGTTGGCGCTGTCCCAGGCAACGCGCAGCGCGGGTGAATCGACAGTCTCCATGATGTCCAGGACGCGCTCGGGCGTGTCGCCGTAGATGCCCTTTTCGTTTTCGTGCAGGAGGACGACGCCGGACGCTGCCGCCTCGTTGCTAAGTGCGGTCAGGCGCTCCATGACTGAGTCGCGGATGTCCTCCGGGCTCTGCCCTTCGGCCCGGTAGAAGGAGAAGATGCGGATGTATTTGGTGTCGAGCACCTTGGCCACCGAAATGATCTGGCGCAGCCGGGCGAGCTCATGTTCCACCGGAACACCGACGTCAACCTTGCCGATGGGGCTCGCGACCGCGGAAACCTTCAGGCCCTTCGCGTCCAGGATCGCCTTGAGCCGCCCGACCTCTTCCGGTTCGAGCTCCGAAACGTTGGTGCCCCACGCGCTGCGCACTTCGATATGGCCGGCACCGAGCGCCAGCAGGACTGCGGCCTGGACGGCGGGATCGGGATCCACTTCGTCGCCGAAACCGGACAGGCTCCACACGGCATTGGTTTCAGTCACGGAATTCTCCTTTGGATCCGTTCGCCCGCATGGCGACAAATGGCACCAAATCGTAGTTCACGGGCATGCGTTCGCCTCGAGTCTAGCCACCTTGGTGTCGGATTGACAACCGATTGCCAAATATTGGCAACTTGTGGATGCGCATCGGCCGGACTAAAAACGGGACGCCTGGTTTTTTCCCGGAAGCGGTGTCCGTATCCCCTCGAGCTTTCCTGGTGTCGGGCTTGACCGGGCCTTGCCGCTTCTGTCCGAGATCGTACAACGCCCCGAATGAGGCGTCGTCAGGCCTGCGCCCCCGGGGCCCGGCCGCCAGGAGATCCACTGCGATTCCCTATGGCACTGAGGCCCACGTGCTGCCAAGATGGGCTCCATGGACCCTCTGGACATGGCGACGACCCCTCTGTCCGAACCCGTTGTGCTGGTTGTCATGGGTGTTTCCGGCTCAGGGAAATCCACGGTTGCCGCACTCCTGGCGGGGCGGCTTGGCTGGGCCTTCGAGGAAGGGGATGCCTTGCATCCCCAAACAAACATCGACAAGATGGCAGCGGGGCATCCGCTGACGGATGAGGACAGATATCCCTGGCTGGAGAAGGTCGCCGAGTGGGTCGACCAGAGGCTGGATCACGGGGAAAACGGCGTCATCACGTGTTCGGCGCTCAAACGGTCCTATCGAAGCATTATTAATCGCCGAGGTTCAGGCGTCGTCTTCGTTTTTCTGTCCGGGACGCCCGAGACTATCAGCGCACGGCTGGCCGAACGCCACGGCCATTTCATGCCCGCCAGTATGTTGGGGAGTCAGTTCGCGGATCTTGAAGAGCTGTCTCCGGGTGAGCCCGGAATCCGGATCGACGTTGGCCCGGCTCCAGGAGTGATTGCCCAACAAATCATGGACAAGTTCGGCCTGCGGCCGAGCGGAACAGGACGAGAACCATGAACGGAATCTCCATCCTCAGCAGGCCCCTCGCCGGGGTAGCCACGGACGCCACTACGGATGCGATGCATCAACCTTGGACCGGCCACGACACCCAAGTACTTGTTGTGGCGGCAATCGGCATCGCGATAGTCGTCTTGCTGATCGTCTGGGCAAAGATGCATGCTTTCCTGGCATTGAGCATCGGCGCCCTCTTCGTCGGCATTGCTTCGGGCATTTCCTTGGACAAGGTGACAACCTCCTACGAAAATGGCGTCGGCGGCGTGCTGGGCTACGTGGGTGTGCTCATCGCCTTGGGAGCCATGCTGGGCAAGCTGCTGGCTGATTCCGGCGGCGCGGACAAGATCGTGGACACGCTCCTCCATGGCCGGCCTGCAACGCTGCCCTGGAAGATGGCGCTCATCGCCGGCATCATCGGCATACCCATGTTCTTCGAGATCGGGCTCGTGCTGCTCATTCCCGTGGTGATGCTCGCTGTGCACCGCTCCAAGGGCCCGGCAATGCGTCTTGGCATTCCGGCCTTGGCCGGTTTGTCGGTCCTCCACGGTTTCATCCCGCCGCACCCGGGCCCGTTGGCCGCGATCGGCATCCTGCACGCCAATGTCGGTGTGACCCTCGCGTTTGGACTACTCATAGCCATTCCGACCGTGATCATCGCTGGTCCCCTCTTTGGTCGTCTCGCCGCACGGATCGTGCCGATCGGAGCCGCAGGCGCTGGCCTCGCCGTTACCGTTGGAGCCGGCGAGAACGCCGAGACGGCCAGATCGCAAGGCCCCGGCGCGAAGGCCGCCAGTTCGCGCGGCGACGCGCCCGTCGGCAAGGCGCAGGATCCACAAGCAACGCGCAGCCCGTCCTTTGGCTGGACCTTGGTGACCCTGCTGTCACCGTTGGTGCTCATGCTGATCAAAGCCGGGGCAGACATTTGGATGGACAAGAACGCGCCGCTCCGGCCTCTGCTGGACTTCATCGGCGACCCGGTCTTTGCCCTGCTCGTGGCGGTGCTTTTGGCAATGGTGACTTTCGGTACGAGGGTCGGCTTCTCAGCCTCCATTCTGACGAAGAAGATCGGCGAGAGCCTGTTGCCGATCGTCGGGGTCATGCTTATCGTCGGCGCGGGCGGCGGCTTCAAACAAGTACTCGTCGACGGCGGCACCGGAACCGCGATCGCCAAGATCGCGGTCGCTGCCAGCCTGTCGGCACTGGTGCTGGGTTGGATCATCGCAGTTCTGATTCGTCTTGCCACCGGCTCGGCGACTGTTGCCACAGTGACGGCCGCAGGAATCATCGCACCGCTGGCAACCGGCTTGTCCCCGGCTCAGCTGGCGCTGGTTGTGCTCGCCATCGGTGCCGGATCGCTGTTCTTCTCCCATGTCAATGACGCCGGCTTCTGGCTGGTCAAGGAATACTTCGGACTGACGGTAGGCCAGACGATCAAGACCTGGTCAGTCATGGAAACGATAATTTCCGTCGTCGGATTCGGATTCACGCTGCTGCTATCCGTTTTCGTCTAGTCAGGACCGGCACAACGAAGGCTCTCCGAACCTGCGATTCCGCAGTTCGGAGGGCCTTCGCTTCGTCCCGCCGCCGCGATCTGCTCTAGAGGGAGGCACGCGCCTCATCGGCGTTCAAAAGCCTTCCACCAAGCCCGCCATTCTGGTGAAGATCGCCTCGCATCAACTCGAGCCTGCCGGCCGCCTCGATTCCGCCGGCTTTGACCGGGTCAAAGCCAGCGACACGAATGAGCCGCTCCACCGTTTCGGCCGCAGCGTCGTCGTCGGTTGCGTAAAACAGAACTGCCCGCCCGGATGGCCGGTTGGCTGCCGAACCCAGCGCGTCGGCACCCAATGTGCCGAAGGCCTTCACGAAATGCGCGCCATCAGGGAGAAGGTCTGCCACGATCGATGCTGCTGATTGGCCCTCCGGCAGCGTCGTGGTGTAGCCGCCGTGGCCATCAGGCCCGATCGGGTTGGTCGGGTCGATGACGACCTTGCCGACCAGGGCGTCTGACAGTTGGGAGATGAGTTCCTTCTCGGTGTCCAGCCACACGGCCATCACGACAGCTTCAGCCTGTGACACGGCATCGCCGACGCTCGCCGAACTCGCCAATGCACCGAGCTCAGCGGCCAACGATTCAGCATGGGATTGATCGCGGGCCGCCAAGACCACCGGCTCGCCGCCTTGAACAAGATGGCGGGCGACACTGGACCCGATGTTGCCGGTTCCAATAATTGCAGTTGTCACGTCAACCTCCAGATCATGGTTATCGAGAATTGCCCTGTTCTGATCGTACGCGCGGCGCAAATTGCCAACCATAGGCTGCTTGTCTGCGAGATGAGTCGGCACCGCCTGCTGTTCTCACCGGGCGGGGATCCGACGTCGGTCAGCTGCGGGCCTACGGCGTCTCCGGCACGTCTGCGGGCCGGACGCTGCGCCGGATGATGCCCAGCTGCTCGAGCTGGGCCGACATCCCTGCACCGTCCGGAGAGTAAATCCAGGGAATCCCCGGCGTGGGCTGAGCCGCGGACTTTGACCGCCCGCCCGCGAGCACCGCTTCCCCGACGGAAAGCTGGCGGATCGCGATTGCCCTGACGTTCTGCGGATGGCGTTGGGCGAACTCGGCATAGATCGCTTCGTCATGCTGTCCATCGTCGCCAACCAGCAGCCACTTGACGCCGGGGAACTCCGCCGCGAGACGTTCCAACGAACTCCTCTTGTGCTCCTGTCCGCTGCGGAACCAGTGGTCCGGGGTGGGACCCCAGTCGGTCAGGAGCTTGGGACCGGCGGGATATAAATTGCGGGACAGGAAGCGTGACAGTGTCGGAGCGACGTTCCACGCTCCGGTCGACAGGTACACCACGGGGGCCGACGGCGCCGTCCTCACGATCCGCTCGTACAGCACAGCCATGCCCGGCGTCGGGGTCCTCGCGTGTTCGTCGAGTACGAAGGTGTTCCAGGCGGCTAGGAATGGACGGGGCAGCGCCGTGACCATCACGGTATCGTCAATGTCGGAGACGACACCGAAGTCTGCGTCGTCCGCGACGATTTGCACGGGGGCTTCCACGATCCTGGATCCGCCGGATTGCACGGTGATCATATGCCAGCCGACGTCGAGGGCTGCCGGGATTTGGGCGTCGACGACACCTCCGCGGTCGGCTTCGACGTCGTGGTCGATGCCCGCAATCGTCACCCGCACGGTGGCATGTGCCACGGGCGCGCTCGTGAAATTGCGCCAACCGCGCATGCCATCTTTCAGCGGTTTGAGCTTACCTGCCTGGGTGCCGCTCCCGCCGTCCCGTGGTTCACTGCGGACAATGCGCGCCAAAACCCGGACCCATGAGGTGGTGCCGTAACCGGTGTAAGGGATGACGGTCTCCACCCGACCGCGCCGGATCGCGAGACGCGTCTGGAACCTGAGCCAGGCATCGTCGATCCTCAGGGCCAGGTGGCGGCCTGCGCCGCTCGACGACGTCGGGCCCACGCTCTCAACGCTGTTGGACAGAGCGCGCGGCTTCACAGGGAGGGGACACATGCGTCCAGTCTGACATGGCGCTCCCCAAGCCTACGCACGGGCCGTGCCGGCCAATCCGCTGGTTTGCGCACACGGAGCCGGGCCGCCGACCTGGATCCCTGCCCGTACACCGTGCCAGCCGCGCGCCGGACTCTTTCTCCCAACGTGAATCCGCCGTAAAGTCCCCGGTAGGCTCCGTCCTGGACCGTGCAAACGAACACTTGGAGGTTTTTCTCATGTCGCGCATCATGCGGTTCGACCACGTCGGCGTCACTGTTCAGGACCTCGACCACGTGGCGGCGTTCTTCGTGGGACTCGGGCTCGAGATCGAGGGCCGGACCTTTGTGGAGGGCGAGTTCATTGATACGGTCACAGCGATCCCGGACTCCCGCACCGAGATCGTCATGTTGCGGACACCAGGCGGAGGAACCGGGGTGGAGCTATCCAGCTTCGTCAGGCCAGATCCGCAGCCGGGATCGCCCGCCGCCATGGCCAACGAACTTGGGCTGCGCAGCTTGTCTTTCGAAGTCGACGATCTTCAAGCGAGGGTCGACCGGTTGGCTTCGGAGGGGTACGGGTTGGTCGGTGGCATCGGCCAGTACGAGGGAGCCTGGCGCATGGCGTACGTTCGAGGTCCAGAGGGGATCATTGTGTCCCTGGCTGAGCGGATGAGCTAAGGATCGGCACGAGCAAGGCCCTCCCACCCAACGTTTCCGCAGGTCAAAGGGCCTTCACTGTGGAGCTAAGGAGATTCGAACTCCTGACCTCTTCTTAGGGGAGGGCATATTTTATTGTCTTCCAAAGGTTGCCCTCTCCAAACGCGCGAATGCTGCATCTTCATCTTCGGCGCCGTCCTTCCGACGCAGATCGTCTACCCCCGATGGTCCCCTCAGTGGCTCGGATCCGAGGAACACGAGTATCATGGCAAAAAGTTCACCAAATTCACCCGGATACCCAAATTCACCAAATTCACCAAATTCACCTGAGGAACGTGGCGTGCTCAACATGGACAACCCGTTCCGGCCTACGGCCGGAGCCACCCCACCGGAAGTCATCGGCCGCTCCGGACTCCTGGATGAATTCGAATATGGCCTTCAGCTCGGTTCCGGAGCCCCTGGACTCCTGTCCATCTTCACCGGTGCCCGCGGCATCGGCAAGACGGTCATGCTGGGAGCTGCCCATGACCTTGCCCAGGAGCACGGATGGGCAGTGGTGGCCGAGACCGCGACCGGAACCTTCATGGGTCGGATCGGCGAAAAGATGCGCCGACTCATCCAGGAGCTTGACGACCAACCCGAATCCCGCCGTCGTATCACAGGGATTTCGATTGCCGGGTTCAGTGTCACGTCCCAACTTTCGCCCGAACGCCAGGTGGACTGGTGGGAACTGGGGGAAACACTCCTGAAGCTTCTCGACGAACGCGGGACCGGGCTCCTCATCACCGTCGACGAGATCCATGCCGCCGACCGAGCCGAACTGGCCCAGCTGGCGGCCAACGTCCAGCACTTCATCCAAGACCGGCTGCCCATCGCACTGATCTTTGCAGGCCTTCCCTCTGCCGTATCGGATCTCCTGAACGAGGGCGTGGCAACATTCCTTCGCAGAGCCGACAAGATCGATCTCCATGCCGCCGCGGTACGCGATGTCGAGACATCCTTCACGGAAACCTTCGCCGCCGCCGGGATCACCATCGACCCGGACCTGGTGCACAAGGCAGCGACAACCACCGGAGGCTACCCCTTCCTCATCCAACTGGTCGGCTACTTCCTCTGGCGCGAGGCCGAGAATAACAACGGCGGCCTCTCCTCCGCCGCCGTCGACCGGGCAATTGCCGCCGCCATCCGACGCAACGAACGCGTCGTCATTGAAGCCGCCCTCGCCGCGGCATCCGCCAAAGACCAGGAGATCCTGCACGCAATGGCCATCGACGATGGACCCTCCACGGCCGGGGACATCGTCCGGCGGACCGGTTCACGGCCCACTCTCGTGGCCAAATACCGGACCAGACTCCTCGCCGCAGGCCTCATCGAATCAACCGGCCACGGAAAAACCGACTTCGCCATCCCCGGACTGCGGGAATACCTCCGCAAAAATCAGCCACACTGACCGCTGCCGGTCGGCGACGGACCTCCTCCACCCACCCGGCAGAGACTTCCAGCAAGCGGGGCTCAGACCCGCTCGAGTTTGCGGAGGCGCTCTCCCGCAAACGGCATGACCGAGAGCGTTAAACAGGTTCTCGCTGTGGTGCCGGGGCCGGGAGGATATGGCCGTCGGGTTGGCCCCATTTTCGACGCAAAAAAGGCCCTCACCCCCACGTTTCCGCAGGTCAAAGGGCCTTCACTGTGGAGCTAAGGGGATTCGAACCCCTGACCTCTTCGATGCGAACGAAGCGCTCTACCAACTGAGCTATAGCCCCTGGTCAACTATGCATTGCCAGTGTCCCTAGGCTACAAACTATCTTCGCGCTTTGCCAACCACGACTCGAACGTGTCTGTCCCGGTCCGCTGGCTTGGCACCAAATTCAGTCCGTTCCGAAGATATTTGCCCATCGCTCCGGGCAACGGCACCTCTACGATCCGTCCAGAACGCCCGGTCGCCTTGAGCCAGATCTCAGCGAGTTCACGCATGGTCCGGATGTCCGGTCCGCCGATGGTTCGTGTCCGGTGTCGCTCAGCGGAAGGTTCCCCCATGGCCTCGGCAAGCAACTCCGACGCCACGTCCAAAGGCGAAATCGTTTGAAAGCGGGCACCCTTGAAGACCGGGATGAGGCGAATTTTCGCCGCGGCCTGAAAAACCGCCGTCAGGAGGCTGTGGAACTGGGTGGCCCGCACAACAACCGTCTCAAGCGCAGAATTCGCGTAGACCCGTTCTTTGTCTGCCTTGGAGACATAAAACGCCGCGTTGCTCTGGTCGCAGTTGATGATCGAGAGGACAACAGCCTTGCGGACACCGGCACCGGAGGCCGCGGCGAGCAGGCGCGCGCCGCCGTCGGCGAAATTCTTGAGGGCTTTCCCGAACTGCCCTTCCAAGCAATCGATCACGACGTCGGCCCCGTGCAGGGCTTCTGCCAGCCCGGCCCCTGTGGTGACGTCAGCCTGAAAGTAGCGGGCGCCGTCGTGATGGGCTGGCGACGTGCCCGACGGCGGCCGGCGGCTCAGCACCGTCACGTCGAGTCCGGCGTCGAGCGCCAAGCGGACGACTTCACGGCCCACCTGTCCCGTGCCACCTGCGACGCAGACAGTAGTCAAGGGAGGCTATGCCCGGCGGCGCTGCAAAACGTCGTCGAGGTTGCTGAGGGCACTCTGGGGCTTGCCGTGCTGTACCTGGACCGACGGACCCGCGGACGGCGCGCTGGCCGGCTTCAACGTCGGCTTGCCGAGCGGCTTGGGGGCCTCAGGCAAGTCGAGGGGTTCGGGCGCCGGTCGAGGCGCCTTGGCGGCGTCGACGTATGTTGGTTTGGGTACGTCCACCGGCCGCCATTCAGACTCTTTGGATTCCGCCGTAAACCGGACTGTGTTGTCGCCCGCGGCGACGGCAACGTTAAGGGCGGCCTGACGGAGCTCGACGGCGGTCAGTCGGGTGGCCTCACGGGCGTGGGCTTCGGCGTCGAAGATCTTGGTCGCAGGCCGGTCCGACGCCGGCGCACTTTCTCGGGGGCTCTCGACCGCGGGACCCATTGCATTACGGAAGGCCCTGTTCATCTTCGCCCGGCGGTCCCTGATGGCTAGCCGGCGAAGCAGGAAAACGGTCCCGACCACACCGACGATGGATGCCAGCGGCAGCCAACCCGAAACGAGGCCAAGAATGCGAAGAACGCCTGAAACGGCCGCCGTGAGCATCAGGAGGAGACCGCCGAGTGCAAGGGCGCAGCGCCCGTATCTGACTTTGAAGACCGCCGCATCCGATGCAGCATCACGCCGTTCGCCGGCGCCGGCCGATACCTCGGGCAATGCGGTTGCGGTGCTCTGCATGGTTTCCATTGCTTTCTCCTGCCGAGGGGTGATTGACAGAACCACCCCGGCTTGCAGTTCATGAGCGTCTTCGTCGATGACATCTGCCGGGATGTCACCGGCCATTTGGACGTGATTGTGACGATTCCGCAGTATGTATGGCGCAACCCAAACAATCCACAGCGCGACAGCAATGACCAATATCACCGAGCTGCTGAGAGGGAAGTCCACAATCAAAACCGTAGAAGGAAATACGCAGAGGCCGCCGCATTGCCCACGGTGTGTCGTCGGAGAGTCGGCAAATCAATGGATTTACCGGCTCTCATCCACCTGGGCCGACTAGTTGGCTCCGCGTCTCAGCCAAGCGGCCAGCAAACCGCCGGGGACCTCTTCCGAGGTCAACGCAAAGCTTCGGTGGTCAGCCCATTCCCCGTTGATGTGGAGGAAACGCTCACGGCGGCCTTCGTCGCGGAATCCCAGCTTCTCAACGACGCGTAGGCTCGGCCCGTTCTCGGGCCTGATGTTGATCTCCATCCGGTGCAGGCCCAGAGCCTCAAAGCAATGGTCGGTGGCCATGGCAACCGCGGTGGGAGCTATTCCGCGGCCGGCCCGCGCCTGGTCGACCCAATAACCAAGCGTGGCCGTCATCGCCGACCCCCACATTATCGAGGAGACCGTGAGCTGCCCGACGATCCTGGGCTCCGGGAACCCGGGAATGCGCTCCGTGATCACGAACGGAAGGGCACTCGCTTGCCGAGCCTGCGAGTTGAGGGAAGCCACCATCTGCCGATAATTCGGCAGGCGACCGCCAGGGGCCGGGTTGGAGGCCTCCCAAGGCGCCAGCCAATCACTGTTGCGTGAGCGGACCTCGGTCCATTCCTTCTTGTCCCGGTAGTGAATGGGACGCAAGATGAGGTCGCCGCTCTCCAACGTCACCGGCCAAATGGCCGACCCCCACACGACGAGCTACTTGCTGAGGCCGGCGGCGAAGCCGGGCAACCACTCACGCAGACCGGGACCGAGATCTTCGCTGTCGCACGCCAGCTGGACGCAGGCTTTGAGGTAGCTCAGCTTGTCCCCGGTGTCGTATCGACGGCCACGGAAGACCACTCCATACACGCCGCGGCCTTCGCCCTCCTCGGCGGCCAGGACCTGGAGGGCATCCGTCAGTTGGATTTCCCCGCCGCGTCCCGGCTCGGTGTGCTCAAGGACGTCAAATACGGCGGGGTGAAGCACGTAGCGGCCAATCACGGCCAGGTTTGATGGAGCTTCATCTGCGGCTGGCTTTTCCACAAGCTGCTTGATCCGGACGTAGCCGTCTTCGCCGATATCCTCGATGTCAGCGCAGCCATAGGAACTGATCTGGGAGGGCTCCACCTCAATGAGGGCTACGACGGATCCGCCGGTCTTCTGCTGGACCTCAATCATGTCGCTGAGGAGAGTGTCCCGGGCGTCGATCAGATCGTCACCGAGAAGAACCGCGAACGGTTCATAGCCGACGTGCTGCTTGGCACGCAGCACCGCATGGCCCAAGCCCTTCGGGTCGCCTTGGCGAACATAGTGGATGTCGCCCAGGCCGCTCGTGGCCTGTACAGCGTCCAACTTTGTGAGGTCTCCCTTGGCCTCAAGGGTCGCTTCAAGAGCCGGGACACGGTCAAAGTGGTCTTCCAATGCGCGTTTGTTGCGTCCCGTGATCATCAGGATGTCGTTGAGGCCGACGCCCACGGCTTCCTCAACCACGTATTGGATGGCCGGCTTATCGACCACCGGGAGCATTTCCTTGGGCATGGCCTTTGTAGCCGGCAGGAATCTGGTACCGAGCCCCGCAACGGGGATCACGGCCTTGCGGACGGCGCAGCTATTGGAAGTCACCGGACTAATCTAACGGAAGGAGCTGGACATTGGGCAAAAGAGTCCCGGGGCGCACAGCGGTGAAGCTCCCTTTCCTGCCCATCCCCGGGCCGCACAGCAGCAAGAACTGGAGCAAAGATGACTTTGAAGGACGATATCCGCCGGGACAACCGCAAGCGCAGGCTCACCTTGACCGCGCAACAGCGTGCTGACGCTGGAACGGGGATTGCCCGCCATGGCCTCCTGTGGGCGGATGCGGTTACCCAAGGGAATCCGTCGACTTTCGCGGCTTATGTCGGCGTGGCTGCCGAGCCGCCGACAATGCCCTTGCTCGCTGCGCTCCACGCCGCCGGGCACCGGGTCCTCCTTCCCGTCTGTGAACCGGAACGGCATCTGAGCTGGGTCTATTGGACACCGGAAACGTCTTTTGTCCGCTCGAACTACGCCCCGATTGACGAGCCCATTGGCGAACGATTCGACAGTGGCGTCATCAAGGATGCGGCTGGAATCTTCCTTCCGGCCACCGCGGTCGATGAAAGCGGAAACCGTATCGGGCAAGGGGGCGGTTACTACGACCGGCTCCTCGACAAGCTCGACGCCGACGGGCAGCGTCCGCCGACTGTCGCCGTCGTATATGACCACGAAGTGCTGCCCGCGGGGACGATCCCCGCACAATCATTCGACAAGCCGGTGGCCGAGGCACTTACCCCTTACCGGGTTGTACGCCTGGTTGCGGCGGCTTGACCGAGTTTGAGGTCTGTCTACTCCGCCACATTCCGTAGTAGCGGCCTCGACTCCGGATGATAGAATTGGCACTCAGGCCCTGCGACTGCTAATGGACGGAACAATCCGCCTTGGCAGCACAGGACCTGCAGTTCGTCCCGGAGGAGGATCACCAGTGCCCACATATGCCTATGCCTGCAAAGACTGCGGACATGCCTTTGACATCGTTCAGGCTTTCACGGACAGCTCGCTGTCCGACTGCCCTGAATGCCAAGGGTCGTTGCGTAAGAAGTTCAACAGCGTGGGCGTCGTCTTCAAGGGATCGGGCTTCTACCGCACCGACTCCCGGGATTCCAAGGGAAGCACCGTTTCGGCCGCTCCCGCCGCACCAGCTGCGTCTCCGGCTCCGGCGTCGGTTCCGGCGGCTGCCGCGAGCTGATAGCCGTTTCCGGCTGCCCCCGGTTTTCCACATAGCACGACGTTTCCACATAACTCAACGTTTCCACATAGCTCAATAGGGCCCTGCCACGGGACCTGCGTGCCCCGTTAGCGTGGCACCATGCCAAAAATCCCGAACGTATCCCCGGGCCCTGTGCCTGCCGGATCTTCGTCGCTTCCGCGCGATAGGATCCCGTCGCCGATGAGCATGGCCCGTACGCGTCGCCTTCAGGTTCTTCCTTTCAGGGCGGGCGGGCGCCTCGGCGCTCCCACGCGACAATCCGGGCATCGACGCTTCGCTGGCTGGCTAAACCACAACCGCCGCCTCGTGGTGGCCCTTCTGTTATGCGTGGCCGCCGGGATCGCGGTCCACCAGCTGACTCCCCCTTCGGAGCAGCGAGTCACGGTCCTGGCCGCCGCGCGGGATCTTCCCGCCGGGTCCACTTTGATGGATTCCGACCTCAAACCCCTCGAAGTCCTTCCAGATGGAGTTCCCGCGGGGGCGCTCTCCCCCAAAACCGGATACGGCGGGAAGCAGCTTGCCTCGCCCCTGCGAAAGGGGCAGATCCCCACGGACGCCCAACTCCTGGGACCGGGCCTGCTCACCGGCACCGCACCCGCGACGGCGGCCGTTCCACTTCGCATGGCCGATCCCGCTTCAATCCAGCTCATCTCGCCGGGCCAGGTGGTCGACGTTGTGCTCACCGCAGCAGATGGGCCTGAAGGGCCCGGCAAGAAATCCGAACTCCTGGCATCTGCGGTCCCGGTCTTGTGGACATCCGGGCAGGGAGGCAAGGCCACCCAATGGTTGGGCACGAATGAGGCGGACGGCCTTGTGGTTGTCGCCGCCAATCCGCAACAGGCCGAAATCCTCGCCGGAGCTTCCACGCGAGGGAAACTGTTCTTTGTCCTCGTCAATCCCTCTGACAACCGGCAATCCCGAGCCCCGGCCGGATAACCACGAGCAAATGGAGGGTTCAGCCCCAGTGCGGGGGCCTTTGCTCCTTCAGCCAGGCGTCGTGGTCATAGCCAGGCTCATCGCCCCAACGGCGTGGATCATCCTCGGAGGCTTTCTTGGGCAGAATACTCTCTCCTGCCGGCTTCCGCTCCGGTGCGGGCTTCACTTTTGTTTTCTCCTGCCCGTCCAACTCCGCGTCAGGGCCCAGCGCATCGGCACTGGTGTCCGCAGCGCGCTTGGATTGAGTGCTTTTGCTTTCCGCCATTGCGCTTCCTTAGGGGATCGCCGGTCCCGAGCCAGTGCCTTGCGTACCGCGGGGGCCTTGCATACCGCGGGGGCCTTGCCTACCATCAGGCCCGGCCGTGGCCGGGTCCGCCTGACTGTTCAGTTCCAATTGTTCAACATCAACATCCAGGAATCCATCCTGGACGGCACCATACGAGGGTGCCGTCGGCTTCTCCAGCCCCAGATAGGAACCGATGCGGTCGGCGCAGGACGAAGGATCCGTGAAT
Organism: Arthrobacter sp. 01T428; assembly: GCF_056398685.1. Classification (NCBI taxonomy): domain Bacteria; kingdom Bacillati; phylum Actinomycetota; class Actinomycetes; order Micrococcales; family Micrococcaceae; genus Arthrobacter; species Arthrobacter sp. 01T428. The sequence goes on along the minus strand of NZ_JBFTPW010000001.1, from coordinate 277,863 downwards.
ACTTCAATGGTCCACAAGGACATGTAACGCCAACCCAGGCGTTCCAGAAGTTGGGGCCGGAGCCTGCTGCGCTCCCTGACGCTCATGCGGCGGTACCGTTCCGTGCCATCCGATTCAATGGCCACCGGGGTGGGCATTTCGGTGTCATCGCGACCTATGGTGTGCACGGGATCGGCTGCCGCGGCAATGTCCAAGGCTCCATCGTAGTGGTGCCACACCCGGGCTCCGCGTGCACGGAGCCGCTCGCCCAGATCCGCCACCAACGGATCCTCACCGAGCGCCTGCTCGCTGGCAGCAGCCCTGGTGGCGGGCGTCCCCAGGTCCGAATTCCCGGACAATTCACGGTCCAGGAGTTCATGGAAATCAACGGCGCCGTGAGCCAACCTGTCCAGGTCGAGGTCCTCCGGACGGAAGCAGCTCAGGACGTGCAACGACCTCCGGGATCGGGTCATTGCCAAGGCAAACTTGTTTCGCCCGCCTTCGACGGAGAGCGGCCCGAAACTGTGCAGAGCCCGGCCGTGCGGGGTGCGCCCAAAGCCCAGGGAGAAGATGATGTGGTCGCGGACCAGTCCTTGTGCGCGCTCCAAATCCACCACGCGGAAGGACTCCGCACCGGCGTTGAAGAAACCCGACAGCAGCGGATAGTTGGGGAGCTGGAGCCTGATGGCCTCGCCGATCCTTGCGGCATGCCGCAGGCTTGCGGTGACCACGGCGAGCGAGGTCCTTGGCCGCAGACTGGCGTGTTGAAACACCAGGTCAACCACACGGTTCACTTCCGCGGCGACCGATTCGACACCTTCGTGATCCGCCCCGGGAAGGCCAGTACCATCCGGGATGTACTCAACTACCACCGAGCGGTCCAACCCGGTTACGGACTGCCCGTCCGGCAGCCGGCGAAGGCCACCGTTGTAGTAGTTCTTGCTCAACTGCAGCACGAGATCTTCGTCGACCGCGCGATACACCCAGTTCAACTGCCAGGTGGGCAGGACCCGGGCCAGGGCATTGAATGCACTGTCCACGGTGTCTTGGCTTGCGGCTCCGGCCATGGGTGGCTCCACGGCGACGCTGAAAGTGCGGGCATTGGCGATCTTCGCGTCGCCAAAGGCAACCACTTGCTGGGCCCGGGCAATGGCCGGCAGGACGGCCTGCAACGATGTGCTCTCGGCATCGAGAATCACCACCGCGTCGAATTTTTGTTCTGCGGGCAAGAGGCTCGTCAGCAGGTACGGACTGATGGACCACACCGGAACCAAGCGGGACACAAGGGCGGGCGCCTGGGCACTGAGCGCGGACAGGGTAACGCGGCCGTCTTTGATCAGGTTCCGCAGGAGCTCCGATTGGCGGGGGTGTTCGGCGATTCCAGCCCGCCACATTTCGGCAAGTTTCCACCGCAGGCGCGCGGCCCCGCTGGCAATGTGCGCGTGGTCCGCCAGGCGGTACTCCGCTTCGAGACGGCGAAGGGAATCGCCGTCGGACATCGCGAGGTAGTCGTCACCGCTGATCATCGCTTCCAGGGCGGACTGCCACCAGGCGAGGTCCAGTTCCGCGGCAACAGATTCGGCAGGCACTTCGCGTTCAGCCAGGTCAGCAAGAAGCTCGGCGAGTCCGTGCTCGCGCATGTTCTCGACCAGAAGCGTGCGCTCCGGGAGTGTCTCCAAAGTGCCGGTGTCCGCCACAAGGCGCTCAAGCCGCTCCATGAGATCCTCGTAGCGCGTCGCGTGGAGGTCGCCGCCGGCCGCGGTGTGTTGGAGGCAATCGCCCAAGCGGCGGAGATCCCGGTCCAGTTCGCGGTAGCTCGCGCCGAGGTCGGCAAGTCCGGAGGGCACTGCCGGATGGCGCTGGGTGGTCGCGTACTGGGCCCACAGTGCCCGCTGTTCCTGAACGAGCGCCAAGGAGCTGTGCAGATCCGCAATGTGGACACCGGGGCGGACATATTCCTTTGCCACACGACGCAAGCGGGAGCGCTGCATCGAGGGCATCTCGACTCCCCGCTCACGGCGCCAAGCGGAGGTAGCGGTGGCCGAAATCAGGTCGTGGACCGGCCGGTCAAAAATATCCGGGGTGAACTTGTCCAGGCTCTCCCGGACCGCCATCAAGAGTTCAAGCTGCGCGCCCCATTCGGCGAAGTTCGCCCCAAGCCGGATTTCGGAGTGCTCCGCAACCTGGTTCATCCGTTCACGCAACCGGGGAAGTTGTTCGGCGGCACTCCTGGCCAGTTGCTGGGCTTCCTCGGTCTCCTTGCGCGTGACCAGGCGGGCCCCGTACCAAGGGCTCGACGTCGATTCACGGCTGAAGCTGCCAAGCTCCGCAGCGCGGCGCAGTCTCTCGGCCAGCTCGGCCCGGTCTTTGATATTGTCCAGCACGCTGCGCTTCAAGCGCACCGTCGTAGCGGGGGCAGGGTGGATCGAGGTGAGCTCCGCGAGCGACTGCATTGCCTGGTAGGGCGAGCACCCCCAGCGCTGGCGTACGTTGTGCAAAGACGCGACGTGGTCCATGAGTGCATGGCGGTGCTCGGTCAAGGTCTTGTGGAGATTCGCGAGTTGCGGCTCCAGCGACTTCTCGTTGCGGATAATCGCGCTGATCAGTTGACCCTTGAGCTGCTGGGGCGTGGCACCGTTGCCTGGCCTGAACAGCATCGATTCAAGGCCAAGGGCTTCAAAATGGCCGGCCAGGCCGTTGAGGCTCGCCCGCCGGTCGCCCACCACAAGCACCGACTTCCCCTCGTTGACGAGGGCACCGATGGCGTTGATCGCGGTTTGGGTCTGGCCGCTGCCTGGTGGGGTGCTCACCACGAGCGAGTCCCCTGCCCGGACGGCATCCACGACGTACTGCTGATCCGAGTCCGCGTCCAGGAGCAGCGATTCTTCGGCGGGGTCGCGCTCGTCGAGGTTCGGGAACCGTCCGGACTTGATGGGTTCGGGTTCCACATCGCCGCCGTTGGCGGCTTCAAACAGGGAGGCAACGACGCTGCTGTTCTCGTTGATCCAGGGGTCGTCCAAGTTCCCGGACAGATCCGCCAACGTCGTGATGAGGAGATTGGGGGTTACTTCGGCACCGTGGATCGGTTGTACCAGTGTGGCAAGACGGTCGAGGACCGGCAGCGGGTCAAGGCGCGCGGTGTTGTAGGCCATGCGGCTCACGGCGTTGACGTCAAAGACGATTCCATGGACGGTCTTCAAATGCCGGACCAACGCGGGGTTGATGCCCGCTTGCTCGGTCAGTTGCAGCTCGTAGTCGTCTTCGCCCGGCCGCGCCGTGAGTGAGATGGCTGCCAACATGACGGGGGCGGAGACTCGTTGGGGTTTCCCTCCCACCGCCGACGTCCACACGACCGTGCCGCAGGAGAGATAGCCGGCGTCGATTCCCCGGTCATTTCCCAGTTCGAAAATCTTTGAGCGAAGGTTCCTGGCTGCACGCGCGGCAACAAGATACTGCTGGCGATCCCGGATCAAGGTGGAAAGACGGGTCCGACGTCCGGCGAGGAGCTGTGCCAGGCCTGAGGGGTGGCCGTTGCTTAGGTCTATCGACCCTTCCGGCGTCTTGACGAAGCGCAGCATGGTGTCCGCGCCAGTCACGGGCTTGAGCCCCGACAGCCATTTCCGAAGCTCTATGGAGCTCTCTTCGTGGCTTTGACCTACTGACACCGCTGCCTTCTTTTCTGTTATAGCTCGAGACGACTCGGACCAAATCGGCATACTTTCGAGGGTAGCGGGAATCGACCGGCAGTCCGCACCGCAACACTGGTGGAAAGGCAAATTGGCGCTGATTTCAGGGGAAAAACAAAGTGACCGGCCCCTGGAACAGAGGCCGGTCACTCAGAATGCTATTCCCACTCGATGGTTCCCGGCGGCTTGCTGGTGACATCAAGTACCACGCGGTTGACGCCATCAACCTCGTTGGTGATCCTGTTGGAGATCCTGGCGAGGAGGTCATACGGAAGCCTCGACCAGTCGGCGGTCATGGCGTCCTCGGACGAAACCGGACGCAGCACGATCGGGTGTCCGTAGGTGCGGCCGTCGCCCTGCACGCCAACGCTGCGGACGTCGGCCAGCAGCACGACAGGCATCTGCCAGACGTCATTGTCGAGTCCGGCCGCCGTGAGTTCAGCCCGCGCAATCGCGTCCGCCTTGCGAAGGAGGTCGAGCCGTTCCTTGGTCACGTCGCCGACGATGCGGATACCGAGGCCAGGTCCGGGGAACGGCTGGCGTCCGACGATCTCCTGCGGCAAGCCGAGCTGCGCGCCCACGGCACGAACCTCGTCCTTGAACAGCGCGCGGAGCGGTTCAACGAGTTCGAACTGCAGGTCCTCGGGAAGGCCGCCCACGTTGTGGTGGCTCTTGATATTCGCGGCACCTTCGCCGCCGCCGGATTCGACGACGTCCGGGTACAGGGTGCCCTGGACGAGGAACTTGATGCTCTCGCCTTCGGACGCAGCCTCGGCAATGATGGCCCGCTCTGCTTCCTCAAACGCACGAATGAACTCGCGGCCGATGATCTTGCGCTTGGTTTCGGGATCGCTGACCCCGGCCAGGGCGGACAGGAAACGCTCCTGCTCGTTGGCGACGTAGAGTTTGACGCCGGTAGCGGCAACGAAGTCACGCTCGACCTGTTCGGCTTCGCCTTCGCGCAGCAAGCCATGGTCCACGAAGACGCAGGTCAGCTGATCGCCAACGGCGCGCTGCACGAGGGCTGCGGCAACGGCCGAGTCGACGCCGCCGGAGAGGCCGCAGATGACCTTGGAATCGCCGATCTGCCGGCGGATCCGGTCCACCTGCTCGTCCAGGATGTTGCCTGTGGTCCAGTTCGGCTTCAGGCCTGCCCCGTTGAACAGGAAGTTTTCCAGAACCTGCTGGCCGTGGACGGAGTGCTTTACTTCCGGGTGCCATTGCACGCCGTAGAGATGCTTCTCTTCGTTCGCGAAAGCAGCCACAGGTGCTCCGGCGGTGGTCGCCAGGACCTCGAAGCCTTCAGGAGCCTCGTGAACGGAGTCTCCGTGGCTCATCCAGGTGTTCTGGGAGTCCGGGACACCTGCAAGGATGGAGCGCGCCTCACCGACGGTGGTGGCCTCGGTGGCGCCGTACTCCCGCAGACCGGTCTGAGCGACCTTGCCGCCGAGCGCGTTCGCCATGGCCTGGAAGCCGTAGCAAATACCGAAGACCGGGACGCCGGCCTCGAAAAGGTCCGCGCCAACCCTCGGGGCACCCTCGGCATAAACGCTTGAAGGTCCGCCTGAGAGGATGATCGCTGCCGGGTTCTTGGCCAGAAGCTGCTCGGTGGTGAACGTGTGCGGAACAATTTCCGAGTACACATTCGCTTCACGGACGCGGCGGGCAATCAGCTGCGCGTACTGGGCACCGTAGTCAACAACCAGCACCGGCTTCTGGGAAGTCTGAGCTTCAGAACTGAAGGGTGCGGTGGGAGTAGTCACCGTAACAGCCTACTTTGCCGGGATGCCCCGGTGCACCTTGAAGCCGGTCGTGAAGCCCGGAAATCAGCCCCGGAACCAGTCCGACGTTAGCGATCTCACAGTGACCGCCGGACCACGCCCGTCAGTAGCGCTTGGAGGCCTGCGGATTCGCGGCGAGTTCCATCTCTACCTCAGAGTGGAACTTCTTCTCCACGATGAAGGACATGAGAGGGACGACGCCGCCCAAGGCGAGCAGGACGAGCTTGGTGAACGGCCAGCGCATGAGCGACCACAAGCGGAAATCCGAGATGAGGTACAGCACGTACATCCAACCGTGGACGATCAGGACCCCCACGGAAACGTTGACCCCGCCCAGGACCGCCTTGGACTCGGCGTCGGCGAATCCGAAACCGAAAGGCTGACCGGTGATCGCATTGGTACCGCCGGCGAAGAGATACACGCCGAACACATAGCGCGCGACGAGTTCGGCGCACAGAAGCAACAGCATGGTGCCGGTGAGGTAAGCCATGACTTTGTAGAACTTCAGGGCCGAGCGGATCTGCGCCGTCGTTCCGCCGAAGCGGCGCTTCTTGGCCGCCCTTGGCTTCGCGGCGGATTCTCCGGACTGTTCGGGCTGGATGGCCGGTTTGGGCTCAATCATGGCTTTACCTGTTCTGGCTTGGTAATTGCTGGCAAATCGTCTGACGGGTGTTCGTCGTCGGGCTCTTCCTCGTCGTCTTCAAGGGTGCGCCGGTAGTCATCGGCCACCATGCGCCACCAGATGTAGAGGGCGAATCCTGCAAAGACAACCCATTCCACGGAGTAGAAAAGGTTGAGCCAGTTGATCTGTTGGTTGGGTGGTTGGGCCGGGATATTCAAGGGCTTCAGCTGCGCTGGAAGTTCGAGGGTCTTGCCCGCGGATACTTCCGACGTCGCGGCGACGAAGCCGGGATAGCTCGAGACGTCCCACGTGTTGATGAGTTCCGCGACGGAGACCGCAGAGGCGCGTCCCGCTCCGGCGTCGACGTTTGGCACCGGCGCCTCGGACGGCAGGAGCCGTCCGGTCAGTTCAATGGTGCCCGACGGCGGCGGACCGGCTTGGGCGGGATCGGCGACCCAGCCGCGGGCCACGGGGATCCACGTCTTTCCGGTTGCGCCGACGCCGTGGAGGACAGGTGCTCCGTCGACCGCAAACGCGGTCACTACCCAGTACCCTTTTTGCCCTGCGAGCAGCCGGCCCTCCACGAGGACCTGCTTGGTGGGATCGTAACTACCCTTGGCACTGACCATTTGGTCCGACGCCGAACCCGGGAAGAACGTTCCAGGCTGCAATTCCCCGGTAAGCGGCTTGACCTGCTCCACAGCGGGGTCGTCAACCGGGGCGTCGCTCTGGGTGGATCTGCCGAACTGCCACTGGCTGAGCAGCACAAACACCCCGGAGAGCAGGAGCGCAAAGACAAGTCCTGCGATCCAGCGGGGCTTCAGAGCGGTTTTCAACACCCCTTAACCGTACTTCGTCAAGCTGTAGAACAGCTAAACGGGAGGGCCTTCTCTCCTAGAGTGGGGCAAGTTCAGTGGTCGAAGAAAACCAAGCTGGAGTTGATCAGTTCGGCGATGACTTCGGGATCGTGGGCGCGCCGGAGGGATTCCCTGAACGATTCCTTGGACAGCGAGCGGGCCAAGGTCGCGAGGACTTCCAGGTGGTCCGAGAATGAGCTGGCGGGCGTAGCGATGAGCAGGACCAACGTGGCCGGTCCGTCGCTGGCGCCGAAGTCCAACGAATGACCGAATTTCGTGACACCAACAGCGATGGAGACCCTGGAGACATACTCGCTGCGGGCATGCGGAAGGCCAATGCCGCCCGGCAGCCCGGTAGCAAGTTGGTGCTCGCGCGAGTTGACGACTTCGAGGAAGCCCTCAAGGTCCGTGATGCGCCCGGCTGCGTACAGCCGTTCCGCGAGCTGGCCCGCGGCATCTGTTTTGTCTACCGCTTCCATCTCAAGGATGACGGTCTCCGGCGTGGTTAGTTCGGCATCATACGGGTCCAGTGGTTCCGCCAAGTCGTTTTCCCTCCAGTGTGGCCAGCCAACCCGGGCCGCTCAGCGGAGGGGAACGATGTCATCGACGCCCATGCGCGCAGCATCGGCCGATTCATCGTCGGGCTGCTGTTGGCTGAGCCGTTCAGCTTCCACCCGGGCCAGGTAGTGCTTGATTTCGCTTTCCCGCTGCGCATCGCTCCAGCCAAGAATTTCTCCCATCAGCTTAGCGACAACAGGGACCGCGGAAACACCTCTGTCCCACGACTCGATCGAGATGCGGGTGCGCCGGGTCAGGACGTCATGGACATGCCGGGCACCCTCATGGGTCGCGGCATAGACGACCTCTGCCGCCAAATAGTCGTCTGCCCCCGGCAGCGGCTCCGCCATCGCCGGGTTGTCCTTGATGATGGCGAGGACTTCCGGGGTCATGGAGCCGTAGCGGTTGAGCAAATGTTCCACCCTGGCAACGTGGACCCCGGCCTCGTCGGCGGTTCTTCCCCGCCTGTTCCACGCGGCTTTGAATCCCTCGGCGCCCAGGAGGGGGATGGTATCGGTGCAGCTCGCCGGCACGCGCTCGTCCATGGCCCGGGTCGCTTCGTCCACCGCGTCCTTCGCCATGACCCGGTACGTGGTGAACTTTCCACCCGCAACCACCACCAAGCCTGGAACCGGGTGCGCCACCACGTGTTCGCGTGAAAGTTTGGCCGTGGAGTCGCTCTCCCCCGCCAGCAGCGGACGCAGTCCGGCGTAGACACCTTCGACATCCTCACGGGTCAAGGGCCGCTTCAAGACACGATTGACGTGTTCAAGAACATAGTCGATGTCCTTGGTAGACGCTGCAGGATGCGCCTTGTCAAGCTTCCAGTCGGTGTCCGTTGTGCCGATGATCCAGTGCCGCCCCCAAGGAATGACGAACAGCACGGACTTTTCAGTCCTCAGGATCAATCCGACCGTGGACTGGAAGCGGTCGCGCGGGACCACAAGGTGGATGCCTTTGGATGCACGGACCTTGAGCTGGCCGCGATCCGTCACCATGGCCTGGGTCTCGTCCGTCCAGACTCCGGTGGCATTGACCACTTGCTTGGCGCGGACTTCGATGATGCTGCCGTCTTCCTGGTTTTCCACCTTGGCGCCGACCACGCGTTCGCCCTCCCGCACGAACGACACCACGCGCATCCTGTTCACGGCGTGCGCTCCGTAATGTGCGGCCGTGCGGACGACATTGACCACCAGCCTGGCGTCGTCGACCTGTGCATCGTAGTAGCGGATGGAGCCGACGAAGGCATCGCTCTTGAGGCTGGGTGCTGCCCGCAGTGTTCCGCGCCGGAAGAGGTGTTTGTGCATGGGTACGCCGCGGCTGTGGCCGGAGGTGAGGCCAAGCGTGTCGTAGAGGAAGATGCCGGCACCAACGTAGGGCCGCTCCCAGAAACGCCGGGTCAGCGGATACAGGAACGGAACCGGGCGCACGAGGTGTGGGGCGATTTGCTGGATCAGCAAACCACGTTCCTGGAGGGCCTCCTGGACCAACGCAAAGTCGAGCATTTCCAGGTAACGCAAGCCGCCGTGAATCAGCTTCGAAGACCGTGACGACGTGCCGGAAGCCCAGTCCCGGGCCTCGACAATGCCCACCGACAAACCGCGGGTCACCGCGTCCAGCGCCGCACCGGCCCCCACTACGCCTCCCCCGACGATGAGGATGTCGAGTTCCTTGCCAGGCTCCGTGGTTCCCCTGAGGACTTCGATGGATCTTTCCCGCGCCTCCGGACTCAACGCACCGGTTGATGCATCAATCCTTTGCGAACCATCTGCAACACTGCTCATTGGACGCCTCCCATCGCACAAGCCCGTAGTTCCCCACACTACTTCTTGTCTAGCGGCTTGGGCAGGGTTTTCGCCTGCGCTAAAGCGGCCCGAGCGGGAGCTACTGGCCCGAGTATGGCGAGACGACGACGTCGACCCGCTGGAACTCCTTCAGGTCCGAATAGCCCGTGGTCGCCATGGAGCGGCGGAGCGCGCCGATCAGGTTTGACGTGCCGTTGGTGTGGTGGCCCGGCCCGAAGAGTACTTCTTCGAGGGGACCGACGGTGCCGACGTTGACCCTGTCGCCGCGGGGCAGCTCAAGGTGGTGGGCTTCCTGGCCCCAGTGCCAGCCCTTGCCCGGGGCCTCTTCGGCACGGGCCAAGGCGCTGCCGAGCATGACGGCGTCGGCGCCCATGGCGATGGCTTTGACGATGTCACCCGAAGTACCCATGCCGCCGTCGGCTATCACGTGCACGTAGCGTCCGCCGGATTCATCCATGTAGTCGCGGCGGGCGGCGGCGACGTCGGAAATGGCGGAAGCCATGGGCGAATGGATGCCGAGGGCGCGCCGCGTGGTAGTCGTTGCGCCGCCGCCGAAGCCCACCAGGACGCCGGCCGCTCCGGTACGCATGAGGTGCAAAGCCGGGGTGTAGCCGGCAGCCCCGCCGACGATCACGGGGACGTCGAGCTCATAGATGAACTGCTTGAGGTTCAGGGGCTCATGGTTCTTTGAGACGTGCTCGGCCGAGACCGTGGTGCCCCGGATGACAAAAATGTCGACGCCGGCGGCCACCACTGTCTTGTAGTGTTCCTGGGTGCGCTGCGGTGTCAGCGAGCCGGCCACTGTCACGCCCGATGCGCGGATTTCCGCGAGCCTGGTGGTGATCAGTTCGGGCTGGATGGGGGCCTTGTAGAGCTCCTGCATGCGCCGGGTGACCGTCGGGCTGGCCGTTTCATCCGCAAGGGCAGAGATCTCGTCCAGCACGGACTGGGGATCTTCGTACCGCGTCCACAGGCCCTCGAGGTCCAGAACGCCCAAGCCGCCCAGCCGCCCAAGCGCGATGGCCGTTTCAGGCGACATCGCGGAGTCCATGGGTGCGGCGATCACGGGCATCTCAAACTTGTAGGCATCAATCTGCCATGAGACCGAAACGTCCTTGGGGTCGCGCGTCCGGCGGTTGGGGACGATCGCGATGTCATCCAGGGAGTAGGCACGACGCCCACGCTTGCCACGGCCAATCTCAATCTCGTAAGTCACTGCTCTAGGTTATCCCAGTGCGGCGCGATGTTCCGGCAGGGTGACGCAGACCATGACGACAGGCAATGCCTGATAAATAAGTGAGCCCGCCGCCCCCATAGTGGAGGTGGCGGGCTCGCTTGGAACTGCCTGGGATAGGAATTTACGCCTAGCGGGAACCGTAGTTCGGAGCCTCGACGGTCATCTGGATGTCATGCGGGTGGGACTCCTTGAGTCCGGCCGCAGTGATGCGCACAAACTTACCGCGTGCCTTGAGTTCGGCGATGGTCGGGGCACCCGTGTAGAACATGGTCTGGCGCAGGCCGCCGACCAGCTGGTACGCCACCGAGGAGAGCGGGCCGCGATAGGCGACGCGACCTTCGATGCCTTCCGGGATGAGCTTGTCATCACCGGAAACGTCCGCCTGGAAATAGCGGTCCTTCGAGTAGGACGTGTTCTTGCCACGGGACTGCATGGCCCCCAGGGAACCCATGCCGCGGTAGCTCTTGAACTGCTTGCCGTTCACGAAGATCAGCTCACCCGGCGACTCGTCGCAACCAGCCAGCAATGAGCCGAGCATGACGGTGTCGGCACCGGCCACGAGGGCCTTGCCGATATCGCCCGAGTACTGCAGGCCGCCGTCGGCGATCAGCGGAACACCGGCGGGGATGGCCGCCTTCGAGGACTCGTAGATAGCCGTGATCTGGGGAACGCCCACACCGGCAACAACGCGCGTGGTGCAAATGGAGCCCGGGCCCACGCCCACCTTGATGCCGTCGGCACCGGCGTCGATCAGTGCCTGGGCGCCTTCGCGGGTGGCGGCCTGGCCGCCGATGATGTCAACGTGGGCAGCGACGGGATCCGACTTCAGGCGCGTGATCATGTCCAGGACACCTTGCGAGTGGCCGTTGGCGGTGTCCACGAAAAGTGCGTCGACACCGGCGTCGATCAGGGCCATGGCCCGTTCCCAACCGTCGCCGAAGAAACCGATGGCTGCGCCGACCCGGAGGCGGCCTTCCTCGTCCTTCGTCGCGAGCGGGTACTGCTCGGCCTTGGTGAAGTCCTTGGTGGTGATCAGGCCCTTGAGGCGACCCTGCTCGTCAACGAGGGGCAGCTTCTCGATCTTGTTGGTGGCCAGTTTGTGCGAAGCCTCTTCGCGGCTGATGCCCACGTGGCCCGTGATGAGCGGCATCTTGGTCATGACGTCGCTGACCAGCCTCAGCGGGAAGTCGGACTCCGGCACGAAGCGGGTGTCGCGGTTGGTGACGATACCGAGTAGACGGCCGTCCGTGTCGATCACGGGCAGGCCGGAAACCCGGTAACGCGAACACAGTTCGTCCAGTTCCTGAAGGGTGGCCTCCGGGTGGATGGTCAGGGGGTTGGTGATCATCCCGGACTCGGAGCGCTTGACGCGGTCGACGTGGTCGGCCTGGTCTTCGATGGACAAGTTGCGGTGGATGACGCCAAGGCCACCCTGGCGGGCCATGGCAATGGCCATCCGGGACTCGGTGACAGTGTCCATGGCGGCGGACAGCAGCGGGGTCTGGACCGAAATCCGCTTGGAGATCCGGGAGGAGGTGTCAGCTTCGGACGGAATGACGTTGGTGTGGCCCGGCAGCAGCAGGACGTCGTCATAGGTCAGGCCAACAAAGCCAAAGGGATCGTGTTCGGGCTGGGTCATGAGTGCGCCTCTTACCTTGGTTCTTGGGGGTTGCTCTGGTAGGGGTTGCAGCTGATGACCAGCCCGTCATTACGGGACTGGCCTGTGCAGAAAGGTTCTGAATAAATAGTAGAACCTCGCCGCCGATCCCCATATTCCGCGAGGGCAATGTGAGCAACAGCACCCGGCATCCGCCGCCGAGCCGCTGGACAACCCAACTCTGGCCGCCTAGCTCCACCCGGTCGCGGCCATGAACGCCTTCTCGAAGTATGGGGTCAGGGTCTTCATGTAGGTGGCGGTCACGTGGTTGTCGTCCTTGTAGACAATCACGTTGCCGATCACTGCAGGACAATTCGCATCAGGGCAGAAGTACTTCGAGAGGTCCAGGAATTTCGTGTCGGGCATTGCCGCGGCGACGGCCCCCGTCGGGGAGTCTTCCGAATAGATTTCGGCGCGTTGGGAACCACAGGCAACATACGCGCCGGGGTTCTTCTCAAGGCAAGCGGGAACTGGCTGCGCTGCCCGTGGTGTGTCTCGGAAGGCGACCACTTGGATTCCGGCGTCGTTGAGGGTCTTTACTTCCGTGACCCAGGAAGGATCGAGCCGCTCCGGGACGTTGCTCTGAGCATTGGTGCGCGTACTGGTCGTCACCACAACATCCGGCTTCATCTTCAGGACCTCTGCGAGCGTGGCCTTGTTGAAGTCAACGCATGCCTGCGTAATGTCTGCCGCGGTGTCCTCGCCAAGCGGGCAATATCCCTTCGTGATGGACGTCAGGCTCCAATTGTTCTTTGCAGCCATCGTAAGCAGCGGCGTGTTCAGCACGTGGGCGTGCGAACTGCCTATGACCACCACGGACTTCGTCCCGTTCTTGATCCCGTTGGTGCATCGGTTGACGAACTCCTGCGGGTCCGCGGTCCCTGTGCAGGCGGTCGGGAAAACCGGCCAGTCCCCATCAACGGCGGTCATGCTTGGAACCAAGGGCACTCCTGGATCGGGGGTGTACACGAAGTCCCCGCCCACGGCCGCCGCTCCGGGGTTGCGGGCATCCATGTTTGCAACCAAGGCACGGTTTGTCTGCTCGATCTGCAGGGGCCAACCCGCCAAGGGCAAAATAGCCACGGCCCCTACCGCAACCAGCGAAATCGCGCTTCTGCGCCGGTTGGCCTCGGGCCACTTCCACTCCCGCAACGGCTTCTCGATGAACCTGGTGGTCAGAACAGCCAGGAGGAAGGCACCAACAATGATCACTGTGCCGGACAACCAGCCGGCGTGGGTCTTGCCGGACCAAGCCAGATAGATGACCAACATGGGCCAGTGCCAGAGGTAGAGGGCGTACGAATTGTTTCCCATCCGCACGAGCGGCTTGGAACTGAGGATCCGGTCGATTCCGAACCGGCTCTGGGTCTGGCCTGCCGCGAGGATACAGGCTGCGGCCAGCGTTGGCCACAAGGCCAACCACCCGGGGAAGACCCCCTCGACGTCGAGGATGAGCCCGCAGCTGAGCATCGCCAGGATACCGAGCCAGCCTAGGACGATCCTGGCCGACCTGGGTATTTTGACCGAAGGCAGGAAAAGTGCCAGAAGAGTTCCCAGGGCAAACTCCCACAGCCTGGCCGCCGTCGAGAAGTAGGCCGCCGATTGGTCCGAAGCGGTGTAGAGGACCGAATACACCAGGGAAACCAGGAAGACTAATCCAAAGATGTAACGCAGAAGGGGAACGTACGCGAGCCTGAACCTCCTCGCCACCCAGCCAGCGCCCACGAAGATGATCGGCCAGACAATGAAGACCTGTCCTTGGATGGACAGCGACCAGAAATGCTGTAGCGGGCTGGCCAGGCTGTGGTCCGCGGCGTAGTAGTTGACTGCCTGCGACTGCAGCAGGAAGTTCTCAACGTAGAAGAGTGAAGCCCAGCCCTGCTTGATGGTATCGACCCAGCGGGTGGCCGGCATGAAGAGGAAAGTGGCGGCCAGCGTTCCAACGATCACCGTCACGGCTGCCGGCAAGAGCCTCCGGAAGTGATGAAGGTAGTGCTTGATCAGTTCCGTCTGCCTCCCACCGGCATACCGCCGTGTGAACTGCGCCGTCATGAGGAATGCAGAGACCAGAAGGAAAATATCCACCCCGCCGGAGACCCGGCCGAACCAGATGTGGTACGTGACAACCATGAGGACGGCAACAGATCGAAGCCCTTGGATCTCAGGACGGAACGTTGATTTGGGGGCCGATTTCTGCGTCTCGCCGCTAGTTCGCCGTAGCGCAATCGGGCGCGTGGTTGTCAAAGTCTTGCCTCCAGGGTGCTACTCAAACCGTCTACCCTACTGATTCGAAATGTTCGTCGTCAATTGAGACCGCGTTCAACCAACTTCCTATGATCCATTAGGACACAAGGGGCTGGGAGCTTCCGGAGCGTTGTCTGGGTCAATCCTCCATGCCGTTTTCCGGGCAACGCGGGGTCACTTACGGCCCATCCGGCAGCACCCAACGGGCCGTAAGTGACCCCGCGTTGCTTTAAAAAGAAAGGCCCGGCCCCCGCAAGGGGACCGGGCCTTCTTTCACACAGATGGGCCCACACCGCCCGGGTTCCCTGGCCGAAGCAAGGCGAGGCTAGGGAGGCGGTGGGGACTAGTGGCTGTGGCCTGCGTGCTCGTCTTCCTCGGCCGGCTTCTCGACAACCAAGGTCTCGGTGGTGAGAACCAGGGCTGCGATGGACGCAGCATTCTGGAGTGCGGAGCGGGTGACCTTGACGGGGTCGATCACGCCGGCGGCGATCAGGTCCTCGTACACGCCGGACTTCGCGTTGAAGCCGTGGTTGGCTTCCAGCTCGGCAACCTTGGCCACGACGACGTAACCGTCGAAGCCGGCGTTCTGGGCGATCCAGCGAAGGGGCTGGGTCAGGGCACGGCGAACGATGCCGACGGCGGCAGCCGCGTCGCCTTCCAGTGCCTTGACGGCAGAGTCCTCGTCCAGTGCCTTGAGGGCGTGGATGAGGGCGGATCCACCGCCGGAGACGATGCCTTCTTCAAGGGCAGCACGCGTGGAGGACACTGCGTCCTCGATGCGGTGCTTCTTTTCCTTGAGCTCGACCTCGGTGGCTGCGCCGACCTTGATGACGCCGATGCCTCCTGCCAGCTTCGCAAGCCTTTCCTGCAGCTTTTCGCGGTCCCAATCGGAGTCGGTGCGGGTCAGCTCTGCACGGATCTGGGCGACGCGCGCTGCGACGTCCTCAGGCGTACCGGCGCCGTCAACGATGGTGGTGTTGTCCTTGGTGACGGTGATCCGGCGGGCGCTGCCGAGGACCTCGAGGCCAACCTGGTCCAAGGACAGGCCGAGCTCCGGGGAAACAACCTGGGCGCCGGTCAGGGTGGCAATGTCCTGCAGCATGGCCTTGCGGCGGTCGCCGAAGCCCGGAGCCTTGACGGCAACGACGTTCAGGGTGCCACGGATACGGTTCACGATCAGCGTGGACAGTGCCTCGCCGTCGATGTCCTCAGCAATGATAAAGAGGGGCTTGGCAGCCTGCAGGGCCTTCTCGAGGAGCGGCAGGAATTCCTGCAGCGAGGAGATCTTGCCCTGGTTGATGAGGATGAGCGCGTCTTCCAGAACAGCTTCCTGGCGTTCCGCGTCAGTGACGAAGTACGGGGACAGGTAGCCCTTGTCGAACTGCATGCCCTCGGTCAGGACCAGTTCGGTCTGCGTGGTGGAGGACTCTTCGATGGTGATGACGCCATCCTTGCCGACCTTGCCGAAAGCCTCGGCGAGGAGCTCGCCGACCTCATCGCTCTGGGCAGAGATCGCGGCAACGCTGGCAACCTGGGTGCCTTCAACTTCGCGGGCGTTCTCCAGGAGGCGGGCAGCCACGGCCTGGACGGAAACCTCGATGCCGCGCTTGATTTCGCCAGGTGCGGCTCCGGCGGCAACGTTGCGCAGGCCTTCCTTGACGAGTGCCTGTGCCAGCACGGTGGCGGTGGTGGTGCCGTCACCTGCGACGTCGTTGGTCTTGGTGGCGACTTCCTTGGCCAGTTGCGCACCAAGGTTCTCATACGGGTCGTCGAGTTCGACTTCGCGGGCGATCGTCACGCCGTCGTTGGTGATGGTGGGAGCTCCCCACTTCTTGTCCAGAACGACGTTGCGGCCACGCGGGCCAAGGGTGACCTTGACCGTATTGGCGAGCTTGTCAATGCCTGCTTCGAGCGAGCGACGGGCAGCGTCGTTAAACGCAAGCTGCTTTGCCATGGTTGTGTCCTTTCAAGACGGAAAACCCGCACCGCTGATTCGACCGGAAGAAGTCCGACTCGATCTGCGATGCGGGATCCAGGGAATTACTTAACGACGATCGCCAGAACGTCGCGGGCGGACAGAACGAGGTATTCGTTGCCGCCGGTCTTGACTTCAGTTCCGCCGTACTTGGAGTAGATGACGACGTCGCCGACGGTTACGTCGACGGGGACGCGGTTGCCGTTGTCGTCGAAGCGGCCGGGGCCAACTGCGACAACTTCGCCTTCCTGCGGCTTTTCCTGTGCAGTGTCCGGGATGACCAGGCCGGAAGCCGTGGTCTGCTCTGCTTCGAGCGGGCGGACAACAATGCGATCCTCGAGAGGCTTAATGGAGACCGACACTCGGATCTCTCCTTTACGTGAGGTAGTACATGGACTATCAAACCAGGGGTGCCGTGGCGGGCTTACCGTCGTCGCGGTGCCGGTAAGTGCCTGGCGGCATGATTAGCACCCGCCTAGGGAGAGTGCTAATCAAGACTCTATGTAAGCATTAGCACTCGGTCAAGGCGAGTGCCAGAATTCCGTCATGGGTGAACGCCCGAAGCGCCACTTGCGGCTCGAGTAGCTCATTGACCGGCGAGGTCGTCGAAGTCGACGTCCTCGCCGTCGTCATAGTCTTCCTTCGGCGCGTTTCCGCGGTTCAGGTAGAGCACTACGCCGCTGGCGAGCGCGACGACGCCGAACACCACCAGCCCGACGATCGCTGCGATGCGGGCACCGGTGTAGGTGTCACGGATGTCCCGGGCCTCGTCGGTGGCGTCCTGGACGCTCTTTCCGGTCATGGAGTAGGTGGCCGCGTTGAAGGAGTCGAGGAAGAAAATAATGATCAAGAGCGCAATGCAGACAACGGCAATCAAAACACCGACGATGAGTGCGGGGCGGGCGTACTTGGAGAGATTTCCGGCGAAGGGACGTTTATCGGGGGCAAAGGGAGAACCATTGGCGTCGTCAGGCTGGCGTACTGGGTTGTCTTCCATGGCATCAACCCTATCCGCCCGGGTGGTCGCGGTTCCCCCTCGGCACTCTATGACGGGCGAGCATTAGGCTGGTTCCCATGGCTGACACACCCCAGGACCAGATTGCCCCCTTGCTGACAACGGAAGGTTGGGAACTCCTGGCATCCTTGGGACCATACCGCGACGGCGAAGCCTTCGCCCTCAACGCGCGCCTGCGCAAAGACGGCCACTCCCCCGCGCTCGTGGCCGCCGTCCTCACCCAATCCAGGCTCCGCACCCGGGCCGAGGCCAAGTTCGGAGAATTCGCCCGGCAGATGCTCTTCACCCAGGCCGGCCTGGAACAGGCCACCCGCCTCAATGTTGCAGCCAGGCACGCCGAGCGATTCGCCAAGGCAGGCACGCGGCACGTGGCGGACCTGGGCTGCGGGCTCGGAGCGGACTCCATGGCCATGGCCTCCATGGACATCGAGGTCACCGCCGTGGAGCTCGACGAGACCACCGCTGCCTGCGCCACCATCAACCTCATTCCGTTCCCGCACGCGACGGTAGTGCACTCCGACGCAACCTCGGTGCCCCTCGACGGGGTCGACGGCGTGTGGCTCGATCCGGCGCGACGCACGACGTCGTCGTCGGGAACCAAACGGATCTGGGATCCGGAGGCGTTCTCGCCGCCGTTGTCCTTCGTTGAATCATTGGCGGCGACCGGCAAGTCCGTCGGGGTCAAGATGGGCCCGGGCATGCCGCACGAATCGGTACCGGCCGGCTGCGAGGCACAGTGGGTTTCGGTGGGCGGGGACGTCACGGAAGTGACGCTGTGGTTCAACGACGTCGCCCGTCCCGGCATCCGCCGCGCTGCCCTGGTGCTCGGGCCGCAAGGCGCAGCCGAGATCACCAGCGCCGAAGATTTCGACGGCGGTCCGGTGCCCGACGTCGGGCCCGTGGAGGGATACCTGTACGAACCGGACGGGGCGGTGATCCGTGCGGGCCTGGTGGCCGACGTCGCACTCCGATTGGGCGGCCACCTGGTGGACCAGCACATCGCCTATATTTGCGCTCCGGAACTTGTGGAGACCCCGTTCGCCCGCGCCTACAAAGTCCTGGAAGTCATGCCGTTGAACGTCAAGGCCCTCAAAGCCTGGGTGAAGGCGAACGGCGTCGGCGTCCTCGACATCAAGAAACGCGGCACCTCCGTCACCCCGGAGGAGCTGCGGAAGCAGCTGCTCCCGGCAGGAAAAGGCTCGGCAAAAGGCCGCGGCAACAAAACAGCCACCTTGGTCCTCACCAGGATCGGCGAGGAAAAGGTGGCTGTTGTCGTGGAGCCCGTCGCGGCTGCCTGAGCTGGTCTCTGAGCTGTGGCGCCCTATTGGGCGCGCGTGAACTCCTCGGCCGCAGCGACTTGCTCCGGTGTGGGTGTGACGCCGGTGTAGAGCACGAACTGTTCAAGCGCTTGGATGGTGGCCACCTCGGCGCCGGTGATCACGATCTTTCCTGCCGCGCGGCCGGCTTTGATGAGCGGCGTCTCTGCGGGGAGGGCGACGACGTCGAACACTACCTTCGCGGCCGCCACCGCCGCTTCGGGGAAGGACAGGGAGCTGGACTCGGGTCCGCCGGCCATGCCGATCGGTGTCACGTTCACGAGGACGTCCGCCGTGGACTCCCCTACTTCGGCTTGCCAGCCGAAGCCATAGAGCCCCGCGAGGGCTTGCCCGGGTTTTTCATTCCGGGCAACCACGGTAACGCGGGAGAACCCCGCGTCCCGGAAGGCAGCGGCGGTGGCCTTTGCCATGCCGCCGGAACCGCGGAGCAGCACGGACGACGCCGGGTCGATCGCGTTGCGCTCGATCAGCTGCGCGATCGCGGTGTAGTCCGTGTTGTAGGCCGTCAGTACGCCGGCGTCGTTCACGATCGTGTTGACCGAATCGATTGCGGCCGCCGAAGCGTCCATCCGGTCGACGAGGGCGATGACGTCTTCCTTGTACGGCATCGAGACGGCACAGCCGCGGATGCCCAGGCCGCGCACGCCCGCGATCGCGTTCGGGAGGTCGGTGGGAGCGAAGGCCTTGTAGATCCAGTTCAGGCCAAGCTCCTGGTAAAGGAAGTTATGGAAACGCGTTCCGTTGTTGCTGGGCCGGGCAGAGAGAGAAATACAGAGCGTCATGTCTTTATTGAGGATCGGCATAACGGGGCTTCCTTCGCGTAGCGGGTTCTCTGCCCAGCCTAGACGGGGAGCTAGCCTTGGCGCGCCTTGAAGCGCGGATTCAGCTTGTTGATGACAAAGGTGCGGCCGCGCCGGCGGACCACTTGCGCCCCGGGGACCTTCTTGAGGGCACGCAACGAATTCCTGACTTTCATGGGGTTCTCCTTCTCGTGTTTTCGCTTGGTTGATGGGGGCTTTGTTCCGCCTGGGCTGGAGCTCGGCTACAGGGTGGATTCGAGTTCAAAAGGGTCCTCGAGCCCGGCGAAGCCGAGCCTCATCTCGGCTTCGCTCAGCGCGCATGCATCCAGCAGGGACCGGATTTCTGCTGCGTCAACGTCGTCTCCCCTTCCGGTCACGGCAAGCACCGTCCCCCGGTCGCCGAAGCGCGGATGCCAGTCGAGGGCGGCGTCGACGTCGTGGAGTCCGTTTCCGTGCTTCAGGTCTTTGCCGCTGGGGACGCGGCCGATGCCGGCGTCCGCCAGCCACTCGCCCGTACTCTCGAGCCAGACGCGCGGCCCGATTCCCTGCACCGCGATCCGGACTTTGGCGGCCGAGGCAATCCACAAGCGGCCCCGCATCCAGTGGCATCCCCCGGCCAAATTGGGCAGCGCCTCCTGGAAGCGCCTCGGATGAAGGGGTCGCTCCACTTTGTGGAGCACGGTCCGGAAATTCCCCGACTCCTCCTTGAGCGGTACCCTCACGGAACCACGACGGACCCTCGCGAGAGCCTCGGCGCCGTCGTAGCAGCCGGGCCGGAAGTCGTCGCCGCCCGCGGAAATGGCTGCGTGCGGCGCGAGCTGCCCAAGAAGTTCCACGCCGAGGGTCCACGCCTCGCTTGAATCCGGGCGCAATCCGGTGAGCCCTGCCCCAAGACCGGCGTGCACCATGACAGTATCCGCGTGGCCCAATTCCCCGATGAGGAATTCTCCGCTGGTGCGCTCATCCTCGGGCATGGCCGTAAACCCGGATTCATACAGCGTGTGTTTGTCCCAGATATGGTCTTCCAGCCCGGAGGGGTCAATCGCCAACACCGCGTTGTCGATGACGGCGGGCCGCTCCAGGCCGCGCTTGAGTTCGGCTACCGCCATCTCCACGGAGACACCCGGTGGCAGGCCCAGGACGATATGGTCGTGTCCCGACGCGGCGAGGCGTTCCGCCGTCGGGACAACATCGAGACGGACCGTGCAGCTAAGGCAGCCGTGTTCCAATGCGGTTTGAGCCTGCTCCACCAGTTGGCCGTTGCGGAAGATCCTTCGCAAGACAATGGACCCGTCCAGGAGGTCGTGCAGGACAACCACCGAATCTCGATGGGTCCGCCCAAGCCTGGCGGCGGCTGCTTCGCGGCATTGGCTGTCCAGTGAGCTGACAACAGAAAGATGCATGCCAATAATCTTAGATGCAAATCATTCTCATTAGCAAACGGCTTCGATTTCCTGTTTTACCTCGCGGTTCCCATCATGCGGTACCGTACCGCCCCTGCATTAGACTTGAGCCAACCGCTGACGGCCCCACGGCGGGCATTGCTCAGGGCGTTTTTGGCAAATACCGAGGGGACCCACGTGCAGATTGATTTCGCTTCATCCAGGCAGTCGACCCTGGGGGTGGAATGGGAGCTAGCGCTCGTCAACGCACGCACCGGCGAATTGGTCTCGGTGGCGAATGAGGTCCTGCGGGGCGTGGCTTCGCGGCATCCGGATTTGAACGAAGACGACGAGCACCCGCACATCAAGCGGGAACTGCTCCTGAATACCGTGGAACTCGTCACCGGCGTGTGCAACACCGTCAAGGAAGCCAAGGAAGACCTGGCCCGCTCGCTGCGGGCCGTCAGGGAAGTCACCGACCCCATGGGCGTGGAGCTCTTCTGCGCCGGAAGCCATCCATTCAGCCCGCCGCAACTCCAGCCGGTCTCGGACAAAGAACGCTATGCCAAACTGATCGACCGGACCCAATGGTGGGGACGGCAAATGGTCATTTATGGAGTCCACGTCCACGTCGGCCTGGACCGGAGGGACAAGGCGCTCCCCATCCTGGATGGCTTAGTCAACTACTTCCCCCATTTCCAGGCATTGTCTGCTTCGAGCCCGTTCTGGGGCGGCGAAGACACGGGCTATGCGTCACAGCGCGCCCTCATGTTCCAGCAGCTTCCCACGGCCGGATTGCCTTTCCAGTTCCCCAGCTGGGCCGAATACGAGTCCTACGTCCAGGACATGTTCACCACTGGAGTGATCGACACCCTGTCTGAAATCCGCTGGGACATCCGGCCCGTGCCGAACTTGGGCACCATCGAGATGCGCATTTGCGACGGCCTGGCAACCCTCGAGGAGGTCGGCGCCGTTGCAGCCCTGACCCAATGCCTGGTGGACGAGTTCTCCACGATCCTGGACAACGGCGGCAGCATTCCCACCATGCCGCCATGGCATATCCAGGAAAACAAGTGGCGCGCCGCCCGCTACGGCATGGAAGCGATCATCATCCTCGACGCCGAAGGCAACGAGCAGCTCGTCACCGAGCACCTCAAGGAAACGCTGCTGCGCCTGGCGCCTGTCGCGGAAAAGCTGGGTTGCTCGGCGGAACTGGCCGACGTCGAAAAGATCATCGCCCGCGGAGCCGGCTACCAGCGCCAGCGCCGCGTCGCGGCCCAGCACGACGGCGATCTTCACGCGGTTGTCCAGGATCTCGTAGAGCAAATGCGGTCCGTTCCGACCTCCTAGCGTTGCCGGCTAACCTCGAGACGGATTCCCGCGCCTACACCGAAACGGTAGTCACCGGCAGGGAGGAATCCGGAGCGAATGCGACGCCGCTGGGAGCGATTCCCGCCATGATGAGCTGCGAGCCCAAGGCCGCCACCATGGCGCCGTTGTCGGTGCACAGTGGCAGCGGCGGCACATGCAGCGTGATCCCGGCGGAGCTGCAGCGTTGCCCTGTCAGCTCACGGAGCCGGGAGTTGGCGGCGACGCCGCCGCCGAGCAGGAGATCCGTGATGCCGTTCTCCTTGCAGGCCAGCACAGCCTTGGACGTGATGACGTCCACCACCGCTTCCTGGAATGCAGCGGCGATGTCGGCGGTGGGAACCTCCTCACCGCGCGCTTCGAATTGTTCAACGCAGCGCGCGACGGCGGTCTTGAGCCCGCTGAAGGACCAATCGTAGCGATGCGGTCCAGGTTCCTCCGCGGTTCCCATGTACTTGGGTTGCGTCAGGCCGCGCGGGAAGCGGATGGCCTTGGCGTTGCCTTGCTTGGCGAGTTTGTCGATGGCCGGTCCGCCTGGGTAGCCAAGGCCCAGGAGCCTGGCCACTTTGTCATAGGCCTCGCCTGCGGCGTCGTCGATGGTGGAGCCGAGCATCTCGACGTCGTCGGTGATGCTGCGGATGCGCAGGATTTCCGTGTGCCCGCCGGAAACCAGCAACGCACCGAGGTTTTCGGGCAGCCGGCCGCCCGAGAGTCCCCCGGTGCCACCGCCGGCGGCCCCGTCAAGGAGCCCGACGCCGACATGCGCCACCAAGTGGTTGATCGCGTAGAGCGGCTTGCCCGTGGCAACAGAGAGGGCCTTGGCCGCGCAGACACCCACCATGAGCGCGCCGGCCAATCCGGGTCCGGACGTTACGGCGATGGCATCGATATCGTCCAGCGCTACCCCTGCCTCGTGCAAAGCTTCCTGCAGCGTGGGAACAAAAGCGTCCAGGTGGGCACGGGAAGCGATCTCCGGAATGACACCGCCAAAACGGACGTGCTCATCCATCGAAGAGGACACGGTGTTGGTCAGCAGCGTGGTTCCGCGGACAATCCCGACGCCGGTTTCGTCGCAGGAAGACTCGATCCCCAGCACGAGCGGCTGGATAGTGTGGGAGCGGTTCATTCCGGTGTTCCTTCAGTCAGTGTGAGCCTCATGATGAGGGCGTCCGTGCCGTCGCGGTAGTACCGCCGTCGGACGTGGATCTGCTCGAAGCCGAACCGCACGTACAGTGCCTGCGCTCGTGGATTGTCGGCACGGACCTCCAGGAGCACTTCCACAGCGCCACGCCGTCGGGCCTCTTCGATCAGTTCCGTGAGGATGGCCGAGCCGATTCCCCTGCCTTCGAATTCAGGAACGACGGCGATCGTCTGGACGTCCGCGATCGGCTCAATGCACATGAGCCCGGCGTAGGCCACAATCTGGCCGCCGGCTTCGGCCACTACGTAGCGGCGGGTATCAATCTGGGCGAGTTCGTCGAAGAACATCTGCATCGGCCACGCGTCCACCGGGAAGAGCCGGCGCTCCAGGACCTCGACCGCCGTGACGTCGTTGGCGGTCATGTCGCGCAAGGTCACGCCCTCGAGCTTGAACTGATATGAGTGGTTCACAGGGCACGCTTCCTAGGGCCCGGCACTTGGGCGTCGGATTCCCGCAAATACAAGGGCGTGGAATCGGGCAGTTCCGCGCCGGCCAACAGGAGTGCCATGGCGAACTGGCCAAGCGACGCGGCGTCGGGCTGGGTGGCGCTGAATTCCTCGTTCGCGTTGACGACGTCCGCGTAGATGCCGCCGCCGGCACCGAAGACCGGGAGATCGGGCAACTCCGAGGCGAAACCGACGTGCGGACCGTCCACGAGTTGCGGGAGCTGGCCATCGTTGAGCGTGTAGCGCGCCCAGTAGACCTCCTTGCGACGGGCGTCCGTGGCCACGAGGAACTCAGCCTGTGCTTCCGTTGATTCGGCCACTTCCAAAGCGATCGCGTCCAGGCTCATGAGTCCGAATAGCGGCTTGTTCCACGCAAATGCCAACGTGCGGGCGGTTGCAATCCCTGAACGAAGCCCGGTGAATGGTCCGGGGCCAACGCCGGTGACGATGAGGTCGATGTCCGCGCCACCTACTCCGGCGTCGGCCAGGAGTTTCTCAATGCCGGGCGCCAGGACCTCGGCATGGCTGCGGGTGTCCTCGGTGGCAAAGGACTCCACCACGCCTTCCATGGCATCGTCCGAGATGAGTGCCGCACTCGCCACGGCCGAAGTATCAATGGCCAAAATCAGCATCAGGCGTTCTCCTCCAGTATTTCCGGCACTGTGCTCCACCGAGGGCCAAAGCCGCGGAAAACGATGGTGCGCGGTTCGTCGTCGTCCTCCGGGTCGAAGTCCAGCACGACGTCCTGGCCGGCCTCCGGGCGGGTTGCAGCCCCTTCCGCGCCGCCCACCGTCCGGTGCATCTCGACGTCCAGGCGACTATCCGAAAGGTGTTCGACGCGCTCGCGCCCCCACTCGACCACTGTCACGGAGTTGTCCATGGTGTTTTCAAGGTCGATGTCGTCGATTTCCGCGGCGGAGGCAAGCCGGTAAGCATCAACGTGGACCAGATCGGGACCACCCGGCCGCGGCCCGTCCGGCAAGTTCGGGTGGATACGTACCAGGACAAACGTGGGCGAGATGACGCCGGCACGGACGCCCAGTCCTTCGCCGAGTCCCTGGGTGAAGGTAGTCTTGCCGGCACCAAGTTCGCCTGTCAGGACCAGCAGGTCACCGGGCTCAAGGACCCCGGCGAGCGCCGAGCCCAAAGCGTGTGTCTGCTCCGCCGTCGCGACCTTGACCGTGCGTTCCCACAAGGCCTCGCTCAACGGGGTCTTGTCAATCGAGGCCCCGCTCACCGGGCATCCGCCCCCGGGGTCTCATTGATATAGATGCGCGGCACGCGTGGGCTGACACGGGTGACAATCTCATAGTTGTTGGTTCCGGCGGCGGCGGCCCAGTCGTCCGCCGTCGGGCCGCCGTCGGCGCCGTCACCGAACATGACGGCTTCGGCACCCAACCAGCCGGCTTCGTCCGTCACCGCATTCCCAAGGTCGATGACCATCTGGTCCATGGCGATCCGGCCCACCACCGGGTAGTTGACGCCGTTGACCCGTACCGGTCCGCCGGTGGCGACGCGCGGCACGCCGTCGGCGTATCCGAGCGGGATCAGGCCCAAGGCGCTCTCGCTGGACGTCCGGTAGTTGAGTCCGTAGGACACCCCTTGGCCTTCGGGCACGCGCTTGCAGTTGGAAACGAGGGTGCGCACTGTCATGGCGGGGCGCAGGCCAAGTTCCGCGGAGTTTTGTCCTTCGAACGGGGACAGCCCGTAAAGCCCGAGCCCCACGCGGACGAGGTCGAAGTGGGCATCCGGGCGTGAAAGCGTGGCGGGAGTGTTGGCCAGGTGCCGGACTTCGGTGTCCACTCCGGCGTCCTCGGCCACGGCAATCGCCTCCCGGAATGCTGCCAACTGCTCATCGGTCTCGGGACGGTGGGGTTCGTCGGCCACGGCCAAGTGCGAGAAGATGCCCACCACGCGCAGGAGCCCCTCGTCCTGGTACTCCATGGCCTGGCCCACCACTTTGTCCCATTGGGCGATGGTGGAGCCGTTGCGGCCCAAGCCGGTATCAACCTTGAGGTGGATGCGTGCCGGCCGTTCCTGTTCGCGTGCCGCCGCGACCACCGCGTCCAGCTCCCAGCCCGAAATCCCGACGTCGACGCCGGCGGCAACTGCCGCCTGGAAGTTGCTTTGGGTGGTGTGCAACCAGGCCAGCATGGGGGCATCGATTCCAGCAGCGCGAAGCGCCAAAGCCTCCGAAATATGGGCAACGCCAAGCCATCGGGCGCCGGCTTCCAGGGCCGCCCGCGCCACCTGCACCGCGCCGTGCCCATAGGCGTCGGCCTTGACCACGGCCATAACGTTTGCGGGCGAGGCGATAGCCACGAATTGGCGTACGTTGTGCCGGATGGCATCCAAGTCAATGACGGCTGATCGTTCGAGGACCGTTGCCGAACCCGATGTCGTCGAGGGCTCGAAACTGGCAGCTGCTTCGTAAGTCACCCTCACGATTCTAGTGCCGCCATGGCCCGCGGGTTGTCCGGCTTGGTGGGGCCCCGCTCAGGCGTCGGAGTTGTGGGCGATCGTGGCCGTTGCACGACGTTGGGCCCCTGGCGGGACATCCGCCACAATGTCCTCGAGGAAAGCGAACCGTTTGAGCCATTGGCTGGACTGCCGCTCCCTCCGGGCGTTGGCTCGCTGCCACCAATCGGCGATGTCTCCCCAACCGGGCGCAGCCAGCGAGCCGCCCACTTCCTGAACCGCGAGCGACGCGCAAAGATTGGCAAAACGGAGCCGGTCCCCCAAAGGCCACCCGGCCAGGCAGCCCACGACAAACGCCGCACCGAAGCAGTCGCCCGCTCCTGTGGGGTCGTACGCCGTCACGGGAAGGGACGGCACCCATTCCTCCTCACCGGTTTCGGAATCCACGGCCATGGCTCCCTGCGCTCCCAAAGTCACCACAGCCACCGGAACGCGGTCGGCAAGTGTGTAGAGCGCAGACCATGGGTTGTCCTTGCCGGTGAAGGCCATTGCTTCGCGTTGGTTCGGCATGAAGGCGTGGAAATTGCTGAGCTGGTCCAGCCGCTTCGACGACCACGCTCCGGTCGGATCCCATCCGGCGTCGCCGAAGAGTTTGACGCCGGCTTTCCTCGCCGCCAGCATCCATGGCTCCGGCTCCTCGCCCAGATCCGCGACGGCGGCGAGCGCCTTGGGCGGATCGCCGATCAGTTCAGAGGCGCTCATGGGCGGGGGATGTCCGTGGGTGACCATGGAACGATCCTGATCCACGCACAAGGAGACCGTGACCGGGGAATGCCAGCCCTCGAACCGCCTGGACAGGGAAAGGTCCACATGCTCTTGGCTTTCCAGGATCCGCCAGTTGAAGTCCCCGTATCCGTCATCCCCGAAGGCCGCCGCGAGGCTGGTCCGCAGCCCAAGCCGGGCGGCCGCGATGGCTTGGTTGGCCACGCCGCCAGGGCAGGTCCCCATGCCTTGGCTCCACACTTCGGTCCCCGGTTCAGGGCTGCGGTCCAGTCCGGTAAAGATAATGTCCTGGAACACAGTCCCTGTCAGCAGGAGATCGCAGGCTGAATCGGCCGCGTCATCACGCGCTTCCCCCCGGATAGCGGCGAGGGGGTCGAATCCAATCCTGGGCGTTGCGTCCATGCACGGCAGACTACGCCGCGGCCACGATTGTGCAAAGCTCTTAGAGCTCCTGGTACATGACATGCAGCCCGACGTAGCCGAGGTTCGGGTGCTGGAAGGCATCGGGGATGGTCGCCAGGATACGGAAGCCCATGGACTGCCAGAGCCCTACCGCGCGCACGTTGCTCTCGACGACAGCGTTGAACTGCATCGCCTTGAACCCGGAGTCCCGGGCGGCAACCAAGGAATAGGCACAGAGCGCCCGGGCGATTCCCTGCCCGCCGTGATCGGCATGGACCATATAGCCGGCGTTGGCCACGTGGCTTCCGCCACCACCCTGGTTGGCGTGCAGTTCACCGGTACCCAGCACGTCGCCGTCGCGCACTGCCACGAAGGTCAGCCCGGGCGCTTCCTTGAACCACTTGCTCCGTGCGGCTTCTTCGGTGGTGTCGCGGTCCCAGGTGAAGGTCTCCCCCGCCCGGATCACGGGCTCCAGGACGGCCCAGATCCCGGGCCAGTCGCTTGCCCGGGCGGCCCGGATCTCGTAGCCGGCGGCCGCCGGCGTTCCTGCTTTGCTGTTTGAGTGGCTCACGTCCGTTACGGTACCAGCCGTCGCTACCGTGCCGGCCCGTTGGGCCGACTGCAATGCCAGGGAGCTCAGGAGTAGTGTTTTCGCTGGGACGCAGAGATTTTCACTTTGCGGGACTTGTTGAATTTGCATTGGATACAGGAGGTAGCGGTGTCGTTGATCCGTCGCGTGGCCTTCCTGTCACTCCACACGTCCCCCATGGAACAACCGGGTTCGGGCGACGCCGGCGGCATGAACGTGTACGTCCGTGCGCTGGCCATGGCGTTGGCAGATCTTGGTGTGGAGGTAGAGATCTTCACCCGTTCGACGTCCGCCAGCCAGCCCGCCGTCGAACATCCCGGTCCCGGCGTCTGCGTCCATAACGTCCTGGCGGGCCCGCCACGGAAACTGCCCAAGGAGGAACTTCCCGAACTCCTCCACGCCATGGTTGCCGAGGTCGAGCGGATCCGGCAACGGCAACCGCACGGCCGTTACGACGCCATCCATTCCCACTACTGGGTGTCCGGTGTGGCGGGCCTCGAACTCTCCGCATTGTGGAACGTGCCGCTGATCCACACGATGCACACGATGGCGAAGGTCAAGAACCTGGTGCTCGAATCCGGCGAGCGGCCCGAACCGCGCCTGCGTGAAGACGGCGAACAGCGGATTGTGGATGGAGCCACGCGCCTCGTGGCCAACACTCCCGCCGAAGCCCAGGAGCTCGTTTCGCACTACAGCGCCGATTTCGACCACATCGACATCGCTCCCCCCGGTGTTGACCTGACCGTGTTCACTCCCGCGTTCCGGGCCCGGTCCCGCGCCGAGCTTGGCGTGCGACCCGGCAGTTTCCACCTGCTCTTCGCCGGACGCATCCAGCGGCTCAAGGGCCCGCAAGTATTCGTCGAGGCTGCGGGCATCCTCCGCAAGAGGCGGCCGGACATCGACCTCGAACTGACCATCCTGGGCGCCTTGAGCGGCGCCAAGGACTTCAACCTGCAATCCTTCATCACCGCCTCGGGGCTCGACGACGTCGTCACGCACCGCGCGCCGGTCAAGGCGCCCAAGCTGGCGGGCTGGTTCCGATCTGCCGACGTCGTGCTGATGCCCTCCTTCAGCGAGTCGTTCGGGCTGGTAGCCCTTGAAGCACAGGCCTGCGGCACTCCGGTGGTGGCCACCAACGTGGGTGGGCTGACCCGCGCCGTTGCCGACGGCCGGACGGGTATTTTGGTTGACGGCCACGATCCCGCTCGCTGGGCCGACGTCATCGAGGCCCTGTACGACGATCCACGCACCCGCGAAGACATGGGCCGTGCCGCAGCCGTGCACGCGGAGGCCTTCGGCTGGCACCGGACGGCAGCCATCACGCTCGAGAGCTACCACGCAGCCATCGGCGCTGTCCTCGTCCGCCCAAGCTAGACCCCCGCTCACAAACAAGCCCCTCCCCGGCGACCCTCGCTCACCAATGAAGGCAATCCCGACGACGCTCGCTCACCAATGAAGGCAATCCCGACGACGCCCGCTCACCAATGAAGGCAATCCCGACGACGCCCGCTCACCAATGAAGGCAATCCCGACGACGCCCGCTCACGTATGCGGACACGACTGATAGATTGTCGCGCACAGTGTTCCGCACGGATTTGAGGACAAGGATGTCTGAAAACAAGATCTTGAGCGACCTTGAAATTGCCCAGAATGCGGCGATGCGTCCCATCGAGGAGATCGCGGAGCATGCCGGGATCAACGTCGACGCGTTGGAACTCTACGGCCGGTTCAAGGCGAAAATCGATCCGGCCAAGCTCCGTCTCCCGGATGCCAAACGAGCGGGCAAGGTAGTCCTCGTCTCCGCCATGTCCCCGACGCCGGCGGGTGAGGGAAAGTCCACAACCACGGTAGGCCTCGCCGATTCTTTGGCGCGGGCCGGTCATCGCGTGATGATCGCGCTACGCGAACCGTCCCTTGGACCGATCCTGGGCATGAAGGGAGGCGCGACCGGGGGCGGCTATTCCCAGGTTCTCCCCATGGACCAGATCAACCTGCATTTCACCGGCGACTTCCACGCGATCACCTCGGCAAATAATGCCCTGATGGCCCTCGTGGACAACCACATCTTCCAGGGCAACGAGCTCAACATTGATCCACGCCGCATGACCTTCAAACGGGTTCTCGATATGAACGACCGCTCGCTTCGCGAGATCATCATCGGCTTGGGCGGGCCCGCACAAGGAGTGCCGCGACAAGACGGATTCGACATAACCGTCGCCTCCGAAATCATGGCCGTCTTCTGCCTCGCGACGGACTTGGATGACCTCCGCCAGCGCCTCGGCCGGATCACTTTCGGATACAGCTATGACCGCCAGCCGGTCACGGTGGCCGATCTCGGCGTCCAGGGTGCCCTGACCATGCTGTTGAAGGACGCCATCAAACCGAATCTCGTGCAGACCATTGCGGGAACGCCGGCCCTGGTGCACGGTGGCCCGTTCGCCAACATCGCGCACGGCTGCAACTCGCTCATCGCCACACGAACGGCCCAACAACTCGCCGACATTGTCGTCACGGAAGCGGGATTCGGCGCCGACCTCGGTGCCGAAAAGTACATGGACATCAAGTCGCGCATCGCGGACGTGGCGCCGTCCGCCGTCGTCGTGGTCGCGACTATCAGGGCTCTCAAGATGCAGGGCGGCGTCCCGAAGGAGCTGCTCAAGGAGCCCAACGTCGAGGCGCTCGCTGCCGGCGTCGAGAACTTGAAACGGCACGTGCACAATGTCGAGAAGTTTGGCGTCACACCGGTTGTTGCAATCAACAAGTTCGCGACGGACACACGCGAAGAGCTCGAATGGCTGCTGGCTTGGTGCGCCCAGGAAGGAGTCCAGGCCGCGGTGGCGGATGTGTGGGGTCGCGGCGGAGGGGGCGACGGCGGTGACGAGCTCGCGGCGAAGGTCGCCGCGGCGGTGGCGGCAGCAACGCCGTCGGGCTTCCGGCACTTGTACCCCCTTGGCCTGTCCGTTGAGGACAAGATCCGCACGATCGTGCAGGAAATCTATGGTGCCGACGGTGTGGAGTTTTCCGTCCCTGCGCTCAGGCGCCTCGCGGACATCCGGAGAAACGGCTGGAGCGGAATGCCCGTTTGCATGGCAAAGACGCAGTATTCATTCACTGACGACGCGTCCCAGTTGGGCGCCCCCAAGGGTTTCACGGTGCACGTCCGCGAGCTGATTCCCAAGACCGGGGCGGGCTTCATTGTCGCGCTGACGGGTGCTGTCATGACGATGCCGGGTTTACCTAAGGAGCCCGCCGCGATGCGAATGGACGTCGACGAGCACGGCAATCCGGTGGGTCTCTTCTGACCCTCGCTCAGCTATGGCCCCCTTTCGGGAAACGCTCGCTCACCTATAGGGCACTTTCGCGGGACGCTCGCTCACCCGTGGCGCCGGAAGGCGGCCGTACCGTCGTCCGAATCCCAGGCCTGTGGATAACTTCTGCGGGCATCCGCCCCTTTACGGCACAATGCGGGTATGCAAAACGAGCTCGCCCTTCCCGCCGAACTGCTTTCAGGACCGTTCACGCTCACCCAGGCCCAAGCCCAAGGTGTCCCGCGCGGCCGTCTGCTTCGCGCCGACGTCGAACGCGTCAGCCGTAGCCTCTACCGTCCGATCGGCTGGGACTTCGAACTTGAGTCCGCCGCACGTGCGTTGTCGGCTGCTACCCCGGGGGCCTGGATCTCGCACGTGACGGCAGCGCGCCTTCGCTCTTCCTGCCTTCCGCCGTGGCTTGCCGATTCTACGGAGCTGCACCTCAGCAAGCCCCGATCGTTGCCTGGAACCCGCCGCAAAGGCGTAATCGGGCACAGGGTGATCGCGGCCGAGAACGAGGTCGAATCGGTTGATGGAATACGGATCAGCACGCGCCCACGCACTTGGCTGGACATGGCCCGGCTGCTGCCTTTGAACGACCTCGTCTGTATGGGCGACGAGCTGATTCGAGTGCCCCGCCAGGCCCTGGAAGGACGGGACACGCCGTTCGCGACCCTTGAAGGACTGCGTGTTCTGGTGGAGCGCCATCCGAATTTGCAAGGCGTCGTCCGTGCCCGGCAGGCGCTCGAACTGATGCGCGTGGGCGCGGACTCGGCGCCGGAGTCCCTGCTTCGTTTGGCCATGCTGGACGCTGGAATCCCCGAACCCGAACTCCAGCTCAGCTTGCGAAGTGACGATCCGTTCTCGCCGTCGGCGGATTTGGGGTTCCGCCGACGGCGGGTCGCCATTCAGTACGACGGCGGCCATCACCTCGCGGAGGCCCAGACCCTCAGTGATCGACGCCGGAACAAAGCCTTCGAGGCAGCCGGATGGACCGTCCTCGTGTTCCGCAAGGACGATTTGGCAGATGGATTCGAGTCTGCCACCAAGAAGATCAAGAAGGCGCTCCGATCAGCGTGGGTCGATCCCGCCGTCGCATCCGGCTTTGCAAGCGCCGTGTAGCGAACGGGCGTTAAACGACGAACGCTCGCTCACCCGAAGGTGAGCGAGCGTCCGTCAAAAACCCGGCATAAGTGAGCGAGCGTCCCGCCAAAACCCGATATAGGTGAGCGAGCGTTTAGCGCTCGACGTCGCCGCGGATGAAGGCCTCGACCTTTTCGCGGGCGATGTCATCGTTGAACTGCTCCGGCGGGGACTTCATGAAGTAGCTGGAAGCGGAGAGCAGCGGGCCGCCGATGCCGCGGTCCAGGCCGATCTTGGCGGCGCGGATGGCGTCAATGATCACGCCGGCGGAGTTCGGGGAGTCCCAGACCTCGAGCTTGTATTCCAGCGACACCGGGGCGTCGCCGAAGTTGCGGCCTTCGAGTCGGACGAACGCCCACTTGCGGTCATCGAGCCAGGCGACGTAGTCGGACGGACCGATGTGGACGTCGTCGGCGTGCAGGACGGCTTCGACGTTGGAAGTCACGGCCTGGGTCTTGGAGATCTTCTTGGATTCCAGGCGGTCGCGCTCCAGCATGTTCTTGAAGTCCATGTTGCCGCCGACGTTGAGCTGGTACGTGCGGTCCAGCGTGACGCCGCGGTCTTCGAAGAGCTTGGCCATGACGCGGTGCGTGATGGTGGCACCGATCTGGCTCTTGATGTCATCGCCGACGATCGGCACACCAGCGGCGGTGAACTTGTCGGCCCATTCCTTGGTGCCCGCGATGAAGACCGGCAAGGCGTTGACGAAGGCAACACCGGCGTCGATGGCGCACTGGGCGTAGAAGTGCGCAGCATCCTCGGAACCCACCGGCAGGTAGCAGACC
The DNA here is from genome assembly GCF_056398685.1 of Arthrobacter sp. 01T428. Classification (NCBI taxonomy): domain Bacteria; kingdom Bacillati; phylum Actinomycetota; class Actinomycetes; order Micrococcales; family Micrococcaceae; genus Arthrobacter; species Arthrobacter sp. 01T428. Next base: position 244,485 of record NZ_JBFTPW010000001.1, on the reverse strand, counting down.
ATGACGTCGGCCTTGGCTTCGCGCAGTGCGGCGACGATGTCCACTGCCTCTTCCGGAGCCTCGACGATGGTCTCGCGGTAGTACTTGCCCAGGCCATCCAGGGTGTGGCCGCGCTGCACGGTCACGCCAGTGGAAGGGACATCGGCGATCTTGATGGTGTTGTTCTCGCTGGCGCCGATGGCGTCCGCGAGGTCGAGGCCGACCTTCTTGCTGTCGACGTCGAAGGCAGCGACGAACTGGACGTCGTTGACGTGGTACTTGCCGAACTCAACATGCATCAGACCCGGAATCGTGGCCTGGGGGTCGGCATCGCGATAGTAGTGGACACCTTGGACCAGCGAAGCGGCGCAGTTACCTACGCCGACAATGGCGACACGAATCGGATGTGAAGACACGGAACTCCTTTGAGAACTAACCTCAGGTGCCTAGCGCGTCAGTACCTGTATGTACGACGGCGTCTTAAAGGCACAGCGCCATTCGGCGCTCTTAGCATTGTAGCCAACCTGAACGGGGCCGGCTTTGTTCCCAGCCGGCCCCGCAAGTGTATTAAGTTTTTCGAATCTACTTCTGCGCCCACAGATTGATGTCGGACTCGACGGCGAACTCGTCAATCGCTGTCAGTTCCTCCGACGTGAAGTCGAGGTTGTTGATCGCAGACACGGTGTCCTCCAGCTGCGCCACACTTGACGCGCCCACCAGGGCAGAGGTCACCGGCGAACCCTTCGGCTGATCGCGCAGGATCCAAGCGATCGCCATTTGGGCGAGGGTCTGGCCGCGTCCTTCCGCGATGGCGTTCAAACCACGCACCCGGCTCAGCTTTTCCTCGGTCAGCGCCGATTCGGACAAGAACCGTTCCTTGGCGGCGCGGGAGTCCGCGGGGATTCCGTTCAGGTACCGGTTGGTGAGCATCCCCTGTGCCAGCGGGGAGAAGGCGATGGATCCCGCGCCAACCTGGTCAAGCGTTTCGTAAAGGTTGGGCGAACCGTTCTCGGTCCAGCGGTTCAGCATGGAATAGCTGGGCTGGTGGATGAGGAGCGGCGTGCCCATTTCCTTGAGAATCCGGGCTGCCTCCAGGGTCTGCTCCGGGGTGTAGGAGGAGATTCCGGCATAGAGCGCCTTGCCGGAGCGGACAGCGTGGTCCAGGGCGCCCATGGTTTCTTCCAGCGGGGTTTCCGGATCGGGACGGTGGCTGTAGAAGATGTCCACGTAGTCCAGTCCCATGCGCTGCAGCGACCGGTCAAGGCTGGAGAGCAGGTACTTGCGGGAGCCCCATTCTCCGTAGGGGCCGGGCCACATGTAGTAACCGGCTTTGGTCGAAATGACGAGTTCGTCGCGGTACGGCTTGAAGTCGTCCTTCAGGTGGCGGCCGAAGTTCGTTTCAGCCGATCCGTCCGGCGGACCGTAGTTGTTGGCAAGGTCGAAGTGGTTGACACCCAGATCGAAGGCCCGGCGCAGGATGGCGCGCTGCTCTTCGAAACGCTTGTCGTCGCCGAAGTTGTGCCACAGTCCCAGCGAGATCGCGGGAAGTTTGAGGCCGCTGCGTCCGACGCGGCGGTAGGGCATGGTTTCATAGCGGTTTTCCGCAGCCGAATAAGTCATACCTACCATCCTGCCACCGCCTTCGAGGCTCGAAGCGCGATGTCCGTCATGTGGGCACGCTCACTTAAGGGCACAGTCACTCAAGGCGCACGACGGCGGCGCTCTCCCCCGGGAGGGTCAGCTCTCCGTTCCCGACGGCGGCCGCGGAGTCCGTGGCGAGCAAGACTTCACCGCCCATCGCCTTCGTCAGGGTCCGGTTCCCGAAGTTGCAAGCAACCCTCACGGCTCCCCTGCTGAGAACGAGCCATTTGTCCTCTTCGCTGAAGTCGACGTGGGTGTCGGTGAATCCACCGCCCGCAAGCTCCGGCGTCGAGCGCCTGAGGTTCGCAAGCGCCCGGTAGAGTTCCAGCAATCGGGCGTGATCGCCGTCGTGCGCTTCCTCCCACTTGAGCTTGGAGCGTTCGAAGGTCTCGGGGTCTTGGGGGTTCGGCACCAACGCGGGGTCCCAGCCCATCCGTTCGAATTCCTTGAGCCGGCCCTTTGCCGTGGCCTCTGCGAGCCATTCCTCGGGATGCGACGTGAAAAACTGCCAGGGCGTGGTCGCGCCGAATTCTTCGCCCATGAAGAGCATCGGGGTGAATGGCGACGTCATGGTCAGCACGGCGGCCAACGCGAGCCTCCCGTACGACAGGCTGGAACTCAGGCGGTCACCGGCGGCGCGGTTGCCGATTTGATCGTGGTTCTGGTTGCAGACCACCAACGCGGCAGGATGAACCAGCCCCGGGCGGATGGGGCGGCCATGGTGCCTGCCGCGGAAACTTGAGTAGCTCCCGTCGTGGAAGAAACCGTGTTCAAGCACCTTTGCCAGTGCGCCCAAGGAATCGAAATCCGCGTAGTAGCCGGCAGTCTCGCCTGTGAGGTTGACGTGCACGGCGTGGTGGAAGTCGTCGCTCCACTGACCTTCCAGGCCGTAGCCATTGGTGTCCCGGCGGTAGATGAGGCGAGGGTTGTTCAGGTCCGATTCCGCGATCAAGGTCTTGGGGACGCCAGTTTCGGCTTCGATCCCGTCCGCGAGGCTGGCGAGGTCTTCCAGGATATGGACGGCCCGCTCATCGCGGAGGGCGTGTACGGCGTCGAGGCGTAGCCCGTCCACGTGGAAGTCCGTCAACCACATAGCGGCATTGTCCAGGATGTATTGACGGACTTCGTCGGAACCGGGGCCGTCCAGATTCACTGAGTCGCCCCATGTGTTGCCTTCGCCGGACTTCAGGTAGGGGCCGAACTTCGGCAGGTAGTTCCCGCTGGGTCCCAGATGGTTGTAGACCACATCCTGGATCACACCGAGTCCGGCAGCATGCGCGGCATCCACGAATCGCTGATAGGCCTCCGGTCCGCCGTAAGCCTCGTGGACGGCGAACCACAGCACGCCGTCGTAGCCCCAGTTGTGGGCGCCGTTGAACGCATTGACAGGCAGGAGCTCCACAAAGTCGATTCCAAGTTCAACGAGGTAATCCAGCTTTCCCACGGCCGCGTCCAGGGTGCCTTCCGGCGTGAAGGTTCCGAGGTGGAGCTCATAGATGACCGCGCCGCCGAGCCCGCGCCCCGCCCAATCCGTATCGTTCCAGGCATACGACGAGGCGTCGAAGGTGCGGGAAAGAGCGTGCACCCCGTCCGGCTGGCGCTGCGATCTGGGGTCGGGAAAGGGACCCTCGCCGTTCACCAAATAGCCGTAGTCGGTCCCGGGCTCTCTTGGTACGTCCGCCGTCCACCAGCCCGCGGCGCCGTCGTCGTGCAACCGCATATCGTGGCGCTGCTCCTTCGCGAGCAGAGTGACAGATTCCGCAAACGGGGCCCATACATCGAACCGTTTCCCGGCGCTGGACTTCTCGGCCATCGCTCCCCCTCAATCGTCTTGTCCGGGCTTCGTTTGCCCGCCGTTGTTGGTGCTCCGACTAGCCAATGGGTACGAGCAAGGCCACCGGGTATCTCTGCAGAAGCCTTGCGACGTGAACCTCGCCCGGAGGGTAGCTGTTGCCTGTCAGTTCATCCCGGACCGCGCTCCCAAGACGAATGAAGGTGTCCTGCCACCCTCCGTTCCGCTCAAGCTTCCGCGGGAGCCTCGTGGCCAAAGTGATGGCACCGCCCCCGGTGGCAAGGGCGCCACGGTCGAACGCGATCAGATGTTCGGCCGCATGACCCTGGGCATCGACAGCGCTGTAACCGCCGAAAAGCTCCGGCCGGTCCCGGCGCAAGCGCAGTGCCCTGGATGTCACCAACAACTTGGCCAGCTCGTCCCGCGCTTCAGTCTGGACACCGGCGTCGAGGGCTGCGAGGGCGGCCTTCCGCCGTTCGAAGTCGACCGCGCGCCGGTTGTCCGGGTCGGTGAGTGAACGATCCCAGAACTCGGTCCCTTGGTAGACGTCCGGTACGCCCGGCATGGTCAGCTGGACCATCTTCGCCGACAGTGAGTTGGACGTCCCGTACGGGTCCACCAGGGCAACGAACTCTTCCAGGGCTGCCGTCAGCTCGGGCATATCGAAGGCGGCGTCGACGGCGGAGGCGAGCGTCGCTTCGAACGCTTCGTTCGGCTCGGTCCAGCTGGTGGAGTTGCCGGCTTCGCGGGCAGCCTTGAGGACGTAACCCTGGAGGCGTTCACGGCTGGCCGGCCACGCACCTGCGATGGCTTGCCATACGAGGGCTGCGAGTGGTCCGTCGGGAATCTGGGCCAGTTCCTGCATGCGGTCCACGAACGCTTCCCATTCGGGGACTGCCTCGGAGATCGCGGAGATCCTGGCGCGGGTGTCTTCGCTGCGCTTGGTGTCGTGCGTGGTGAGGGTGGTCATGGACAGCGGCAGCAGCGCCTGGCGACGTACCATCCGTTCGTGGAATCCGGGCGCGGACAAGGCGAATTCCGTCGGATCCGCTCCCACCTCAGTCAGCGTGCCAAGGCGTGTGTAGCGGAAAAACGCGGTGTCTTCCACGCCCTTGGCCATGACCATGCCGGAGGTCTGCTGGAAGCGGCGGCCCAGTTCATGGCTGGCCTCGAGCAGCAGCGGAAGCAGTGCCTTGATGACGGGTTCCAACTCCGGCCTGGTGCGGGCAGCCCGTTCGACGGCCTCCACCAAGGTGTCTTTGCCATACGGGAGGTAGCTCCGGTAGACGTGAAACGAAGCGATGATTTCAGCCAGCGCGTCAACCACCTCCGGGCTGGCTACCCCTGAATTGGGCAGCTCCGGAGAGTCCGGGACGAGCCGTGCGAGCCGCAGGATTTCCGAATGCAGGATGCCGTCCGTGATGCGCCGCTTGGTCCCGAGGATCATGGCTTGGTAATCGGCGGGCGAGCCGGTGCCCCGGAGCCTGGCATCCAAGGCGTCAAGGTGCGCTTCGGCGTCGGGATCCACGAAAAGGCGGTCGACGTCAGCGAGGGCGTCGTACCCGGTGGTCCCCTCACAGTCGAAGTTCTCCGGAAGTTCCTCCCCTGGCTCCAGGATCTTCTCGACGATCAGATAGGAGCCGGCCGTGGTTTCCTTCAGGCGCTCCAAGTACCCGGCCGGGTCCGCGAGCCCGTCCGGATGATCGATCCTCAGCCCGTCAACAAGCCCGCCCTGGAACCATCGGGCGATCTCCGCGTGGGCTTCATCGAAGACCCAAGGGATTTCGACGCGGATCCCGGCGAGAGTGTTTACCGCGAAGAAGCGGCGGTAATTCAGTTCGTCGTCGGCCTTTCGCCAGCCGACCAGCTCGTAGTGCTGGCGCGCATGGACGTCGCTGGCGTTGTCACCTTCGGCGTAGCTTCCTTCGGCCAGCGGGAAGCGGTGATCGAAGTAGCGCAATTCGCCGTCGACCACTTCCAGCTTGTCGACGTCGTGATCGCTCCCTAGGACCGGAAGACGGAGCTTTCCGCCGCCGAAGTCCCAGTCGACGTCGAACGCTTCCGCGTAGCGGGAGTCCCTGCCCTCTTTGAGCAGGGACCACCACCAGGCATTTTGCGGGGGCGACGCAACTCCCATGTGATTGGGGACAATGTCTACCAACACCCCGAGGCCGGCTTCCCGAGCCGCCTTGGAGAGCGCCGCGAGCCCTTCGACGCCGCCGCGCGAAGCATCAACGGTGGAGGGGTCGGTGACGTCGTAACCGTGATCCGAGCCCTCCTCCGCCGTCAGGATGGGCGACAGGTAAACCCAATCCACCCCGAGCTCGCGCAGATAACCCGTGAGGGCAGCAGCGTCCTGGAGCGTGAACGACGGCCTGATCTGGAGCCTGTACGTGGAGACGGGTGTCCTCATGATCCCCCGTTCTTGTGGGCGCGTGGCTTCCTGGGCTTCTTCGGTGCAGCGCCGGGCTTGTTTTCGGGGTCAGCCTTCGGCTCCGAAGCATGGTGCTTTTTCGGTTCAGGGGTTGCTTCCGGTACAACCTGGAGCTTCCGGGTGGACGGCGACGGTGTAGCCGGCGAAGTCAAGGAAGCCGTTTCGGTGGTGGCCGTCTGCGACAGCGCGGCGAGGGACGCGGCCACGGAATGGTCCGGGTCCGTGTCCGGGACGCTGTGTGCCCTCAGCACCACGAGTGATTTGGCCCCAACACCCAGGACTGCTTCTGCCTGCACGGGTTCGGTGTCGGCTCCGCCGCCGGCGGTGTCGATGATGATGTCCCACGCGGGTGCGTATTCGTCCGAGGGCACCTTGAAACCGACTTCGTCGTCGTGGGCGTTGAAGTACAGCAGGAAGTTGACGTCCGTGATGCGCCGGCCTTGGTTGTCCCGGCCGCGGATCCCGTCACCGTTGAGGAACACGCCCACGGAGCGGCCGAAGCCGCTGTCCCAGTCCGACGGCGTCATGGTGGTTCCGTCGACGTCAAGCCATACGATGTCCGGAAGCCGTTCGCCTTCTCCTCGCAGTACCGGGCGTCCGTCGAAGAAGCGGCTGCGCCTGAAGGTGGGGTGCTTGGCGCGCAAGGCACTGACCGCTGCCGTGAACTCCACTAGCGGCTGGTCCACGCTGTCCCAGTTGATCCACGTCAGTTCGGAATCCTGGCAGTAGCCGTTGTTGTTGCCCCGCTGCGTCCGGCCAAGCTCGTCACCGTGCAGCAGCATCGGGACACCCTGGGACAAGAGCATGGAGGCGATGAAGTTCCGCTGCTGGCGGGCACGAAGGCCAAGGACCTTCGGGTCCTCCGTGGGTCCTTCGACGCCGCAGTTCCAGGAACGGTTGTGGGATTCTCCGTCGTTGTTCCCTTCGCCGTTCGCCTCGTTGTGCTTCTCGTTGTAGGACACCAAGTCAGCCAGAGTGAATCCGTCGTGGGCCGTGACGAAGTTGATGGACGCCACCGGGCGCCGGCCGGAGTGCTCGTAAAGGTCCGCCGATCCGGTCAACCGCGAGGCGAACTCGCCCAAAGTGGAGGGCTCGCCGCGCCAGAAGTCGCGGACCGTGTCCCGGTACTTGCCGTTCCATTCCGTCCACTGCGGCGGGAAATTGCCCACCTGGTAACCGCCGGGACCGACGTCCCACGGCTCGGCGATCAGCTTGACCTGCGAAACCACGGGATCCTGCTGGATGAGTTCGAAGAAGGTGGACAGCTTGTCCACATCGTAGAACTCGCGGGCCAGCGTGGATGCGAGGTCGAAGCGGAAACCGTCCACGTGCATTTCGGTGACCCAATAGCGCAGCGAATCCATGAGCAGCTGCAGCGAATGCGGACTGCGCACGTTCAGCGAATTGCCGGTGCCCGTGTAGTCCATGTAGTGCTTCTCGTCGCCCTCCATCAGACGGTAGTACGCGGAGTTGTCGATGCCCTTGAAAGACAGCGTCGGGCCGAGGTGGTTGCCTTCGGCTGTGTGGTTGTACACGACGTCGAGAATGACCTCGATGCCGGCCCGGTGGAGGGAACGGACCATGGCCTTGAAGTCCTGGACCTGCTGGCCGGTATCGCCCTTGGAACTGTAGCTGTTGTGCGGGGCAAAGAACCCGATCGTGTTGTAACCCCAGTAGTTGTTCAGTCCTTTGTCCTGCAGGATGCCATCGTTCGTGAACTGGTGCACCGGCATGAGCTCGATCGCCGTCACCCCGAGCTTTTGCAAGTGGGAAATCACCGCCGGATGGGCCACGCCGGCGTACGTGCCGCGCTGCTCCTCAGGAACCTCGGGGTGGAGCTGGGTCAGGCCCTTGACGTGCGCCTCGTAAATCACGGACCGGTGGTACGGGATTCGCGGGAGGTGGTCCCCGTCCCAGTCGAAGAACGGGTTGATGACTACGCCCATCATCATGTGGGGCGCGGAATCCTTGTCATTGCGGGAGTCCGGATCCCCCATGTTGTACGAGAAAAGCGCCGGGTCCCAGTCGATCTGCCGGTGGATGGCCTTGGCGTACGGGTCCAGGAGGAGCTTGTTGGGATTGAAGCGCTGGCCGCTAGCAGGGTCGTACGGACCGTGCACGCGGTAGCCATACTTCTGTCCGGGCTGGACGTGCGGAAGGTAGCAATGCCATACATAGCCGTCCACCTCGCTGACGGTGTAGGAAATCTCTTCCCCATCGTCGTCGAAGAGACACAACTCCACCTTTTCCGCCTTCTCGCTGAACAGCGCGAAGTTGGTTCCCGTGCCATCGAAGGTGGCCCCCAACGGGTATGCGGATCCTGGCCAAACGTCCATGTGTTCTCCTTCATGTGCCGGATAACTTTCTGCCAGCCTAGCGAGACTATGCGACTTTCACGGAACATCCGGGATCATCCGGCGCGATGTTCCCCGAGAAATCGGAAGACGTCGGGGACCGCCCGGGCGATGCCGGAAGCGGTCAACGGGCCGCCCCTGGAGGCCGCGCTACCAGCCATTCCGTGGATGCTCGCGCCGACGGCGGCTACCGCAGCCCAGCGCTCGTCAGGGGCGATTCCCAGTGCGGCGAAGGGTCCGTCGTCGTCGAGCCCGGATTCCGCGTACGCTGCAGCCAACGCGCCGACGATCCCGCCAAGGACGTCCCCGCTGCCTGCCGTTGACATCCACGGATTTCCGTCCGACTGGCTGAAGACCCTCCCGGAAGGCGAAGCAACCAATGTTGTGGCACCTTTGAGCAGCACGACGGCGCCCGTGTGTTCGGCCGCTAGCCGGGCGAAGTGCACGGTCCGCGATTCCACGTCTTCACGCGTGACACGCACTTCACCTCGGCCAAGAAGGGCCGCGAGCTCACCGGCGTGCGGGGTGAGAATCCAGTTCGGTGGGCAGCGTTCCGGCAGGAGCTCGAGGGCTCCGGCGTCGACGACGGCGGGTTGGCCGGCACCGGACGCCGACGCCAGTACGTCACGGGCCCGCTGGAGTTGTTCGACACCGTCCAGGCCAGGACCGAGCAGCCACGCCTGGACCCGCCCGGGCTCGGCGGGCTCCCAGATGGCTTCGGGGGTCCGCGCCAGGACCTGTCGCGCGACCACTTCCGGGCCGAGGTACCGCACCATGCCCGTCCCGGCCGCCGACGCGGCCTGGACACAGAGCGCCGCAGCCCCGGTGTAGCGCCCGGAACCTGCCACGACGCCCAGGACTCCCCTGGTGTACTTCTGGGCCCGGCGCCCCGGGTCCGGAAGCACGGCGGCCAGGTCAGGGGCGGAGAAACGGCTCAGGGCAGGTGCCGGAAGATTTTCCTCGATGCCTATGGGTACCAGGATCACGCGGCCGGCACAGCCCTCACCGGGATCGGCCATCAGCCCGGCTTTGATTCCCCCTAATGCCACTGTCAGCCGCGCCGTCAATACAGGCCAGTGGACCTCGCCTGTGTCGGCGTCCACGCCGCTGGGAGTATCGCAGGCCACCACCAGGCCGGGCCTGAGTTCTTCCAAGGCGGCAACCAATTCCGCGGCCGAACCGCGGAGGCCGCCGCGGGCACCAGTGCCCAGGATCGCGTCGATGACTACGTCGTCGCCGGCAATCAGCACGGCTAGTTCTTCGGCGTTGTCCTCATCCAAAACGTGAACGCGTCCACCGGCGGCGCGGAAGGCCGCGAGGGCGTCCGGATGGGCCGAACCGGCGGTGAGTACCGCCGTCGTGCGCATGCCGCGCCTCGCGAGCGTTGCCGCGGCGAAGAGGCCGTCCCCGCCGTTGTTCCCTTTGCCGGCCAGCACCGTGACGCTCGAGCCGTACAGGCGACGGCCTTCCGAACGTAGTTCCCGGACGACGGCGTTTGCCAGACCGTAGGCTGCGCGCTGCATGAGAACAGCGCCTTCGCCGGCATCAAGAAGCGGTTGTTCCGCTGCCCTGATCTGTGTTCCGGTGAAGGCGCTGATCATGGTTGCTTGCGCTGCTACGCTTCGGCGATGACCATGGCAGTGGCGATTCCGCCATCGTGGCTCATGGACACGTGCCAGCGCTTCACGCCTATGGAATCGGCGACTGCCAGGACGGTGCCCTTCACCTTGATGGTGGGACCGTTCTGGTCCAGGCCGATCCAGCAGTCCTGCCAGTTCATGCCCGCGGGAGCTCCCAAGACCTTGGCCACGGCTTCCTTGGCCGCGAAGCGCGCGGCCAAGGACCGCGTGTTGAGCTCGCGTTCCGCGGGAACAAACAAACGGTCACGGAGGCCCGGGGTCCGCTCGAGTTGGCGCCCGAAGCGCTCTATGTCTACGACGTCTACGCCTATGCCAACAATCATGCCGTTATTCTACGGTCACGCTCTTGGCGAGGTTGCGCGGCTGGTCCACGTCGTACCCCTTGGCCTTGGCGAGCTCTGCGGCAAAAATCTGCAGCGGAACAGTGGTGAGAAGCGGCATCAGCAGGGTAGGCGTCTGGGGGACGTAGAAAACGTGCTCGGCGTAAGCCCGCACGGCTTCGTCGCCTTCCTCGGCGATCACCAGCGTGCGCGCACCGCGGGCGCGGATTTCCTGGATGTTGCTAACAACCTTCGCGTGGAGGGAATCGCGGCCCCGCGGCGAGGGAACCACCACAAAGACGGGCTGCCCTTCGTCGATCAGGGCGATCGGACCGTGCTTGAGCTCACCGGCAGCGAACCCTTCAGCGTGGATATACGCGATTTCCTTGAGCTTCAGCGCGCCCTCGAGTGCTACCGGGAAGCCCACATGGCGGCCCAGGAAGAGGACCGACTTCTCGTCCTTCATGCTGCGGGCGAGCTCGCGGAGGGGACCCGCGTTGTCGAGGATCTTCTGGATGTGGGCGGGAATCTTGCCAAGGTCCGCCAGGACGTCCTTGATCTGGCCGGAGAAGATGTTTCCGCGCAACTGGGCGAGGTAGAGGCCCAGGAGGTAGGCGGCGGTGATCTGGGCCAGGAACGCCTTGGTGGAAGCGACGGCGATCTCCGGACCGGCGTGGGTGTAGAGAACGGCGTCTGATTCACGCGGGATGGTGGATCCGTTGGTGTTGCAGATGGAGATCGTCTTGGCGCCCTGTTCGCGGGCGTAACGGACCGCCATCAGGGTGTCCATGGTCTCGCCGGACTGGCTGATGGACACCACCAGCGTGTTGGCGTCAACGATCGGGTCGCGGTAGCGGAATTCGTGCGCAAGCTCCACCTCGGTGGGGATGCGGCACCAGTTCTCGATGGCGTACTTGGCGACCATCCCGGCGTATGCGGCCGTGCCACAGGCCAGGACGATGATCTTGTTGACCTGCTTGAGCAACTCGGGGTCGATCCGGAGCTCGCTCAAAGTCAGCTGGCCGTTGATGTCCGAGCGGCCGAGGAGGGTTTGGGTGACCGCGTCGGGCTGGTCGTGGATTTCCTTCTCCATGAAGGAGCTGAAGCCGCCCTTTTCCGCAGAAGCCGGGTCCCAGTCAACGTGGTATTCCTTGCCCTGGGCGGGGGCGCCGAAGAAGTCCGTGATCTCCACGGTGTCGGCGGTGATCGTGACGATCTGGTCCTGGCCAAGCTCGACGGCGCGGCGCGTGTGGTCGATGAAACCGGAAACGTCGGAGCCAAGGAAGTTCTCGCCTTCCCCCAGTCCTACGACAAGGGGGGAATTGCGACGCGCGGCGACGACGACGTCGGGCCGTTCCGCGTGCACGGCGAGGAGCGTGAACGCGCCTTCGAGCCGCTGGCACGCGAGCTGCATCGCCTTGGTGAGCCTGCCGTTGGAGGAGTCGCCATTGAGTTGGTTGCGGAAAATATCGCCCAGCAGTGCTGCCGCCACCTCGGTGTCCGTCTCCGATTCGAAAGTGACACCCTTGGCGATGAGCTCCTGCTTGAGCTCGGCGAAGTTTTCGATAATTCCGTTGTGGATCATCGCCAGGCGCCCGCCATCGGCCAGATGCGGGTGGGCGTTCTGGTCGGTGGGTCCGCCGTGGGTGGCCCAACGGGTGTGGCCGATGCCGGTCAGCGAGTCCGGGAGCGGATTTCCCTCGAGCTCGTTCAGTAGATTGCTCAGTTTCCCGGACTTCTTCCGGGCTGTGATGGTTCCATCAGCCACCACTGCTACTCCGGCTGAATCATAGCCCCGGTATTCAAGCCTCCGGAGTCCTTCAAGTACGACGTCGAGGGCCGAGTGCCCGGCATCTGCCCGGCGGGATGAATTGCCAACGTAACCTACGATTCCACACATGCCTACAAGAGTAGCGGTTGCCCCGCGAAATGGACGTAGGATATCCGCGCCCGCAATCAGCCCAGTCCGCGGAATATGCAGGTTCATGCACCTTTTCCGGGAGAGCATGCTCACACAAAATCTGCCCGCCGTTCATGCTGTATTTCCGGATCAGCCAACGGAGGGGCAGAATCTCTATGGTGACTTTGCAACGCAACGAAGCGAACGGCGACAGCTCCTCTCCGTTCGTGGAACTGGACAGGCAGACGTGGTCCCGGCTCGGTGCGCAGATGGAGCAGCCGCTTAACGAAGAGGACATCATCCGGCTTCGCGGCCTTGGCGATCCCCTGGACATGAAGGAAATCCGCGAGGTCTACCTCCCGCTCTCCCGCTTGTTGCACCTCTATGTCCAGGCGTCACAACAGCTTCATGCAGCCACAACCACCTTTCTTGGAGAGCAGACCCAGCGCACGCCCTTCGTGATCGGCGTCGCGGGTTCGGTGGCAGTCGGCAAGTCCACTATCGCCCGCGTGCTGCGCGAGATGCTCCGCCGCTGGCCCGGCACCCCGAACGTCGAACTCATCACCACCGACGGGTTCCTGTATCCCCTCGCCGAGTTGAAGCGCCGGCACTTGCTTGAACGCAAGGGCTTTCCGGAGTCCTACGACCGCCGGGCTTTGCTTCGATTCGTGAGTGCGATCAAGGGGGGCGCCGAAGAAGTCCGGGCTCCTTGGTATTCGCACGTCACCTACGACATCGTCCCGGACAAGGAAGTAGTGGTCCGGCGGCCCGACGTCCTGATCGTCGAGGGCCTCAACGTGTTGGCCCCTGCGCGTCCCCGGCAGGACGGCCGGCAAGGCTTGGCCCTGAGCGACTTCTTTGATTTCTCCATTTACGTTGACGCCAAGACCTCCTACATCGAAGACTGGTACGTGGACCGTTTCCGCAAGCTTCGAAGCACCGCGTTCGCCCAGCCGGAATCCTACTTCCACCGTTACGCGACGCTCTCCGATGCCGAGGCCGAAGCCACTGCACGCGGCATTTGGAAGCGGATCAACGAGCCCAACCTTGAGGAAAACGTGCTCCCCACCCGCGGCCGGGCGCAACTTGTCCTCACCAAGGATGCCGACCATTCCATCCGCCGCATGCTACTCCGAAAGGTCTAGCACGGATGTGCTACAACTGCGGCCCCAGCCGAAGGTCCTTCGCGACGCTTCTTGCCGCAGGGGCGGGAATGGCGGCCTTGGCGGCCTGCAGCCCGGATACCCGGGTCGCCTCGCCCACGTCGGCACCGTCCCCCTCGGGTCTCCAAACCGCGACGCCGACCGTTGCGACCACGACGGCGGTTCCCACCGCAGCGGCGAGCGAGCCGCCGTCGAGCGCACCGCCGTCGAAGGCTCCGCCGTCGGGGGTCCTGTCCCAGCAGTTTTCCTTGAGCGACCCGGCGAGCCAGTGGGTCATCGTCAACAAGCACCGGCCGCTGACCCCCTTGCAGTTCGTCCCTCCCGACCTGATACAGCCCCGCGTGCAACTCGCAGTCAGCGGAGAGGCGTCCCTCCTCAACAGCACCACCGCCGCAGCGGCCGAAAAGCTCTTCGCAGCAGCCGCCTCGGAAGGCGCCACCATGACCTTGGCGTCCGGTTACCGCTCCTTCCAGACCCAAACCGCCACATACAACGGCTACGTGAGCACGCGCGGCCAGGCCTCGGCGGACACGGCTTCCGCCCGTCCCGGCTTCTCGGAACACCAGACCGGTTGGGCCTTCGACATCGGCGACGGCGGCGGGGCGTGCAGCTTCGAACCCTGCTTCGCTGATCAGCCGGCGGCCGTCTGGGCCAAAGCGAATGCGTACAAGCACGGATTTGTTGTCAGGTACCCGTGGATGCTCAATGAGATCACGGGCTACTACTACGAGCCCTGGCATTTGCGATTCGTCGGGGTTGAGGCTGCGACGGATATGGCCAAGCGAGGCATCGGCACTCTCGAGGAGTACTTTGGACTCGAAGCGGCGCCGGGCTACCCCTAACGGTTGATTAACCAGGAAAGTTTCCGACACTCCCGGAAATTGAACGGCTGCTCACTTTGAATTTACAAGCATGCACTAGCTTGGTGCCATGTTGAGTGGATTTAAGAATTTCATTCTGAAGGGCAACGTCGTAGACCTTGCCGTAGCCGTCGTCATGGGTGCCGCCTTCGGTGCAGTTGTTGATGCACTCGTCAAGAACGTCCTCATGCCGCTGATCGCTGCCTTGGTTGGATCCCCCAACTTTGACAGTTTCGCGAAGGTGACCATCAACGGAAATGACCTTCAGTTCGGCGTTTTGCTGACCGCGATCGTCAACTTCGTCCTGGTAGCAGCCGCAATCTATTTCGTCGTGGTGGCTCCGATGAACCACCTCATCGAGCGCCGCAACGCCAAGTTGGGCATCACGGAAGACGAGCCGGCGGCGGACCCCGCGGTCACGCTCCTCACGGAGATCCGCGACAGCCTGGCTCAAAGGTAAGCACCGCCAAAGGTAAGCACTTGAACTAACTGTGGCCCGCCTCCTCATGGAGACGGGCCACAGTTGCTTGCTGGCTTCGGGGCTAAACTGCCAGTTCGCGTGGAATGGCGAGGCGGTCTTCGACGACGCCGGCGAGTTCGGTGCATATGCGGGTGGCCGTTTCCATGTCCGCGGCTTCCACCATCACGCGCACCAGTGCTTCGGTGCCTGACGGCCGGAGGAGCACGCGGCCGGTGTCACCAAGTTCGAGCTCAGCGGCGGCGACTGCGGCAGCGACGCCTTCGTCCGTGGCGGCGCGTGATTTGTCCACGCCCTTCACGTTGATCATGAGCTGCGGCAGCTTGGTCATGGCGCGGGCAAGGTCTTGGAGGGTCCGTCCGGTGCCGGCCACTTGGGCGGCGATCTGAAGTCCGGTCAGGACGCCGTCGCCGGTGGTGGCGTAATCGGAGAAGATCACGTGGCCCGACTGCTCTCCGCCAAGGCTGAAGCCGCCGTCGCGCATTGCCTCCAGGACGTACCGGTCCCCCACCGCGGTCTCGCGGATGGTGATTCCAGCTTCACGCAAGGCGATCTTGAGTCCGAGGTTGCTCATCACGGTGGCTACCAGGACGTCGTCCTTCAGTTTTCCGGACTTCTTCAGCGCGAGGGCCAGGATCGCCATGATCTGGTCACCGTCAACCTCGTTGCCTTCATGGTCCACGGCCAGGCAGCGGTCGGCGTCGCCGTCGTGGGCAATGCCGAAGTCCGCGCCGTGCTTGACGACTGCTTCCTTGAGCTGGCCCAGGTGGGTGGAACCGACGCCGTCGTTGATGTTCAGGCCGTCGGGTTCAGCGCCGATCACTACAACTTCGGCGCCGGCACTGGAGAAGACCTGCGGGGAACAGCCGCTGGCTGCACCGTGGGCGCAGTCCAGGACAACCTTGAGGCCCTCAAGACGGTGCGGCAGGGTGCCGAGCAGGTGGACGATGTAGCGGTCCTCGGCGTCCGAGAAGCGCTGGATCCGGCCGACGTCGCCGCCCACGGGGCGTGAGGGTTCCTTGCCGAGCTGGGCCTCGATCGCGTCCTCAACCTCGTCCGGGAGCTTCTGGCCGCCGCGGGCAAAGAACTTGATGCCGTTGTCCGGCGCGGGGTTGTGCGAGGCCGAGATCATGACGCCGAAATCGGCATCGAGATCGGCGATGAGGTAGGCCGCTGCGGGCGTGGGCAGCACACCGGCGTCGTACACGTCGATGCCGGAACTCGAAAGTCCGGCTTCCACCGCTGCGGCGATAAACTCCCCGCTGGCGCGCGGATCCCGGGCGACCACGGCGCGGGGCCGCGTTCCGTTGGCCGCACGCTCGTGGCCAAGGACCACTGCTGCAGCTTGGGCCAACTGAAGAGCAAGCTCCGCGGTGAGCAATCCATTGGCGAGACCACGCACGCCATCTGTTCCAAATAATCTAGCCATCGCGTCCCAGTCTAGACGACGGTTGCAGGGGCCGAGCGAAGGAGTGCCGGAAGGGCCGTGCATACTCCTTCAACCGCGCGATCGATAGAGTGGAACTACTTGACTTGCGCTTTTTGCTCCACTCTAGTAATGCCCCTTAACAAGTATCTACGATTACCGCATGACACCTAGCTCTGGGGGCTTGGCGCTCGAAATAATTGTCCCCGTATTCAACGAGTCCGCCATACTCGAACGAAGCATTTACCGGCTTGCCGACTATCTTTCCCGGGAATTGTTGTACAGCTGGAAAATCACGATTGCCGATAACGCGAGCACGGACGCGACCGGTTTAATTGCGCGGAAGCTCGCTGATGAGGTTCCCAATGTCAGTTATCGGCGCCTTGAGACAAAGGGGCGGGGTTTCGCGCTCCGCGACGCCTGGACCTCGTCTGAAGCGAAAGTTCTGGCATATGTCGATGTGGACCTCTCGACCGATTTGGCGGCGTTGCCGCCGCTTATCGCTCCCCTGCTTTCCGGACACTCGGATGTCAGCATCGGCACCCGCCTCGGCCGGACTTCGAGAGTAGTCCGAGGTCCCAAACGGGAATTCATCTCCCGGAGCTACAACCTGATTCTTAAACGGACCATGCAGGTCCAGTTTTCCGACGCCCAGTGCGGCTTTAAGGCCGTCAGGGCAGAAGTCGCGCATCGGCTGCTTCCTTATGTGAAGGACAACTGCTGGTTCTTCGACACCGAACTGCTGATCTTGGCAGAGCGGGCAGGGCTTCGAATCCACGAGATTCCCGTCGACTGGATCGACGATCCAGACAGCAGGGTGGATATCCGCCAAACGGCCATCGACGATATCAGGGGCCTCGTGCGCGTCGCGGGTTCCATGATGAAGGGAAATATCCCTTTGCAAGCGATATACGCGGAGCTGGGGCGAGGACCTATCGCCGCGCCAACGCGTCCAAGTTTCTTCGGCCAAGTGATACGTTTCGGAATCGTCGGCGCGTTCTCCACTCTTGCTTTTGCTTTGCTATATCTGCTGTTCCAGGGCCCGTTTGGTCCCCAGCAGGGAAACTTCCTGGCCCTGTTGCTCACGGCCATCGCGAACACGGCTGCCAACCGCCGCTTCACGTTCAGGATCCATGGACCCGAGCGGCAGTTCACCCAACAGTTTCAAGGCCTCGTGGTGTTCCTGGTCGCCTGGGGAATCACTTCCTCTTCCCTGCTACTACTACATGCCATCCATCCGGACGCATCGCCCAGCACCGAGCTTTTCGTCCTGACCTGCGCAAACATATTTGCAACCCTTGTCCGATTCGTCCTGCTCCGGATCTGGGTCTTCCGGGTTCGTCGGTCGGAGGAACGGCGTGGCGTGGCTCCCATTAAGCAGTTGGCAGTTTGAGCAACAAAACCAGCCGACTTCCCGGACAAGCAGTCCCGGGCACCGTCATCGGGGGCCCTTCGCAGGTCATCCGAAAGTGGTTTCGCGGGAATCCCGCGAATCCGGCGTGGGCGCGCCCGGCGCTTCTTGGCCTCCTCGTTCTCACGTCAGTCCTTTATGCGTGGGGACTCGACCAAAACGGTTGGGCAAACTCTTACTACTCGGCCGCCGCCATGGCCGGTTCGGAAGATTGGACGGCATTCTTCTACGGCTCCTCGGACCCGGGCAATGCGATAACAGTTGACAAGCCTCCCCTGTCATTGTGGATCATGTCCCTCTCCGTGCGGATTTTCGGGCTTAACTCATGGAGCATCCTCCTGCCGCAAGCCCTGATGGGTGTACTCAGCGTCTATTTGCTGTATCGGATGGTAACGAAGCGAACCGACCCCGCAACTGGCCTGCTTGCAGGGCTTTTCTTCGCGATTACCCCAGTGGCAACCGTCATGTTTCGGTACAACAACCCTGATGCGCTGCTGGCGCTCCTCATGATCGGGGCCGCCTACGGGACCCTTGAAGCGATCGACGCGGGTAAGCTGCGCTGGCTGCTCGTCGCGGGAGCCTGTGTTGGCGCCGGGTTCCTAGCCAAACAACTCCAGGTCCTGCTCCTTCTCCCGGCGCTCGCCGTGAGTTACCTCGCCTTTTCCCGTGCCGCGGTCGTCAGGCGGTTTATGCATCTAGGTGCGGCATTCTTCGTGGCGGCGCTCGTGGGTGGCTGGTGGTTTGTTCTTGTTCAGTTGGTAAACCCGTCCTTGCGGCCATTTATTGGAGGCACAAGGAACAACAGCGTCGTAGAACTCACTGTGGGGTACAACGGCCTCGATCGTCTGACCGGTGAGGCCGCCGTTCGAACTATGACTCCTGGAAATTCGGACGACCTCGAAGCCGGATTCCAGCGATTTCTGGAGCCGCAATTTACCGGTCAGTTCGGCTGGTTCCTGCCACTGGCCCTGGCCGGAATCTGCATCACGGCATGGTTTTTGTGGAAGCGTACCGACAGAACGTCCAAGCGCGCCGTGCTGCTTCTGTGCGGGATCTGGTTTGCTACTTCGGCCACTGTCCTTGCTTTCATGTCGGGGATTGTCCATCCCTACTACTCACTCGCGGCGGTGCCACCTTTGAGTTGCTTGGCCGCCTTTGGGTTCGTTCACCTCGTGCGGCATACGAGACGCTGGAAACCGCGCCTCGGCCTCGGAATAGCCTTGCTGGCTTGCATGATAATTGCTTATGTCTCAGCGGCACGTTCAACGAGCGATTTCCCTTGGTTTCCGCAGGCGCTCCTCATCCTGGGATCAGTATCCATCGCAGTTGTACTTATCCCCGCGTCGGGCCTTCGGATCCGATGGGTCTCCGTTGCGGTGCCCCTAGTGACCCTTTTGGCGGGGCCCGTGCTTTGGTCGGTCAATACCACCTTGAGCGCACACGTCGGCGCTGGAGTGATAGCTGGTCCGAGCATCCTGCACATCCGAACAGACAGCCCGGACAGGCTGCAGTTGCCGCCGAACATCCCGCCGACGCTCTTGATTCTTTCCTATGGGGACATCCCGGTGCCCGCCGTCATCGATCGGCTGCGCCAAGACCCCCAAAGTGTCACTTGGCCCGCTGCGATGGTTGGTTCTGAATCCGCGGCAAATTACCAGCTCACAAGCGGGCGGGCGGTGATGCCCGTGGGGGGCTTTGATGGAACCGACCCCTTTCCGACGCTTGAGCAATTCCAGGACCTTGTTCATGCTGGCCGCGTCGGATCCATGGTTATCCAGAAACTGCCACCAACCACCTTGGAAGGCCATGGCGAGGCCGCGCGGATAGTCGATTGGGTGAGTACCCATTACAAGGCAGAGACCATCGATGGAGCGCAGTACTACGCCCTTCGGCCCTAACTGTTCGATTGACGTTGCTTACCAACGACAGAGGCCCGCCCCACCAAAATGGCGGAACGGGCCTCTGACTGCCCCTGGTGATGTCGCGCCAGCGACAACACCAGGGGAAAGCGGTTTTAGCGCTTGGAGTACTGCTGTGCCTTGCGTGCCTTCTTGAGACCAGCCTTCTTACGCTCGATGACGCGGGCGTCACGACGCAGGAAGCCGGCCTTCTTCAGGGTGGCGCGGTTGTTCTCGGCGTCGATCTCGTTCAGCGAACGGGCGATGCCGAGACGCAGTGCACCGGCCTGGCCGGAAATGCCGCCACCGTGGATGCGTGCGAAGACGTCGTAGGCGCCGTCAAGATCAAGGATCTTGAAGGGCTCGTTGACGTCCTGCTGGTGCAGCTTGTTCGGGAAGTAGTTGGCCAGCTCGCGGCCGTTGATGATCCACTTGCCGGTGCCGGGCACGATGCGAACACGTGCAACAGCTTCTTTACGACGGCCAACTGCGGCGCCGGCAACGGTAAGTGCCGGGCGCTCCTTCTTCGGCGCTTCTGCTTCTGCAGGACCGCTCTCCGAGGTGTAGCTGGTCAGGTTTTCCTCAGCCACAACGGCCTCGGTGGTCAGTTCTTCGTTCTGAGCCACGATTCTCCTTGATTAAAAGTTGTTTGGTGGCCAGGACTACTGGGCGACCTGGGTGATTTCGAAAGTCTTGGGCTGCTGGGCGGCGTGCGGGTGCTCTGCACCGCGGTATACCTTCAGCTTGCCCAGCTGCTGTGCAGCGAGGGAGTTCTTCGGGAGCATGCCCTTGATGGCCTTCTCCACGGCGCGGACCGGGTTGGATTCCAGCAGTTCCGCGTAGTTGACGGAGGTCAAGCCGCCCGGGTAGCCGGAGTGGCGGTATGCGCGCTTCTGCTCCAGCTTGGCGCCGGTCAGGGCGACCTTTTCAGCGTTGATGATGATGACGAAGTCGCCCATGTCCATGTGGGACGCAAAGGTCGGCTTGTGCTTTCCGCGCAGCAGTGTTGCGGTCTGGCTGGCAAGACGACCAAGGACAACGTCGGTGGCATCGATGACGTGCCACTGGCGGTTGATATCGCCGGGCTTCGGGGTGTACGTACGCACGGTTTTGCCTCGTTCTTGTTCTGGCGTTCATGTTTTAGGCGGCACGCTTGAAGCGTGTGCCTACTAGGTATGCGTTACCGGAGCAGAGGTGAGGGCTCTATGTACCAGTCATCCCGAAGTCCCGATATGCCTGTCGAGTTAACGATCCTGCAACTGGATCCCCAAGCGGGCATGTGTCATCGAGAAAGGACACGCACAACGACTATCAACAATAGCGGCAAGGAGCTTCAGGGTCAAAATAGGCTGGCAACCAGCGTGAACAACTGAGACCCTTCCTGAGCTCCTAGGAGATGCGATGACAGCAACTGCCGCCCAGCCCTTGCTTGTGGCCGCCTTCGGGCTCCTGGGGCTGCTCACGAGCCCTCTGGCAGAGCTTCTGATCAGTTGGTCCATGCCGCGGCTTGGCGGGCTCCCTTCCCCCGCCATAAGGCTCACGACGGCGGTTGCCACCGCGGTGTTGTTTGCCCTCATGACGCTGCGGTTCGGCTTGTCTCCGGCACTCCCCGCCTATCTCCTCCTGTCAGTGCTCGCCGTGCAGCTGTCACGCGTTGATATCGCGCACCATTTGCTTCCAAACCCGCTGGTCCTGGTGCTGCTTGCGTCCGGGCTTGGTCTGTTAACTATGTCGGCTGTGCTTGTTCCGGACTGGCCGGGGCTGCTGCGAGCGGCTGCCGGCGGCGTCATCTTGTTCCTGGGGTACTTAATTCTCGGATTAATTTCTCCGGGAGGCCTCGGAATGGGCGACGTGAAGCTCTCGGCACCACTCGGAATGTACTTGGGCTACTTGGGCTGGACCCACGTGTTCTACGGGGGACTGCTGGGCTTCGTGGTGGGCGGGGTGGTGACGGTGCTGATGTTGCGCCTGAAGCGCGGAACCAAGCCATCTGAGGTGGCACACGGACCTGCCATGTTCGCCGCGGCAATTGGAGTGGCCCTTCTCGTTGCGTGAGGTCCTGACGTTCTTCCCAGTTCCCTCGGTTCACAAGAGCCCCATCTGCGCGGGCGCCTAAGTAGTACTTAGGCAGGTAAACCGAGTACCCGTGAATCGTACTTCGAGTAGTCAGCGCCATCCACTGCCGGAAAGACGAGTACCACTACGCATTGTTTGTTAACCCTCCCAGGGGCAATTCTTGTCCTATCGAAATCCGAACCGCCAAAGGGATATGTAAGCGGCAGGGATTCGTAGACAAATTCACTTATCTGGGAAGGGTTTTCCAATGTCATCTCTCATGGTTTCCGTCATTGCTTTCGTCGCCGGCGTCAAAGAGCGCTTTAATTCCGAAAAGGGTGCGACAGCCGTTGAATACGGCCTGCTCGTAGCCCTCATCGCCGCCGTCATCGTTGTTATCGTCGGCACTCTTGGCGGGCAGATCAACACCGCCTTCACAACCATCTCAAACAAGCTCTAGCAAGTCCGATGAAGACTCTGGGAATGCAAGCACTGATTCTTAGGTGGCGTGCGCAGCAGCTATTCAAATCGGAAAAGGGCGCAACAGCAGTCGAATACGGCTTGCTCGTAGCCCTGATCGCTGCGGTCATTGTCGTGATCGTCGGCACGCTCGGCGGGCAGATCAACACCGCCTTCACTTCCATCTCAAGCCAGCTCTAGCAAACAACAACAAAGTAATCAGCCCAGGGGCGGGCGGAACAGTACGGGCTTCTGCTCCACTGGTAACCACTTCGCCCCTGGGCTTTTTATTTGGTAATCACTCTCGTCAAGGAGGGGTTGTGCAAGGTCTCAAGTCTCAGGTAATCACTCTCTCACTACGTCTGAGGAAAGCACTCAGGGTCACGAGTGCCTCCGAGGCCGGCGCCAGCGCCGTAGAGTACAGCCTCCTCGTTGCCTTCATCGCCACGATCATTTTCACGATCGTAGGCACTTTGGGGGCCCAACTCGTTCCAGGGTTCGAACATGTTGTGGCAGGTCTGTGATGAGAATCCGGAACCGTTCAACCGCGAAGACGACCACAACCCGGGAATCGGGCGCAGTGGCCGTCGAATTCGCCCTCGTCTTTCCCTTGTTGATTGTTCTTGTTCTGGGAATCGCCGAATTCGGCAGGGCTTTCAACATTCAAGTTTCGCTTTCCGAAGCCGGTCGGGAGGCCTCGCGCTACGCGGCCATCCACTGTTCAGAGACCACTTACAGCGCTTCAAATGCGCAGAGCGCCGGAATTGCGGCGGCGCCGTCCGTCGCTCTGAATGCGTCAAACATCACCATCACGTATTCGGGCACCGGCACATGTTCTTCGGGGAATAACGCGGTCGCCAACGTAAGCTACACGACCGCCTGGATGACCGGCTTCCCCGCACTTATTCCAGGCATGCCTTCAAGTCTGACCGTCAAAGGGACAGGTGTTATGCGATGCGGCGGATAAGGATCGATCAACCGGAGCGCGGCGTCGTAGCTCCGATGACTGCCTTTCTCATGGTGGTCCTACTTGGTATGGCGGCGTTCGCGGTGGATGTCGGCTCAATGTATTCCGAGCACGCACAGCTCCAGAACGGGGCGGATGCCGCGGCCATTGCGATTGCCCAAAAGTGTTCCAAACTGCCGGCCGGCACTTGTCCCGCAGATCAGACGGCATACGCAGCACAGTTTGCCAATGGCAATACCCTGGACAGCCATGGTCAAGCAATCGTCGCAACCGTCAGCGGCAACATTGTGAACGTGACCATTCAGGCCCAGGATCCGTCCGCGAGCAATCACTTCTCCCTCGTCTTCGCACGCGCCCTCGGGATTCAGACAGCGGATATCCGCGCCTCCGCCCAAGCAAAATGGGGGCCGCTAGGCTCGGCCGGCGCATTCCCGCTGGCAATTTCGGACAGCTGCTTCAACTTGTCGTCCGCCAGTCAAACCGCTGAGGTTCAAAGGATCTCGTACAAGCCAGGCGGAACATGCACTGGCCCATCCGGAACGCAAATACCTGGCGGTTGGGGTTGGCTGACCCAGAGTGCTCCGTGTTATGCAAGCACGCAGGTCGGAAGCAACACCATCGGCTCGGACCCGGGAAACAACCCTCCGAGCCTTTGCCAGAGCACTCTCCAAGGCTGGGAAGACACCATTCTTGGCGGCGGTGACGCCGACGTGACCTTCCCGGTCTTCGACAACGCCAGCAACCAGGGCAATAACGGCACGTTCAACATCATCGGCTATGCAACCTTCAAGATCTGGGGTTGGAAATTCGGAAACAACGGCGTCTATGAGTTCCGGAACAAGACATCGGACCCCAACATGACGAGTTCGCTGGCATGTTCGGGCGGAAATGATCGCTGCATCATCGGACAGTTCATCAAATATCAGACCATCGACGCGGCTGGCAGTGGTGGCGGTGGATCGGACCTCGGAACCGAAAACATCGGTCTCAGCAACTAGGTACTAATTAAGGGGAAGAAAGTGAAAACTCGCCTACTGGGAGGCATCGTTGCTCTAGTGCTCGCAATCGCCGGCACACTGCTACTGGTCTCATACGTACAAGGATCTGAAGCCCGGGCTCAGAAGGACCTTCAACCTGTTGATGTGTTGGTGGTCCAGGCTCAGATTCCCTCGGGCGCCAGCCTTGACACGATTAGGTCGTCGGTAAAGCTGACGTCTCTGCCGACAGCGTCCGTCCCCAACGGTGCGCTCAAGAGCCTGGACGGCGTCCAAGGGAAAGTGGCTGGAACGGACCTTTTGCCGGGCGAGGCCCTGCTGGGCGCACGGCTAGTCGACCCCAGCAGCTTGGCGGCACCTGGCTCTGTTCCCGTCCCGGCTGGAATGCAGGAAATCTCCGTGCAACTGGAGGCCCAGCGAGTGGTGGGTGGACGAATCGCCGCGGGCGACACGGTAGGTATCGTCGTCCTCTTCCCTGCCGGATCCGGCGGTGACTCCTCGAGCGCAGCAACGTCCCAGGAGGTATTCCACAAGGTTCTGGTCACAAGCGTGCAGCGTTCCCAAGCCAAGGCTTCGAACTCAACCTCAAACTCGCAGGAACAGGCGAACACTGAACTGCCAACCGGCCAGTTGCTCGTGACTTTCGCTCGCAGTGACGTGGATTCAGCCAAATTGGCATTCGCAGCTGAGTTCGGCAAGTTATGGCTCACCAAAGAACCCGCCTCCGCAGCAGAAAGCGCACCTGTTGTCATCAAGAAGACGGAGCTGTACCGATGAGCCGGTTCGTAGTGATCACGTGTGATGCGGACTTCGAGCGCAGGGCGCGGCATGCGGCCACCGGCCTGCGCGGCACCCTCCACGTGATCACAGCTGATTACCTGCCACCGAGCCCGGAGGACATACTCCGTGTACTGACGGGAGAGATTGCCGAGGTCATCCTCCTCGGTCCAGGCCTCCCGCTCGAGGATTCGATCCGGCTAGCAAGCCTTTTCGACCTTCAGTTCCCGGAAATCAGCGTCGTCCTTGTCACGGAAA
This sequence comes from Arthrobacter sp. 01T428, assembly GCF_056398685.1. NCBI lineage: Bacteria > Bacillati > Actinomycetota > Actinomycetes > Micrococcales > Micrococcaceae > Arthrobacter > Arthrobacter sp. 01T428. Next base: position 219,678 of record NZ_JBFTPW010000001.1, on the reverse strand, counting down.
GCAGGTCGGAAATAGCCCTGCCGGCAATGCGCGCCGGGGTCCGCGATCTACTGTCGCCCAATGCGGACGCGGATGAAATCCGCGCCATGCTCGAACGTGCAAGCCTGGCCGCCGCCGGGAGGCGTCGTGGCCTTGGAAGCTCAGTAGAGAGTCACCCCAGCGGCGCCCGCGTCATCGCGGTCATGTCTCCGAAGGGAGGTGTTGGCAAGACGACCGTCACAACGAACCTCGCTGTGGGTTTGGCCAAAGTTGCGCCGATGAGCGTCGTCGTACTGGATTTGGACCTGCAATTTGGAGATGTTGCTTCGGGGCTCAACCTTGACCCTGAGCGAACTCTTACGGACGCCGTGGACGGAGCCGCGGTTCAGGACAGCATGGTCCTCAAGTCTTATCTGACGATGCATCCTGCCGGCCTCTACGCGCTCTGTGCTCCGCTCAATCCAGTGGACGCTGACAAGATCTCGGGTGATCAAGTAGGGCACCTGATCAAGCAACTCTCAGATGAATTTCAGTTTGTTGTTGTCGACACCGCGCCTGGCCTGGGTGAGAATGTACTCGCCACCCTGGAGGTAGCCACGGACGTCGTGTGGGTCTGCGGGATGGACATTCCCAGTATTCGCGGACTCCGGACGGGACTGAACATTCTCAATGAGGTGGGTCTTCTCCCGGAGAGGCGCCATATCGTCCTGAACTTCGCGGACCGTCGAAGCGGCCTCACGCTTCAGGACGTGGAGTCCACGATTGGTTCGCCGGTTGACGTGGTCCTTCGCCGCTCCACCGCCGTTCCGTTTTCAACCAACAAAGGTGTGCCCTTGCTGCAAGACGGATCCAAGGATGCCGCCGCCAGAGGACTTTCCGAGTTGGTTGATCGGTTCAAACCGTCTTGGGAAGAAAGGCCACATAAGAAACTTCACAGAAGGGTAGTAGTCCAATGAGTCTCGCCAAAAGGCTGGAAGAAGCCCGCAATTTCGATAAAGCGACTGCGTCAGCTTCGGGGTCGGCTTCGGAGTCAACCTCCCAGGCGGCCCCGTGGGGCCCGGGGGGGCTCGATCCAATGAGTCACACTGCGTCTACATCAGTTGAACAACGGCATTCCTCCGACACCAATGAAGCACTCAATGCAATCAAGGACCGTGCCGGGACCGCTCTCTACGAGCGAATGGGAAGCCGAATCACCGACGCTTCCATGGAGGAAGCGGAGTTGCACCAGTACGTCAAGGACGAACTCCGCGCCATCATCGAAGAAGACGAAATCCCGCTTTCCATGCTTGAGCGGCAGCGACTCGTTAAAGAGATCACCGACGACGTCCTGGGTCTTGGTCCACTGCAAAGGTTCCTCGATGAGACGGCTGTTACCGAGATCATGGTCAATGGGCCCGACAAGGTCTACGTGGAGCGGGCCGGCAAGCTCTACCTGACCGGCGCAAAATTCAGCGATGAAGAACATCTCCGGCGGATCATCGAGCGCATCGTCACCAAAGTCGGGCGACGGATCGACGAATCCTCGCCGCTCGTCGATGCTCGGCTTTCGGATGGATCTCGCGTTAACGCGATCATTCCCCCGCTGGCCGTCGGTGGCTCGACACTCACCATTCGAAAGTTTGGCCATGTTCCCCTCACGGTGGCGAATTTGATTTCGTTCGGCACCATGACTCCGGAGATCGCCGAGCTCCTGCACGCTTGTGTGCAGGGCCGGCTCAACATCATCGTTTCTGGCGGTACAGGCACCGGGAAGACCACGCTTCTCAATGTGCTGTCCTCTTTCCTCCCACCTGAAGAACGCATCATCACCATCGAGGATGCAATTGAACTTCAGCTTCAGCAGGAGCATGTGGTTCGGCTGGAAAGCCGGCCACGAAACATCGAAGGAAAGGGCGAGGTCAGCATCAGGGAACTGGTACGGAACTCGCTGCGCATGCGCCCGGACAGAATCGTGATCGGCGAAGTGCGCGGGGGTGAATCCCTCGACATGCTGCAGGCAATGAACACGGGCCACGACGGCTCCATTTCAACCGTTCACGCCAACTCTCCCCGCGACGCAATTGCCCGCCTTGAGACCCTGGTTCTGATGGCAGGAATGGACCTGCCACTCCGGGCCATTCGCGAGCAGATTGCATCCGCTGTGAACCTGATCGTGCATATTTCCCGTCTCCGCGACGGCACGCGTCGGGTTACACATGTTACGGAGGTTCAGGGAATGGAGGGCGACATCATCACTCTCCAGGACGCCTTCGTCTTTGACTATGGTGCCGGGGTGGACGCTAACGGCAGGTTCCTCGGACGCCCTGTTCCGACCGGAGTGCGGCCGAGGTTCGTCGATCATTTCGCTGATCTTGGAATCGGGCTTTCACCGGCCGTCTTTGGAACCGTGCCGATTGGGGGCGCATTCCGATGACCGTCACTGAACCCGCCTTTTTCGCGATCGGCGTCGGGTTCTGGCTCGTTGCCCTGGCCACGCTGTTCTTCACGACAATTGGATCGGGACGGAACCAGATCTCACTGGCCCGACGCCGGCCCGGAGTGACGGAGCAACCATCGATCCTCACCCGCGTTACCGGGAAGGCAACAACTTTCGTTGAGCAAAACGTGAGTCGAAACTCTAGATTCGGCAGCCGCGATTTGCTTGAACAAGCCGGGCTGAAACTGCGCCAATCCGATTTCATCCTCTTGGTTGCCTGCATTGCTGTGACAGCCGGGGTCGTTGGCTTCGTATTGGCCGGTTTCTTCCTCGGAATCCTGGCGCTGTTGATTACCCCTTTCCTCGCGATGCTCTTCTTGAAATTCAAGACCAACCGCCGTCGGCAGAAATTCGAGGAACAGCTCGGCGACACTCTGCTGATGCTCTCAGGTGGTCTCAGGGCAGGCCACAGCCTCCTGCGAGCGGTTGACGCAGTCGCAAAAGAAGCCGAAGCACCTACCTCGGAAGAATTCGCCCGGCTCGTCAACGAGTCCCTCCTGGGACGCGACTTGAAGGACTCCATGTTGGATGCCGCGCGCAGATTGCGCAGCGAGGACTTCGATTGGACCGCCCAGGCAATTGAAATCCATCGAGAAGTCGGCGGTGACCTTGCCGAAGTGTTGGACCATGTCGGGGAAACCGTGCGGGAAAGGGCTCAGATCAAGGGCCAGGTGCAGTCGCTCAGCGCCGAAGGGAAACTCTCGGCGTACATCCTGGTGGCTCTCCCCCTCGGCATGTTCCTTTACCTGACCGTAGCCAGTCCCAATTATGTCGGGACGCTCTACACCAGCCCATTGGGGTGGTTGATGGTGATCGCGGCCGTCATTCTTCTGGTTGCAGGCAGTTTCTGGCTCAGCCGTGTTGTCAAGATCAAGTTCTAGGAGGGCATCGTGACTACCATGGCCTGGTTGATGGTGGGACTCGTTGTCCTGCCTTGCACCTACATAGTGTGGTCGTTTGTTTCAGTTGACCGAAGTGGGATCGCGGCAGTTCGCACCAACCTCAGGCGCAGCGGAATCGCTGTCCCCGTCGCCTCGAATGCAGGCGTTGTGGTCGGCTCCACTTCCGACGCAAAACGGGTCGCTTTAGGGCTTCGCCTGACGCCCGCCGGTTATGCGGGCTGGCTTGACAAGCTCCTTGCGCGGGCAGGGCGACCAGCCGGAATGCCTTTGGAACGCCTGTTGATAGCCAAGCCGGCGACGGCCTTGGTGGTGAGCATCCTGGGGTTCCTCTTGGTTTTTAGAACACCGAGCAGCAACGCCGTTCTCTTCATCATCTTTCTGGTGGTGCTGAGCTACTTCGTTCCCGACATTCTCATCCACGGCCGCGGGGCGAAGAGGCAGGAAGCAATCGAGTTGGAACTACCCAATACGCTTGACCAGATGCTCATTTCAGTCGAAGCGGGTCTCGGCTTTGAATCCGCGATGGCCAGGGCAGCCCAAAACGGAAAAGGGCCGCTGGCTGCGGAACTAGCCCGAACGCTCCAGGACATGCAGGTGGGCCGCAGCCGTAAGGAAGCCTATCTGGCCATGGCCGAGAGGGTGTCGGTCCCGGATGTTCGGAGCTTCGTCCGGGCGGTCGTCCAAGCGGACACCTATGGGATCGCGATCGCAAACGTACTCCGGACGCAGGCGAAGCAGATGCGTGTCAAGCGGCGCCAAAGGGCCGAAGAAAAGGCGATGAAGTTGCCTATCAAGGTTCTGTTTCCGCTCATGTTTTGCATCTTGCCCGTGCTCTTCATCGTGATCATCGGTCCAGCGGTCATCAATGTCATGAAGAACTTCGTCGGAGCGTTCTAGACAGCTTAACGTCGAGGGCGCCAAACGAATCCCCCAAAGACCGGTCCTCCTCGACACCCAGAGTCGAGGAGGACCTCCTCGCGGGTACCGTGGACGCCCCCAAACCTACTCCCGCCGTGCCCGCGTCAGCTCGGCCCGTGCAAACAGTTCGTCGTCAGAGGGATAGGCCACTTCCTCAAGCACCAAGGGGTGAGGCGCGGCAAGCACGGACTTGGCGTCCCTGACCCCCGCGAGCAAACGCTCGTGCAGCCACTCCGGACTTTCCAGGCCCTCCCCCACACGCAATGCGGATCCCACCAGCGCACGCACCATGTTGTGGCAAAACGCGTCGGCCTGGACATTGGCGAGCAGTACGCCGTCGCTGCCGCGGACGAACTCTAGCCGCTGCAGTTCGCGGATAGTGGTGGCTCCCTCACGGGGCTTGCAGTAGGCGCGGAAATCCTGGAGCCCGAGCAGCGTCGCGGCCCCCGCGTTCATCGCGGCCTCGTCCAACTCCGCCTTGTGCCAGAGGGTGAGCCTGCGCAAGACAGGATCCCAGCGTTCCGGCCCATCGGCGATCCGGTAGCTGTAGCGACGCCACAACGCTGAGAAGCGGGCGTCAAAACCGTCCGGCGCCAATCCGACGTCGTGCACTTCAATGGCGCCGGTTTCATCCTGAAGGACCCGGCTCAAGGCGCCGCGAAGCCTCCGCAACAACGCGGCAGCGGGGTCGATCTCGTGTCCCCTCGGCAGCCCGTCCCACTCGGCCTCGGACAGGTCAATGTGCGCCACTTGTCCCCGGGCGTGGACACCGGCGTCGGTCCGCCCCGCCACGGTGACCCGCACAGGGCGCCGCACGATCAGCGCCAACCCCTCCTCCAGCGATCCCTGCACGGTCCGGAGACCGGGCTGGAGCGCCCACCCGTTGAAAGGGCCGCCGTCGTACGAAAGATCCATCCGGACACGCAAAAACCCGCCGCCCCCCAAAACGGGGGCAGCGGGTTTTCGTTCGTTCATAGACTTAAGTCTACTGTGAGGAATTCAGTGAATTACTTCTTTTCCTCAGCGGCCGGAGCCTCTTCGGTTTCAGCAGCTTCAGCTTCAGGAGCCTCGGCTTCGGTCTCTGCGGCTTCGGTCTCAACGACCTCTTCCTCAGCAACCGGAGCGGTCTCTTCGGCGGCCGGAGCAGCCTTCTCAGCGTCCTTCTTGGCAGCGGCAGTTGCCTCGGCAACTACAGCCTGCTTCGGGGAAACCGGCTCAAGAACCAGCTCGATGACAGCCATGGGAGCGTTGTCGCCCTTGCGGTTGCCGATCTTGGTGATACGGGTGTAGCCACCATCGCGGTTGGCAACGGCGCCGGCGATGTCGGTGAACAGCTCGTGGACGATGCCCTTGTCGCTGATCAGGCCGAGTACGCGACGGCGGGAGGACAGGTCGCCGCGCTTGGCGAAGGTCACGAGGCGCTCTGCGTACGGCTTCAGGCGCTTGGCCTTGGTGACCGTAGTGGTGATGCGCTTGTGCTCGAACAGCGATGCTGCCAGGTTCGCGAGCATCAGGCGCTCGTGAGCCGGACCGCCTCCGAGGCGCGGACCCTTAGTGGGGGTAGGCATAGTAATTTCTCCTGTAATGAAGGCCGTCCGGGTCCGAACGTGGACTCGGTGGCCAAGATCTGCTTGTTAGAGCTCGTCGTCGCTGAAAGCGGCGTCGTCCTCTTCGATGGCTGCGGCGCGGGCTGCAAGATCGAAACCGGGAGGGGAATCCTTGAGGGACAGACCCAGTTCAACCAGCTTTGCCTTGACCTCATCGATGGACTTCGCACCGAAGTTACGAATGTCCATCAGGTCAGCCTCGGAGCGGGCAACGAGTTCACCCACGGTGTGGATGCCCTCACGCTTGAGGCAGTTGTAGGAACGGACGGTGAGGTCCAGATCCTCGATCGGCAGTGCCATGTCGGCTGCCAGGGCAGCGTCCGTCGGCGACGGGCCAATCTCGATACCTTCAGCTGCGGTGTTCAGCTCACGTGCAAGACCGAACAGTTCCACCAGGGTGGTGCCTGCCGAAGCAACGGCGTCGCGCGGGGCGATAGCCTGCTTGGTCTCGACGTCGACAATCAGCTTGTCGAAGTCAGTGCGCTGCTCAACACGGGTAGCTTCCACGCGGAAGGTAACCTTCAAGACCGGCGAGTAGATCGAGTCGACCGGAATACGGCCGATCTCGGAGTCGCCGGACTTGTTCTGAGCTGCCGAAACGTAGCCGCGGCCGCGTTCGATGGTCAGTTCGAGTTCGAACTTGCCCTTCGAGTTCAGCGTGGCAATGTGCAGATCCGGGTTGTGGAATTCGACGCCGGCCGGCGGAGCGATGTCCGCGGCCGTGACGACTCCGGGGCCCTGCTTGCGCAGGTATGCAACAACCGGCTCATCGTGCTCGGAGGACACGGAGAGGTTCTTGATGTTCAGGATGATCTCAGTGACATCTTCCTTGACACCCGGAACCGTGGTGAACTCGTGCAGCACGCCATCGATCCGGATGCTGGTTACAGCAGCACCGGGGATGGAGGAGAGCAGGGTACGGCGGAGGGAGTTTCCGAGGGTGTAACCGAAGCCCGGTTCCAGCGGTTCAATGATGAAACGCGAGCGGTTCTCGGAGACTACTTCTTCAGACAGAGTGGGGCGCTGTGCAATAAGCACTTAGGTTTCCTTTCGGCGAGCATCCGCTATATGACGCAACACAGGTGGTGGAAATCGGCTTGGTTCCGGCTTTGCCGGCCGGGCGCCACGGAACAGTCAGGCTGTTCCGTGGCGGACCCGGCCGGCAAGGCCAAGAATCCAATTAGACGCGGCGGCGCTTCGGCGGGCGGCAACCGTTGTGGGCGCTGGGGGTGACGTCCTGGATGGAGCCAACCTCGAGGCCAGCGGCCTGCAGCGAACGGATTGCGGTCTCGCGTCCGGATCCCGGTCCCTTGACGAACACGTCAACCTTGCGCAGACCGTGCTCCTGGGCGCGCTTTGCAGCAGCCTCGGCAGCCATCTGGGCGGCGAACGGGGTGGACTTGCGGGAGCCCTTGAATCCAACCTCACCGGCGGAAGCCCAGGAGATTACAGCACCGTTCGGGTCCGTGATGGACACGATGGTGTTGTTAAAGGTGCTCTTGATGTGCGCCTGGCCAAGCGCGATATTCTTCTTGTCCTTCTTACGCGGCTTGCGAACCGCGCCACGAGTCTTCGGGGGCATTATTTCTCCTACAGAAAGTTATCGGGGGAAAGTCGGCGCTATTTCTAGCGGCCGGCTTTCTTCTTGCCGGCGACGGTGCGCTTCGGGCCCTTGCGGGTACGAGCGTTGGTCTTCGTACGCTGACCGCGTACGGGCAGGCCCTTGCGGTGACGCAGGCCTTCGTAGCTGCCGATTTCAACCTTGCGGCGGATATCTGCTGCTACTTCGCGGCGAAGGTCACCCTCAACCTTGTAGTTGCCTTCAATGTAGTCACGCAGCTGAACCAGTTCGGCGTCAGTCAGGTCCTTGACGCGAACGTCAGCGCTGATGCCGGTGGCAGCCAGGGTTTCGTGTGCACGGGTCTTGCCCACGCCGTAGATGTAAGTAAGCGCAATTTCCAACCGCTTTTCGCGGGGAATGTCTACGCCAGCGAGACGAGCCATAGTGGCAGTACTCCTTGAATAAACCGGAGGTCGTAGGCAGTACACCCGCACTTTCAGTGCGGCCCCAGCCTCCGACCGGGGGTTAGCTGTCCGGGCTCCATACGTCCCAATTCAGCTTGTGCTGCCTTTATTTACTTGCGTGGGTTAGCAACCCAGGTTTGCCCTCGCGGGCGCTAGTTCCCTTGCGGGGAATTAGCCCTGGCGCTGCTTGTGGCGCGGGTTCTCGCAGATCACCATGACCCGGCCATTACGGCGGATCACTTTGCACTTGTCGCAGATCTGCTTAACGCTCGGCTTGACCTTCATGGCGTTCCTTTGCGTGTTGCAGTTGGTCGGCTGGAGCGGCAACTACCCGGGTTTCCCAAGGCTGCCGCCCAGCAATTACTTGTAGCGGTAGACGATGCGACCACGTGTGAGGTCGTAAGGGCTTAGCTCCACCACTACGCGGTCCTCAGGGAGAATCCTGATGTAGTGCTGTCGCATCTTCCCCGAGATATGTGCAAGAACGATGTGCTTGTTGGTGAGCTCAACGCGAAACATCGCATTGGGCAGCGCCTCAGTCACAACGCCCTCGATCTCAATGACCCCGTCCTTCTTGGCCATATCCTCCGCTAACTGTTGTTTGCCGCAGCCCTCCGGTTAGGCACCGGAAAATCTGCGGACGTTTTTTGTTTGTTTGACCGTCCGGCCCCTGCCACTCCACGAAGCAGGACTCGCGACCTGTTAAATGGGCGTGGCTGTGCAGACAACCAACAGACAACTCTACGCCAAGACGGCGCGAAAGTTAAATCCGCCCATGCTAGCGCAGACACCGGCACGGTGTCACGCTTCCCCTGGCCGCGGGACCCCCTTGGATCCCGCTAAACCGCGCCGTAGGCAGGGTAGGTGCCTGCCGCCGTCGTGATTGATTCCGCGGCCGCGACACCGTCGAGGACAGCCAGGCGGACGGCGTCGGCCGCCGCGCTTTGCAGGGTGATGAGCGAGACTTGCCGCGCTTGTTCCGAACTGCGGTCAAGCCCGACGGCGCCGGTCGCCAGCGCGAACACGGTGTCGCCGTCGGCGAGGGTATGGGAAGGACTCAACGCCCGGGCGAGGCCGGCGTGTGCGGCACTTGCGGTGCGCTTGCATTCTGCCGGGTCGAGGACGGCGTTGGTGGCGACGACGACGAGCGTGGTGTTCAGTGCCGGGGGCCTCGGTTCGGAGGTGCCGGCTTCCGCCTGCGGGGACGATATGCCGAAAGGCATCCCGAGCGCGTTGACCACTGCGAGCGCACCCACCACCACGCCGCTGTCCAGGGTGATGGACGAGGTGCCCACTCCCCCCTTGAACGCGCCGCGGCCGATCACGGCACCAGTGCCGGCACCGACGTTTCCGCGCCCGACGTCGGCGTGCTCGCTTGAAGCCGCAGCCGCGCCTGCCGCTTCGTATCCCATGGCTTCGTCGGGGCGGGCGGCGAAGTCACCGCCGCGACCCAGGTCGAAGATCGCGGCGGCCGGAACGATCGGTACCACTCCCCCCGGCACTGCGAAGCCGCGTCTTTGTTCTTCGCACCATCGCTGGGCACCGTGGGCCGTGACCAAACCGAAGGCGCTCCCGCCGGTGAGCACGACCGCGTCGACCGTGGGCACCAGGGTGGTGGGATCGAGGGCGTCCGTCTCGTGCGTGCCCGGCCCGCCGCCGCGCACATCCACGGAACCCACAGTCCCGGGCGGCGGAAGGACAACGGTCACCCCGCTGAGCCAGCCGTCGCCGATCCGCTGGACATGTCCCACCCGGATTCCCGGCACATCAGTGATCTTGGAAGTCATGGGCCTATTCTGCTCCTCCCCACCCAACTGACTGGCAGTTAATGTCATTCTGAAGCGTCTAAACGACAACAACTGCGAGGCAGTTGGGTGCGACAGCGCAGTCGTGCCTACACCGCGGCTCCGATCCGGGACAGTGCGTCCCTCAGGGATTTCGCCGAGACGTCGATGAAGTGCGCACCGTCGTACGTTGCCGCGCGCAAGTCGCTGATCCGCGGCGCCTCGCCCCTTTCCGTCCGTTCCGCGTACTCGGCAGCCATGCCCCGGATGCTGGCCACTTCGTCCTGATCAAGGTCAGGGTGCATGGCAATCCATTCAGGATCGTCGAGGCCGATCGGCAAATGCAGGGTGGGACCTGCGTTCTCGATCGAGAGCGGCAGGTCCGGGTTCTCGGCGTGCAGGATGCCGAGCACCGCGTCCCAATCGATCGAGCCCTGGCCGATCGGCGCGAAGACCCTGCCAAAGACGCCGTCCTGTTCACCGAGGACAAAATCCCGCAAGTGCGTGGCCCGGGTGTACGGTGCAACGCGACGCGCAGCAGCCACAGGGTCTTCCCCTCGCACCACCACGTTGGCGGTGTCGAAAGTGACCCCGAGGACATCCGGCCCCACGGCTTCCACCAGGCGGACGATTTCATAGCTCGTGATCTCTTCGTGTGTCTCGATGTTCATGTGCACGCCGTGGTCCCGGGCCACCGGGGCAAGGAGCCGCAGGAACTTCTCGATCGCCACGATCTGGTCGGCCCACGGCGCGTCTGTCCGGAAGCGGTCGAAAACGTAGTAGCCCGGCATGCCGCGCTGGTAGTTGGCACACGCCACCCACAAGTCCGTCACGCCTGCGGCTTCATGCGCGGCCTCGATCATCTTGATCATGCCGCGCGTGTAGTCGCCATCGCCGAGCCTGCGGACGTGCGGAGCTTCAGCCGTCGCGTACGGGTTGACCTTCGCGAGGCCCATTTGGAGGTAGAGGTTGAGTGAATCCGCGCAGTCCCGGACCTCTGCGAGCAAGCCGCGGTCCAGGGTTGGGGAGACGTCCATGACGCTGCGGAAGTACACTCCTTCCATCCCCATGCCGTGCGCCCGTTCGAGGATACGGATCGCCGAGTCGTCCGCGTCGTGGGGGATTTTGCTTCCATCGACACCAATTCGCATTTCGCGTCCTTAGCTAGTTCTTCGTGTTGTCTTGTCCGCCGCGGGTGCTCTCCGGAGCCCAGGGCGGTATCCAGGGAGCTAGCCCCTACCGTCCCCAGTTGTAGAAGGTGGTTGACGAGGCGTAGTCGAAGGCCTTCACCGAGTGGGCCAGCACCGCCGTGAATTGCGCACGGTAGAGGATGATGGTGGGCGAACTGGCCCGCCACGCGTCCACCAGCGCGTTGATGTAGGGCTGCTGCGACTGGAGATCCGGGGCGTTGTCCAGCTTCTTCATGAGGTCCGGCGTCCCTGGGATACAGATGTGCTGGTTGTTGAAGCTGCTGCCACAGGTCATCTTCTTGCGGAGTTCGTAGGCAGCCACCGCGCCGGCGCTCTCGAACAGCAGCGCAGACTGGTACTTGCCCGTGTTGAACTTCGTGGCGAAGGCCGTGGGCGTCTGCGAATCGATGTTGACCGTGACGCCTATGTCCTCCCACGAGGCTTTCAGGATCGTCGCAAGCGTGGAGACCCCCGGCGATGTCGGGTTGATCATGAGGTCGATCTGGGGGTTCACCAGCCCGGACTCCTTGACCAAGGCCCGTGCCCGGTCCTTGTCGAGGGGGCGGGCGGCCGAGCGTTGCGGGTCGAATCCCGGTGTTCCTGGAACGAAGGGGCCGTAGTAGCTGTCCGCGTAGCCGTAAGCCACGCTGGCCTTGATCTGCTCATAGGGCACCGCGTACGTCAGCGCTTCGCGCAATTTCGGATTCGAGGTCACGCCGGAGGAATTGTCGAAGGACACCGTGACCGGGGCAAAAGCGGGGGCCGCGGTGACCGTGCAGCAGTCGTTCTGGCTTAGTTCGTGAACAACGTATGGTGGCAGCCCCAGGGTCACATCCGCCTCGCCCCGGCGTGCCTGCAGCATCAGGGTGGGGATCGAGGTGATGAAGTTGACGCGGACCACCGGTTCCTTGGCGGCTTGGCCGTAATAGTTGGGATTGCGTTTGAGCACCGCGTAGTTGTTGGTCACGTACTCGTCCAAGACATAGGGGCCGCTGCTGCTGGCGGTATGCGCGGCCAACCACTGATTGGGCACGCCCTTCTTGTCCTCGCCGTGGTCCTTGATGACTTTCGGGTCATAGATCGATCCGCGGCTCTGCGCCAACGTCACCAGGATTGCGGGGTAGGCACGTGACAGTTCGAGCCGGACATTCTGGGCGTCCACTACGACGACGCTGCTGATCAGGGGCGGGTCCGTCAGGCCGATTTGCAGGCCGAGGGATCCGCAGCCACCGATGGTGAGGTTCCGCATGATCGAGTACCGGACGGCCTCGGCATCCAAAGGGTTGCCGTTGGCGAACTTGGCTCCCGGTTGCAAGGAGAAGGTGTAAGCCTTCCCGTCGGGGGAAACCGTCCAGGTGGTGGCCAAGTCCCCCTTGACCCGGGCAGGGTCCGTGTTGGCCACGAGCGTTCCGTCGGGCTGTTGATCCTCGTCGAGCTTGACGAGCCGGGCGTAAAAGTTGCTGGCGAAGCTGTTCTCATTGCCGGCGCACACGAATGCAGGATCAATGTTGGTCAGCGTCGTGGCCCAGTTCACGGTGAAGGGCCGGCTGCTCGGGGCGGACGAAGCGGCCGGACTGGCACAGCCCGCCAGGGCGAGCAGACCCGCGGCGGCGAGGAACGCCGTCGTCCTCTTCGTCAGGCTACGCAGGGAGGGCAAGGTCCTCATTTCACTTTCCTTCCACGGCTACGGCCGTACCGGCCGCCGCAAGGGCCTTGGCCCGACGGCGAGCGCCCGGGACCGCGTCCAGCAGCGCACGGGTATAGGGGTGGGTGGTGTTGTCGAAAACGTCCTCTGAGGTTCCGGCTTCCACGATCTGTCCCGAGTTCATGACGGCGATGTGATGGCTCATGAGCCGCGCCACGGCCAAGTCATGGACGATGAACAAGTAGGTCAACCCCAACTCGTCCTGGAGATCGCTCAGGAGATTGAGGACCTGGGCCTGGATCGAGACGTCCAGCGCGCTCACCGGTTCGTCGAGGACTACGAGGTCCGGATTGAGGACCAGTGCCCGTGCAATCGCAATCCGCTGGCGTTGACCGCCGGAAAACGCGAACGGATAGCGCTGTGCCTGCTTAAGGGTGATCCCGACGCGGTCAAGCACTTCCTCGACCCGGCGCGAGCGCTCCGCCGAGTCCGAGACTCCGTGGATGACCAGCGGCTCTTCCACGAGGTCGGCAACCGTGAAGCGCGGGTCGAGTGATCCGTTGGGATCCTGGAACACCATCTGGATGCGTTTGCGCATCCGCCGCATCTCCGGCTTCGACAAGGAGGTGAGGTCCACGCCGTCGAACTCGATCAGTCCGCTGTCCACCGCGGTCAGGCCCATGACGCACGCAGCCGTGGTGGACTTGCCGCTGCCCGATTCCCCCACGAGCCCCAGTGTTTCTCCGCGTCGTAGTTCGAAGGAGACATCCCGCAGGATCTGGGTCCTGTTCCTGGAACCGACACCCCTGCCGTAGGACTTGTTGAGGTTCGCCACCCGCAAGAGCGGGGCTGTGGCTGCGTTGCTCATGCTGGATCTCCTGGGGTATCGCTCGCGAAGTGGCAGCGGACGACGGCGCCGCCCGCCAAGGTGCGCGCCTCGGGCCGTTCCGTTGCGCACCGTAGTTCGTCCCGGCCGATCGGGCATCGGGACACAAACGGGCATCCGGGCTCATCGGCCGAAAGGTCCGGGGGCGAGCCGGGGATGGCCGGCAACGCGCCGCGCTTGGCCGTAGCGGGGTCGATGACGCAGTCCAGCAACGCTTTCGAGTACGGGTGGGCCGGCGTGCCGAAAAGTGACCGGGTGCTGCTCGATTCGACGAACCGTCCCGCGTACATGACGTTGACGCTGTCGCAGAGTTCTTCCACGATCCCCAGGTTGTGGGTGATCATCACCAACGCGTTGCCGCGTTCGTCGCAGATTTTGGCCAGGAGGTCCAGGACTTGTGCCTGCGTGGTGACGTCCAGGGCCGTGGTCGGTTCGTCGGCGATGACCACGGCGGGATCGTTGGCGATGGCCATGGCAATGAGCACGCGCTGCCTCATGCCCCCGGAGTACTGGTGGGGGTAGTCGGCGATCCTCCGTTCCGGATCGTTGACGCCCACCTCGGCGAGGAGTTCGCAGGCCATCCGCCGGGCCACCTTGACTGAGACGTCCTGGTGCACCCGGATGGTTTCCACGAACTGGGTTCCGATGGTCTTGAGGGGATCCAGGGCAGCCATCGGGTCCTGGAATACCAGGCCGATGTCCCGCCCCCGGATCTTGGATATCCCGGCGTCGTCAAGGCCCACGAGCTCTGTCCCGTGGAGCTTGACGCTGCCGCCCACAATGCGGCCCGGTGGCGGAACGAGCCCCACGAGGGACATGGCGAGGGCGGATTTCCCGGAACCCGATTCGCCGACGATCGCCAATCGCTGCCGTTTGTAGAGGTCGAAGGACACGTCCCGCACCGCGTGGACGGTTCCCGAGGAAGTGTCGAAATTGGTTGTTAGTCCTTTGACGCTCAGGACGGGCGCCTGGCCCGGGATCCCGTCGCTGGCAATGCTTCGGGAAGGAAAGGGAAGTGCGTTGATGTGCGACATTAGCGGGCTCCTACTCGGGTGCGGGGATCTGCCGCGGTCATGACGAGGTCCGAGACGAGGCTGACTACCACGTAGAGGATGGCGGCCAAAAGGAGTACCGCCTGGACCACGGCAAAGTCCTTCTGGATGATGGCGTCGGCGGTCATGGAACCTATGCCCGGCCATCCGAAAACTTTCTCGACCAGCAGGCTTCCAGCCAGGAGATCGGCGAACAACAGCGAAGCAGCCGGTAACAGTGCCAACAGCCCGTGCGGGGCCACGTGGCGCGAGTAGACCGGGAACCTGCGGAGGCCATGGCTCTGGGCGACTGTGACGAAGGTTTCCCGCAGCGTGCCACGAAGCTGGTTCCGGTACAGCCGGCTGAGGAAGGCGAACGGACCCAAGGCGATAATCGTTGCGGGCAGGATCAGGTGCCAGCTCGCATTGGCGAAAGTCCCCCACTGTCCCGCAAGCAGGGCGTCCACCGTAAACATGCCGGTGACGTTCGTCGGACGGAGCATCCCGGGTGACAGCCGGCCTTCAGGACCCGGGAATATCCCGAGCTGGATCGAGAGAACCAGCAAGGCAAGCAGGGCGATCCAGAAGGGTGGCGATCCCATGGCCAGGGAGGAAGCGATGCGAAGAAACCGGTCCGGCCAGCGGCGTCGTGAGTAGACAGCGATGCTCGCGGCGAGGACCGCCGCCACAATGGCAATGACTACTGACAGCAGCCCCAGTTCGATCGTCGCCGGCAGCCGTTGGGCAAGGAGGCTACCGACGCTGTTGCCGGTGCTGTAAGAGAAGCCGAAGTCACCGCGGAGGAGCGAGCCCATGTAGTTCCCGTACTGGACGAAGAGGTTGTCATCCAGTCCCATGGACTTCCGCAGCGCCGCGATGGCGTCGTCGGTGGCCGCATCGCCGGCAATGGCCCGGGCCGGGTCACCGGGAACCTTGCGGAGGAGGATGAAGGCGAAGATCGAAGCCCCGAAGACCGTGGCCAGTGCTATGCCGAGCCGTTTGAAAATGGTGCTAATCATCGAAAAAGCCTCATTTCGCCTGGATGAATTCGCCGCGTGGATCCAGGACTTCCCGGGCCCTGTCCGCGATCATGGTGGTCAGGCTGACGGCAAGGAGCAGGCCCAGGCCGGGGAAGCCCGCGATCCACCATTGACCCGTCAGGAAGAATTGCTGGCCATCGGTGATCATTTCTCCCCATTCGGCCGTCGGAGGTTGAGCGCCGAGGCCCAGGTAACCGAGGGCAGCCAGGGAGAGCACCGACGCACCGAAGACGGCGGCCATCTGCAGGATCATGATCGGGACCAGGTGCGGGAAAACGTGGCGGAACAGCACGCGGGCGGGGTGTGCTCCGAGTGCGACCGTGGAGCGAACGAAGTCCTGGCCGTACAAGCGCATCACCTCCCCGCGAAGCGTCCGCATGTACCAGGGGAACGAGTGCAGCGAAAGCCCGATGACCACCGCCGTGACTCCCGGCTGCAGTGCCATCGCGATCGCCATCGCCAGAAGGATGGCAGGGAAGCAGAGGATGGAGTTGGTCAGCCAGGTAAAGAGCGTGTCTACCCAGCCGCGCATCGATCCCGCCAAAAGGGCAGCGATACACCCGGCGACCGCGCCGATCAGTGCAATGGTCAGACCGGCCAGGATCGACGTCCGCCCACCCGCCAGGACCCGGGCCAACACGTCCCGCCCGGTGTCGTCCGTGCCCATAGGGTGTCCCAGGCTTGGAGACTGCAGGACGGCGCCGAGGTTGATGGCATCGGGTTGCACGCGCCAGACCAAGGGGCCAATCAAGGTGGCCACAATGAGGGCGGCCAGGAACGACAAGGTCATGGTCAATGCCCTGTCCCGACGAAGGAAGCTCCTGAAGGGTCTCCTTCTGACCGGGACAACGATCTGTGGGGCGGCAATGGCTGTCATGAGAGTCCTTCCTCTCCGGAAAGGATCGTGGCCGGCTTCTTCACGCCGGCACCCATTGATGTGAGGATCGTCCGCACAGTGGCGGCACTGTGGAGCAGTTGACGACGGCGCTCGGCGGGGGCGGGCTCGTCGTCCCAGTCGGCGAGCGCCGGGATACGCCCGCGCGCCACGCCGTCGTGCGTTGCAACACCGAGCCGGGCCAACTGGCCCAGCCCCGCGGCGTCGAGGTGTGGTTCGTGGGTGAACCACGAACGGTCGAAAACCGGAGCGTCGAACTTTCCCCGGTGCTGTTCCAGGGTGAAGTCGCGCACCCCGGCGCGGAGAAGGTGGCCGAGTATCGCTTCCCAGTCGAAAACTCCTTCGCCCACCGCCCGCAGGCGACGTCGGTACCCGTGCGGCAGCGGGAACAGGACCGCGTCCTCCAAATGCGTCATCCGGACCTGCGGCCCGAGCGCCCGGGCCGCATCGACAGGATCCTCTCCACGAACCACCAGGTTGGCCACATCGAATCCGATTCCGAAGACTGCGGGGTCCAAGGACTGGACCAATGCGTGCACTTCAGGTGAAGCCAGGTCTTCATGGGTCTTGACGTTGATGTGGACCCTGGCGTCACGTGCTGTGGACGCAAGCGTCTCGAGGTTCGCCCGGATGAGCCGGAGCTGGGCAGGGTGGTCGAGGAACCTGCCTTGTTCCGAGGCACCTTCGCGAACTGACCGGGTGTAAACAAAGAACTCAGTGACGCCTAGTTCCAGGCCGCGAACCAGGGTCCTGTTCAGTCCGGCCCGAACCATGGCGGGATCATCGAACGGCCCTGCGCAGCCCAAGCCCAGCTGGAGTTCGACGCCGGCATGCCGGGCTTCCTCTGCAACCTCGTTCAGTTCTCCGGCCTTGTTCGGTTGGCCGGGCGCTTCGCTCGAAAGTTCCGCAGAGATGCTGTTGAGCACCACCAGGGTGAAGCCGTCGTCCAAGGCGGCCCGAAGCGATTCCACCAGTGGCCGGTCTTCGTGGCCAGGGTAGCGGGTGAACTGGACTCCCAGCCGCGTCTCCGGCAGCTCGCCGGCGCCGAGGGCCCGTGAATCAGGTAGCACGTGTGTGATCTGGGTCATGTTTGCCAAGATACACTCGTAAGACGTCTTACGAAAGGGTGGATTTTTCGAGCCCCATATGAGACGCTTCGTTGACGGAAGTGGATCGGCGAATTGCCTAGCAAGGAGGGCACCATGACGGTGAATGGCCGGCGCAGCGTCGTCGACGATGCGATCGATGACATCCGCCTGCGGATCCGGGAGGGCGAATGGGGCCTCGGAGACCGTATTCCGCCAGAGCCGGAGCTCGGAAAGGCCTTGGGCCTCAGCCGGGCACCCCTCCGGGAAGCCCTCCGCGCGTTGGTACACGCGGGACTCCTCGTGACACGGCAAGGTGACGGAACCTTTGTCGCCGCCGTGGACGAGCAAGAAGTCGCCCTCCGCAAAGGCCTCCAGGGAGCGGACCGGCTCGAAGCCATCGAAGTCCGCCGCAGCCTTGACATTCCTGCCGCCGCCCTCGCTGCACAGCGTCGTGACCAAGAGGACTTGGACAAGCTCCAGGACGCGCTCGATCGACGCCGCGCCGCCGCGGAAGCCCACGACGAGGACGGATTCCGGCTGGCAGACATCGACTTCCACCGGGCCGTGGTGGGCGCCGCGCACAACCAGCTCCTGGCTGGCATCTATGGTTCCCTCGCGGAGAGCATCGACGGTTCGTGGACATCGCCCGAGGGCCTGAACCGTGCTGCCCACGCCGAGCACGATAGCCATGACGAGCTTTTTGACGCCATCCGCGACCGCTCCACACAGGACGCCATGCTGGTGGCTGGAGCGATCCTGGACAACCAGGCTTCGGATTTGGAAGGCAAGCCCGTCGGCTCCACCGGGTCCTAGGATCTCCGAACCTCGACAACACCATCAAGGAGAGCCGTGATCACGCGCATCAAGGCCGCCTTCATCATTGGCTATGCCGACGGCGACCACTGCATCCTGCCCGACGCGGAGCTGGTCCACGAGGACGGAACCATTGTCTTCGTGGGCCGGGACTACCCTGGGAAAGTGGACATTGACATCGACGCCGGGGAGGCAATCGTGTCCCCCGGATTCATTGACTTGAACGCCCTCGCAGATATCGACCACGCCCTTTTCGATTCCTGGCCGGATCCCGGCCGGCGGCTCGGCCTCGTCTGGTCCGAGTCCTACCTGGGGGACCACGGAGCCGTGTTCACCCGCGAGCAGGCACGGTTCCGACGCGAGTTCGCCCTGTCCCAATTGGTCCGCAACGGCATCACCACGCTCATGCCCATTGCGTCCGAGAGCTACCACGAATGGTGCGAGGACTATGAGGACCTTGCCGACACGGCCGCCGCCGTGGAGGACCTCGGCGTCCGGGCCTACCTGGGGCCGAGCTACCGTACGGCAGTCCCCTATACGGACGGCAAGCGGGTGATGCTCCATGAGGACGAACGGCGCGGCCTCGACGGCCTCGACCAAGCCGTTCGCTTCGCCCAGGACTACGAAGGGCGGGCCCATGGTTTGATCCGGGCGGCATTGCTACCGGCCCGGATCGAAACGCAGACCGAACAGACCCTCCGCCTCACCCGGCAAGCCGCCGATGAGCTCAAGGTCCCCGTGCGCCTGCACGCCGCCCAGGGGCTCTTCGAGGTCGAGACGATGATCGCCCGCACGGGACGGCGTCCACTCCCTTACCTGGCCGATCTCGGTTTCCTCGCGGAACGCACCTACATCCCCCACGCCTGGGCCATCCCCGGGCACCCGCACATGCCTGCCTCCGCAGGCACCGGGGACGATCTGGCGCTGCTCGCCGGGTCCGGAACGTCGGTCCTGCTCTGCCCCATCCCCATGGCACATTACGGCGGGATGCTCGACAACTATGACTCCTACCGCGACCGCGGGGTGCGGATCGTACTGGGCACCGACTCAGCCCCGCCCAACATGATCCGGGCCATGGACCTGGCGATGGGGATGACCAAGACCCTCACCGGGGACCGCTCAAGCGCCCAGGCCGCAGACCTGTTCCGCTCGGCCACCCTGGACCCCGCCGAGTCCCTCGGCCGTTCCGATCTGGGCCGGCTGGCACCTGGAGCGCAGGCCGACTACTTCGTCCTGGACCTGAGCAGCAGCCATATTGGTCCGTACGCCGACCCCATCCGCACACTCATCATGAACTCGGACGGACGGGACATCACGCGGGTAGTGGTGGCCGGCCGCACCATTGTGGACCGGGGCGAAATCGTCACCGTGGACACCAGCGACTACCGGGAACGTGCCCAGGCATTCCTGAACCAGTACATTGCCTCGCTGAGCGACTCGGATTACGCCCGCCGCCCCATCCACGAGCTCCTTCCGCCGAGCTTTCCCCTGCGCTGAACCCGCGCAGCGCGCAGGACCTTCGGCGGCCTGGGAACAAACGGTAGTCGTGCCTCGAATGTAAACACGGCCCCATCCGCCACGAAACATCGAGTGAACGAGCGCAGAAGGCTTGTCCAACAATCCCGCGAACGCCCCCTTTTGTGACTTGACAGGTGTTTGCGTGTGGTGAGGTAAAAACTAGCCGCCCCCTTGACCCACCAGTCCGAGTCCGGCGCGCCCCGATATCTGCGAACCGTTAGAGACCCCCATGACAACACAACTGACTGGCAGCCCCGCGGCCACCGCGCAGGCTGTCCCGGCCCCTCAGCGCCGGGGACGCTGGTCCGGCCGAACCCGACGCGACTTCTTCGTATTCCTGGCATTGGCATTGCCGAACTTGGCGCTGATCGCGGTGTTCACGTATCTGCCCCTCATCAACAACATGTATTACTCGACCCTTGACTGGACCCTGGGCTCCACCTCGGCCACCGTCGTTGGCCTCGACAACTACGTCACCTTCTTCACCAGCTCCGACGCCCCGCAAGTACTCGGCACCACGCTCATCTTCACCGTGGTCACCGTCGGTGGCTCCATGGTGCTGGGCCTCTTGGTGGCCCTGGCCTTGAACGCGAAGGTCCGCGGCACCACATTTGCGCGCTCTGCCGTCTTCGCCCCCTACGTCCTCAGTGGAGTGGGCGTCGGCCTCGTATGGCTGTTCATCTTCGATCCCGGATACGGCGTGCTGTCCTGGCTGCTCCGCGGCATCGGCCAGCAAAGTCCCCAGTGGATCAACGATCCGCAACTCTCCCTCGCGATGGTCATCATCGTCTACGTCTGGAAGAACCTGGGCTACTGCGCGGTCGTGTACCTCGCCGGGCTCCAATCGCTCCCGAAGGACGTCATGGAGGCCGCTTCCCTGGACGGAGCCAACGGGTTCCGCCGCTTCATGAGCATTTCCGTTCCCCTGCTCTCGCCCACCACGTTCTTCCTGCTCATCACCACGATGATCAGCTCACTTCAGGCCTTCGACCTGATCCGCATCATGACGCCGCTGGGCAACGGCACCAGCACCCTGATCTACGAGGCCTATCTGCAGGCCTTTGGCGCCTACAACCGAGCCGGCTACTCCGCCGCCATTTCAGTGGTGCTGTTCGCCATCCTGCTCATCATCACCGTGCTCCAGTTGCGGTTCGTCGAACGGAAGGTGCACTACTCATGAGCACGCTCTCCCCCGTCAGCCCCAACCCCGCGAGCGGCGTCGGGACCCTTAAAGCTCCCGACGGCGGTCCGGACCTGCCGGCGCAGCGCGACAAGCCGTTCTCCCGCGCGAACCTCATCCAGACGCTGGCAGGCGGCTACATCCCGCTGATCGTGGCCACCCTCGTGGTAGTCCTGCCGCTGTTGTGGATGCTGCTGAGTTCCTTCAAGCAGCCCGGCGAGATCGTCACCACGGATCTCAAGATACTCCCGCAGGGCCTGAACCTGGAGAACTACCACACGGCCATGACCACTGTGCCGTTCGCACAGTTCTTCCTGAACAGCCTGATCGTCACCACGGTCGGCTCCACAGTCAAGGTGATCCTGGCGATCCTGACGGCCTACGCCCTGGTTTTTGTCCGTTTCCCGTTCAAGAACGTCATCTTCGTCGTGATCCTCGTGGCCCTGATGGTGCCGCCGCAGGTGTCGATCCTCCCCAACTACATCCTGATCGCAGGGATCGGCGGGAAGAACACCCTGTGGGGAATCATTCTCCCGGGACTCGGCACGGCCTTCGGAACCTTCCTCCTTCGCCAGCATTTCAAGACCCTTCCGGGGTCCATCCTCGAAGCGGCGGAAATCGACGGTGCGGGCCATTGGCGCAGGCTCTGGCAAGTGGTTGTCCCCGTTTCGCTCCCCTCGATCGCCACCGTTGCCCTCGTCACAGTCGTCAGCGAATGGAACGACTACATCTGGCCCCTGATCATCACGGACCGCCCGGAAACCATGACCCTCCCGGTCGGCCTGACTCTCCTTCAAAACTCCGAGGGAAACGGCGCAGGCTGGGGGATCTTGATGGCAGGAGCTGTCCTGGTGATCATTCCCATCCTCCTGGTCTTCGCAGCGTTGCAACGCTACATCGTTGCCGGGCTCACCCAGGGCAGCGTCACCGGCTAACAGCACAGCACGTCCACACAACCCCATCACCACCTTTGCATCCTTGAGAGGACCAACCATGGCAATGAATCTTGATCGTAGAAACTTCCTGGGGCTCGCCGGACTCGGAGTCGGCGCCGCCGCCCTTGCAGCATGCGGCGGTCCGTCGACGGGCGGCAGCGCAACGAGCAGCAGCCCCTCGGACATCGACTTCACGGGGGTCAAGCCGGCCGGCTCCTTCGACTTTTGGACCAGCCACCCCGGGCAGTCCCAGGCCGTCGAGCAATCCATCATCGACAAGTTCCAGGCGAAGTTCCCGGACATCAAGGTGAACCTCGTGACGGCGGGCGCCAACTACGAGGAAATCGCGCAGAAGTTCCAGACCTCGCAGGCAGCGAAGTCGGCCCTCCCCGGCCTCGTGGTGCTCTCCGACGTCTGGTGGTTCCGCTACTACACCAACGGCAATATCATCCCGTTGGACGGACTCATCAAGCAGATGGACGTCAAGATTGACGACTTCCAGAAGTCCCTCGTCGCGGACTACCAGTACGCCAACAAGCAGTGGGCGCTCCCCTACGGCCGCTCCACCCCGCTCTTCTACTACAACAAGGACCACTTCAAGGCCGCCGGCCTTCCGGACCGGGCTCCCAAGACCTGGCAGGAGTTCGCCGAGTGGGCCCCCAAGCTCCAGGCAAGCTCGGGCGCGAAGTACGCCTACATCTACCCGGCCCTTGCCGGATACGCCGGCTGGACCCTGCAGAACAACCTGTGGGGCTGGGGCGGCAGCTGGTCCAACGGCTGGACCTTCAACTGCGACTCCACCGAGTCCGTCACGGCCCTGCAGTGGGCCCAGGACTCCATCTACAAGGACAAGTGGGCCGGCGTCTCCTCCAAGAACGCCGCGGACGACTTTTCCGCAGGCATCACGTCCACCACGATCTCCTCTACCGGAGACCTGCTGGGCGTGCTGAAGTCCGCTAAGTTCAACGTCGGCGTCGGCTTCCTGCCGGGCGGCCCCAAGGCCGAGACCAACGTCTGCCCCACCGGCGGCGCGGGGCTCGGGATTCCCAGCGGCGTCAGCAAGGAAGTCCAGCTCGCGGCTGCCACTTTCCTGAAATTCATGACCGAACCGGAGAACACGGCGGCATTCTCCGCTGCCACCGGCTACATGCCCACGCGCGTTTCCGCGGACATGACTGCAGTCCTCGCCAAGACTCCGCAAATCAAGACGGCCATGGACCAGCTCGCCGTGACCAAGGTGCAGGACAACGCCCGCGTATTCCTGCCCGGCGCCGATCAGGAAATGGCCAAGGCCGCTGCGAAGATCCTCACCCAGCAGGGCGACGTGAAGGCCACCATGACGGACCTCAAGACAACCCTCGATGGCATCTACACCAAGGACGTGAAGCCCAAGCTCAAGAGCTGAGGCTCAACGCGCCGAGTGCTGCCCGCTGCCCAACTAGCTTGCAATTAATGTCGTTTTGACGCGTCAGAACGACATCTAATGCGAGCTAGTTGGGCAGCCGCGCCTGATCAGGGAATCGGAACGGGCACGACGCCGAGCGGCGCCAGCTGCTCCGCGCCGCCGTCGGGCGCGGAAAGCACCCAGATGCCCTTTTCGTGGACGGCGACCGAGTGCTCCCACTGGCACGAACGCTTCCCGTCGGTGGTCACCACAGTCCAGTCGTCGTCGAGGGTTGCTGTTTCGATGCTGCCGCGGACGAGCATGGGCTCAATCGCAAGGCACAGTCCCGGCCTGATTTTCGGGCCTCGGTGGGTGGTGCGGTAGTTCAACACGTCAGGGGCCATGTGCATCTCGGAGCCGATGCCGTGGCCTACGTAGTCTTCCAGGATGCCCAGCGGCTTTCCCGGGACGGAGGAGACGTAGTCGTCCACGGCGTTGCCGATATCGCCGACGAACTTGCCTTTGGCCAAAGCAGCGATTCCGCGCCACATGGCGGCTTGGGTGACATCCGAGAGCCGCTGATCTTCAGGATCCGCCGCGCCGACTATCACAGTGCGTGCGGAGTCGGAGTGCCAACCGTCAACGATCGCCCCGCCATCAATCGAAATGATGTCCCCATCCTGCAGGACCCGGTCGCCTGGGATGCCGTGAACCACTTCCTCGTTGACGGATGTGCAGATGGTGGCGGGGAAGCCGTGGTATCCGAGGAAGTTCGACTTCGCTCCAGCGTCGATGAGGACCGCGGCGAAAACGGCGTCGATCTCGCGCGTGGTCACGCCCGGTTTCGCAGCTTCAACGGCTGCGTCGAGCGCTCTGCTGAGGACCAATCCGGCCTCGTGCATTTTGCGCATTTGCTCATTGGTCTTGTATTCGATGCGGGGCTGGCCGAACGCCATGGTCTCCTCTTGTCGTGTGCTGCTTGTGGTGGGCTGCAGATCCAGACCCCCTCTGGCTTCCTATTTTCCCGCATCAGCGGCCCAGCCCGAAACCGGAGCCACAAACGCCCGTGAATTGGTTCTGATTTCAGGCGCTCAAACGGGGAAGCAAAAAGGGCGTGTCCCGCACGGGAGCAGTCAGCTCCGGCGCGGGACACACCCTCTTCAACAGTCGTGCGGCGGCTAGACCGCCTTGGCTGCCTCGATGGCCAGCAGCACGCGATCCGTGACCTCGTCGATGCCGCCAATGCCATCGACCTGGGTCAGGATGCCCCGTTCGGCATACTTGGCCACGACGGCCTCGGTCTGCTCGTGGTAGAGGTCCAGGCGGTGGCGGATGACGCCTTCGTTGTCATCCGAGCGCCCGGTCTCCTTGGCACGGCCCAGCAAACGAGTAACAAGTTCCTCGTCGTCGGCCGTCAGCTGAAGCACGACGTCGAGCTTCTCTTCCGTGTCGGCGAGGATCCGGTCCAGGTATTCCACCTGGGCGGTGGTGCGCGGGTAGCCGTCGAGCAGGAAGCCGTTCTCGACGTCGCTCTCACTCAGGCGGTCGCGGACCATCTTGTTGGTGACGCTGTCCGGAACGAAATCGCCGGCGTCCATGTACTTCTTTGCCTCGATACCCAGCGGGGTTTCGCCCTTGACGTTCGCACGGAAGATGTCGCCGGTGGAGATGGCGACTACGCCCAAGCGCTCGGAAATCCGCTCAGCCTGGGTTCCCTTGCCCGAACCCGGGGGTCCAATGATCAGCATTCTCGTCATCGCAAAAGCCCTTCGTAGTGACGTTGTTGTAGCTGCGCATCAATCTGCTTGACGGTTTCCAGGCCCACACCCACCATGATCAGAATCGACGTGCCACCGAACGGGAAGTTCTGGTTGGCGCTGATCAGGACGAGTGCGACCAGCGGAATCAACGCCACGAAGCCCAAGTAGAAGGCGCCGGGGAGGGTGATCCTGGAAAGCACGTACTGCAGGTAGTCCGCGGTCGGTTTACCCGCCCGGATGCCCGGAATGAACCCGCCGTACTTCTTCATGTTGTCCGAGACCTCTTCAGGGTTGAAGGTGATCGCGACGTAGAAGTAGGTGAAGAACACAATCATGACGAAATACAGCGCCATGTAGATGGGGTGGTCGCCCTTGGTGAGGTTGTTGTTGATCCACTCAACCCACGGAGCGATGGACTCTCCGGCCTTCGGCTGGTTGAACTGTGCAATCAGCCCCGGCAGGTAGAGCATCGAGGAGGCAAAGATGACAGGCACGACGCCGGCCATGTTCACCTTGATGGGGATGTAGGTGCTGGTGCCGCCCACGGTGCGCCGGCCGATCATACGCTTGGCGTACTGGACCGGAATGCGCCGCTGGGACTGCTCCACGAAGACCACGAGCGCGACGGTTACGAGGCCGATCGCCAACACCGTGAAGAAGGTGCCCGGTCCCTTGGAGTTCCAGATGGCACCGAGCGAGGTCGGGAAGCCGGCAGCGATGGAGGTGAAGATGAGCAGGGACATGCCGTTGCCCACGCCCTTCTCGGTAACCAGTTCGCCCATCCACATGATGAGGCCTGTACCGGCCGTCAAGGTGATGACCACGAGGATCGTGGCGATGATGCTCGTGTCCGGGATGATCGGCAGCTGGCAGTTCGGCAGCAGCTGTCCGGAGCGTGCCAGGGACACCAGCGTGGTGGCGTTCAGCAGGCCCAGCGCAATGGTCAGATAACGCGTGTACTGCGTCAGCTTCGACTGGCCCGAGGCACCTTCGTCATACAGCTGCTGGAACCGCGGAATGACCACGCGGAGCAGCTGCACGATGATGCTCGCCGTGATGTACGGCATGATCCCCAGGGCAAAGATCGAAACCTGCAGCAGTGCACCACCGCTGAACAGGTTGACGAGCTGGTAGAGGCCGCCCTGGTCCTGATTGCTTGACAAACATTGCTGAACATTTTGGTAGCTCACACCAGGCGAGGGGATAAAAGCTCCCAAGCGGAAGATTGTGATGATTCCCAGCGTGAACAACAACTTGCGTCGCAGATCAGGCGTCCGAAATGCCCGGCCGAATGCGCTTAGCAAGCGTCCTCCTGAGTTAAAAGTCCAAGGGTGTCGAAAGGGGTCATTGAAACCCAACACCCGAGTCTAACGGTTTGATGCGCCATGCGAACAATCGAGGGGTGCGCGCCATATCAAAAAACTCCCGGAGCAGGGGGCCGAAGCCCTCCGCACCGGGAGTCTTTTTACAGCGAGCGATAGCCCAGAGCCCTTAGAGGGCAGTGGTGGTTCCGCCTGCTGCTGCGATCTTCTCAGCTGCGCTGGAGGAGAAAGCGTGGGCGGTGACGTCAACCTTGACGGTGATGTCGCCGGTGCCCAGCACCTTGACGGGCTGGTTCTTGCGAACGGCACCCTTCTCAACCAGGGACTCGACGGTGACAGCGCCACCTTCCGGGAACAGCTCGTTGAGCTTGTCCAGGTTTACAACCTGGAACTCAACCCGGAACGGGTTCTTAAAGCCGCGAAGCTTCGGCAGGCGCATGTGCAGCGGCAGCTGGCCGCCGGCAAAGCCAGCCTTGACCTGGTAGCGGGCCTTCGTACCCTTGGTACCGCGACCTGCGGTCTTACCCTTGGAGCCTTCACCACGACCAACACGGGTCTTGGCAGTCTTGGCACCGGGGGCGGGACGCAGGTGGTGGACCTTCAGAGTGTTCTGCTTGTCGGCAGCCACGTTCTCTGCCTTATCGGCGGTTTTGTTCTCGGCCATTACTTCGCCTCCTCTACATTCACGAGGTGCGGAACCGTGTTGAGCATTCCAACGGTTACGGCATCAGCGGTACGGACAACAGTGTGTCCGATGCGCTTGAGGCCGAGGGACCGCAGGGTCTCACGCTGGTTCTGCTTGGCGCCGATGACGCCCTTGATCTGGGTGATCTCCAACTGAGCGTCGGAGGGAGTCAGGTTCTTAGCCATGACTAGACACCTGCCTTCTGGTTCTGGAGTGCGCGCACCAGAGCAGCAGGAGCAACCTCGTCCAGCGGCAGGCCACGGCGGGCTGCCACGGAAGCGGGCTCTTCCAGTCGCTTCAGGGCGTCAACAGTCGCGTGAACGATGTTGATGGCGTTCGAGGAACCGAGCGACTTGGAGAGAACGTCGTGGATACCGACGCATTCCAGTACCGCGCGGACCGGACCACCGGCGATAACACCGGTACCCGGGGAAGCCGGACGCAGCATGACAACGCCTGCTGCGGCCTCACCCTGCACGCGGTGCGGGATGGTGTTGCCAACGCGGGGAACGCGGAAGAAGGACTTCTTAGCCTCTTCAACGCCCTTCGCGATAGCTGCCGGAACTTCCTTCGCCTTGCCGTAGCCGACGCCAACCAGGCCGTTGCCGTCACCGACGACGACCAGGGCGGTGAAGCTGAAGCGACGACCACCCTTGACGACCTTGGCAACACGGTTGATGGTTACAACGCGCTCTACGAACTGGCTCTTCTCGGCCTCGCGACCGCCGTCGCGGCCACCACGGCCACCACGGTCGCCGCGGCCCTGGCCACGGTCACCACGCTCGCCACGACGGCCGCCGCGGCGGTCGTCGGTGGCAGCAGCAGTCTCAGTTGCCTCAGCAGCTGCAGCTTCAGTCACCTGAATGTCCTTTTCGTTATTCTCAACGGTCACAGTGCCAGCCCACCTTCACGTGCGCCGTCAGCGACGGCGGCGATCCGGCCGTGGTACTTGTTACCACCGCGGTCGAAGACAACAGCTTCGATGCCTGCAGCCTTGGCACGCCCGGCAACGAGCTCGCCGACGCGCTTGGCCTTGGCAGTCTTGTCGCCGTCGAATGCACGAAGGTCAGCTTCCAAAGTGGAGGCGTAAGCCACGGTTACACCCTTGCTGTCATCGACAACCTGGACGAAGATGTGGCGTGCGGAGCGGTTGACGACCAGACGAGGACGAACAGCCGTGCCGGTGATGCGCTTGCGGATACGAAGCTGGCGACGGCTGCGTGCAGCAGACTTGCTCTTGTTCGTACGCTTCTTGTTAATTGCGATGGCCATGGTTTACTTACCAGCCTTTCCGACCTTGCGGCGGATAACTTCGCCGGCGTAACGGACACCCTTGCCCTTGTAGGGGTCGGGCTTGCGCAGCTTGCGAATGTTGGCAGCAACCTCGCCGACCTGCTGCTTGGAGATACCAGCGACGGAGAGCTTGGTCGGCCCCTCCACCGTGAAGGTGATGCCTTCCGGAGCGGAGACATTGACCGGGTGGCTGAAGCCGAGAGCGAACTCAAGGTCAGAACCCTTGGCCTGAACGCGGTAACCGGTACCAACGATTTCAAGCTTCTTTTCGTAGCCCTTGGTGACGCCCTCGATCATGTTCGCGATCAGGGTGCGGGTCAGGCCGTGCAGGGAACGCGAAGCGCGCTCGTCGTTCGGGCGGGTGACAGTCAAGGTGCTTTCGTCCAGGGTGACCTCGATCGGGCTGGCTACAGTGTGGCTCAGCTCGCCTTTGGTGCCCTTGACGTTGATGACAGAGCCATCAACCTTAACTTCAACGCCGGCAGGAACGGTGATGGGGAGACGTCCAATACGTGACATTATTCTCTTCCTTTCCCGTTACCAGACGTACGCGAGGACTTCGCCGCCCACGCCCTTCTTGCCGGCCTGCTTGTCAGTCAGGAGGCCGGAAGAGGTGGACAGGATTGCGATACCCAGGCCACCCAGCACGTGAGGCAGGTTGGTGGACTTCGCGTAAACGCGGAGACCAGGCTTGGAAATGCGGCGGACACCAGCAATCGAACGCTCGCGGTTCGGACCGAACTTGAGGTCGATGGTCAGCTTCTTGCCGACTTCGGCTTCCTCTTCCTTCCAAGCAGCGATGTAGCCTTCTGCCTTCAGGATGTCGGCAACGCGTGCCTTGAGCTTGCTGTACGGCATGCTCACGGTGTCGTGGTATGCCGAGTTGGCGTTGCGCAGACGCGTAAGCATGTCTGCGACAGGATCTGTCATAGTCATTGTGGGCTCTTGCCCTTCCTCGTAATGGTTTCCGCGTTGGCTGCAAAGCAGCCGCGGCCGGACCTACTACGTAGTTATTAGTCTTCGGATTTGAACGGGAAGCCAAGTGCCTTGAGCAGCGCACGGCCTTCGTCATCGGTCTTTGCAGTGGTGACGACCGTGATGTCCATACCGCGAACGCGGTCGATGGAGTCCTGGTCGATTTCGTGGAACATAACCTGCTCGGTCAGACCGAAGGTGTAGTTGCCGTTGCCGTCGAACTGCTTGCCGTTGAGGCCGCGGAAGTCGCGGATACGGGGCAGGGCGAGGGTCACGAGGCGGTCCACGAATTCCCACATACGGTCCCCACGCAGAGTTGCGTGTGCACCGATGGGCATGCCTTCGCGCAGCTTGAACTGTGCGATCGACTTGCGGGCCTTGGTAACCTGCGGCTTCTGGCCGGTGATCAGGGTGAGGTCGCGGACAGCGCCGTCGATCAACTTGGAGTCCTTGGCGGCATCTCCAACACCCATGTTCACAACAACCTTCACCAGGCGGGGAACCTGGTTCACGTTCTCGTACTTGAATTCCTCAACCAGGGTCTGCTTGATGGAATCGGCGTACTTCGTCTTCAGACGCGGAACGATCTTCGCTGGAGTCTCGAGAGTCTCAGTCATTAGATGTCCTTCCCGGATGCCTTGGACACGCGGACACGGACGGACTTGGAGACGCCGTCCTTCTCAACGGTCTCGAGACGGAAACCAACGCGGGTCGGCTTCTTGGTCGAGGGGTCAACAAGAGCAACGTTGGAGACGTGGATCGGGGCCTCAACGACCTCGATGCCACCGGTCTTGGTGCCGCGCTGCGACTGACCGACCTTGGTGTGCTTGGTGACTCGGTTGATGCCTTCTACCAGGACGCGGTTGGTCTCGGTGAACACGCGAAGAACCTTGCCCTGCTTGCCACGGTCGCCGCCACGTTCCTGCTTGGCGCCGGTGATGACCTGAACCAGGTCACCCTTCTTGATCTTTGCACCCATGGGTTACAGCACCTCCGGAGCCAGCGAAACGATCTTCATGAACTTCTTGTCACGCAGTTCACGACCAACCGGGCCGAAGATACGGGTACCGCGGGGGTCGCCGTCGTTCTTCAGAATCACAGCTGCGTTCTCGTCAAACTTGATGTAGGAACCATCCGCACGGCGGCGTTCCTTCTTGGTACGAACGATGACAGCCTTGACGACGTCACCCTTCTTTACGTTGCCGCCCGGGATAGCGTCCTTGACGGTTGCGACAATGACGTCGCCAATGCCTGCGTAGCGACGGCCGGATCCACCGAGAACGCGAATGGTAAGGATTTCCTTAGCACCCGTGTTGTCGGCGACCTTCAGTCGCGACTCCTGCTGAATCAATTTTTACTCCTTGCGTCGCGCCGGTTCTCAGACCGAAATGGAGCATACGGAATGAGCCTTGCGGAACGGTTGATCGGGGTGTCTCTTGACCTGCCTGGATTTTGCCAGTGCAGGCCTAAACTCCCGTGCCGCCAGCATCAGCTTCCCTTGCGGAAATAACTGCGCGGGGCAGTATGCCGCGGCACGATTGTTTACGAGGTGGTTGTTGACGCACAACTGGCGCCATACAAACTCAATATCCTAGCACGTTTTATGCTAAGGACCGAAACGCGGAAAGGCCCGCATTCCTTCCGGAATACGGGCCTTCCACCAATCCATATCGCTGCCGGACAAAGCCCGGCGCGGGATTACTTAGCCTTTTCGAGGATCTCGACCAGGCGCCACCGCTTTGTAGCGGACAGCGGGCGGGTCTCAGAGATCAGAACGAGGTCGCCGATGCCGGCGGTGTTCTGCTCGTCGTGAGCCTTGATCTTCGAGGTGCGGCGAATGACCTTGCCGTACAGAGCGTGCTTCACGCGGTCTTCAACCTGAACAACGATGGTCTTTTCCATCTTGTCAGAGACAACGTAGCCGCGACGCGTCTTACGGTAACCGCGCTGTTCAGCGCTGGCTGCTGCTTCCGTCACAGTTTCCTTCTGTTCGCTCACTTGGCGTCCTCTCCAGCCTCGGCTTCGGCCTTCTCAGCCTTGGCTTCTGCCTTCTTGGACTTCTTTTCTTCCTTGGCTTCCACAACCGGTGCGGCAACCTCGGCACGAATGCCCAGCTCGCGCTCACGGAGAACGGTGTAGATGCGTGCGATGTCCTTCTTTACCGCGCGCAGACGACCGTGGTTCTCCAACTGTCCGGTGGCGGACTGGAAACGCAGGTTGAACAGCTCTTCCTTGGACTTGCGGAGTTCTTCAACGAGACGCTCGTTGTCGAAACCGTCCAGCTGTGCGGGTGCGAGATCCTTCGACCCTACTGCCATTTCTATTCACCACCTTCGCGACGCACAATGCGTGCCTTCAACGGCAGCTTGTGGATTGCCAGGCGCAGTGCCTCGCGAGCTACCTCTTCATTGACACCGGCGAGCTCGAAGAGAACGCGGCCCGGCTTGACGTTTGCGACCCACCATTCCGGAGAACCCTTACCGGAACCCATGCGGGTTTCGGCCGGCTTCTTCGTCAGCGGACGGTCCGGATAAATGTTGATCCAGACCTTACCGCCACGCTTGATGTGGCGGGTCATCGCGATACGGGCAGACTCGATCTGACGGTTCGTGACGTAGGCCGGGCTCAGCGCCTGGATGCCGTACTCACCGAAGGTGACCTTGGTGCCGCCCGTTGCAGCGCCGGAACGACCCGGGTGGTGCTGCTTACGGTGCTTGACTCGACGTGGGATAAGCATTTAAGCCTGTCCTCCTTCTGCTGCGGGAGCAGCAGCTTCAGCTGCCGGAGCCTCTGCAGCAACAGGTGCTGCGTCAGCTGCCGGACGGTCGGTACGACGACGGCGGTCACCACGGTCGGCGCCACCCGGGCGGCCCGGGCGGTCGCTCGGACCACGGCCGCGGGACGGAGCAGCAGCTGCCTGCTGAGCCAGTTCCTTGGCAGTGACGTCGCCCTTGTAGATCCAGACCTTCACGCCGATGCGGCCGAAGGTGGTCTTGGCTTCGTAGAAGCCGTAGTCGATGTTCGCACGCAGGGTGTGCAGGGGCACACGGCCTTCGCGGTAGAACTCCGAGCGGGACATTTCTGCGCCACCCAGTCGACCGGAGCAAGCAATACGGATACCCTTGGCACCCGCACGCTGTGCGGACTGCATGGCCTTCTTCATCGCACGGCGGAAAGCCACGCGGGAAGTCAGCTGCTCAGCAACGCCCTGGGCAACAAGCTGGGCTTCCATCTCGGGGTTCTTGACCTCGAGGATGTTCAGCTGGACCTGCTTGCCGGTGAGCTTCTCGAGCTCGCCGCGAATGCGGTCTGCTTCTGCGCCGCGGCGGCCGATGACGATACCCGGGCGGGCCGTGTGGATGTCCACGCGGACACGGTCACGGGTGCGCTCGATTTCGACCTTGGCGATGCCAGCGCGCTCCATACCCGTGGACATGAGCTGGCGGATGCGGATGTCTTCGCGAACGAAGTCCTTGTACCGCTGGCCAGCCTTGGTGCTGTCAGCAAACCAGTGCGATACGTGATCGGTGGTGATGCCGAGTCGGAACCCGTGCGGGTTTACTTTCTGTCCCACTTAGCGAGCCTCCTCTTTCTCCGGGGTAGCGACTACCACGGTGATGTGGCTCGTGCGCTTCTTGATCTGAAATGCGCGACCCTGAGCACGCGGCTGGAACCGCTTCATGGTCGGGCCTTCATCAACAAACGCTTCGCTGATGTAGAGGTCTCCTTCGTCAAAGGCAACGCCGTCGCGGTCCGCGAGGACCCGTGCGTTTGCCATTGCCGACTGAACTACCTTGAATACCGGCTCCGAAGCTGCCTGTTCGGCGAACTTCAGAATTGCCAGAGCCTCATTCGCTTGCTTACCACGAACAAGGTTGACGACGCGCCGGGCCTTCATAGGCGTTACGCGGATGTGACGCGCAATAGCCTTGGCTTCCATTGCTTTCCTTCTCTCGTCTTAGCCGTAGAGCGAGCGCCTTAGCGGCGCTTGCCCTTACGGTCGTCCTTGACATGGCCGCGGAATGTCCGCGTGGGAGCGAATTCGCCGAGCTTGTGCCCGACCATCGACTCAGTGACAAACACCGGAATGTGCTTGCGTCCGTCGTGAACGGCAATCGTGTGACCCAGCATGTCCGGGACGATCATCGAACGGCGGGACCAGGTCTTGATGACGTTCTTGGTGCCCTTTTCGTTTTCCCTGGCGACCTTCACAAAGAGGTGCTGGTCTACGAAAGGACCTTTTTTCAGGCTGCGTGGCATGTGTCCAGGCTCCTATCGCTTGTTCTTGCCAGTACGGCGGCGACGAACAATAAGCTTGTCGCTCTCTTTGTTGGGGCGGCGGGTGCGGCCTTCACGCTTACCGTTCGGGTTGACCGGGTGGCGTCCACCGGAAGTCTTACCTTCACCACCACCGTGCGGGTGATCGACCGGGTTCATGGCGACACCACGGACGGTCGGGCGAACGCCCTTCCAGCGCATACGGCCGGCCTTACCCCAGTTGATGTTCGACTGCTCGGCGTTGCCGACCTCGCCGACGGTTGCGCGGCAGCGCACGTCAACGTTGCGGATTTCACCGGAGGGCAGACGCAGCTGGGCGAAACGGCCTTCCTTGGCGACGAGCTGAACCGAAGCACCTGCGGAACGGGCCATCTTGGCGCCGCCACCCGGACGCAGTTCAACTGCGTGGATGGTGGTACCAACCGGGATGTTGCGCAGCGGCAAGTTGTTGCCCGGCTTGATGTCAGCGTCGGGGCCAGCCTCGACGAAGTCACCCTGGGACAGCTTGTTCGGGGCGATGATGTAACGCTTGGTGCCATCAACGTAGTGCAGGAGGGCGATGCGAGCCGTGCGGTTCGGATCGTACTCGATTTCGGCAACGCGGGCGTTGACGCCGTCCTTGTCGTGGCGACGGAAGTCGATCAGACGGTACTGGCGCTTGTGGCCACCACCCTTGTGACGGGTAGTGATCTTACCGGTGTTGTTACGGCCGCCAGTCTTGTGCAGCGGACGCAGCAACGACTTTTCCGGAGTCGATCGCGTGATTTCGGAGAAGTCGGCTACGCTCGAGCCGCGACGGCCCGGGGTAGTCGGCTTGTATTTACGGATTCCCATAATTCATTTCCTCGTTAAAGTGGTCTCCGCTACGCGAGCGGACCGCCGAAGATGTCGATTGTGCCTTCTTTGAGGGTGACAATTGCACGCTTGGTGCTCTTGCGCTGTCCCCAGCCGAATTTGGTCCGCTTGCGCTTACCGGCACGGTTGATGGTGTTGATCGATTCGACCTTGACGGAGAAAATCTTCTCCACGGCCAGCTTGATCTCGGTCTTGTTCGAGCGGGGGTCCACCAGGAAGGTGTACTTGCCCTCGTCGATCAGGCCGTAGCTCTTTTCCGAAACGACGGGTGCAATGACGACGTCGCGCGGGTCTTTGATGGTGGCTGCACTCACTTGGCATCCTCCTCGTTCTTTGCCTTGTCAGCGATGAAAGCCTCGAACGCAGCCTTGGTGAAGACAACGTCGTCGGAAACCAGCACGTCGTAGGTGTTCAGCTGGTCTGCGTACAGAACGTGAACATCTGCGAGGTTGCGCACGGACAGTGCGGCAACATCGTTGGCGCGCTCGATAACAACGAGCAGGTTCCGACGCTCGGAGACTGCACGCAACGCGGCCAGTGCTGCCTTGGAGGACGGCTTGGTGCCGGCAACCAGTTCAGAAACGACGTGGATGCGGCCGTTACGGGCGCGGTCGGACAGGGCGCCACGCAGTGCGGCAGCCTTCATCTTCTTGGGGGTCCGCTGGCTGTAGTCACGCGGCGTCGGGCCGTGGACGATGCCACCACCGGTCATGTGAGGAGCACGGATGGAACCCTGACGGGCGCGGCCGGTGCCCTTCTGCTTGAACGGCTTGCGGCCTGCACCGGAAACTTCGGCGCGGGTCTTGGTCTTGTGGGTACCCTGGCGAGCAGCAGCGAGCTGTGCGACGACGACCTGGTGCAGCAGCGGCACGTTGGTCTGGACGTCGAAGATCTCTGCAGGCAGGTCTACCTTGACAGTGCTAGTCATTTAACTAGGCTCCCTTCACGGCGGTGCGTACGAGGACGACCTGGCCGCGGGCACCGGGGACGGCACCCTTGATAAGGAGCAGCGACTTCTCGGCGTCAACAGCGTGAACCGTAAGGTTCAGCGTGGTGTGACGTTCTGCGCCCATGCGACCGGCCATTTTCAGACCCTTGAAGACGCGGCTCGGGGTGGATGCGCCACCGATTGAACCGGGCTTGCGGTGGTTCTTGTGCGCACCGTGGGAGGCTCCAACACCGTGGAAGCCGTGACGCTTCATAACACCGGCGAAGCCCTTACCCTTGCTGGTGCCGACGACGTCGATCTTCTGACCGGCTTCGAAGAGCTCAACAGAAAGCTCCTGGCCCAGTTCGTAAGACGCGGCGTCTGCAGTGCGCAGTTCGACGACGTGGCGGCGAGGAGTTACGCCAGCCTTTTCAAAGTGACCAGCCAGCGGCTTGGTGACCTTGCGGGGATCGATCTGGCCGTAGCCGATCTGAACGGCGACATAGCCATCAGTCTCTGCGTTGCGCAGCTGGGTGATGACGTTGGAGTCAGCCTGGACGACAGTTACCGGGATGAGCTTGTTGTTCTCGTCCCAGACCTGGGTCATGCCGAGCTTCGTGCCCAGCAGGCCCTTTACGTTACGGGTTGCGGTCATAGTTTTCTCAGCACCTCCCTACAGCTTGATTTCGATGTTCACGTCAGCCGGCAGGTCGAGACGCATAAGCGAGTCAACAGCCTTCGGCGTGGGGTCGATGATGTCGATCAGACGCTTGTGAGTACGCATTTCAAAGTGCTCACGGCTGTCCTTGTACTTGTGGGGAGAGCGGATAACGCAGTACACGTTCTTCTCCGTCGGCAGCGGCACGGGGCCCACTACCGTTGCGCCTGCGCGCGTGACCGTCTCAACGATCTTCCGCGCTGAAACATCAATGACCTCGTGGTCATATGACTTCAGCCGGATGCGGATTTTTTGTCCCGCCATGTCGCCTGACTCTCTTTCAGTCTGTGCTGCCCTCGAATAAAGGCTGCCCTGTTCACTTACGTGTTGTATGTGGCTGCCGAAGCATTTGAAGTAGTACTACCACCCGCCGCACAAGCTGAATCCGGAGGGATCCGGGTTCCTCAACTTGCCGGTGTAACCGACCCCCGCGGTCGGGCGTGTCGCGATTTCCACGCAAACGCGTCCGTATTCCTTTGGGGATCTGGGTTATGTTTGGGCTTCAGCTTGGACCCTGACACCCGGCATTATCCGGATCGGGACGCGAAGAAGCGCTTGAACAACTCACCTAGTATGCCGGAATTCCCCGGCATAAGCCAATCGGGCCTCCCTGACCATTGCCATCGGCACCTGCGCTCGGGATGATGGGGGCATGACCGTCCAAGATGCTGCCACTGTGGGGGATCTTGCAGGCCGCATCCGGCCGGACTTCACTTTGGGTGTCGCTGCCGCGGCCTTCCAGATCGAGGGCTCGCTCACGGCGGACGGACGCGGACCGTCGAGCTGGGACGCGTTTGCCGAGAAACCGGGCGCGATCGTCGACGGGCACTCCCCTGCAGTCGCCTGCGACCACTACAACCGGACGGACGAGGACATTGCCCTCATGCAGGACCTGGGCGTGGATTCCTACCGGTTCTCCCTCTCCTGGCCGCGAATCCAACCCGGCGGCAAGGGGCCCATCAACCAACAGGGCCTGGATTTCTACGACCGCCTGATCGACAAGCTCCTGAAGGCCGGGATCTCCCCCATGGTGACCCTGTTCCATTGGGATACTCCCCTGCCGTTGGAGCACGACGGCGGCTGGCTGAATCGGGCGACTGCGGAACGGTTCGCCGAATACTCCGCCGCGGCCGCACACCGCTTCGGTGACCGCGTGGCGCAATGGGTCACCCTCAACGAACCGGTTTCGGTCGCGTTGCAAGGTTATGCGCTCGGTGTCCACGCTCCCGGCAGGCGGCTGCTCTTCGATGCCCTGCCGGCTGCCCACCACCAGTTGCTGGGGCACGGCCTCGCCGTCCAGGCGCTGCGCGCCGCAGGCGTGGCGGGAACTGTCGGCGTCGCCAATGTCCACTCTCCGGTCCGGCCCGCAAGCAAGCGGCTTGCAGACGGTCTCATGGCCAAGGCCTTCGACCTCATCTTCAACCGGGTGTACGCCGATCCCATCCTCCTGGGGAAGTACCCAAAGCCGCCGCTCCAGGTAAGGCCTTGGTTCCGGGCCTTGGGCAAGGTCCGCGACGAGGACCTCAAAACCATCCACCAGCCGTTGGATTTCTACGGCCTGAACTACTACTACCCCGTCAAGGTGGCCTCGGGCCGCGGCGACGGAACCGCCCACTGGAACACCCCGGACATGATGGCCAAGCTGCCGTTCCATCTGGCGGCGTTTCCCGAATACGAGACGACAGGATTCGGTTGGCCTGTGGCTCCCGAACACCTCGGAATCCTGCTGCGGGAACTGAAGGACCGCTACGGAGCAGCGCTGCCTCCGCTGTTCATCACGGAGAGCGGCGCGAGCTTTCCGGAACCGGACCACACCCAGGGTCCGGTGCACGACGCCGACCGCATCAGCTATCTTGCCTCGCACCTTGGCCAGGCCTTGAGGGCCACTGCCCCCGGCGGGATCGCCCACGACGTCAAACTTCTGGGCTACTACGTCTGGACGCTACTGGACAACTTCGAATGGGCCGCAGGCTATTCGCAGCGGTTCGGCCTGGTGCACGTTGATTTCGATACCCTTGAGAGAACCCCCAAGGACTCGTACTACTGGTACCAGTCCTTGAGCAAGGCGCGACGGGGCTGATTCGAAGTCACTTTGTGGACCGATTGTGCTAAATCAGTCTTTCCTGTTCGCCCGATTGATGCGCTTGGCGCGCTCGATCTCGCGGCGGAAGTATTTCCTTCCCCACAACACCCCGGCTACCACAACAACCACCAAGACCAGAAAAATCAGCGTTCCCATTTCGCATTCCTCCCTTGAGGCAACGGTATCAGGGCGCAGTCCTGTTGAGGCGCCAGACCGCAAGGACAATCAATGCCAAGGCGATCACGGCGAGCATCGCGAAGGCATAGGAACGAAGGGCCCACATCACGCTGAGCGCAACACCCACGGCACCCCACCACACGAACGTGCGCTCGGCGAGGACAAGTCCGGCAAGCACTAGCACCGCAAATCCGACGAGGACCCATAGCTGCTGTGGCACAGTGCCCGGGAAGAGGCTTCCTGGCACTATCGAGAGGAGGCCTCCGAAGGACAACAAGCCTGAAGCGATCCCCCCTCTGATACGCCCCTCCAGCGCGTCCCCAACGTAATAGCGCACCCCTGCCAAAACCGCACCTTGGACCGCGAACCACTGCACCACCCAAAAGAACTCGGGCCTGGCTCCATGGACGAAGAGGACCGCCCGCTGTGCGGCTGAGAGCACCAGCACCGCACCGAGCTCCGCGACAGCGAATCTGATGGCGCGTGGTACCTCGAGGAAAGCCACGGCCACGGCAGCGCCGAGCAAGCACGTTCCTGCCACAGCGGTGTCATCGTGCAGTAGGCCTGCAGCTGCGGCCAGGGCAAATCCCCCTCCTGCTGTTACAGCGAGCGACAACTTGCGCACTGGGTGCGATCCCACGCCCGGGATCCGGGACCAACGGACAGCGTAAAGCACAGCGGCCGATCCTGCGCAGCCCAGGAGCCACGGCAGGAAATCCTCCCATTGAGCCCCAGACAGCCACAGGAGCCGAGCGTCATCCAGGACCGAAGCAGCCAAGACAGTAGCACCAACGAGGCTCGCGGCGGAGGCTAGCGGGTAGAAGCCCGGCATTCCCTCGACGTGGGAGGCTACGAAGCACACCATTGCCAGCACCAGTCCAGCCATTCCCACGGCGGTGTCCGATACGTCAACGGACGCCACCCCTCCGGCACCGCCGAAGCCCAGCGCCGCCGCCAGCCAGAACCAATGTTCAGGGACGCCGCTTCCTGGTTGGACGAGTAGCCTCACGCAAGTCACCACGAGTGACATAGCGAGCAGCACCAGGGGCACAGCCGTGTGGCCCAGCAAGGGTTCGGCCAGCCAGGTCCCGGGAGGGAAGGACACTTCGGGTCCGGCTGCCACCACCACTGCGATCGACGCCGGAATGGTGAAATACACAGCGCCTCGGGCGGTGAAGATCCGATGCGCGACCACGGCGGAAACCAACAGCACGGCCAGCTCAAGCAGCAGCACCCAGCGGCCGCCGTCGTGGGCTTCCGGCTGAGACACAGACGAAAGGTACGTCGCCGGCAGCACTGCTTGCGCGCTGAGCGTCACCCACACTGCCGCCTGTTGGAAGGGAATCTGCTGCAATCGGTTCCGCATGAGCCCGCGGATGATGTGCTGCAGCACCAGGACTCCCGCGAAAGTCAGCGACACCGCCGTGGCGGAGGCTGATACGTCGTGGGCAAATACCGCGGCAACGGCGGCCGTGAGAATCCTGGCGGCGATGAAGTAGACGCCCTTCGCCATGCGCGCGGGCACCGCAGCGACCATGACGGCGCTGAATACGGCGAAGATGGCAAGCAAAGCCTCGACCTCGTGAATGTGCCCACCGCGAAGCAATAGCAAGAGCGCCAACGTCGCCGGCGCGAAGACCGCGGAGGCGGCCTCGGTGCGAAGCAGGAACCCCGCCGCCACAGCCGACCCCGCCATGGTGATCGAGATCGCCACCGCCTGCCAGCTTCCGGCCACGGAGCCGTCGGAGTACCTCCCGGAGACGCTGACGACGGCGACTGCGCCGGCCATGAAGGGGAGCACCACGGCGGAATCGACTGTCGCAAGGCCCCGGTCAATACTGCGGACCGCCTCCACGAGGGGCGGAATCAGTTGGACTGTCAAGGCGACGAACACCACGGTGGCAAGCTGAAGCCTCTCCCCCGCCACCACCAAATCGCCTCCGTCCCGGAGCAGCTGCAGATAGCCTGTGCCGGCGAGCAGGGTGACGAGCGCACGGGCTGCCCACCAATAGCTGCGGCGATGCAGGGTGCGGGGAAGGCGGAGCGCCTGAACGGCGAAGTACAGCGCGCCGACGAGCAACACCGTGTTTCCCAACGACACGGACACTGCCCCGAAGGACAACGCCCCCGACCAGGCAAATGCCGCCGGGGCGAGGAACTCGACCACCCTTCCGGTCCTCACGGCGTCGCCCACAGCTTTCGGGAACAGCGTCAAGCCGAGCAAAGCGACTGCAAGGACATGAATCACCACGGCCGATACAGTGAGGGGCTGGCCCGATGCTTGGTCCAGCAAAAAAAGCAAAGGCAGCGCTGCCATGCCGGTACCGGCAAAGGCTGCGAGGCAGGCGGTCGGCGCGAAGGTGCTGACACCCGAGCGGATCAGCGCGGCCTCCAATAGCAACTGGAACGTCACTGCGGCGAGGAACGCCAGGACGACGGCGGCAAGGCGCTCGGGAGTCTCCGGCACTACCGCCGCCGTCGCTGCCGGGACACTGAGAGTGAGCGCAATGCGCCCCGCGAGGACAAAGGCCTTGCGTTTGCCCTCCCTAGGCCTGCTTGCGCGCAGCAGCCAGAACGCGCCGGCGATAGCCAACAATGCCGCTGTCGGCCAACCGCCCAGCTCATCGGCAAACGGGGCAGCAATCACAAGAGCGGCAACAGGGAGCCACTCGGCCTCGCCGCCCAGCTTCCACGCCAGGACCAGACCGCACAGGAGGGCCGCGAACAACGGGATCCCCACGGGCGTCCCGGAATGCCGGACCAGGATGGCAAAGCCCGCCATGAAGGCAGCCGCCGATTGAAGGCCAAAACACGCCACGGCATCAATGCGGCAGCGCCGGATCGCCTGGGATGTGCCCGGCCCAGGGAACCAACGGACCAGCCTGCTGCTGTCGAATGCCGACCATAGCGACTGCGCCGCAAGGAGAACGATGCCGGCCAGCAGCACTTCCGGGAGTCCAAGCCCCGCGTCGGACAGGAGTACAAGGAACGCCACCGTGAATGAGAGCCGCGCGGCATAGAACTGTGGGAGCCGGAAGATGCCCTGCGGAAGGGCCGCCATCACGGCAAAATACAGTCCACACGCCATCATGACGATGGCGTACTCGCCCTTCCCCAAATGTTGGGGAACGAAGCTCGCGGCAAGCGTAACGAGCGGCACCACATAGGGGTGGAGGGACATCAAGGGCCGGACATAGACCGGCGGAAGCCAGCGCGGTCTGCGCATGGCTATCAGGGTCAGGACTACGGCGAATCCGATCAGGCATGCGAAATACCAGACGAGGGCACCGCCCAGCATGGACACGCCCGACCACGCCGCGGAGACCACGAAGCTCAACGACAGGAAAGCGAGAACCCTGTTGTCGAGTCGCACCGCGGCGACAACATAGGCCACTGTCCCGACGACGGACGTAACCAGCCAGGCCGCCGGGCCATTGTGCAACGCGAAGTTGTACATCGCCAGGCCCGTCACGGGGATCAACGCAAGGCCTGTTCCCGCGAAGGCGATCGCGGCGGGCCGAAGCCTGGAAGCCCTCGCATGGAGGATGAAACCCGCAGCATAGAAGGCAGCCGTGATGGCCCAGACTCCGACGAAGCGGAGAACGGACGGAAGGCCGGAGCCGATGAACAGCGCCGAAGCGGCGACCAGCAGAAGGCTTGCCACGTAGAGGGTGATGTTGATGTTCTGCCGATCCCGCTTCCGCTTCCGGGCCGCTTCCTCTTCCCGCAGGGCCTCCGGCGGGATCCGGGCCTCTGGCGACTGGATTGCTTGCATCCGGGCTGGTTGCGGCTGGATGGGGAATGGCCAAGGTTCAAGTGGAACGGGCAGGGCCGGAACGGTCTTGGCTGGGGCGGCCTGGCCTGGAGTTGCTAGGGCCGGGACGTCCTGGACGGGAGCTGTCGCGCGCGTTTGCCAACCCTCCGGGCGCGACGGGCCGGACTCCCGGTACTCCGCGGGAGCAGCGCCGCGGTGGGCCTCGGCGTCGCGCCACCCTGCAAGGTGGCCGGCCAGATAGCCTGAGCGATACTGCCTGACGGAATCGTCTGCAAGCCGTGAGGCAGCACGTTCGGCAAGCCAACGCCCTTTCGATTTCCCTGAGGAATACGACACCAAAGCAGTGACCAGGACAAAAACCATTACGAGGATGGTGCCAAAGAAGCCAGACATTCCTGCTCTCCTGTCCACGGGCGACGAAGCCGCACGGCCTGCGGATCCGCGAAGTCACGGATCCACACTTCGTCATTAATCCATTCGATAGATAAACCATAGCAAAGAAGAACCCCGCCACAATAGTGACGGGGTTCTTCTTTGCTTTGCTACCGGACGCCAGGCGTCCGATCCTCCACCGATCTACAAGTAGAAACTACTTGATGATCTTGGTAACACGTCCCGAACCAACGGTGCGGCCACCTTCACGGATTGCGAAGCCGAGGCCCTCTTCCATAGCGATCGGCTGG
Source organism: Arthrobacter sp. 01T428 (assembly GCF_056398685.1). Taxonomy (NCBI): domain Bacteria; kingdom Bacillati; phylum Actinomycetota; class Actinomycetes; order Micrococcales; family Micrococcaceae; genus Arthrobacter; species Arthrobacter sp. 01T428. Next base: position 176,847 of record NZ_JBFTPW010000001.1, on the reverse strand, counting down.
ATGAGCTCAACGGTCATCTCAGTGTTGTCGCCAGGCATAACCATTTCCGTGCCTTCCGGCAGGGTGATAACGCCGGTTACGTCCGTGGTACGGAAGTAGAACTGCGGGCGGTAGTTCGAGTAGAACGGGTTGTGACGTCCGCCTTCGTCCTTGGACAGGATGTAGACGTTGGCCTCGAAGTCGGTGTGCGGGGTGATGGAACCCGGCTTGACGACAACCTGGCCACGCTCGACGTCGTCGCGCTTCAGACCGCGGAGCAGGAGGCCACAGTTCTCGCCGGCCCATGCTTCGTCGAGCTGCTTGTGGAACATCTCGATACCGGTAACGGTGGTCTTCTGGACCGGACGGATACCAACGATTTCAACTTCCGAGTTGATCGCGAGGGTACCGCGCTCGGCGCGACCCGTAACAACGGTGCCACGACCGGTGATCGTGAAGACGTCTTCGATCGGCATCAGGAACGGCTTGTCGCGGTCACGAACGGGGTCCGGAACCGAGTTGTCGACAGCTTCCATGAGGTCCTCGACGGACTTGACCCAAACCGGGTCGCCTTCGAGTGCCTTGAGGCCGGAAACGCGGACAACGGGAGCGTCGTCGCCATCGAAGCCCTGAGCGCTGAGCAGCTCGCGAACTTCCATTTCAACGAGGTCGAGAAGCTCTTCGTCGTCGACCATGTCGGACTTGTTCAGCGCGACCAGCAGGTAGGGAACACCAACCTGGCGGGCGAGCAGAACGTGCTCGCGGGTCTGAGCCATCGGGCCGTCAGTGGCGGCAACCACGAGGATCGCACCGTCCATCTGGGCAGCACCGGTGATCATGTTCTTGATGTAGTCAGCGTGACCCGGAGCGTCTACGTGTGCGTAGTGGCGCTTCTCGGTCTGGTACTCAACGTGGGAGATGTTGATGGTAATACCACGCTGGCGCTCTTCCGGAGCAGAGTCAATCGACGCGAAGTCGCGCTGCTCGTTGAGAGTGGGGTACTTGTCGTACAGCACCTTGGAAATGGCGGCAGTCAGCGTCGTCTTACCGTGGTCAACGTGACCAATGGTGCCGATGTTGACGTGCGGCTTAGTCCGCTCGAACTTTGCCTTTGCCACAGGTTCCTCCTAGAACGATTTCAAGTGAGTTGCTCCTCGGCCGCGCTTTTCGCGGCAGAAACTCCAGCAAGTCTACTTGGGGGCTTTGGATTTGGTGAAATTGCAGATTCAGGGACCAATGTTGGTACCTGGAGTCTGTTCGCGCAAGGACCGGACTGCGGCCTGGGCTACAGCCCGGCGCCTGCGCTGAATGCTTTCCCGGAACGGGCCAACATCCTGGTTTATCCGTCGGTGATTACTCGCCGCGGTTCTTCTGGATGATCTCGTCGGYAACTGCCTTCGGGACCTCGGCGTAGCTGTTGAACGTCATGGAGTACACAGCACGGCCCTGGGTCTTCGAACGCAGGTCACCGATGTAGCCGAACATGCCGGACAGCGGAACGTGCGCACGGATCACCTTGACGCCAGCGGCGTCTTCCATGGACTGCATCTGGCCACGGCGGGAGTTCAGGTCACCGATTACTTCACCCATGTATTCCTCAGGGGTGCGGACCTCAACATCCATCAGCGGTTCGAGCAGAACCGGGTTCGCCTTGCGTGCGGCTTCCTTGAAAGCCATACGGCCGGCGATCTTGAACGCCATTTCCGAGGAGTCAACATCGTGGTACGCGCCGTCAATCAGCGTGGCCTTGATGCCGACAACCGGGTAGCCTGCCAGAACGCCGTCGTTGAGCGCATCCTGGATGCCCGCGTCAACGGACGGGATGTACTCGCGGGGCACGCGGCCACCGGTGACCTTGTTCTCGAACGCGTAGAGCTCGCCGTCGGCGGTGTCCATCGGCTCGATAGCGATCTGGATCTTTGCGAACTGACCCGAACCACCGGTCTGCTTCTTGTGCGTGTAGTCGTGACGCTCTACAGCGCGCTTGATGGTTTCGCGGTAAGCAACCTGCGGCTTGCCGACGTTTGCCTCGACCTTGAATTCGCGGCGCATGCGGTCCACCAGGATGTCCAGGTGGAGCTCGCCCATGCCGGCGATGATGGTCTGACCGGTGTCTTCGTTGAGGGAGACCTGGAAGGTCGGGTCCTCAGCGGAGAGCTTCTGGATGGCCGTGGAGAGCTTCTCCTGGTCACCCTTGGTGTTCGGCTCGATGGCAACCGAGATCACGGGCTCCGGGAAGCTCATGGACTCGAGGACGATCTGGTTGTTGGCGTCGCACAGGGTGTCGCCCGTGGTGGTGTCCTTCAGACCGATTGCTGCGTAGATGTGGCCCGCGGTAGCGCCTTCAACAGGCATTTCCTTGTTGGCGTGCATCTGGAACAGCTTGCCGATGCGCTCCTTCTTGCCCTTGGTGGAGTTGACCACCTGGGCGCCTGCTTCCACGTGACCGGAGTACACGCGGATGAAGGTGAGCTGACCGAAGAACGGGTGCGCCGCAATCTTGAACGCGAGGGCCGAGAACGGCTCCTCGGCGGAAGGCTTGCGGGTGAGCTCCTTCTCTTCGTCGCGCGGGTCGTGACCGACCATGGGCGGGACGTCGAGCGGGTTCGGCAGGAAGTCAACAACAGCATCCAGCATCGGCTGTACGCCGCGGTTCTTGAAGGCAGAACCACAGAGAACCGGGTAGAGCTCGGAGTTGATGGTCATCTTGCGGATGCCGGCCTTGAGCTCCTCGACAGTGAGTTCTTCACCGTCGAGGTACTTCTCCATGAGTTCCTCGGAAGCCTCGGCAACAGTCTCAACGAGCTGTGCACGGTATTCCTCAGCCTTGGCCTGGAGATCGGCGGGGATCTCCTGGACCTCGTACTTGGCACCCATGGTGACGTCACCCTTGGCATCGCCCGGCCACACCAGTGCGCGCATCTCAAGGAGATCCACGACGCCGATGAAGTCGTTCTCTGCACCGATGGGCAGCTGGAGAACCAGCGGCTTGGCGCCGAGGCGGCTGATGATGGTGTCTACGGTGAAGTAGAAGTCAGCGCCGAGCTTGTCCATCTTGTTGACGAAGCAGATACGCGGCACGTTGTACTTGTCGGCCTGGCGCCAAACAGTCTCGGACTGCGGCTCAACGCCTTCCTTGCCATCGAAGACAGCAACGGCGCCGTCGAGGACGCGCAGCGAGCGCTCGACCTCAACCGTGAAGTCCACGTGGCCCGGGGTGTCAATGATGTTGATCTGGTTCTTGTCCCAGAAGCAGGTCACGGCGGCAGACGTGATGGTGATGCCGCGTTCCTTTTCCTGTTCCATCCAGTCAGTCGTCGAAGCACCGTCGTGCGTTTCGCCGATCTTGTGGTTCACACCCGTGTAGAACAGGATGCGCTCGGTGGTGGTGGTCTTGCCGGCATCGATGTGGGCCATGATGCCGATGTTGCGGACCTTGCTAAGGTCGGTAAGCACGTCCTGTGCCACGGTGTCTCCCTTTCGGATGGACTACACGTTCGCCGCCAGCTCAGGGAGCCGGCGGCGTACGGGAAGTTTTACCAGCGGTAGTGTGCGAAGGCCTTGTTCGACTCGGCCATCTTGTGGGTGTCTTCGCGACGCTTCACAGCGGCACCGAGACCGTTGGACGCATCCAGGATTTCGTTCTGGAGGCGCTCGGTCATCGTCTTCTCGCGGCGGGCCTTGGAGTAGCCAACCAGCCAGCGGAGAGCGAGGGCGGTGGAGCGGCCCGGCTTGACCTCAACGGGAACCTGGTAGGTTGCGCCACCGACACGGCGGGAGCGGACCTCGAGGGAAGGCTTGACGTTGTCCATGGCCTTCTTGAGGGCGGCGACGGGGTCGCCACCGGACTTGGCGCGTGCACCTTCGAGTGCGCCGTAAACGATGCGCTCTGCGGTGGACTTCTTGCCGTCGATCAGAACCTTGTTGATCAGCTGGGTGACCAACGGGGAACCGTAAACGGGATCGGAAACTAGCGGCCGCTTCGGGGCCGGACCCTTGCGAGGCATATTACTTCTTCTCCATCTTTGCGCCGTAGCGGCTGCGGGCCTGCTTGCGGTTCTTGACACCCTGGGTATCGAGGGCACCACGGACGATCTTGTAACGGACACCCGGAAGGTCCTTCACACGACCACCACGGACCAGCACGATGGAGTGCTCCTGGAGGTTGTGGCCAACACCGGGGATGTAGGCGGTAACTTCAACGCCACCGTTGAGGCGGACACGAGCAACCTTACGGAGAGCCGAGTTCGGCTTCTTCGGGGTGGTCGTGTAAACGCGGGTGCAAACACCGCGGCGCATCGGGCTGCCCTTAAGCGCGGGAGCCTTGGTCTTGGAGACCTTCGGCGTGCGGCCCTTGCGGACCAGCTGGTTAATCGTAGGCACTTTCGTGTTCTCCGTTGGTTGATCTCTGCTCCGCGCCCAGGCGTTGGCCTGTGTTTGCGTGAGAGCTTTGGCGTTGTCCATGCGACCCTGGCCCGAAGACCGGTGGGCGTGCAAAAGTGCGGCATTCGTTGCGCACGTAGCCCGCAACCCGGAAACAGGCTCCACCCAACATCATGAGAACAAAACCGAAATGATGCTGCGGCGGCCTTCATCCACTGCCACACAGAACAATTACCAGAATTCTAGCATGGCTTGATCTGAGGCCTTAATCGGGTGTAGAGGGGTGAACCACGACGGCGGGTGCCGGCCGCCGTCGTCGGGCGCTTAACGGGAAGGACCCCGCACTCAGTGAGTACGGGGTCCTTGCGTTTCAGACTTCTCAGCGGAAGTCGTTGCCGAGATCGTAGTCATCCAGCGGGATGGCGTGGAACTCGGGAGCTCCGTCGCCGCCCAGGGCGTCATACGAGAAGTCGGTGAAGGCGCTGGGGCCCGTGAACAGGCTTGCCTTTGCTTCTTCAGTCGGCTCCACGGTGACCTCGGTGTAACGGGGCAAACCCGTACCGGCCGGGATGAGCTTACCGATGATGACGTTCTCCTTGAGGCCGAGCAACGGGTCGCTCTTGCCTTCCATGGCCGCCTGCGTCAGAACGCGGGTGGTCTCCTGGAAGGAAGCGGCCGACAGCCAGGACTCAGTTGCCAGAGATGCCTTGGTGATACCCATCAGTTCCGGACGGCCGGAAGCCGGGGTACGGCCTTCGGACACCACGCGACGGTTCTCGTCTTCGAAGCGGCTGCGCTCAGCGAGCTCGCCCGGAAGCAGATCGGAGTCGCCGGATTCGATGACGGTCACGCGGCGCAGCATCTGACGGACGATGACTTCCACGTGCTTGTCGTGGATGCCGATGCCCTGGCTGCGGTAAACGCCCTGGACCTCGTCCACCAGGAACTTCTGGGCGGCACGCGGACCCATGATGCGCAGAACCTGCTTCGGGTCCACAGGACCGTTGATCAGCTTCTGGCCGACGCTGACGTGCTCGCCATCCTCGATGAGGAGGCGGGAACGGCGCAGCACCGGGTAGGCGATCTCCTCGGAACCATCGTCCGGGGTGATGATGAGGCGCATCTGGCGCTCGGACTCTTCGATGGCGATGCGGCCGGCTGCTTCAGCAATCGGTGCAACACCCTTCGGAGTACGGGCTTCGAAGAGCTCCTGGATACGGGGCAGACCCTGGGTGATGTCGTCGCCACCGCTGGCGGAAACAGCACCACCGGTGTGGAACGTACGCATGGTCAGCTGGGTACCGGGTTCACCGATGGACTGTGCGGCGATGATGCCGACGGCCTCTCCGATGTCCACGGTCTTGCCAGTGGCCAGCGAACGGCCGTAGCAGAGCGCACAGGTACCGACCTTGGACTCACACGTGAGCACGGAACGGACCTTGACCTCGGTGATGCCGGCTGCGAGCAGCTCGGCAATGACGACGTCGCCGCAGTCGGTGCCGGCAGCTGCCAGCACAGCACCCTTGGAGTCGACGACGTCGACGGCGAGGGTACGTGCGTAGGCGCTGTTCTCGACGTTCTCGTCAAGGACCAGCTCACCGTTGGAGTCCGGCACGGCGATTGCGGTCATGAGACCACGCTCGGTGCCACAGTCCTCTTCACGGACGATGACGTCCTGCGAAACGTCCACCAGACGACGGGTCAGGTAACCCGAGTTGGCGGTACGCAGCGCGGTGTCGGCCAGACCCTTACGGGCACCGTGCGTGGCGATGAAGTATTCCAGCACCGACAGGCCCTCGCGGTACGAGGACTTGATCGGACGCGGGATGATCTCACCCTTCGGGTTGGCCACAAGACCACGGATACCCGCGATCTGGCGGACCTGCATCCAGTTACCACGTGCACCGGAGGACACCATGCGGTTGATGGTGTTCATCGGGGACAGGCTGTCACGCATCGCCTGGGCGATTTCGTTGGTGGCCTTGTTCCAGATCTCGATCAGTTCCTGGCGACGCTCGTCGTCGTCGATCAGGCCCTTGTCGTACTGGCCCTGGATCTTGGCAGCCATGGTCTCGTAACCGGCAAGGATGGCCGGCTTGGAGGTGGGCACCTCGATGTCGGAGATTGCCACGGTGACGCCCGAGCGGGTTGCCCAGTAGAAACCGGCGTCCTTCAGGTTGTCCAGCGTTGCAGCCGTGACAACCTTCGGGTAGCGCTCTGCGAGGTCGTTGACGATACGGGAAAGCTCGCCCTTGTCGGCAACAGCCTCAACCCACGGGTAGTCCTCCGGCAGGGTCTCGTTGAAGAGAACCTGGCCGAGGGAGGTCTGGACCAGTGCGGTCTGACCCGGCTCCCAACCTTCCGGAGCTTCCCAGCCGGCGTAAGGCACAAAGCCCTCAAGGCGGATCTTGACCTGGGAGTTCAGGTGCAGCTCGCGGGCATCGTAGGCCATGATGGCTTCCGAAACCGAGGAGAAGATACGGCCTTCGCCTGCGGAACCAACGCGCTTGGTGGTCAGGTGGTACAGACCGATGATCATGTCCTGCGAAGGCAAGGTCACCGGACGGCCATCTGACGGCTTCAAGATGTTGTTGGAGGACAGCATCAGGATCCGGGCTTCAGCCTGCGCTTCGGGGCTCAGCGGCAGGTGGACTGCCATCTGGTCACCGTCGAAGTCGGCGTTGAAGGCGCCACACACCAGCGGGTGAAGCTGGATGGCCTTGCCTTCAACAAGCTGCGGCTCGAATGCCTGGATGCCGAGGCGGTGCAGGGTAGGTGCACGGTTGAGCAGCACCGGGTGTTCGGTGATGATCTCTTCCAGCACGTCCCAGACCTGCGGGCGGTAACGCTCGACCATGCGCTTTGCCGACTTGATGTTCTGCGCGTGGTTGAGGTCAACCAGGCGCTTCATCACGAACGGCTTGAAGAGCTCCAGGGCCATCTGCTTGGGCAGACCACACTGGTGCAGCTTCAGCTGCGGGCCGACGACGATGACCGAACGGCCGGAGTAGTCGACGCGCTTGCCGAGGAGGTTCTGGCGGAAACGGCCCTGCTTGCCCTTGAGCATGTCGCTCAGGGACTTCAGCGGACGGTTGCCCGGACCCGTGACGGGACGGCCGCGACGGCCGTTGTCGAAGAGGCTGTCAACAGCTTCCTGAAGCATGCGCTTCTCGTTGTTGACGATGATCTCCGGAGCGCCGAGGTCAAGCAGTCGCTTGAGTCGGTTGTTGCGGTTGATCACACGGCGGTACAGGTCGTTGAGGTCGGAGGTCGCGAAGCGGCCACCGTCCAGCTGGACCATCGGGCGCAGTTCCGGCGGGATCACCGGGACGGCGTCCAGCACCATGCCAAGCGGGCTGTTGTTGGTGGTCAGGAAAGCGTTGACAACCTTCAGTCGCTTGAGGGCACGCGTCTTGCGCTGGCCCTTGCCGTTCTGGATGGTGTCGCGGAGGGACTCCGACTCTGCCTGCATGTCGAAGTTCTCAAGACGCTTCTTGATGGCTTCGGCACCCATGGAGCCTTCGAAGTACATGCCGTAACGGTCGCGCAGTTCGCGGTACAGGCCTTCGTCACCCTCGAGGTCGGCGACCTTCAGGTTCTTGAAGCGGTCCCAGACCTGCTCGAGGCGCTCGATCTCAGCATCCGCGCGCTTGCGGACGTTGGCCATCTGGCGGTCCGCGGAGTCGCGGGCCTTCTTCTTGTCCGCAGCCTTGGCGCCTTCACCTTCGAGGCGGGCAAGCTCGTCCTCAAGGTCGCGGGCAATCGTGGCGATGTCACTGTCGCGGTTGTCGACGAGCTGCTTCTTCTCGAGGTCGTGCTCCACCTGAAGGTTCGGCAGTTCCGCGTGACGGCTCTCGGTGTCGACGCTCGTAATCATGTAGGCAGCGAAGTAGATGACCTTTTCAAGGTCCTTCGGTGCCAGGTCAAGGAGGTAGCCCAAACGGGAGGGAACACCCTTGAAGTACCAGATGTGCGTGACGGGAGCGGCCAGCTCGATGTGGCCCATGCGCTCGCGGCGCACCTTGGCGCGGGTGACTTCAACGCCACAACGCTCGCAGATGATGCCCTTGAAGCGCACGCGCTTGTACTTGCCGCAGTAGCATTCCCAGTCCCGGGACGGGCCGAAGATCTTCTCGCAGAAGAGGCCGTCCTTCTCGGGCTTGAGCGTGCGGTAGTTGATGGTTTCCGGCTTCTTGACCTCACCGTAAGACCAGCCGCGGATGTCTTCCGCGGTGGCGAGGCCGATCTGCATGAGGCCGAAGGAGGATTCGCTGGACATATGGTCCCTGTTCTCTCTTGTTCTCTAAATTCTGAAGTCTTGGGTTTACGGAAAGAGGCAGCAGCCTTGGCTGGCGGTCTGCACCGCCAGCCAGAGCGGCTGTTTAGACCTCTTCTACGGAGCTGGGCTCTGCGCGAGACAGATCGATGCCCAGTTCTTCCGCAGCCGTAAAGACTGCGTCATCAGAGTCACGCATTTCGATCGTCGTACCATCCGTGGAAAGGACTTCCACGTTCAGGCACAGCGACTGCATTTCCTTGATCAAGACCTTGAAGGATTCCGGAACGCCAGGCTCGGGGATGTTCTCGCCCTTGACGATGGCTTCGTAGACCTTCACGCGGCCGTGGATATCGTCCGACTTGATCGTCAGCAGTTCCTGGAGGGTGTAGGCAGCGCCGTATGCTTCGAGCGCCCACACTTCCATTTCACCGAAGCGCTGGCCACCGAACTGAGCCTTACCACCCAGCGGCTGCTGCGTGATCATGGAGTACGGGCCGGTGGAGCGTGCGTGGATCTTGTCGTCCACCAGGTGGTGGAGCTTCAGGATGTACATGTAGCCCACGGAGATCGGGTCCGGGAACGGCTCGCCGGAGCGGCCGTCGAACAGACGGGTCTTGCCGGAGGAGTCGATCAGGCGGTCGCCGTCGCGGGTCACGTTGGTGGAATCCAGCAGACCTGTGATTTCCTCTTCGCGTGCACCGTCGAACACCGGGGTGGCAACGGTCGTCTGGCCGGTTTCACGAGGCAGGTTCGGGAGGTTCTTGACCCACTCCGGCTCGCCTTCGATCTTCCAACCGGTCTTGGCAACCCATCCAAGGTGCGTTTCGAGCACCTGGCCGACGTTCATACGACCCGGAACACCCAGGGGGTTCAGGACGATGTCCACAGGGGTACCGTCGGCAAGGAACGGCATGTCTTCGATCGGCAGGATCTTGGAGATGACGCCCTTGTTACCGTGGCGGCCGGCGAGCTTGTCGCCGTCGGTGATCTTGCGCTTGGCGGCAACGTAGACGCGGACCAGCTGGTTGACGCCCGGGGGCAGCTCGTCGTCGTTGTCGCGGTCGAAGACGCGCACGCCGATAACCGTGCCGGACTCACCGTGGGGAACCTTCAGGGAGGTGTCACGCACTTCGCGGGACTTCTCGCCGAAGATCGCGCGGAGGAGGCGCTCTTCCGGAGTCAGTTCGGTTTCACCCTTCGGGGTGACCTTTCCGACCAGGATGTCGCCGGCTTCAACCTCGGCACCAATGTGGATGATGCCGCGCTCGTCCAGTCCTGCGAGGACTTCCTCGGACACGTTGGGGATGTCACGGGTGATTTCCTCGGCACCAAGCTTGGTGTCGCGGGCATCGATCTCGTGCTCCTCGATGTGGATGGAGGAAAGGACGTCCTCAGCGACGATGCGCTGCGACAGGATGATGGCGTCCTCGAAGTTGTGGCCTTCCCAGGACATGAATGCCACGAGAAGGTTCTTGCCGAGGGCGAGCTCACCCTGGTCCGTTGCCGGGCCGTCAGCGATGATGCCGCCGACTTCGAGGCGCTGGCCTTCGTTGACCAGGACACGGTGGTTGTAGCAGTTGCCCTGGTTGGAACGGGCGAACTTGTTGATGCGGTAGCTGGTTTCCGTGCCGTCGTTGTTAAGCATGGTGACGAGGTCAGCGGAAACTTCGTTGACGACACCGGCCTTCTTCGCGATGACGACGTCACCGGCGTCGACGGCGGCAGCGCGCTCCATGCCGGTACCCACGAACGGGGCCTCGGAACGGACCAGCGGCACAGCCTGGCGCTGCATGTTGGCACCCATGAGTGCGCGGTTTGCATCGTCATGCTCGAGGAACGGAATCAGGGCGGTAGCTACGGACACCATCTGGCGCGGGGAAACGTCCATGAACTGAACTTCGCCGGCCGGAACCAGAACGGGCTCGCCTCCACCACCACGGGCACGGACAAGCACGGTCTCTTCCGCGAACTTCTTGTCGGCATCCAGCGGTGCGTTGGCCTGTGCAATCAGGACTTCGGCTTCGTCGTCGGCGGTGAGGTACTGGACCTCATCGGAAACGACGCCCTCGGACACCAGGCGGTACGGAGTCTCGATGAAACCGAACGGGTTGATGCGGCCGTAGGAAGCCAGCGAACCGATCAGGCCGATGTTCGGGCCTTCAGGAGTTTCAATGGGGCACATACGTCCGTAGTGGGACGGGTGAACGTCTCGGACTTCCATGCCTGCGCGGTCACGGGACAGACCACCCGGACCAAGGGCCGACAGGCGGCGCTTGTGGGTCAGACCCGACAACGGGTTGTTCTGGTCCATGAACTGCGACAGCTGGGACGTTCCGAAGAACTCCTTGATGGCTGCCACAACGGGGCGGATGTTGATCAGGGTCTGCGGCGTGATCGCTTCGACGTCCTGCGTGGTCATGCGTTCGCGGACGACGCGTTCCATGCGGGAGAGGCCGGTGCGGACCTGGTTTTCGATCAGTTCGCCGACGGCGCGGATGCGACGGTTGCCGAAGTGGTCGATGTCATCGATCTCGACGCGGAGCTCGTGGTCTTCGCCATCGCGCTTGCCCATGAGGGTCTTCTCGCCGGCGTGGAGCGCGACGAGGAACTTGATCATGGCCACGATGTCTTCAACGTGCAGGACCGAAGCTTCCTTGTCGCCAAGGGAGCGGTCGATGCCGAGCTTGCGGTTGATCTTGTAACGGCCAACCTTGGCCAGATCGTAGCGCTTGGCGTTGAAGTACAGGTTGTCCAGCAGGGACTGGGCAGCCTCGACGGTGGGCGGCTCGCCCGGACGCAGCTTGCGGTAGATGTCCAGCAGGGCGTCTTCGCGGGTTTCGGTGGCGTCCTTCTCCAGCGTTGCGCGCATGGAGTCGTACTGGCCGAACTCTTCGAGGATCTGGCCTTCGGTCCAGCCGAGGGCCTTCAGCAGAACGGTGACCGACTGCTTGCGCTTGCGGTCGAGGCGTACGCCGACCTGGTCGCGCTTGTCGATTTCGAGTTCGAACCATGCACCGCGGGACGGGATGATCTTTGCAGTGAAGATGTCCTTGTCACTGGTCTTGTCGGCGGTGCGCTCAAAGTAGGCGCCCGGCGAACGGACCAGCTGGGAGACGACGACACGCTCGGTGCCGTTGACGACGAACGTTCCCTTCTCGGTCATGAGAGGGAAATCGCCCATGAACACGGTCTGCTGCTTGATTTCACCCGTGTTGTTGTTCATGAACTCGGCCTTGACATACAGCGGTGCCGAGTAAGTGGCGTCACGGTCTTTGCATTCGGCCATGGTGTACTTCGGATCAGCGAACTCCGGCTCGGAGAAGCTCAGGGACATGGTGCCCTGGAAGTCCTCGATGGGGGAGATCTCTTCGAAGATGTCGGCAAGTCCGGAGGTGGTGGCGACGCTCAGGTCGCCTTCCTCGACAGCCTTCGCTACCCGCGACTGCCAGCGTTCGTTTCCGACCAGCCAGTCAAAGCTGTCTGTCTGCAGTGCGAGCAGATTCGGAACGTCCAGCGGTTCGTGAATCTTTGCGAATGAGAGCCGGCGAGTTGCACCATCGGTGCTTGCCGTATTAGCGGTTTCGTTATTAGAGGTGCTCGAGGCGACCAAGAGGGATCCTTCCACAGACCTTCAGGCGTTTTCAGATCTCCCCCGCTTGCACCCTGCAGATTGAATCCGCAGTGTACCTTTCCGGTTCCGCTATATGACCCGGGACCCCGGCTGACCAAGACCATGCTCGTTCTTAACGGCACGTCGATGGCGCAGCTGAGAGGTAAAGCCCACCGCTATATGAAGGCTGAAGGTTAACAGGGAAGACGCAAATATCCACAATACGGCAAATCAACCCACCTGTCTACCCCACATCCCGCCTGAATGCAAGCACCGTTGCCGCAGGCACCTATGCGGCAACGGCCTCTTGCTGGCGCGGGCGGAATGTTGATCCAGGCTCCATTGTTGAATGGAGAGGTGATCTACGCCACGGTAACCTAGGCTCACCACCCTTGATCGGAAGAGAGAAAATGGGCACCCCCTCAGACACAACGGACAACAACAACGACGTTGTCATCCTTTCCGCCAGCCGTACCCCACAGGGACGGTTGAACGGGCAACTGGCCGGGCTCACCGCCGTCGAGCTCGGCGCTCACGCCATTTCAGGCGCCATTGCGGCGAGCGGGCTCACCGCGGACAAAGTGGACGCAGTGATCATGGGGCAGGTCCTGCAGGCGGGCGCCGGCCAGAATCCGGCCCGGCAAAGCGCCATCGCCGCTGGCATCGGCTGGAACATCCCCGCCGTCACCATCAACAAGGTCTGCCTCTCCGGACTGACCGCCGTGATCGATGCAGCGCGAATGATCCGCAGTGGCGATGCCGCCGTCGTGGTTGCCGGCGGCCAGGAATCGATGAGCCGCGCTCCGCACTTGCTGCCCGGTTCCCGGCAAGGCTGGAGCTACGGCGCCATCCAGGCCCTCGACGTCGCTGCCCACGACGGGCTCACCGACGCCTTTGATGGCCAGTCAATGGGCCTGTCCACCGAGATCAAGAACCTCTCGCTGGGCATCGACCGCCGGTCCCAAGATGAAGTGGCCGCCGCTTCGCACCAGCGTGCGGCCGCGGCCGCCGAGCAAGGAGTGTTCGACGGCGAGATCACCCCCATCAGCGTCAAGCAGCGCAAGGGAGAACCCTTGGTGCTGACAAGGGACGAAGGCGTCCGCCCGCAGACCACGCTCGAGACCCTGGCCCCCTTGAAGGGCGCCTTTGCCACCGACGGAACCATCACCGCAGGCAACTCCTCTCCCCTGTCCGACGGCGCCTCCGCACTCGTGCTCACGAGCCGCCGCTTCGCCGAGGAGAACGGCCTTGACTACCTTGCCGTCGTCGGCAAGCCCGGCCAGGTGGCGGGACCCGACAACAGCCTGCATTCGCAGCCTTCCAACGCCATACGGCACGCGCTGGACCGTGCTGGGTGGACAACGGCCGACCTGGACTTCATCGAGATCAATGAAGCCTTCGGTTCGGTGGCGGTACAGTCCTTGAAGGACCTGGACTATCCCTTGGAGAAGTGCAATGTGCACGGCGGAGCAATCGCGATTGGACACCCGATCGGTGCCTCAGGAGCGCGGCTGGCCCTCCACGCGGCCCACGAGCTGAAGCGCCGCGGTAAGGGTAAGGCGGCAGTTGCGCTCTGTGGTGGCGGCGGCCAAGGTGAAGCACTGCTTCTCTACCGCGACTAGATATTCGGCGAGTTCGGCGGCGGAGTGGCCGTGAGCGGAAATGGAGCATGAATGCGGGGCACTGAGCGATTCCTGGCTGACGCGGCCGCACGCGGACTCGACGTCCAACTCGTAGAGCGGGCGGCGGCTAGCAGTCTTGAGGAAGCTGCCCGCATCATGGGGATCACACCGGCGGACATCGTGAAGTCCCTTGTGGTCAAACACCGGGACGGCTCGTTCCTGTTCGCGCTGGTTCCGGGTGACCGGCAGATCTCCTGGCCCAAGTTGCGCGCCCTCCTGGGCGTCAACAAGCTGTCGATGCCCTCGGCCGATATCGCTTTCGAGGCAACCGGCTATGAGCGCGGCACCATCACGCCGCTGGGAAGTTCGACGCCCTGGCCGGTCTATGCGGATGCCAGCATCGCCGGACGCAGGATCTCAATGGGCGCAGGCGAACACGGATTCAGCGCCTTCGTGAAGGCCGATTCCCTCACTGAGGCCTTGGGCGCGATCGTAGCCGACATCAGCGACCCCATCTGAGCAACGCGGGGTCACTTACGGCCCATCCGGCAGCACCTAATGGGCCGTAAGTGACCCCGCGTTGCTGTTAAATGCAGGAAAGCCCCGCCCGGACGAATCCGGACGGGGCTTCCTGAAAACGCGAACGCGAGTTACTTGACAGTAACCGTGGCGCCGGCAGCTTCGAGCTGCTCCTTGGCCTTCTCAGCGGCTTCCTTGGTGGCGCCTTCGAGAACAGCCTTCGGTGCACCGTCAACCAGGTCCTTGGCTTCCTTGAGGCCGAGGGAGGTGATGGCGCGAACTTCCTTGATCACTGCGATCTTCTTGTCACCGGCAGCTTCGAGGACGACATCGAATTCAGTCTTCTCTTCGGCCTCTTCAGCAGCAGCGCCACCGGCAGGGCCGGCGACTGCAACAGCAGCAGCGGTAACTTCGAAGGTCTCTTCGAAGAGCTTGACGAACTCGGAGAGCTCGATGATGGTCAGTTCCTTGAAAGCTTCAATGAGCTCTTCGTTGCTGAGCTTCGCCATGTTTGGCGTCCTTCCTATAGGTGGTGCTGCCACGGACGTTGTCCGTTACTGCACCGCAGTTTGAGTGGGGAGAACTTAGTTCTCTTCGGTTGCTGCTTCAGCGGCTTCAGCCGGAGCGGCAGCCTCTTCTGCAGCAGCCTCGGCGGCAGCCGGTGCTTCGTCAGCGGCCGGTGCTACAGCGCCGCCCTCTTCTTCAAGCTTGAGGCGCAGAGCGTCAATGATGCGTGCAGCCGCGGCAGCAGGTGCCTTGAGGATGCCTGCAACCTTGGCGAGCTGCAGCTCACGGGACTCGAGGGCTGCCAGTGCGGCAACCTCTGCTGCGTTCAGTGCCTTGCCTTCGAAGTAGCCGGTCTTGATGACAAGCTGCTTGTTGGCCTTGGCAAAGTCCGTCAGGCTCTTGGCGGCAGCAACCGCGTCACCCTTGATGAATGCGATCGCAGTGGGGCCGGCAAGCTGACCGTCGAATGCTTCGACACCAGCTTCCTTGGCTGCAATGGCGGTCAGGGTGTTCTTGACGACCGAGAACTTGGTGTCCAGGCCGAGAGAAACACGCAGCTGCTTGAGCTGTGCAACAGAGAGCCCGCGGTATTCGGTCAGGACAGCGGCGTTCGATTCCTTGAAATCGTTGGTGATCTCAGCTACTGCGGAGATCTTGCTAGGCGTTGCCATAACCCTCCTTCCGGGGAATAAAGCCGGTTTTCCGGGTCCCCGCTCAAAAGAGCTGCAACTAAAAAACGCCCCGCGCAGATGCACGGGGCTTGGCTCAACACGATCCAATGATCATGGAGATTTGCTTCGTTCACCTGCGCCGGCCGCCCTTTGTCAGGGTCCTTCGTCTAGGAAACCACTTGGTTCTTCCGCACGCAGCTACAGAGTTGAGCTGTGCCCGGAGGAGTGGATTCCCATCAACCGACGGTCTTTGGTAGTTCAAGCTTACGGGACGGGCAAGTGCATCGCCAAATCGCGCCGCCTACTCGGAGGAGGTGACCCTCGGCCCCATGTTCGGCAGTTCCTTCTGCCACAACCCCGTGACCCCGGCCGTGGTGAATCCCAGTTGCTTGTTCACCGTCAGCAAGTACCGGTTTTCCGGCGCATTCCAGGTGTAGATCACGCGGGCGTCGGGAAACTGTTCGCTCAGGCGCTGCATGTTGGCGACCTTGATGAGGAGCCCGAGCTTGTTCCCGCGGTGCTCCTGCAGGACGATCGTGTCGTCCTGGAAGACGACATCCTGGCGTTGCGCCAGGACCCCGATCGTGGTGAGTCCGACGATCCGCCCGCTGGCGACGTGTTCGACGGCGGTGACCACCGTTCGGCGTCCCTGCGCGACGGCGGCGTCCTCCGCCTGCCGCAACACACCGGCGTCGAACACTAATTGCTGCTGTTCGGCTTCCGGGGCCTCGTTGCCTTCCGACACCACCTCGCCGGCTGCGTTCTCCAGGGCGGCCACAGCTTCGAGCCACTGTTGGGGGCACCGATCGGTCCAGTGGTGGACCTGGTAACGGCCGGCGTTCGCGTCTTCGGCTTCGGCCTCAAGCTCGGCTACGAGCTTTGAATCCAGCGGGAGCGCGCAGGAACTGAACTGTTCGATGTGCTGCAGGGTGTAACCGGTACGCCGGGCAAAATCGACCTCGCGGCTGGCCAAGGGAACGAAGCCCAGGCCGCTGCCAGGCACGAGTTGACCTTCGGCACCACCCCGGAGGGACTCGGCAGGATGGTTCGTGTCCACCATGATCATGGTCCGGCCCTCGCTTCTGGCGAAGTGCTCGGCAGCTTCCAGGAGCTGCCTTCCGACGCCCCTGCGCTGGAATTCGGGAAGGATGTCGAGGGTGAACTCGGCCAGGTCCATGTTGTCGGCAAGGGGAAGCGCGATGTCTACCGTACCGACAATGCGGCCGTCGACGCGGGCCACGAGAATGACCTGGCGTTCGTAAGGGTCGCCGAGTTCGAGCAGTTTTTCCAACGGCGTGTACGCGAGATCGTCCGTGCCCCAGATCTGCATGCGGACCCTGCGGCTGACTTCGACGGCGGCCAGGAAATCCTTTGCGTCATCGGCGTCAAGGGAATCCGGGATCCAGAGTTGGCCGATCTCCACCGTGCTCGTCATTTGATCCTCTTTTGCCATTCGCCGTCGTATCCGGCCGGTTTGAAGCCGAGCTGTACGTTGATGGACAGCATATGTTCGTTTTCCTCGGCGTTAAAAGTCATGACGCGCCCTACGGCCGGATATTCCGTCTGCAGCCTGCGCAGATTGGCCAGTTTGACGAGCATTCCCAGCCCATGGCCCCGATGCGGCGGTGCCACCAAAGTATCGTCCTGCTCGGCCACCCCGGGCTTCGCGGGATCAAGATAGATCACGGTGTACGCAACGAGCTCCCCCGTCCTCCGGTCTTGTGCGGCGGCCACGAGGGCAGTCTGGCCCTCGGCAAGCATGGTGTCTTCGAGTTGCCTGACGCGGGCAGCGTCCCAGTCCTCTGCCTCGATCTCAAGGCCTCCCGCCGGAGTATCCGTGCTCATCCGGCCCATCAGCCCGGCCATGCGGTCCACGTATTCGGCGGGGCAACGGTTCGTCCAGGCAAGGACCCCGTAACCGGCGTCTGCTTTGGAGTGCGCCGCAAACTCCAGCCTTGCCCATTCCGCGTTGTGGTCCATGTCCAACGTGCTGAATCTGCTGGTCTGTTCCAAGGTGTAACCGTTCTTGAGGCAGAAGGCTGCTCCCGGAGCAACGTCGGGTACTCCCCCGGGTACTCCCTCTGCTCCTGCGAGGCCGATGGGGTGTTCGGTGTGCGCCTGCAGGACGTGCCTCCCCTGGGCCTTCGCGATGCCTTCTACGGTGCGAAGCAACGCGGTTCCGATTCCGTACCGGCGGTACCCCTCCAGCACATCTACCTCGAGCCACGCGGTTTGGATGTTGTCCTTGAGCGGAACTTCGCAGGACGCGTGGCCAACGATCCTTCCGTCCACTCGGGCGAAGACGTGCCTCGATACCGCGTATGGGGTATCGCGCCATCCGGCGAGCCGGGCCTGGGCCGAGGACGCCCGTTCCAGGTTTCCCCAGGTTTCCAGCACCATGGCGTCCATCACGGATGAGAGCTCCCGGAAAACCTTGCCGTCCGGACCATCCAGGGACTCCGGCAGATGGAGCTCGTGGATGCTGAAATCCGGAACCTGGCCTGTCATGCCCTCAGCCTAATCAGCGGTCGCCGGCCGCGATAGGTGACGGTTCGCCTACAACGAAAGGACCGCCCGGCTAATGCCGGACGGTCCTTTCAGAGTCGATGCTCCCGGCGGCTTACGCCTCGGTGAGAACCTTGGTGACGTTCGGGTCAACGGAGATGCCCGGACCGAACGTGGTGGCGACCGTAGCCTTCTGGATGTAGCGGCCCTTGGAAGCGGACGGCTTCAGGCGAAGCACCTCTTCCAGAGCGGCTGCGTAGTTCTCGGCCAGCTTCAGTTCGTCGAAGGAAACCTTGCCGATGATGAAGTGCAGGTTCGAGTGCTTGTCGACGCGGAAGTCGATCTTGCCGCCCTTGATGTCGTTGACAGCCTTGGTGACGTCAGCGGTCACGGTACCGGTCTTCGGGTTCGGCATGAGGTTACGCGGGCCGAGGACCTTACCGAGACGGCCAACCTTGCCCATGAGGTCAGGGGTTGCCACTGCGGCGTCGAAGTCGGTCCAGCCGGCTGCGATCTTTTCGATCAGGTCATCGGAACCAACGAAGTCGGCGCCTGCAGCGATTGCTGCTTCAGCCTTGTCGCCCGTTGCGAACACCAAGACGCGGGCAGTCTTACCCGTGCCGTGCGGCAGGTTGACGGTACCGCGGACCATCTGGTCGGCCTTACGCGGGTCAACGCCCAAACGGAAAGCGACCTCAACGGTGGCGTCGAACTTGGACGGGTTGGTGTCCTTGGCGAGCTTGATGGCCTCGAACGGGGCGTAGAACTTGTCTGCCTCGATCTTGGCTGCGGCTGCCTCATATGCTTTGCTGCGCTTTGCCATGCTGCTTATTCTCCTTGTGCAGTTGTGGTCTGCGGACCGCGCTGGGCCCTGCCACAGTTGGACATCCGGCGTGGATCTCCAACATTCTCAATATTTCAATGGTGCCGGTTTCCCGGCGGTGCTACCCGGCGTCGTCAGTTTCCCAAAACAGACGCCATGAAGCTGTGAGGGGAATTAACCCTCGACGGTGATGCCCATGGAGCGTGCGGTGCCGGCGATGATCTTGGCAGCGCCCTCAAGGCTGGTGGCGTTGAGGTCTTCCATCTTGGTGGTGGCGATCTCGTTAACCTGTGCCTGGGTCAGCTTGGCAACCTTGACGGTGTGCGGCGTGGCCGAACCCTTCGCGACGCCTGCAGCCTTCTTGATGAGCTCTGCAGCCGGCGGGGTCTTGGTGATGAAGGTGAACGAGCGGTCTTCGTAGACCGTGATTTCAACCGGGATAACGTTTCCGCGCTGGGCTTCTGTTGCAGCGTTGTACGCCTTGCAGAATTCCATGATGTTGACACCGTGCTGGCCAAGCGCAGGACCGATCGGCGGGGCCGGGTTGGCGGCACCTGCCTGGATCTGCAGCTTGATGAGGCCGGTGACCTTCTTCTTGGGAGCCAATGTAGGTCCTTCTCTCAATAACTTCCTAGGACACAGGAGCGTGCCTCAGGTTTGTGGCCGCCATGGCAAGGCGACCGACCGCTCCGTGGCTGCTAAGCGGGCAACCGCGGGGCGAAATTCTTGGATCAACTAGATCTTGGTGACCTGGTTGAATGCGAGCGTAACCGGGGTTTCGCGCTCGAAGATCGACACCAGCACCACAAGCGTCTGGGAATCCATCTTGATCTCGGAGATCGTGGCGGGAAGGGTCTCGAACGGACCTTCCTTGACGATGACGGACTCTCCGACCTCGAAGTCGATGTCGACGGGCGTCTGGTGCTGTTTGTTGACCGGCTTGCCCTTTTCGGCCTGCTGCTCTTCGAAGACCGGGGCCAGCATGGAGAAGACCTCATCGAGGCGAAGCGGGACCGGGTTGTGTGCGTTGCCCACGAAGCCCGTGACACCCGGGGTATGGCGGACGGCGCCCCAGGATGCGTCGGTCAGGTCCATACGGACGAGGACGTAGCCCGGAATGCGAACGCGGTTGATGATCTTGCGCTGGGCGTTCTTGATCTCAACGACTTCCTCCATGGGCAC
The DNA here is from genome assembly GCF_056398685.1 of Arthrobacter sp. 01T428. NCBI lineage: Bacteria > Bacillati > Actinomycetota > Actinomycetes > Micrococcales > Micrococcaceae > Arthrobacter > Arthrobacter sp. 01T428. Next base: position 156,767 of record NZ_JBFTPW010000001.1, on the reverse strand, counting down.
CTGGATCTCGAAGATGTAATCTTCCATGTCCAAGGTCTGGATGCGGGTCTCAAGGTTGGCCTTGACGCGGTTTTCGTAGCCTGCGTAGGAGTGGATGACGTACCAGTCACCCTCCTGGCGGCGAAGCTTGGCCTTGAACTCCTCGGCGGGGTCGGCGGGCGCTACGGCTGCAGCGGCGGCCAGGGCGTCGGCGCCGGACTCGTCGTCGGACACATCGGCGTCGTCGGACGCATCGGCGTCATCGGACTCATCCTGGTCGGCGTCGTCGACGTCGGCAGTTTCGGGCGCAGCAGAATCGACCTCGGATCCTTCCACGGCGTCAGCCGTGGCGTGGGCCGTGCTTTCAGCGGGCCCATCCAGCTCAGTCTCAGTTACCTCGAGCTCCTGCTCAGACACTTGGTCTCCTGCTTCCTCATTGCCTAACATGCCTATTTAAATGGCTCAATTCCGCAAACCCTGTGAAATCCCTTGATTTTCCGGGGATTTCACGCGGTTTGCGGAGCGATCCGCTTAGTGGTTCGTGGTGCCGGTAGCGCCGAAAACCCATTTGATTCCCGTACCGAAAGCCAGGTCCAGGATGGTGACGACCAACATCATGATGGCCACGAACACCAGCACCACGACTGTGTAATTGACCAGTTCCTTGCGGGTGGGGGCAACTACCTTTTTGAGCTCGCCAATTACCTGGCGGACAAAAAGAGCAATTCGAGCGAAGAGTCCGGAATCGGACTTCTTGGCAGGGCGGCCCTTCGAGCTGCTCGCAGCTGTTTCGGTCACCTGATCCTCACTCATCTATGCAAACGTCGTTGACCCGACTCTGATCAGAGTCATGGTTGCTGCGCTTGTTCCGAGCGAAACCCGGAACAGCTTGCGCAGGGCAGACAGGACTCGAACCTGCAACCTGCGGTTTTGGAGACCGCTGCGCTACCAATTGCGCCACTACCCTATGGAACGAATCCATATTTGGCCGCACTCCATCATTGCCAAGGAATCTCCAAGAACACGGGATTCCGGGCCAATCTGGGGCGCGAACCATTGTGATGTTTTTCAACACCGGTGAACCAGTCTACGCAACAACGTCGCGATAGTCGAACCGGGCCATTTCCGGAGCGTTCAGGCCTTCCCGCTCACGCGATCAGCCTCGTGTGATCAGCGCTCGTTTGATCAGCATGCACTGTCACTTTCGAGAGGTTAGCCCGATAGCTCCGCAGAACAGCATAAAGTAGATTCCGTCGAATCCCACCATCCAGCTCATGAGCTGCCCGCGAAGAACGGTGCTTTAATGTCTGCCGGAATACCTGCCGCCCGCATTTCACAGCGAATTTCCGCCATCGCCGAGTCCGCCACACTTGCCGTTGACGCCAAGGCCAAGGCGCTCAAGGCAGCGGGTCGCCCCGTGATCGGCTTTGGCGCCGGGGAGCCCGACTTCCCGACCCCCGACTACATCGTCAAGGCCGCCGTCGAGGCCGCCTCGCAGCCGAAGTACCACCGCTACTCCCCCGCTGCCGGCTTGCCGGAGCTGAAGCAGGCCATCGCGGACAAGACCTTCCGCGACTCGGGCTACAAAGTCGATGCTTCCCAGGTGATGGTTACCAATGGCGGTAAGCAGGCTGTCTACAACACCTTCGCCACCCTGGTTGATCCGGGCGACGAAGTCATCATCCCCACGCCTTTCTGGACCACTTACCCGGAGGCAATCCGCTTGGCCGGTGGCGTTCCCGTCGAGGTCTTCGCCGGACCCGAGCAGGGTTACCTGGTCACCGTGGAGCAGCTCGAAGCCGCGGTCACCGACAGGACGAAGATCCTGCTTTTCGTTTCCCCGTCCAACCCGACCGGCGCCGTCTACAGCGCCGAACAAGTGGCCGAAATCGGAAAATGGGCCGCGGCCAAGGGCCTCTGGGTTGTCACCGACGAGATCTACGAACACCTGACTTACGACGGCGTCCCCTTCACCTCGATCGCCACTGCCGCTCCCGAACTCGGCGACAAGGTGGTCATCCTCAACGGTGTCGCCAAGACCTATGCCATGACCGGATGGCGTGTCGGATGGATGATCGGCCCGGCCGACGTCATCAAGGCCGCCACCAACCTTCAGTCGCACGCGACGTCGAACGTTTCGAACATCATGCAGATCGCTGCCCTCGCTGCGGTGTCCGGCCCGCTGACCGCCGTCGACGAAATGAAGGTCGCCTTCGACCGCCGCCGCAAGGCGATCGTTGCCGGACTGAACGCGATCGACGGTGTGGAATGCCCGACGCCGACCGGCGCCTTCTACGTGTACGCCGACGTCCGCGGGCTGCTGGGCAAGGAATTCCCGACCTCGAACGGTCCCGTCCGTCCGTCAACGTCCGCGGAGCTTGCCTCACTGATCCTCGACGAGGTTGAGGTCGCGATTGTTCCGGGCGAGGCCTTTGGCCCCTCCGGTTTCGTGCGCCTCTCGTACGCCTTGGGCGACGACGACCTCGCCGAAGGCGTTCGACGCCTCCAGGAATTCCTCGGCCAGGCCAAGTAGCCTTTCCCCCGCGCAAACGCCCGCTCACCTTGGGATAGAGGTGAGCGGGCGTTTGGGTTTAACCCGCCATAGGTGAGCGGGCGTTTGGGTTTAACCCACCACAGGTGAGCGGGCGTTGGGGTTTAACCCGCCATAGGTGAGCGGGCGTCAGAGGAGGCGGCGTTCGGCGGCCCACTTGGTCAGTTCGTGGCGGCTGGAGAGCTGGAGTTTGCGGAGTACCGCAGAGACATGGGTTTCCACGGTCTTGATGGAAATGAACAGCTCCTTGGCCACCTCCTTGTAGCTGTAACCCCGGGCGATGAGACGCATGACTTCCAGTTCCCTCGCGGAAAGACGGTCCAGCTCGTCGTCGGCGATCTCGGCCGGGGAAGTTCCAAACGCGTCCAGGACAAAACCCGCCAGCCTCGGCGAGAAGACCGCGTCACCGTCGGCCACGCGGACCACGGCGTCGGAGATCTCCGGGCCGGAAATGGTCTTGGTGACGTAGCCGCGTGCCCCGGCCCGAATGACGGCCACGACGTCCTCGGCGGCATCCGAGACGCTCAAGGCCAGGAAGCTCGTGCTCCCGCGCAACGCCGAGGATGCACTGATGACCTCCCGGCCGCCACCGCCAAGGCCGCCGGGCAAGTGGACGTCAAGAAGCACCACCTCCGGCTGAACCTCGGCAATCACGGCGATGGCTTGTTCCACTGTTCCGGCCTCGCCCACGACGTCGATCCGCGAATCGAGGTCGGCCTTCAGCCCGGACCGGAAAATGGCGTGATCGTCCACGATCACCACGCGAACCTTCCGCGTTACTTGCTCTGATAGGGCGTTCATACTTTGGCTTCTCCGTTTCGGTTCTCTGCTTTGTCGGCGTTCTCGACGGGCAGTTTCAGGCGTACTTCGGTGCCCTCGGAACTACTGCTGATGACCGCAGTGCCGCCGTGGCGTTTCATCCGTCCGACGATTGACTCCTTGACACCGAGCCGGTCTTCCGGGACGGCATCCGGGTCAAAGCCGGGTCCGCGGTCCCTGACGAAAACCTCGCTGCCGGTGTCGGAAGTCTCGAGATAGACGGACACGGCTCCGCCGCCATGCCGGGCAGCATTGTGCATGGCCTCCCGGGCCGCCAGGACGAGGGCTTCGTGCCTGTCCGTCATGGCGGTGTCTCCGACGCTGACGACGTCGACCGGATGTCCGTGGGCGTCCTCCACTTCGGCTGCGGCTGCGGCAATCCGCTCCGCGAGGAGCCCCGAATCCTTGGCGGCGTCCCGGTATAGCCAGGTGCGCAGTTCACGCTCCTGGGCACGGGCGAGGCGGACCACGTCCTGTTCCGAACCGGCACGGCGTTGGATCAAGGCGAGCGTCTGCAGTACCGAGTCGTGCAAGTGGGCGGCAATCTCGGCCCGCTCGGTCTCGCGAACCCGCGCTGCCCGCTCAGTTTCAAGGTCCTTCCAGAACTTCAAGCCCCACGGCAGCAGCACCAAGGCCACGCCGCCCAGCACCGCGATGGAAGCCAGCAGCGCAAGCCAGGTCTGCTCCCACGAGCCGGAACCGGACACCATGACCAACACCCCGGCAACCACCAGGGCCAGGCCTGCAGCAAGGCGGACCCAGCCACCGGCTTGGTCCGCCTTCGTCTTGTCCACCAGCCCGGCCCGGCGCGTCTCGTCCAACTGCATCCACGCGATCGCCGCCCCACCGAGTATGGCCGCCGCCGGGATCAGCGTGCCGAGGGGGACCTCGACGCCGAACTGCCGGGCGATCAGGATGGCGGCGACCAGGAGCAGGCCGGCCCCGAGGAGGATCTCTTTCCCATACTGGATCCGCCGAATCCTGAACCAGGAGGCGACGACGGGAGCCGGGGTGGACAGCGGCACCGGCTGCGCGCCGTCGGGCGCTGCAACGTCGGGAGGAATGCTCACCGAAGGAGGCAGGCTCACCGCGGGAGCAATGGGCGACGCCGGCCGGCGGCTGTTTCGGCGGGCGCTTTCGTCAGCGGTGGGCACCATGACCCAGAGCCAGGCGTAGAAAGCCAGGCCCGCGCCGCCGGCGAAGGAGGCAAGGACCATGGCGAGCCGGATGTACTTCACGGGCCAGCCAAGATGGTCCGCCAGGCCGCTGCACACGCCGGCAATGATCCGGTCGCTGCTCCGGACCAGCGGCGGGCGTTGCGTGGCGGTTGTCATGAATCCATCCAAACACGTATCAGGGTCTTCGGCGCTCGAAGCAGGGCATCTCAGGGGGCCACTCAGGGAACGTTCAGGGTATCCCCCAATAGAGGGAGACGTCGCCGGACGGCAAGATCGAAGTATGAACGCGAACAGCATGAATCCAGAGGACCCCGGACAAGCTGCGGAGCCCGGACAACCTGCAGAATCCAGCCAGCCGGCCGCGACGGGCGTGCCCGAAGAACCGGCCCAGCCGAACGCCGGCAACACCAGCGGCGCGGCACCGAATTACGCCGTGCCAGCTCCCCCGCAGAACTTCTTCAACTGGATCAGAAGCCAAGGCATCAGCCGTGGCCGGGACCGGTGGATGGGCGGCGTGGCCAGCGGCATCGCCCACCGCTTCGGCATCGATCCTTTGATCGTCCGCGGCATCTTTATCATCCTCACCCTCTTCGCCGGCATAGGCATCCTGCTCTATGGCATCGCCTGGGCGCTCCTGCCCGAACCCGATGGCCGCATCCATGCACAGGAGGCCGGGGCGGGCCGCTGGTCCGCAGGCATGACCGGAGCCCTCATCACAACCATCATCGGATTGCCAAGCCTCGGCCGCGGTTTCTGGGGATGGGGCTGGAATGGGGTTCCCGGACTCCTGTGGACGCTGTTCTGGGTAGGCGGCATCATCTACCTGGTCTATTTCCTGGTCCAGCGCAGCAAAGCCCGCAACGGAAGGCAGACAATGGGCACACACAACTACGCGTCCGCTCCAGGTTCCTTTGGCGGCGCGGACACACACGCCTCGGCAGGCTACCCGGCCGCCCCTTACAGCGCGGGTCCTTACAGCGCCGGGACTTACAGCGCCGGGACATACGGAACCGGCGGAACCGGTAATTACGGAACCGGGGGGCCGGGAACCCCCCCGGGCCCCGTCAATCCCGCAGGGCCCTACCCACCGGCCGGCGTTCCCAACCGCCCTGAACGCCCCGAGCGTCCAAGGCGGCAGGGGCCGGGCGCGGCCATCGTAGCGGTCTCAGCGGGGGCTGCCCTGCTGGCCGGCGGAACACTCAAGCTGCTCGACGCCGGCAACGTCATCCACCTGGGCGAAGCCGCCAACGCGGTGGTCTGGGCCACGGGCGCCGGAGTCCTCGGCCTCGGGATCCTTGTTGCGGGGCTTCGTGGCCGCACGTCGGGACTACTCGGCTTCCTGGCCATAGCCACGCTGGTGATCGGCGGCATCTTCAATATCGCGCCCAACGCGGACCACTTCCGTCTCCAGAATGCCCAATGGAATCCCGTGAGCATCGACGATGCCCGCAAAGGCTTCGACATCACCGGGGCCAACGGGACCGTCGACCTGACCAAGCTGAACCTGAGCGCGCCGCTGAGCTCCGACGTCGTTGTTCCGATGGACGTCACCGCCAGCAATATCAAACTCGTCATCCCGGCGACCGTGCCGGTGGAGGTCCAGGCGGACATGACCTTCGCGAACCTCAAGCAAGACGGTAGCGCAGTCACCCAAAGCAATGGCGGTACCCGGGACAGCTTCAACACGGACAAGCCCGGCGCCAAGCTTGTCGTCAGGCTCAACGGCACTTTCAGCAACGTCACCGTCCAGGAAGGAAACTGACATGAGCACGCACGAACCCACGCAGGCATTTGAAACAGCACCTGAAACCCCGGTTCAAACCGCCCGGGCAAGGGTAGGCACCGTGGTCTGGGGGCTGATTGTCCTGGCACTCGCAGCTTTGATCATCATTTCCAAACTCGGCCTCGTGGTCCTCAACGGCACCTATGTGCTGATCGGGCTCATGATCGGAGCCGGCGCGGCACTCGTGATCGGAGGCCTGGTCTCCGCCCGCTCACGAAAAGACCGCGGGTCCAGCCCGGACTCCGGTGCCGTCAATTCCGAGCACCGCTAGCAAGCAGCACGTGACAAAGCAGCCACAACAGGGAAGGCTCTAGCCATGAACAAGTTCTTCAGCATCGTACGGGGCATCGGCCTGAAGCGCGGTCCGCAGCGTTTGATCGGAGGGGTTTGCGGTGGCATCGCCGCCAAGCTGAATGTGGACGTAGCCTACGTCCGCATTGGCTACCTGATCTTCTGCCTGCTACCCGGGCCCGCCGTGGTGATCTACGTGGTGGCATGGTTGCTGCTTCCCAACCAAAGCGGCACCATTGCGCTGGAATCCTTCCTCACCCAGCGCTCGCAAGGCAGGAACTAGCACAGCCCGGGTTCGCCCGGGCTGTTTCCTGGTTGTTTCAAAAGTCTCATCCGCGGCGGTCACGGTTTGTGTCCTACCCCACATTGCCCCCTACAATCATTGTGAGCTCAGCGTGGCGCTCTGCACGTATACCTCCTAGCCAGGATTTGAGCCCTCATGAAAATTGGAATCCTTACCAGCGGTGGCGACTGCCCCGGACTTAATGCCGTCATCCGCGGCGCCGTCCTCAAGGGAATCGCCATCCACGGCCAGGAATTCGTCGGTTTCCGGGACGGTTGGCGGGGCGTCGTGGAGGGCGACGTCATCGACATTCCCCGGACTATGGTCCGCGGTATCGCCAAACAGGGTGGAACCATCCTTGGCACCTCCCGCACCAACCCGTTCGAAAACGGCGGCGGGCCGGATGTCATCAAGGCCCACATGGACCGCCTCGGCATCGACGCCATCATCGCCATCGGCGGCGAAGGCACCTTGGCCGCCGCGAAGCGCCTCACCGACGCCGGCTTGAGGATCGTGGGCGTCCCCAAGACCGTGGACAACGACCTCGACGCCACCGACTACACCTTCGGCTTCGACACCGCCGTCCAGATCGCCACCGAGGCCATCGACCGGCTGCGCACCACGGGAGAATCCCACCACCGCTGCATGATCGCCGAGGTCATGGGCCGGCACGTGGGCTGGATCGCCCTGCACGCGGGCATGGCCGCCGGCGCGCACGCCATCCTGATCCCCGAGCAGAAGGTCAGCATCGAGCAGATCACCGAGTGGGTCCAGGAGGCCCACGATCGTGGCCGTGCGCCGCTGATTGTTGTCGCTGAGGGTTTTGTTCCGGACCACATGGAGGCCCCGCACTCCGAACGCGGCCTGGATACCTTCGGCCGGCCCCGCCTGGGTGGCATCGCCGACCAGCTCGCGCCGGAGATCGAAGCCCGCACCGGCATCGAAACCCGTGCCACGATCCTCGGCCACATCCAGCGCGGCGGCGTCCCGTCGGCTTTTGACCGCGTCCTGGCCACCCGCCTGGGCATGGCGGCCATCGATTCCGTCGTGGAAGGCCGCTGGGGAACCATGGTGGCCCTCAAGGGCACGGACATCGAGCATGTGGGCTTCGAAGCCGCTTTGGGCAAGCTCAAGACCGTCCCGCAGAACCGCTATGACGAAGCTGCGGTGCTGTTCGGCTGAGCCGGTTCTTCACAAGGGCAGATTCTTCAAGGAGCAGGCAGGTACCACCGGGTGCCTGCCTGCTCCTTTCCTTTTCCGGGACTGCATAGACTCGATGTCATGGAACTTGATGCGGGATCGGCGGAAATTGTGCTGCTGGCCTGGGCCCGGCACTTAGGGTTCGACGACGAGGCCTTCAGTTTCGTCTCCGGCTCACCTGCTGCCCGCACCGGGGAGCGGCTGGTCAGGGAAGACGAAGACGCCGAATCCATCACCTTCGTGAGGCTCTTTGGCCGCTCCGCATTGGTGGCTCCCGCGTGGGCGGTGGCTGCCGCCGTCGAACTCTCGGACGATCAACTGAGCGAGCATTCCGCACTGTTGCGGATCAGCCGCGAACACGGCGGCCACGGGCTCGGGACGTCGGCGCTGCTGTTCGCCGACGACCTTCCCCTCTTCCGGCCGGGCGGCGAAGTCACCGTCTCGCACGGCCACCCGGAGGCGATCGAGCTGGAGGGCAGGTGCCCTCCGGACGACGTCAATGAAGTCCATCTCTCAAGGATGGACCACCATTTCACCGTGATGGACGGCAACGAACCGGACCGCAAACCGGTGGCCTGCGGCGCCTATGCGGAGTGGCAGGGTATCCTCGCGGACATGGGCGTCCTGGTGCCGCCGGATTTGCGCCGGCAAGGACTTGGAACCCTGGCTGCCTCGATCGCCGCCCACGAGGCACTCGCCTCCGGCCTGACGCTGCAATGGCGAACAGCGCTGGACAACCGGGGCTCCATGGCCTTGGCCCGAAAGCTGGGATTCGTCGACGGCGGCATCCAGACCTCCGTCCTGCTCCGCTAACCGCGAGTTGGCAGACGATGCCCCCAAAACCGCATTTTGAGGGCATCGTCTGCGTGTTCGCGCGGGCTAGCCGTCTTGCGAAACAGTTTGAGGCTTAGCCTCGGACGGGGCCGCCGCCGGAGAACCCCAACCCCGGACGGCCTTGGGCTTGCCAAACAACAACGCCGCTACTGCGCCCAGCAGAATCGCAAAAGCGGGCAGCAGGACCGACTGGCTCATCGCGGTCGAGAAGCCGTCGTGCAGGAATTCGGGCAACTTGCCGGTGAATCCCCCTTCGCCTGCCGGGGCAGCGCCTGGCGGGGCCGCGGGCAGCTCAGCCGCGAGCCGGGACTGGATGAGGGCAGCAATCGCGGCCGATCCCAGGACCGCACCGATCTGGCGCGTCGTATTGAAGACGCCGGAACCGGCGCCGGCCGAGCGCGGCGGCAGGTTGCGGGTTGTGGCGTTGGAGACCGGGCCCCAAATGAAACCATTGGCCACGCCCTGGAGGGCGCTGGGCAGCAGGAACATCCAGATGGGAGTGTCCGGCTTCAGCAGCGTCCCGGTCCAGAACAGCGCACCGGACAGGCAGAGGAGCCCGAAGGCCGCGAACCAGCGCGGGTTGATCCGGTCGATCAACTTGCCGACGAAAGGTGCCAAGGCGCCGGAGATCACGGCCATGGGGATCATGAGCAACGCGGACTGCGTGGGGGTCAACCCACGGACTACCTGGTAGTAGAAAATGGTGGGGAGCGGGAACGCTGTGATGGTGAAGCCCACCGCCATGATGGTGGTGTTACCCAAGGAGAAGTTGCGGTCCTTGAACAGGCCCAACGGCAGCAAAGGCTCGCCGCCGCGGCGCTCCAGCAGCCACTGCCAGAGGACGAACACGGCAAGGACAACGAGCCCCGTGATGATCAGTCCCCACACGGTAATGGGCCCGGTGACGGTGCCCCACTTGTAGCTTTGGCCTTCCTGGATGCCGAACACCAGCAGGAACATGCCGGCCGCGGACAGCAAAACACCCACGACGTCGAACTTGTGGCTGTGCGTGGTCAGCTTCGGTACCAGCCGGGTCACGAGGACGAAGGCAACGACGCCGATGGGAACGTTGACGAAGAAGATCCACTGCCAGCCGAGGCCGTCAACCAACACGCCACCGAGGATCGGACCGACGAGGATGGCCATGCCAGCCGTCGCTCCCCAGAGGCCCATGGCCGCGCCGCGGCGGTCCGGCGGGAAGATCCTGGTGATGACGGCCATGGTCTGGGGCGTCATCATGGCTGCGCCGATGCCCTGGACCACCCGGGCCGCGATCAGCATGCCGATGTCGCCCGAGAGGCCGCACCACAGCGAAGCGAGCGTGAAGACCACGAGGCCGATCAGGTAGAGGTTCTTGGGCCCGAAGCGGTCACCGAGCCTTCCGGTGATCAGCAACGGCACGGCGTAGGCGAGGAGGTAGGCGCTCGTCACCCAGATGACGGCGTTGATGTCGGTATGCAGGCCCTCCATGATCCGTGGGTTCGCCACGGAGACAATGGTGGTGTCGATCAGGATCATGAAGAACCCGACCACGAGGGACCACAGTGCGGGCCACGGTTTAGCTACGTTTTCCATGGGTTTCCTTTGACTGTGCTGAATATCTTGCACGTTGGTGCGTTGGCTGGGCGGTTACCACGGCAACTGCCCGCTGCGGAGATCGTTTTGGAAGCTGCGTATCCAGTCGATTTCCGTCCGCAGCATGGTTTGTTGGTACTTGACGTCGATCCAGAACTTGGTCTCGACGCCTTTTGCGGCGACAGCTTCTTCACCGCGGACCAGGAAGTCGAGTTGGTCTTCCAGGTTCGCCACGCGGCGGTCCAGGAGTTCGAGGACGACGCCGGACGGCAGGTTGTGTGCCTCGGCGATCGCGTGGGGGAAGCTCGGGTATTCGTTCACGGGTTCCGCCAGCATGTTCTGGAGGCGCTCGGTCAGCGCCTCCCTGCCGGTTCCCGTGATTCGGTAGGTGGTCCGTTCGGGCCGGTTGCCGGCGCGGTCAATGCCCGTGGACTCGACGAAACCCGCCTCTTCCAGGCGGCCGACGGCGTGGTAGAGCGTGCCCGGCCGGACCTTGACCAAGCGGTCCTCGTGACGGGCCATCAGGAGCTGGTACATCTCGTATGGATGCATCGGCGCCTCCACGAGGAGGGCCAATGCGGCGACACCAAGTGGAGTCAGTGCGGCTCGTGCCATTTCCCCATCCTCCGTACGAACTATTCCACAACAACTATTCCACATGGAATATTTGGTCGCAAGGCGGCCACCGCGGCCACGCCGCCAGGCACGGGCTCAGCCCGACGGCCCCCCTTGGTCTATCCGAGCAGTTCGAGAATCTCCGCGCGGGCAAACATCCGGGCGGCCTCGCGCGCTGTGGGGGCACCGGCGTCGGGATCTGCGCCGGCGTCAATCAGAACCCGGGCCACCTCCGTGTAGCCCTTGAAAACCGCGCCGGCCAGCGGAGTCTGGCCACGGTCGTTTGCCCCGTTCGCATCGGCACCGTGGTACAGCAGAAGCTGAACGGTTTCCGCGTGGCCGTGGTAGGCGGCCAGCATCAGGAGAGAGTCGCCTGCGGCAGTGCGCATTCCAGCCGGAGCACCGGCGTTGAGGTATCTCCGCAGGAGCTCCGAGTTGCCTTCCCTGGCGGCATCGAACAAGGTGTGCGCCAAGGCAATGGCCTCGTCATCGGCACCCGTCGCTTGGGCTTCAGCGCCCGTCGTTTCGCTCATCGATGGGGTCCCTTCAGGAATCCGGTCTGACGCCCCACCACCTGTCCGGCATCGGGCGCAACGATTACTTCCTGGGCGGCCGGATAAGGCTCCTCACCGTCCAGCACGGTCAACACTTCGTGCGGGTCCACAGACCGCTTGATCAGGGCCAGTCCTACTGCCCCCATTTCGAAGTGCTGGGCCACAGATGTCAGCGTACCCACCTTGCGCTCTCCGGCAAATACAACGCTGCCCGGCGCTGGAAGGGTGTGCTGCGAGCCGTCCAATTGCAGGAAAACGAGCCGCCGGGGCGGGTGTCCGAGGTTGTGGACACGGGCAATCGTTTCCTGGCCCTTGTAGCAGCCCTTGGACAAGTGGACCGAGGTCCGGAGGAGATCGAGCTCGTGCGGGATGGTCTTCTCGTCCGTCTCCGCGCCGAGCCGGGGACGCCAGGCAGCAATGCGGAGCGCCTCCGCGGCCAACGAGCCAGCGAGGGCCATGCCCTCAACGGCCGTTTCAAGCTCATCCGCGGGAATGAGGTACTCGAACCAAGGACGCTCAAGGCCGGGATGGGAGCTTTCCTCCACCACGCTGTAGGAATAGCCGCCGACGCCGATGTGCGGCCACGGGTCTTCCCAGACGAGCCGCCCGGACCAGGCGTCAACGGGCTTCGTTGAGCCGACGACGGCCCACTCGGCCGACACGTCAGCCACCTCGACGCGCAACATGAACCGCATTTTGTTGAGCCACTCGGCCAGCGGGGCAGCCTCGGCGGCTTCGACCAACAGCCAGGTGGTCTCGCCGTCGTCCACCACGCGGGCGTCGAACTCAATGCGTCCCTGAATGGTGAGGAGCAGCAGTTCGCTTGAGACGCGCGGCTGGAGGTTGGTCAGTTGCTGCGAGGAAAGAGTATTGAGCCAGCTCAGGCGATCCGGTCCGGTGACCGTGACAACGCCCCGGTAGGAAAGATCGACGACGGCGGTGCCTGCGGCGAGTGCGCGCTGCTCCCGCAGGGGCTCGCCGTAGTGGGCCGCGACGCCGGAGTCCTCGCCGCCGCCTTCTACAGCTCCGGGGCGCGACAATAGGGGGCTCGTGTAAGTCATATGTAGTAGAAGTCCTTGGGGCTCAGCGGTATTCCGGGTTTTCAAAATCGAAGCGCGTACCGGCTTTCCATTCGTCCGGGAGGTTCCCGTAGGCAGGAATGCCGCCTACGTCCTTGAGCATCCGGGCGTAGTGGAGCAGGTTCCAGGTCATGAAGGTGGTGTTCCGGTTGGTGAAGTCGCTCTCAGGACCACCGGACCCTTCGTCGAGGTAGCTGGGCCCGGGGCCGACGGCGCCGATCCAGCCGGCATCGGCCTGGGGCGGAATGGTGAAGCCGACGTGCTGGAGGCTGTACAGGACGTTCATGGCGCAGTGCTTGACGCCGTCCTCGTTGCCGGTGATCAGGCAGCCGCCGACCTTTGGATAGTAGGCCCACTGGCCTTTGCTGTTGAGTTGGCCCGAATGGGCGTAGAGCCGCTCGATGAGCTTCTTGGTCTGGGAGGAGTTATCGCCAAGCCAGATAGGACCGGCCACCACCACGATGTCGGCCTCCAGCACCGCCGGATACAACTCCGGCCATTCATCCGTCGCCCAGCCGTGCTCGCGCATGTCCGGATACACTCCGGCGGCAATGTCGTGATCCACGGTCCGGATCACCTGGGTACTGACGCCCTGCTTTTCCATGATGCGCCGGCTGATGGTTATCAGTCCGTCGGTATTGCTCACTTGCGGCGATGGCTTGAGCGTCCCGTTGAAAAAGACGGCCTTGAGATCGTCATAGCTGGCAGGTTTTGGCGCTTCGTTCACTTGCTGCTCCCCTTTGGTTCGAACTGCGAAACGGGACGTTCAGTGAGACCTCTTCGGTGAGACCTTGAAGCTATGTAACAAGCACCCTAGGAGAGCTTGTTCAGGAAAGCCGAAGCGTGGGCCTCGAGCGACTTGCCCGGAGTGGACACATCCCAGCGCCACAACAGATTGCCATCCACGAGGCCGAAGATGCGTGTGGCCGCAGTGTATTCCTTGGAGTGGCCGCCGCGCATCACCATATCGGTGCTCATCTGGATCTGCGGCCCCTTGATTTGACCGTAGTACAGCTCGCTGATGCCACCGGGATGGACAATCGTCACAGTGATGTCGAACCCGCCGTCGGCGTTCCGGTGGGCTTCGACGTCATCGGCAGTTTTCAATACCGGGACGATTTCCGCGGGAATCAAGCCGGGGCCGCCGTCGGCGTCGAGCATTTTCCGCTCCAGCGCCCAAAAGCCTGTCTCCACGGTGAGGGGCCGCAATTTGGTGCCGTCCTCGTCGCTGAGCCAGCTTTCCGCCCGATACTCCAGGTAGGGCAGGCCGTGGTGCGTGAAGGAGACGTGCTGGATGAAGTGATCCGAGTCTTCTTCACCGCTTCCAAGCCGTCCCCGGCCTTCCCACTCACCAATGAGCCAGGAAAGGGGTACCAGTTCGGGTGTCAGGTCGGAAGGAATTTCAATGGGCACAGCAATTACCTCAGTGGACCGGAAGGTACGGGTTGATCAAAAGCGCTGGGAGCTCTACTTCTGGCCTTTGAAGAGACGGTAAACGACAAAACCAGCGAACCACGCCATCGAGAGGCTGGCCAGGCCGAGGAGGACAAGGAAGAAGATTTCAAATGCAAGTACGGACATGATGCCATCCTAACTGTTAGTAGATGAGTAGTTTGTCGATGAAGTAGCACAAGGCGCCAACCGCCCAAACGGGGGCGACGCCCATTCCAAGGACAGCCGGGAAGTTCAGGCGGCCGAGCCGAAGCGTCACCATCCGACGGAAACTGACCAGGACTGAGCCGATGACGACGCCCACCACGATGGCAGCCACGATCGCGATGTTGGAGAACACCAGGCCTGCCAGCGGAGCCACCAACCCTGCGGCCACGATGCCCAAGGGCGCCACGACCCGGTCCGGCCATCGCAACAAGCCGGCGAGGAGGGCGACCGCGGCGCTGAGGGCAGCGACCAACACCATTTCCTTGATCCCATTGAACCTCGCCCCCGCAATCCAGCCAGCGCCAAGGCAGCTCAGCAGCACACCGGCGCAGCTGCCCAGAGTGGACTCGAGCCGTTGGGCCTGACCGGTTCCGCGGATCAGCTGCACGACGAACACCGCAATCACGCCTGCGGCGATGAAGGCCGGAGTTGCATCCAGAAATCCGGGGGCTGGCACGAAGCCGGCAGCCAAGGCTGAACCCGCGCCGCTCAGGCCGATCACCGTGGCGAGCGTTTTCTTCGCCGGGACGGCTAGAAAGTGGGGCCAGCCGATGCCAACCGCGGCCGACGCCAGGATTCCGACGGCGACCAACCCTTCCGTGGGGCCGTAAGAGCTGGCGACGAAAACCGCGAGCGCCACGAGGCCGACCACCCCGATGCTCCAAGACTTCACTGCGCCCCTGACCTCATTGTGTCCCTAACCTCGCCGCGCCTTCATGGGATCCTCGATGGGCCCATTTCGTTCCAAGCCGCGAGCAACCTCCTGCCAATCCTGCCTTATACGGCACAAATATGTCGCAAACATAGGCTGAAGGTGACACGAATCCCTGACGTTGCAGGGGCCTTTGGGTATACTCGGTTGTCAACAGCGCTTCTTGTTGCAACGCTTCCGTTACAACGGAACCACGCCCCATAAGCAGCTACCGGCCGGTGGAAACCCGGTTCAGACGCCCGATGATGCGCGGACCGCCCATTGGAGGAACTATGTCGCACATCCTGCTCCTGACGAACAGCACCGGGTCGTCGGTAGACATCCTGCCCGCCTTGGAGCTCTTGAACCACCGGGTCCACATCCTTCCGGCAGAGCCAACGGCCTTGCTCGAAACCGACCCCACCGACGTCGTCTTCCTTGATGCCCGCAAGGACCTCGTGGGGGCCCGCTCCCTGACCCAGTTGCTCAAAGCCACGGGCTTGAGCGCCCCCCTCATCCTGATCCTCACGGAAGGCGGCATGGCTGCCGTCTCTTCCGCATGGTCCGTTGATGACATCGTCCTCGACTCGGCCGGCCCGGCCGAAGTCGAAGCCCGGATCCGCCTGGCCGTGGCCCGCGCAATCCCCGGCGAAGAGGAAACCAACACCGAAATCCGGGCGGCCGGCGTCGTGATCGACGAGGCAAGCTACACGGCCCGCGTGAACGGGCAGCCGCTCAACCTGACCTTCAAGGAGTTCGAACTCCTGAAGTATCTCGCCCAGCACCCGGGCAGGGTATTCACCCGTCAGCAGCTTCTCACCGAAGTATGGGGCTACGACTACTACGGAGGCACCCGCACCGTGGACGTCCACGTCCGGCGCCTGCGCGCCAAGCTCGGCGTGGACCACGAGAACCTCATCAGCACGGTCCGCAACGTTGGCTACAGGCTGACGTTGGTCCGCCTGCCGGAAGATGAGCTCACGGAGGCCTAGGCTTCCGAACCCCAAGCTTCGAAACACAAAGAAGGCCCGGACTCACTGAGTCCGGGCCTTCTTTTGCTTGAGTGGAGGACATACGGGTCGAACGTATCGAGGCCACCCCACTGGTGGATCCCCCTCGTATCCTGCTTCGCGAAGCCGGACGAGATATAGACCTTACACGGCCAACACAGTGCCCGCAAAATCCATCCCGCCAAACCGGCCCGAGACGTATAGCCTTGCAGCATGAGCCCTGCGCACCCGGAGAACTGGCCCGTCCTTGTCGTCAAAGGCGCCTCGGACAACGAGTTGTTGAAAGACATCAAGGCGCTCGCCGCAGCCGCCGAGGAGTCGGACGGCAATCCCCCGCTGTCAGAACAGACCCTGGTCATGCTGCGCGGGGCCGATGCCGGCGACCACTCTGTGCTCGCCCTGGCCCTGTACGCCCCGGACGAGCAGTCCGATCCCGCAAGCGGCCAGGACCTGGCGGGAATCGCCGTCGTGGTTGAAGCGGACGGCGGGACGGGAGTCCTGGAAATGGCAGTGCACCCGAGCTACCGCAACCAGGGTGCCGCGGGCCGGTTGCTCGACTCGCTCCGGGACAGCCGCGGGCTCGAGGGGCTGAACGCGTGGTCCCACGGGAATCACGAGGCCGCCGCGGAGCTTGCGGCCCGCTACGGCTACGGTCCGGCGCGCGAACTGTGGAAGATGCGCCTTATGTCCTCCACCGCGGAACTGCCCGACGCCGGCCTGCCTGAGGGAGTCTCCCTGCGCGCCTTCGTGCCGGGTCAGGATGAGTCCGCCTGGCTGGCCGCCAACAGGGCGGCATTTGCCCACCATCCCGAGCAGGGCTCCCTGACCAGGGCCGACCTGGACGCCCGAATGGCTGAGGATTGGTTCGATCCCGCAGGTTTCCTGCTCGCCGTGAACCCGGCCGGGGAACTGCTCGGATTCCATTGGACCAAGGTGCACCCCCGGCAAGGACCCCATCCGGCCATCGGGGAGGTCTACGTCGTGGGTGTGACACCCGCGGCCCAAGGCCTGGGGCTTGGCAAAGCGCTCACTGTCGCTGGCATCAGGTATCTCCAGAGCCACGAACTGCACTCGGTCATGTTGTACGTGGACGCCGACAATACGGCGGCCGTCGCCCTTTACCAGAAACTGGGCTTCGTTCGTTGGGACGTCGATGTCATGTATGCGCCGTTAACCGGGAAGTAACCCGGAACCAAGGCGTATCTGAAAGGCTAGGACATCTAGGATTCCGGTACGTGGAATCCTTGTAGGGTTGAATCAAACCCCGCGCTGAACGAAGGAGAGCCCGATGAACCCGGACCCGGTCGGAACCACCAAAACCGAGGTCAAGGGCGCAACCTTGCCTCCCCGCTTCGGGTCTTCCGAAGTCCCGGCTGCGCGGGCAACCCAGGACCGGATCGACATTCCTGAATTTGCGCCCTCCCTGGAGCCCGAAGGCGACATCAGCCCGGACCGCTTCCTGGACCGCGAGCTAAGCTGGCTCGCCTTCAACTCCCGCGTTCTTGAGCTCGCGGAGGATCCCGACCTCTTCCTCCTGGAGCGGGTCAATTTCCTCTCCATCTTCGCCTCGAACCTGGATGAATTCTTCATGGTGCGGGTTGCCGGCTTGAAGCGCCGCATCGCCACTGGACTCGCGGTGCCCTCCCCCGCCGGACTGAGCCCCATCGAAGTCCTGGAGCAGATCGGCGATGCCGCCCGGAAGCTGCAGGAACGCCACGCGCGCGTATTCGCCGAGCAGATCCGCCCCGCTCTGGCCTATGAGCACATCCACCTCATGCGCTGGGACGAACTCGACGACGAGGCCCAGCACCGCTTGAGCATCATGTTCGGCGAGAAGGTCTTCCCGATCCTCACCCCCCTCGCCGTCGATCCCGCCCACCCCTTCCCCTATATCTCCGGGCTATCCCTCAACCTGGCCGTGATTGTCCGCAATCCTGTCAGCGACAAGGAACTGTTTGCCCGCGTCAAGGTCCCGGACCAGCTCCCGCGCCTCGTCTCGATCGACGGACCGCGTGCCGGCGCGGTCCCGGGCCGGGTGGCACGCTTCATCGCGCTCGAAGAGGTCATCGCGGTGCATCTGGACAAGCTGTTCCCCGGAATGGAAGTCATGGAGCACCACACCTTCCGCGTCACCCGCAACGAGGACGTGGAAGTCGAAGAGGACGACGCCGAGAACCTCTTGCAGGCGCTTGAAAAAGAACTGCTGCGCCGCCGCTTCGGCCCGCCCGTCCGGCTTGAGGTCACCACGGACATCAACCCGAACATCCGCGCGCTCCTGGTGCGGGAACTCGGCGTCGAGGAATCCGAGGTCTACTCCGTTCCGGCTCCCCTGGACCTCCGGGGCCTGTCGGTCATCGGCGGAATTGACCGCGCCGACCTCCACTACCCGAAGCACGTGCCCCACACCTCGCGGTACTTGAACGAATCCGAGACATCCAAGGCCGCCAACGTCTTCGCGGCGATGCGCCGCCGCGACATCCTGCTGCACCACCCGTACGACTCGTTCTCGACGTCGGTCCAGGCCTTCCTGGAGCAGGCGGCCGCCGACCCCAAGGTCCAGGCCATCAAGCAGACCCTGTACCGCACTTCCGGCGATTCCCCCATCGTGGACGCACTGATCGACGCTGCCGAGGCCGGCAAGCAGGTCCTGGCCCTCGTGGAGATCAAGGCCCGCTTCGACGAGCAGGCCAACATCTCCTGGGCCCGCAAACTGGAGCAGGCCGGCGTGCACGTGGTGTACGGCATCGTGGGACTCAAGACGCACTGCAAGTTGTCCCTTGTTGTCCGCCAGGAAGTGGATGGCCTCCGCAGGTATTGCCACATCGGCACGGGCAACTACCACCCGCGGACGGCCCGCTACTACGAGGACCTTGGCCTGTTGACCTCCAATGAGCAGGTGGGCGAGGACTTGTCCAAGCTCTTCAACCAGCTCTCCGGGTATGCTCCGAAGTCGACCTTCAAGCGGCTCCTCGTGGCGCCGCGCTCAGTGCGGTCCGGATTGATCGACAGGATCGAGACCGAGATCCGCAACGCCCGGGCGGGAATTGCCGCCAAGGTCCAGATCAAGGTCAACTCCATGGTTGACGAGGCCACCATCGATGCCCTCTACCGCGCATCGCAGGCCGGCGTAAAGGTTGACGTCATTGTCCGCGGCATCTGCTCGCTGCGTCCGGGAGTTCCTGGACTCAGCGAGAACATCACGGTCCGCTCCATCCTGGGCCGCTTCCTGGAGCACTCGCGCGTGTTTGCTTTCGCCAATGCCAACGATCCCGTGGTCTACATCGGCTCCGCGGACATGATGCACCGCAACCTCGACCGCCGGGTCGAGGCGCTGGTGCAACTCTCCAGCCGCGAAGATACAGCCGAGGTCATGGATCTGCTGCGCCGTTACATGGACCCCGGCACTGCCAGCTGGCACCTCGACAACGAAGGCCACTGGACCAGGTTCCACCAGGCCGAGGACGGCTCGCCGCTTCTGGACATCCAGTCCTGGCTGCTTGCCTCCCGGTCCCGCCAACGTGCAGTTGCCCGGCGGTAGGCAGCGAAAAGTTGAAGAGCGATACACCTATTGCGGACCAGACGGACCATCCGGGGGAGCCGATCGCCGTCACGGCGGCCGGCGCCATTCCTTGGCGCGTCACCAAGGGCACCCTTGAGGTCCTGCTGATCCATCGGCCCAAGTACGACGACTGGTCCTGGCCCAAGGGCAAGCTCGACGCCGGGGAAACCATCCCGGAGTGCGCCGTCCGCGAGATCAGGGAAGAGATCGGCCTCAAGGCTGCCCTCGGTATTCCGCTTCCTCCGACGCACTACCATGTGGCGGCCGGGCTGAAGGTGGTGCACTACTGGGCGACGCAAGTCAACGGGTCCATCATCAAGCCGGACGGCCAAGAAGTGGATGCCTACATGTGGGCCGCGCCGGACAAGGCGGCACGTTTCCTGAGCAACCCGACGGATGTGGGCCCCCTCCAGGCGTTGGCGAAGGCCCACCTCAATGGTGAGCTGGAAACATGGCCCCTGATTCTGGTGCGCCATGCCAAGGCCAAGCCGCGATCCTCCTGGACCAAGGCAGAGGGCAGCCGGCCGCTGGCCGTGACGGGCCTGCGCCAGGCACTGGCAGTCGAACGGCTTCTGGGCGTGTGGAAGCCGCTGCGGATCGTGAGCAGTCCCTGGGCCAGGTGTGTGTCCACCATCGCGCCTTACGCCAAGTCAGCCGGAGCCAAGGTGAAACTTGTGGAGGCCCTGACGGAACACCATCACCAGCGGAGCCCGAAGAAGACAGCCGCGATCGTCGAGGGCTTATTCGACAAGCAACGCGGGGTTGCGCTCTGCACCCACAGGCCGGCACTCCCCACCGTCCTGAAGACGCTCGGCGAGCGGATGGGCCCCGAGCTTCACGAGATGCTGCCGGCCCAGGATCCGTACCTGGCGCCTGGCGAGATGATCGTGTGCCATGTGGCCCGCGGAAACGGCCAGCGCGTAGTTGCCGTGGAACAGATCAAGCCCTTCGATGACTGACTCCAGTAAGCTGGGTGCGTGAGCATCCCAACCCCATATGAAGACCTCCTGCGCGACGTCATGGCCAACGGAACGCACAAGTCGGACCGCACGGGCACCGGCACTCGGAGCGTTTTCGGCCGCCAGCTGCGTTTCGATTTAAGCCAGGGTTTCCCGCTCATCACCACCAAGCGGGTCCACTTCAAATCCCTCGCGCTGGAACTCTTGTGGTTCCTCCGCGGCGAGTCGAACGTGAAGTGGCTCCAAGAGCAGGGCGTCACCATCTGGGATGAGTGGGCAGACGCTGATGGCGAACTCGGCCCGGTGTACGGCGTGCAGTGGCGCAGCTGGCCGACTCCCGACGGCGGGCACATTGACCAGATCGCAGAGCTCATGAAGGGCCTGGCCGCCAACCCGGATTCGCGCCGGCACATCGTTTCGGCCTGGAACGTGTCCGAGATCAAGGACATGGCGTTGCCGCCGTGCCACGCGTTCTTCCAGTTCTACGTTGCCGACGGCAAGCTGTCCTGCCAGTTGTACCAGCGTTCCGCCGACATGTTCCTGGGCGTTCCTTTCAACATCGCCTCCTACGCGTTGCTGACCTGCATGGTGGCCCAGCAGCTGGGCCTCGAGCCCGGCGATTTCGTCTGGACCGGCGGGGACGTCCACGTTTACGACAACCATGTGGAGCAAGTCACCGAACAGCTCTCCCGGGAGCCTTACGAGTACCCGCAATTGCGCTTCGCCCGCAAGCCGGACTCGATCTTCGACTACACCTTCGAGGATTTCGAAGTAGTCGGCTACCGGCACCACCCCGCGATCAAGGCGCCCGTGGCGGTATGAACGCCCAGGAAACTCCCGCCGCGGAGTCGCCTTCCCCCGGGGAGGCCGCGGAAACGCTCAACGGAATCGGCCTCGTGTGGGCACAGACCGGCAGTGGAGTGATCGGCAAAGGCGGGACCATGCCTTGGCACGTTCCCGAAGATTTGCAGCACTTCAGCCGGCTGACAACCGGGCATCCCGTCATCATGGGCCGGAAGACCTGGGAGTCTTTCCCCGCAAAGTACCGTCCCCTGCCCGGCCGCACCAACATCGTGGTGACCCGGCAGCACGGCTGGGCGGACACGCCCGACGCACGTGGCGCCGTCGTCGTCTCCTCGCTTGACGCAGCGCTCCTCGAGTCCCAGTTCGCACCTGGCGGCCAGAACGTCTGGATCATTGGCGGGGGCGAGATTTACCGGCAGTCCATGGACATCGCGAATGTCGCCGTCGTCACGGTCATCGATTCCGACACCGACGGCGACACGTTCGCGCCGGAGTTCGGCGAGGCCTGGAACCTTGAGTCGACAGAGCCGGCTGATGGTTGGCTGACCTCCAAGAACGGCACCAACTACCGGATCGTCACGTGGCGCCGGACGGAAGACTGAGAATGCTGAAGAAACCTGAGACCCTG
Organism: Arthrobacter sp. 01T428; assembly: GCF_056398685.1. Classification (NCBI taxonomy): domain Bacteria; kingdom Bacillati; phylum Actinomycetota; class Actinomycetes; order Micrococcales; family Micrococcaceae; genus Arthrobacter; species Arthrobacter sp. 01T428. The sequence continues at coordinate 134,716 of NZ_JBFTPW010000001.1, read as the reverse complement.
TTCGTGCTCGGCTACATGTTGTTGCCGCTCTTCGCGCTCCTGTCCGCGATCGTCGGGCTCACCATGATCCTGGGCGGCAACAAGATCCTGGGGATCATCGTCCTGGTGGTGGTGACCCAGGTCTTCGCTTTTGGCGCGTTCTACGCCCTGCGCGCCCGCAAGGCGGCCCTGCTGGAAGAGCCCGACTCCTCACCCAAGTAACTCGCATTTGTTGTCGTTTTGAGCGCCCAAAACGACAACAACTGCGAGTCAGTTGGGTCGTGACGTAACCGACAGCGGCCGGGAGCCGCGAAAGTCTAGACTGGTTCAATGACTACAGCAGCTAATCCGTCCGTTGGACTGGTCGGTTGGCGTGGCATGGTCGGCTCCGTCCTGATGCAGCGCATGCAGGAAGAGGGCGACTTCGCCAACATCAACCCGGTATTTTTCTCCACCTCGAACGCGGGAGGTGCCGCGCCGTCATTCGCCGACGGCGCAGGCAAGCTCGAGAACGCGTTCGACATTGAGACTCTTGCCAAGCTGCCGATTATTGTCACTGCCCAGGGCGGCGACTACACGAAGCAGGTCCACGGCGAGCTTCGCAGCCGCGGCTGGGACGGGCTTTGGATCGATGCCGCGTCCACGCTGCGCATGAACGATGACTCCATCATCGTGCTGGACCCCATCAACCGGGACGTCATCGCCGCCGGACTGTCCGGCGGCGTGAAGGACTACATCGGCGGGAACTGCACCGTCTCGTGCATGCTCATGGGGCTCGGCGGCCTCTTCAAGAACAACCTGGTCGAGTGGGGTACCTCCATGACCTACCAGGCGGCGTCGGGCGGCGGTGCCCGCCACATGCGCGAACTGCTGAACCAGTTCGGCACCCTCAACAACGAAGTCAGCAGCGAACTGGACGATCCTGCTTCCGCGATCCTGGAAATCGACCGCAAGGTCCTGGCGACGCAGCGCTCCGGCGTCGACGCCACCCAGTTCGGCGTGCCGCTGGCCGGCTCCCTGATCCCGTGGATCGACGCCGACCTCGGCAACGGCCAGTCAAAGGAAGAATGGAAGGCCGGGGTGGAAACCAACAAGATCCTCGGCACCGGCAACGGAAAACCGGGCAAGGACCACGTTGTCATGGACGGGCTCTGCGTCCGTATCGGTGCCATGCGCTCCCACTCCCAGGCCCTGACGCTCAAGCTGCGCGAGGACTTGTCCGTCGCCGAAATCGAGAAGCTCCTGGACGCTGACAACGAGTGGGCCAAGGTTGTGCCCAACACCAAGGAAGCCTCCATGGCGGACCTCACCCCGGTTGCTGCCTCCGGCACTTTGGAGATCCCGGTCGGCCGCATCCGCAAGCTCGAGATGGGCCCCGAATACATCAGCGCCTTCACCGTGGGCGACCAGCTCCTCTGGGGCGCTGCCGAGCCGCTGCGCCGCATGCTGAAGATCGCCACCGGCACCCTCTAGCAGTCCTGCTTTCACCAACTAACTCGCAGTTGATGTCGTTTTGAACGCTCATAACGACATCAACTGCGAGTAAGTTGGGTGCCTCAACGCTCCATGAACCGCAGGTACTTGGCGGCCTGGAGCTCGAAGGACCGTTTGGCCGCTGGTGTCAGGCCTTCCGGGGCGAACGGTTCGGGAACGACGACGGCGGTCCGGCCAGTGCCGCTGCGGGACCAGGTGCCCACCACTTCGCCGCCGGACACAATCATGCGTTTGAAGACCCCGTTGCCGCCCGGAACGACCTTCTGGAAATGCTCCGGCGGTAGGACAAGGCTGCGGTCCGTATACCCAAGCAGGAATTCATCGAACCCCGGCAACGCGAGGATGGTCCGCGAGCCGGGAACGCCGTCGTCGAGCAATGCGGCCGTCTCTGGCGACAGCCAATAGGACGTTGCACCAAAGACGAGCTCAACGAGTTGGCTGCGAATAGCCTCGTGGGCTGCCCGGACCTCGGATTTGGGGATCTGGGTCCACCACGCGAAGTCTTGGAGCGTGGCCGGTCCGTGACTGCGCAGATACCTGAGCAGAAATTCGGCAATCCCTTCTTCCCGCCCCAAGATCTTGGATTCCGGAATCCACTCGTCGAAAGCCACGAACAGTTGCTGTCCAAGGGCTTTGCCCGCCGTCCCCGCCGGAGGTCCTTGGACCAGCCACGCGTTCTGGCACAGGATCCAGAGCAAATGGATCCCCCGTTGGGCCGCGGTCACTTGGCCCGCGGATTCGAAGATCTTGAAAAGTTCCTCGCGCGTGGCGCCCGGGCTGCCAGCGACGCGTTCAAGGGCAAGGTCCCGGCAGGCGGCGATGTCTGCCTTTTCGATGCCGAGTTCCCGGTGCCGTGCGGCAACCGAACGCATGGACCGCTCCGTGGTGATGCCCAGGATCCAACGCAAGTCCTGCGGCGGAACCAGGTGCAGCGTGCCCCTCATGGGCCAGGACCGGACCACGGTGCCGTTCTCCAATGCTTCCAGCACTTTCGAGAGGCCGGAACCGGGGACGCGCTGGCCCACTGCCCAAAACGCCGAGGCAAGGTCCTGGGCCTGCATGGCACCCATCGTGGAGACGCATTCCTCCGGGCTGCTGAATCCCCCAAGCAATCCCTGGCTAGCGAGGCGCAGCCTGCCCATGACTTTGGGAGTGACCCGGATCTTCGCCGAAGCTGACATGGCCCCATCATAGGACGCTTAGCGGACAGCTTCGGTCCTCATTAGGACGCCCGAGGAACTCCCATGCCGCTCACAGGGGCCTACCAGCGGGCCCTCCTACGCTAGGGGAATGCTGTTCGGTGAGTTAGGTCCGCTGCTGCGGCCGCTCAGCCGGCGGTTGGCAGCCGCTGGTTGGTGCGCCGCCGCCGTCGGGCTTGTCTGCGGCCTGGCAATAGCGGTTGGTGCGGGGGTTCGACTGTCCCCGTCGATGCAGGCTGTCCAGGAAGTGGGACTTGCCGCCACCGGCGCGGCAGCCCTCCTCCTAGGCCTTGCTGCCGCGTGCCAGCCATCGTCCGATCGGCACGTTGACGACCCCGAATCAGGGTTCCAGGCAAGCGCCAACGATCAAGTGCGCAGCTTCCTGCTCGCCGCCGTCGTCATGCTCCTGGGCGTGGCAGGCTTCGCGGCAGCCGGCTGGATTTCGCCCGGCGGTCCGTCGCCGCAGAGCATAGCGTTCAGCCAGATCTTCCTCTTGGGGGCCGCCAGCTGCGGACTGACGTTCCTGTTGCTCAACAAGGTCCTCCCGAGCGGAAAGCGCTAAAGAGCGTTCCTCGCGGGTTCCTACAGGGCGAGGCCGATCAGTAGCGGTTCCGGGTGCAGTTCAATGCCGAAGCGCTCGACGACGCCGCGGCGCACCTCGCGCGCGATCGCCACCATGTCCTCCGCGCTGGCTCCTCCCCTGTTGGTGATGGCCAGGGTGTGTTTGGTGGACAGCGAGGCGCGGCCTCCGGACACGCTGGATGGATCGAGTCCGAAGCCCTTTCCGAAGCCGGCCTGGTCGATCAGCCAGGCCGCCGACAGCTTGACGAGGCCATCGTTTCCAGCCGGGTACTGCGGCGCTCCCTCGGGCAGCGATGCGGCCGCTGCGGCCGGGACAATCGGATTGGTGAAGAAGGAACCCGTGGAATACGTGTCCCTGTCCGAAGCGTCCAGGACCATCCCCTTGGAGGCACGCAGCCGCAGGACTTCACGCCGGACGTCGTTGGAATACGCGCGCTTCCCGGCCTCGACTCCGAGGGACCGGGCCAGCTCCGCGTAGCGGATAGGCGCGCTCATGCGTCCGAGCGGCAGCTGGAATTCAACCGTCAGCACCACGTAACGGGGTGAGCCCTCGGTGGTGGTCTGTTTGAGGATGGAGTCCCGGTAGCCGAACTTGAGCTCGGAGTTGGTGAAGGTTTGCACGGCGTTGCGTTCCCGGTCCCAGGTACGGACCGCTGCGATGGTCTGGGACACGTCAGCACCGTAGGCGCCCACATTCTGCACAGGAGTGGCGCCGGTGGCTCCGGGGATGCCAGAGAGGGCTTCCAGTCCGGACCACGCATGCAGCACCGAGTGCTCCACGAGGGTGTCCCAGTTGTGCCCCGCTTGGACCACCACGGAAACGCCCCCGCAACTATCCTCCGAGTTCACGGTGAAGCCTTGCGACGCGATCTTGAGCACAGTGCCGGGGTATCCGGTGTCCGAGATCAGAAGGTTGGATCCCCCGCCGATGATGAGCAATTTCTCGCCCGCGGCGTCCGCCGAACGGACGGCATCGATGATTTCCCCTTCGGTGCGGGCCTCCACAAAGGTGCCGGCAGGGCCGCCAACGGCGGCCGTGGTCAGTTCGGAAAGCATCGTCTGGGTCACCGAACAAGCCTAGCGGGGATTGCCTGCGCTGGCCGACTCAGGGACGGGCTTCCGCAAGGCTGGCCGACTCAGGGACGGGCTTCCGTAAGGCGGGCCGGCCCGTGGGCGTGCCGGCTCAGGGAGGTGCCGGCTCAGGCGCGCGTTTCCGCGAGATGGGCGCCAGGAAGAAGCTCGCGACAAGCAGCACCAGGACGGCGAGCAAGGAATGCAGGATGCCGAAGTGCTCCGCCAGCAAGCCCAAGAGCGGCGGACCGCAAAGGAAGGCCCCGTAGCCGATCGTCGAGACGACCGATACCCGGGCAGCTGCGTGCGCCGGATCGTCCGCGGCGGCGGACATGCCCACCGGGAACCCCAAAGAGGCACCGAGTCCCCAGATGGCCAGGGCCGCGAAGGCGAGCCACGGCACTGGGGCGAAGACGAAGAGCGCCAACCCCACCACGGCAGTGGCCGAGCACCAACGCATCACGGGCACCCTGCCGAAGCGGTCCAGGACTACGGTTCCGGCAAAGCGGCCTACGGTCATAAACGTCACGAAGATTCCATAGCCGATGGCGCCGGCAGCGTCGGATTGCCCGTGGCCATCGGCCAACGCCAAGGCCACCCAGTCCCCCGCGGCGCCCTCAGCCAGGGCGAGCCCCAGGACGAGCAATCCAAGCAGCAGGGTCCGGCGTTCGCGCCATGCCCGGGCCACCATGCGCTTGCTGTCCAAAGGTTCGGCCGGTCCCTGCTGGCCTGGTTGGATGACGGGCAAGGGGCCGGTTGAGGGATCTTCGAAGGTGTCCGGCTTGTCGGGCTTGAAGGCTTTTGGGGTCCCTCGTGCAGTGGAATGGCGGGTGATGTCCGCGCGGAACCAGGAAGCAGCTGTCACCACGGAGACGGCCACCACCAGGCCGGCCGCAGCCAGATGCCAGAAGACCGGCAGTCCCGCGGCAGCGGCCCACGCGCCGAGCCCGGCGCCCGCAACGGTGCCGAGGCTGAAGGATCCGTGGAGGCGGGGCATGATGTGCCGTTCAAGGGCGCGTTCCAGTGACGCCCCTTCAACATTCGATGCCGTGTTCCAGCTTGCCGTTCCGAGGCCGATCACCATGAGTCCAAGCGCCACGGCCACCGGGTTGGCCAGCACAGACGTGCCAAAACCGGCGACCGCCAGGCCGAGGCCCACCATGGCGCCGCCGATCCGCGTGGTCAACCGTGATCCGAGCCGGATCACGATCACCCCAGATGCGGACACGGAGAGGAACGATGCCACCGTCATGCACATCAGCAGGAGGCCTACCGTGCCGGGCGTCAGGTTCAGGCCATCGCGGATCGCCGGCAAACGGGACACCCACGACGAGAAGGCCAGGCCACTGGCGCCGTACGCGGTCACCACAGCAGTGCGCCACCGCGACAATTCCGCCGCGGTGGCGCGAGGTGCAGATTGTTGCAGCCGGCTCAAGCGAGCTTCACAACGGCCTGGGACTTCATGAGGACCTTCTGGCCGGCGAAGGTGACGGTCAGGTCGATGCGCGCGGTGCCGGCTTCGGCGTCGAGCGCTCCCACCACTCCGGCGACCTCGATCACGGCACCGGGCTCACTGGTACCGGTGGTGTCGGCGACCAGCACCGGTTTGGTGAAGCGCGTCTGGTAGTCGACGACGGCGGCGGGGTCGCCGGCCCAGTCGCTCACCAATTGCACGGCGGAGCCCATGGTGAACATGCCGTGCGCGATGACTCCGGGAAGCTCAACGCCGGTGGCGAAGGATTCGTTCCAGTGGATCGGGTTGAAGTCGCCGGATGCGCCGGCGTACTTGACCAGGTCCTGGCGCGTGACCTCGATGCTGCGGGTGCCGATTTCCTGCCCGACAGTAAGTTCTTCAAGTTTCATGCTCATGGTTACTGTCCCTCTCCGCGGACCAGGATGGACGAGGTGGTGGTGGCGACCCTTTCGCCGTCCACCGTCGTGATTTCCGAACGAGTCGTGATCATGGCCCCGCCGCCCATGGCGCGGACGCCGTCGACGTGCAGTTCGGCCCGCAACTGATCTCCGGCAACGATCGGGCGGTGGTGGGTGAAGCGCTGGTCGGCGTGAACCACGCGGCTGAAGTCAATCCCGGAATCGGGGTCCTCGATCAGCTGGGCATCGGCCCGCTGGGCGACGATGATTGCGAAGGTCGGCGGGGCCACGAGGTCGCTGTGGCCCAGGGCCTTGGCGGCTTCGACGTCGAAGTGGGCGGGATGGGTGGCCTTCACGGCCCGGGCGAACTCCCGGATCTTTTCGCGGCCGACGTCGTACACCTCTGCGGCAGGGTAGCTGCGGCCCTGCAAGTCCGGGTTAATAGTCATAGTCCAACCCTATCGGCCCGGGAGCCGGTACGTAGAGCCGGACCGCTACCCCGAGGCAGGCGGTCCGAACCATCTGGTGAGCGCGTCGGCAAGGCCCGCTTGGGTGCCGTCTCCCACCCAGGCCACGTATCCATCGGGCCGGATCAACACGGCGGCAGGAGGACTGACCTCGCCGAGTGCCGGAAGGTCCCACGCACCAAGGTATGTGGCATCTATCAGCTGAACACGGTCTGCCCAGGGTGTGATGTCGATGGTGCCGGGTTCGCCGAGGTTGAGGAGCGCCGGCCGGGCATCGTGCAGCAGGCTGAAGACGCGAATCGGCCCGTCCGCGGTGACGAGGTCGAGATCGGGCATGCGTCGTCCGAGCAGCGGGTGCCCATTGCCGACGTCGTAATGTACGTCGAGGCCGGATTGCATCGCGGCGAAGCGCTTGCGCGGTTCCTCCATGCCGAGCAGCTCGGCCATGACCTCGCCCACAGCCTTCGTGCGGTCGTCCGGGCGGCGAAGCGCGACACTCGCCATCGTATTGCGCAGCACGCGGGCGGCCACCGGATGGCGCTCGGCATGGTAGCTATCGAGGAGGCTTTCCGGCGATGTCCCCTTGACCACTTGGGCCAGCTTCCATCCCAGGTTCACGGCATCCTGCACGCCGGTGTTGAGGCCCTGTCCGCCGTCGGGCGCATGAACGTGCGACGCGTCGCCGGCGAGCAGGACCCGTCCGTCGCGGTAGCTTGCGGCCTGCCGGGTCATATCGGTGAACCTGGAGATCCAGATAGGACTGTGGACCCCGTAATCCGTCCCGCATACGGCGATGAGCGCGTTGCTCAGGTCTTGGAGGGTCGGTTCGGTGGTGGGTCCGATGTGCTCTTCGGTCACCATGACCCCCACGGGCCCGCCATCCGCGTAGACCACCTTGCCGTCGAGAATCTTGTAATCCAGCTTGCCGAAGGAGTGGATACCGAAAGGATTGGTGTGGACGCCCAAGGGCGGCTGCTCGGCCATCTCGACCTGGGCGATCAGGGCACTGGTGGTCGGATCCCATCCGGGGAACTCGATGCCGGCTGCTTTGCGGACCAGGCTGCGGCCGCCGTCGCACCCGACGAGGTACTCCGCGCGCAACGGCCCGCCGTCGGACAACTCGACGTCGACGCCGGTAGCGTCCTGCGCGAAACCGGTCACCTCGCGTCCGTAATAGATCGGCACGGTCAGCTCGGCGACCCAGCGCGCCAGAATGCGCTCGATGTGGTTCTGCCACAGCCCGAGCCCGTAGTTGTGCCGGGTGGGAAAGTCGCTGATGTCGAAACGGACGCCGCCGAACCCCGCGACCTGGGCTATTTGCCCCTCGGACAGGAAGCGATCAGCGATTCCGCGCTGATCGAGGACCTCGATGGTGCGTGAGTGCAAACCGCCTGCACGGGATCCGGCGAGATCCTGGTTGGGACGTCGCTCGACGATCGCGACGTCGACGCCGGCCAACGCCAGTTCGCCCGCCAGCATCAACCCTGTGGGGCCTCCTCCGGCGATTACCACCGCATGCTTGGTCATCGCCATGTTCCGCCAGGCTACTTCTTCAAGCCCTTGCGGACCTGCTGTCCGCGGACCACCATGCCCACGACATGCAGGACCAGGCCGAGCCCGATCACGAACAATGACGTCAGCGCAAGGCCTTGGTTATGGGAGGTGTTGCCGATAATCGTCAGGATGATCCCGACGGCGATAAGCCCCATCGCGCTGAAAACCAGCGTCTTGTAGGCGGTAGAGGCCGTGGCCCAGAATTCGTTCAGCACCCCCCAAGTTTAGGGCACTTGTCAGAAGCGTCGAGTCAGGACCCAACACCAACGAACGCCCGCTCACAAATAAGCGGTTGGGGGCGGACGCCCGCTCATAAATAAGCGGTTGCGGGCGGACGCCCGCTCACCTATGGCAAGTCGCGGGCGGACGCCCGCTCACCTATGGCCGCCAATCCACCAACGCTCGCGCAGATCATCTGCAGGAGGGTTTCGGGAATTGCCGTCAAAAGTGAGCGAGCGTCCTGAAAAAACCGGATGTAAGTGAGCTAGCGTCGGCGGGAGCTCTAGCGTCGGAGGGAGCCCTTAGAGGGAGGGCTGGACCCCGAAGGCAACGGCAAGCTTCATGATCTTTTCGGCGCGGCCCAGGCGCGGGAGGTCGGAGCCGTCGCGGATGACCCTGCCGTTGGCTTCGAAGTCGTTCATGAAGTCGGTGGCCCAAGCGACGTCCGACGGCGTCGGGCTGATGACCTCGTTGATGACCGTGGTCTGGTCAATGGCCAGGCAGAGCTTGCCGGTCATGCCCATGGTCACCGTAATGCCGGTCTGCTCGCGCAGAATCGGGTGGTTGGTGCCGACGGTGGGGCCGTCGATGGGGCCCGGCAGGTTGCCCACGCGGCTGGCGACGACGAGCTTGGCACGCGGGTAGGCCATCGCTTCCGGCGTGGCGGCCATGCCGGTGTCCCGGCGGAAGTCGCCCGAACCGAAGGCGAGGCGGAAGGCACCCTGTGCGCGAGCGATGTGGTTGGCTTCCTCGATGCCGAGGGCCGACTCCACGAGCGGGATGACCGGGGTCTTGCCGTCCATGCGGTGGAAGGACTCGGTGACCTGGTCCGCGGACTCGGTCTTGGCCAGCATGACGCCCAGCAGGCCGGGCGTGCCACGCAGTCCGGCGAGGTCATCGGCCCAGAACGGGCTCGTGGCGTCGTTGATGCGGACCCATGCCTGGCCGCCGGCGGTCAGCCAGTTGATGACGTTCTCGCGGGCAATGTCCTTCTGGGACGGGTCCACGGCGTCTTCGATGTCAAGGATGATGGCGTCCGCACGCGATGAGGCCGACTGGTCGAAAAGCTCCGTCTTCATGGCGTTCACGAGGAGCCAGGAGCGTGCAATCTCGGCGGGAATGTTGCGGGTGGACCGAATGGACTCGGCGGCGGTGCTAGACGTCATGTATCTACCGTATCCGGCCAGCCGCCGGGAACGCTAAGAATCGGGCACCGGTGTGAGCATCAATACGAACAAAACGATTGTGACAGGAGGCCCCGCCCCCAACTGACTCGCAGTTGTTGTCCTTATGAGCCGTCAAAACGACATCTAATGCGAGTTAGTTGGGTTTGGCGCGCTTTGGGGAGCCCGCAGCTCAAACCAGCTCAAACCAGCTCAAACCAGCTCAACCCAGCGACGCAGGGCGAAATGTGTCCCCCTGTTGCCCGGAGTTGCGCGGGGATTTCGCCGGATTGCCCCCGGTTTCCCGGCGTTTCCGAGGGTTACTGCCGGGCTTCCCCTGACCAGTGGACATGCGCTTACATCGTTCCCACCGGCAGTTCGGTCTATTCCAGAACAGGTCCGGACCCACGAATTCCACTCCCCAGAAAGTAGCTCCCATGAAACTGCACCAGCCCCTGCTAAGCGTCGCGGCCGCCGTCGTACTTGCGCTGACGGTGACCGGCTGCGGCGGCAATGCCCAAGCGGGAGACCAAACAGCCGGTCAAGCCGAAGTCAAAGAACTCCGCTACCAAGGCTCGGCCAACAACGTCGGCCTCCCTGAACTGGCGGCGGACCTTGGCTACCTGGGCGACATCAAACTCAACTGGGTAGGCAACACCACCAGCGGCCCCCAGGACATCCAGTCGGCTGCCACCAACCAGACCGACTTCGGCGGCGCGTTCGCCGGGGCCGTCGTGAAGCTGATCGAGGCAGGGGCTCCCGTGACCGCCGTCGTGAACTATTACGGCGAAGATGCCAAGACCTTCAACGGCTTCTACGTCAAGGCGGACAGCCCCATCAAGACCGCCAGGGACCTCATCGGCAAGAAGATCGCGGTCAACACCCTGGGCGCACATTCGGAAGCCGTCATCAACACCTACCTCAGCAAGAACGGCCTCAGCCAGGACGAAATCAAGCAGGTACAGCTGGTAGTGCTCGCGCCCAACGACACCGAAGAAGCCGTACGCCGCGGCCAGGTGGATGTTGGAAGCCTGGGCGGGGTCCTGCAGGACCATGCCGTTGCCGCCGGTGGACTGCGCTCGCTCTTCAACGACTATGAACTCTTCGGCACCTTTGCCGGCGGGCAGTACGTGCTCCGCAACGACTTCATCGACAAGAACCCCAACACAGCCCGGATCTTCGCTACGGGCGTGGCCAAGGCCATCAAGTGGGAGACCGAGACGCCGCGCGACCAAGTGATCGCGCGCTTCAAGAAGATCATCGACGCCCGCGGACGCAATGAGAGCACCGCGAACCTGCAGTACTGGAAGAGCCCTGGCGTCCCCGACAACGGCGTGATCAAGGACGAGGACTTCACCCGCTGGTCCGCGTGGCTGAAGAGCTCGGGGATCGTCAAGAACGACCTCACACCGTCGAAGTACTACACCAACAAATTCAACGATCTCGCAGCAAGCGCCCCAACCCCAAGTACCGCGAAGGGATAGTGATGACCGCCAAAATCAGCCTCCGAAATGTCACCAAGCAATTCACCGTCCGCCCCGGAAAAGGCGGCAGGGCCGGCGCGACAGGCAAGCCAGGCGCGAAAGAGCCCACCACACTGACCGCCATTAGTTCCCTCAGCTTGGACGTGCGCGACGGCGAATTCCTCACCTTGGTGGGGCCCAGCGGTTCCGGCAAGACCACCTTGCTGGACCTCCTGGCTGGCCTGTCCACGCCCACCTCCGGCGAGGTATTGGTGGACGGCCAGCCAGTGACGGGACCCGGAAAGGACCGTGCCGTGGTTTTCCAGCAGTACGCACTCTTCCCCTGGCGCACGGCGTCGGCCAACGTGTCGATCGGACTCGAAGGCAAGGGAACCGACGGGCGCAAGCTCAACCGCCGCGAACGTGCCGCCAAGGCAAGCGAATACCTCAAACTGGTTGGCTTGGCGGGCTTCGAGGACCGTTTCCCGCATGAGCTTTCGGGCGGCATGAAACAGCGAGTGGCCATTGCCCGGAGCCTCGCCTACGAGCCCGATGTGCTCCTCATGGATGAACCCTTCGCCGCGTTGGACGCCCAGACGCGTGAACAACTCCAGGACGAACTCCTGCGGATCTGGCGGGCCACGGGCAAGACAATCGTCTTCATCACCCACGGCATCGACGAGGCCGTGTACCTGGGGCAGCGCGTCGCCGTCCTCAGCGCCCGGCCCGGACAGCTCAAGGAAATCGTGGACGTGGACATCCCGGACCGCGACGGCGAGGACGACATCCGCTCGCACCCCGCCTTCGTCGAACAGCGGCACAAGGTCTGGACCCTGTTGCACGACGAAGTCCGCCTTGCCCAGGATGCCGGCCATCGCAAGATCCTGCCCGACGGCACGGCCCCGGATGAAGTCCCGGGAACAACACTCGAAAGGAGCGCGGCCTGATGACCACGACTCTCACGCAACAGCCCGCGGCGAGCGCCGCACCCAAGCAAGCTCCCGCCGTCGGGCACTCCGGTCCGGCGGAGACGGTGCGTTGGAACACGACGGCGACTCTCGCCTTTGTGCGGACCGCAGCCGCCCGCGCCGGTTCCGGCCTGTGGAAGGCCGCGGGGATCATCGCCTTCCTGGCTCTCTGGGAACTCGGGCCGACATATCTGGCCAGCCCCTCGACCCGGGTATTCCTGCCGCCATTGCACGTGGTCCTGGAAGCATGGGGGAAGCTGTTCGAATCCGGCACCATCCAGGCGCATTTGGCCGCGAGCCTCACCCGTTCGGTGACGGGATTCGGCGCAGCCCTCGTGGCTGGCGTAACCCTCGGTTTGCTGATCGCCTGGTACGGGCGGCTCAATGCGGTGCTGAACCCGCTCCTGGAACTGTTCCGGAACACAGCCGCGCTTGCCCTGCTGCCTGTGTTCACGCTGCTGCTGGGGATCGGCGAGGAGTCCAAGATCAGCATCGTGGCCTACGCGGCGTTCTTTCCGGTCCTGCTGAACACGATCGCCGGGGTGAAGACGGTGGACCCGCTGCTCATCCGGGCCGCGAAGTCGCTCGGCCTCTCAAGCCTTTCGCTCTTCCGCAAAGTGATCCTGCCTTCCGCGGTGCCCACCATTTTCACGGGAATCCGCATGGCCGGCACAGCCTCCATCCTGGTGTTGATCGCCGCGGAAATGGTGGGGGCGAAGGCCGGGCTCGGTTACCTGATCGTGAATGCCCAGAGCAGTTTCCTCATCCCGGACATGTACGCCGGCATCCTCACGGTGTCCCTTCTGGGCTTGGCCGTGAATTTCCTCCTTGTAGCCCTGGAACGGCATTTCTCCCGCTGGCGGACCGCCGTCGGGAGCGGGTCCTGACCGTCAATCCATCCATCTAGTCACAACCAAGTCACAACAGAAAAGGAACAAAAATGTCCATCATTACCGAAACCAAACTCGAATTCGCCAAGCTCGGATCCCGGATCGGCGCCGAAATCCGCGGCTTCGACCTTAGCGGCAATCTCTCCCCGGAAACCGTGGGGCAGATCCGGGCCGCGCTCAACGAACACAAGGCCCTCGTTTTCCGGGAGGCCAACATCCTCAGCGACGAGGCCCAGGTGAAATTCGCCAGCCATTTCGGCCCGCTCACCACTGCCCATCCGACCGTGGCCTCCGTGGAGGGCGAAGAGAACGTCCTGCCCGTGGACAGCGAGAACGGTTCCGCCAACAATTGGCACACCGACGTCACATTCGTGGTCAACCCGCCGCAGGCTTCCACTCTGCGCAGCATCGATCTTCCGTCCTATGGAGGCGAAACCCTGATTGCTTCTTCGGCGGGAGCGTACGCCGACTTGCCGGACGAGCTCCGGAACTTCGCGGACACGCTCTGGGCGGTCCACACCAACGACTACGACTACTCGGTGCCGAAGAACCTGGAACATGAGAACGCCGATGAGCGCCGCAAGGAATTCACCCGAATCAAGTTCGAAACCGCCCACCCCGTGGTGCGTGTCCATCCCCTGACCGGGGAGCGCGGATTGTTCATTGGGGGCTTCGCGCAGCGCCTTCGGATCGTGGGGCTGTCCAACACCGAGTCGAAGGACATCATCCGCTTGCTCCAGGCTTACGTCACCCGTCCGGAGAACGTGGTGCGCGTGAACTGGGAGCCGAACCAGCTGGTGCTCTTCGACAACCGCATCACCCAGCACTACGCGCCGGACAACTACGACGGCCAGCCGCGCAAGCTCAACCGAGTGACTATCGCCGGCGACATCCCGGTGGGCGTGGACGGCAAGCCGAGCCAGTCGATCCAAGGTGACTCGAGCACCTACTCAGTTGTCGCGCCGCTGTAGTAGCACGCATGTGCTGTTGTAGCTGCCTTAGCCCAACTAGCTCGCATTTAATGTCGTTTTCAGGGCTCATAACGACATCTAATGCGAGCTAGTTGGGTTTAACGCGCTTTAGGGGAGCTTGCTGCCCCGCGCAGCCACCCACAGGCCATACCACTCGGCGCGCGTCATGGCTGCGGCAACGGCGGCAGCGTCCGCGCAGGCAGCGATCCGCGCCGGGTTGGAACTGCCGAGCACCGGGGAAATGCGTGCCGGATGCTTCATGAGCCACCCCAACAACACGGCCTCGGGAGTGACACCCTTTGCTTCCGCAAGCTCGGCGACAAGAGCGGAAGTCGCAGCGTCCGCGGCAGTCGGGGCATCCGGCGTCGAGCCCGTGTACCGGCCCTGGGCGAGGGAACCGTAAGCCTGCAGCTCAATCCCCTGCGCGACGCAGTGTTCCAAAGTGCCGTGCGGGAAACTGTAGCCGAGGGCATCATCATGGTTGACCAGGACCGTGCTCTCGAGCCATGCCCGCCGGTGCAGGCTCATTTCCAGCTGGTTGGCCACGATCGGCACCTCCAGCCGGTCCTGCAGGAAAGCGATCTGCGCGCCCGACATGTTGGACACGCCCAATTGCCGCACCTTGCCTTCCGCCATGAGTTGCCCGACGGCGGACGCCACCTCCGCGGGTTCCATCAGGGGGTCGGGGCGGTGGAGAAGCAGCACGTCGACGTAGTCGGTCCTCAGCCGTTCCAGGCTTCCATTGACCCGCTCCAGGATGGCGTCCTTGCTGAGGTCGTAGTGTCCGTCGACCCCAGGCTGGCTTAGCCGGATTCCGCACTTGGTCTGGAGCTGGATTTTATCCCGCAGCCCCGGCGTCTGAGCCAGGACTTCACCGAAGACGGCCTCGGACTTGCCGGTGCGGTAGATGTCGGCGTGGTCGAACAGGGTGATCCCGATGCCGATGGCGGCCTCGATCGCGGCCGCGGCCTGCTCGATCTCGGCAGCTGCGTATTCGCTGCCTTCCCAGGGACCTCCAAGGCCCATGCAGCCGTAGATGAGCCGGCCCGCGGCTGTTTCACTTTGTGCAGTCATTTTCCAACTCTTTCACGTGCAACTGGCCCGCAGTTGTTGTCGTTTACAGCCTTCAAAACGACGTTAACTGCGGGCCAGTTGGGTAGGGGGGTGCGGATTAGCGGGTTAGACGATCCAGGCGGTCGTGTTTGCCGGGAGCTTGCCGCCGTCGAGCGGTGCGCTGCTCACGACGACGGTGCCTTCCGGAAGTGCCACCGGCTCGGTGCCGAAGTTCGTCACCGACTGCCAGCCGTTGGGCCGCGCGAAGTGCAACACCGACTCGTTGCCGGAGGGGATCCATTCAAGGTCCTCGGCCGCCCGCAGTTCCGAACGCAGTTCCAGGGCCTTGCGGTACAGCTCAAGCGTGGAGCCGGGAACGTTGTCCTGCGCCTCCACTGCGTAGCCCGCGAACCATTCAGGCTGCGGCAAGTGGGCATGTCCCTCGCCGAAACCGAACGAGGAACCTTCACTGGTCCACGGCAGCGGGACACGGCAGCCGTCCCGGCCGACGTCCACTCCCGGGTTGCGGAAGAACGCGGGGTCCTGGCGCTGGCCGGCCGCGATGTCGCCGACTTCCTGCAGGCCAAGTTCTTCGCCCTGGTACAGGTACGCGGAACCCGGCAGTGCGAACATGAGCAACGACGCTGCGCGGGCGCGGCGCAAGCCGAGTTCGGCGTCGACCTCGGCGGCCGAACCGCCGTCGAGCAGCCATTGCTTGCCGTCCTGGCCCAGGCCGTCCCGGCCGCCGCCTGCGGGCAGGCCGTAGCGGGTGGCGTGCCGAACGACGTCGTGGTTGGAGAAAACCCAGGTGGACGAAGCACCGGATGCCGCGGCCTCGCCGAGGTTCTTGGTGATAATCGTGCGGAACTGTTCGGCGTCGAAATCGGCCTGGAGGAGGTCGAAGTTGAACGCCTGGCCCAGTCCTTCGGGGCTGGCGTAGCGGGCGCGGCGGTCCGCGTGGACCCACGCTTCGGCGACGGCCGTCCGGGGCGGGTTGTACTCGTTGAAGACCTTGCGCCACTCGGCGTAGATCTCGTGCACCTCATCGCGGTCCCAGAACGGGTGCTCACCCAAGGCGTTTTCGCCTTCCTTGGGCAGCTCGGTCTTGGAGGGCAGGACCTCCGGCAGGTCCTTCGTGAGGGCATGGGCGACGTCGATGCGGAAGCCGTCCACGCCACGGTCGGACCAGAAGCGGAGGGTCTTCAGGAAGTCTTCACGAACCTCGGGGTTGTCCCAGTTGAAGTCCGGCTGCTCCTTGGTGAAGATGTGCATGTACCACTGTCCCGGGGTGCCGTCCGGTTCGGTGATGCGCTCCCAGGCCGGGCCGCCGAAAATCGAGTCCCAGTCCGCCGGGGGCAGCTCGCCGTTCTCGCCCAGGCCGTCGCGGAAGATGTAGCGTTCACGGGCAGCCGAGCCCTTCGGTGACGCCAACGCTTCCTTGAACCATTCGTGCCTGTCCGAGGAGTGGTTCGGGACGATGTCCGCGATCAGCTTGATGCCCGCAGCGTGCAGTGCGGCCGCCATCTCATCGAAGTCTGCAAGGGTGCCCAGCTTGGGGTCCACGTTGCGGTAGTCATCGACGTCGTAACCACCGTCAGCCAGGGCCGAGGGGTAGAACGGGCTCAACCAGACGGCGTCAATGCCGAGGGATTTCAGGTAAGGAACCTTGGCGGTAATGCCCTTGATGTCGCCCAGTCCGTCGCCGTTCGCATCCGAAAAACTGCGCGGGTAGATCTGGTAGACAGCCGCTTGGCGCCACCAGTTGGGATCGGCCATGCGCTCGGAGTCGTTGTGAGTTGCCATGGTGGCGGTGGAGGACAAAGGGAATCCTGTTCTGTGTCGACGCTTCGATGGATGGGACTTTTATTTAGAATCTAAATTTAGTACCTCAAGTA
This sequence comes from Arthrobacter sp. 01T428, assembly GCF_056398685.1. Lineage (NCBI taxonomy): Bacteria > Bacillati > Actinomycetota > Actinomycetes > Micrococcales > Micrococcaceae > Arthrobacter > Arthrobacter sp. 01T428. The sequence continues at coordinate 117,876 of NZ_JBFTPW010000001.1, read as the reverse complement.
TTATGTGACGCATACCTACAGAAGGTCAACAGCCATGCCTGATATCGCGACTGCCACTCCGCAGATGCTCCGGCGCTTCAACGCGGCCACCGTGCTCGGGGTCATCCGTTCCTCCAACGCAGTGACCGTTTCGGAGCTGATGGACGCTACCGGACTGACCCGCGCCACCACCCTTTCCGTATGCGAAGACCTCATGGCCCGGGGCTGGATCCGCGAGTTGGAGAACCAGCGCGATTTCGGCGCGTACCAGAAGGGCCGCCCCGCACGGCGCTTCGAACTCGACGAAAGTGCCGGTTGCGTCTTGGGGATCGACGTCGGCGTCCTCAAGACCACTGTGGTGGTGGCCGATCTGCGCGGAAAAACGGTCGGGCGGGCGAGCAAGCCATTCCGCGGAAGGGAGATCGAAGCGGAGGAACGGATCGGGGTGATCAGCCAAACCGCGCTGCTCGCCCTCGAGGCTGCCGGAGTGGCGCCGGACCAAGTCCTGGCGGTGACGGTGGGGCTCGCCGCCCCGGTGGGCCGCGACGGAAACATCCTCGTCAGCCAGCCGTTCTGGCGCCTGTTCGACGTCGGGCTGAAGAAGGCCCTGCACGATCTCCACGGATGGGAGGTAGTACTGGAGAACGATGCCAACTTGGCGGCACTGGGCGAATGTTGGCGCGGTGCGGGCGGCGGCGTCCAGGACCTGGCCGTACTCCTGGCCGGGGAGCGTTTCGGTGCGGGCCTGGTGGAATCCGGCCGTTTGCTGCACGGTACTGCCGGGGGCGCGGGTGAAATGGCCTATCTGGACATGGTCGAGGGCGTGGGCTCCGCCGACGGCCTCGCCGCGCTTGCCAGGCTATGGGCGGCAGAAGCCCTGGCGCGAGAGTCGAAAACGACGCTGCGGACCGCGGCCGCGCCGGGCGGCGAGGTGACGGCCCAACACGTGTTCGCCGCTGCGGCCCAGGGTGACAAGGTTGCGCTGGACATCCTGGACCGGCTCTCGGACCGACTGGCCCGGGTGGTCTCGACGGTGGCCATTTTGCTCAACCCGGAACTCGTGGTGATCGGCGGCGCGGTGGCGGATTCGGCGTCGGTCCTTCTTGAGCCTGCCGCCCGGAAGCTGGCCAGTTACACAGCCACTCCCCCGCGGTTGGCCGCGTCCCCTTTGGGCGATGCGATTGTGGGTGTCGGCGCGGTGCGCCATGCCCTGGACCGCGTGGAGAAGAACTCCTTGGATCTGGTGTTGAGGCGGGCCTAGGCTCTTCGACGGCTTGACCGGGTTTCCCGTCGGCGCACTCGTCGGCGTCCTAGGCGCCCGGGGCTATTCCGGCATCGCCATCGTGCGGAGGTCCAGCTGGCGCAGGACCCTGTCCGCGACCTCGGGATCCATGCCGGGCTCGCTCCGCGCGGCGACCACTTCCTGGCGCGCGGCGTCGAGGGCGATGGTCTGGACCGCGATCGCCAGTTCCCTGCCGCGCTGTCCCTTTTCGGCGTCCGACTCGTTCTTCAATGTCCCGTCAAGCAACTCGGCATGCAGGCGGGTCATCTTTTCCTTGACGAGGGCCACCTTGTCCGCCGGCAACTCCTTCATCAGATCGTGTTCCTTCAGTGCGGAGATGGCGGCGGTCTGGGCGCGCTTGGCCAGGAGCCGCGCGGCATCCTTTTCGTGCGAACCGTCTTCGGACGCCTTGAGCACGCGCATGAGCCACGGAAGGGTCAGCCCCGGCAGCACCAGGGTGGCCAGCAGTACCGCGCAGGCGATGACCAGGATCTCGTGGCGGGCAGGGAAGTCGCTGCCCTCTGCGATAGTCAGAGGAAGGGCCAAGGCGAGGGCCAGCGTCGCGAGGCCGCGCATGCCGCACCACGTCAGGATCAGGACCTCCTTGGGCGAGGCCGGCTGCAGCAGGTTTTTCCGCTTGCGGGCCGAGATTGCCAAAAGCCCGAGCCAAGCGAACCGGACAACGAACACGAGCACGCACACCGCCACGGCGGGGCCGATCATGCCATATATGGCCGCCCCTTCGTCCCGGATCACATGCCGGATCTCCAGCCCCACAAGGCCGAACGCCAGGCCCGTGGCGAGAAGTTCCACCACGTCCCAGAAGGCGGTGCGGGTGACGCGCTCGGCGGCGTCCTGGGACCGCGCGTGCCGCTGCGTTTCGAGGGCGGTGACGACGACGGCGATCACTCCCGAGGCGTGCAGCTCTTCCGCAAGGATGTAGGCAGCGAAGGGAATCACCAGGGTCACGGCGCTGCGGGCCACCATGGAGGTGACCAGCTGGGTGATGAGCCTCGTCAACCAGCCCATCGCAATGCCGACAATGACGGCAAGGGCAGCACCGATGACGAATTGGAGCACGACGCCGGCACCCAGCTTGGTGCCGGAAACCGTCGCCGCCACCGCGGCCTGGAAGATCACGATCGCGGCGGCGTCGTTGAACAAGCCCTCGCTCTGCAGCACGGTGATGAGCCTGCGCGGCATGTGGACGCGTCCGGCAACGGATTCAACCGCGACGGGGTCCGGCGGGGCCACCATGGCACCGAGTGCGATCGCCGCAGGAATGCCGATCCCCGGAATCATGAGCCACGCGGCACCGGCAACAACCGCCGTCGATACCACGACGAGCGCCACAGCCATGAGCAGAAGCGTCCGCCACCGGACCCGGAAGACGGCCCAGGAACTCTTCTGGGCGGTTGCGAACAGCAGCGGCGGAAGGAAGATCGGGAGGATCAGTTCAGGCGCAAGATCAAAGTCCGGGAAGCCCGGAATGAAGGTCATAGCCGCAGCCAGCAAGAGCATCAGCACCGGGTACGGGAGCCGCAAGCGGTCCCCCAGGCCCACGGCCACGACCGTTGCAAGAAGCAGTCCAACAATGAGAGCCAACTGGTCCATGTTCCCGATTTCCCCAGACGTCGTAGCGGCGGCGTCCCGGGCGCCTGCCGAGGGACTAGCCCTACCAACATATCCCGGCGGGGCGCGGTTAGGACGCGGTGAGAGCCTCCACCACCGGCATTGAGCCGTCCCTGAACTCGATGGTGCGGCGGACAGTCTCGGGCAGTTCCAAGACGGCGGCAGCCACCAAGGCAACATTGGCCCGTGAAGTTTCCGTCCCGGTACTCGGGTCCGCGGGGCTTACCTCAATGAGCGCAGACCCCGGATTGCTGGTCAGCGCACCCGGGCCAAGGATCGTCCAGTCGAGATCAGTAGCGCGCAGGTACTCGTCCGCCGCGGCTTTGGCCTCCGCGTAGGCGTAGAAGCTGTTGTCCTCGGGAACGCCGTGGCTGGGTCCTGCGCCGAAGTAGGACACCATCACATAGCGGGCCACGCCGGATTGTGCCGCGGCATCCATCGACCGGATGGCGGCATCCCTGTCTACGGCATAGGTGCGTTCCGGATTGCCTCCGCCTGCCCCCGCGGACCACACCACGGCGTCGTGGCCGTCAAGCGCCGACGCGATCTCCGACGTCGTCGAATTCTCGACGTCGAGCACCACCGGGGCCGCACCCGTCACTTCGACCTCGGGCGCGTGTTCCGGATTGCGGATGAAGGAAGTGACCGCGTGACCTTCGTTGCTCAGGATGCGGGACAGGTGCAAGGCCACCTTGCCGTGGCCGCCGATGATTGCGATTCGACTCATGGACCCATTCTGTCGCAGTGGTCAAGCGAAGCGGCCAAGCCCGCCCGCAGACGGTGGATGAATTCCCGGAAAATCGCCGCTCCGCATTTGCGGAGCCCATTGCTGAATTCGTCAGTTCTCCGGACAAATCTGACTACTGATTACTAAGTAGACTTAGTTTAAACAAGATCGCCACCCTGCCAAAAGGCCGGAAGTCCGGGCCTTGGGGGCACCCGTCCCGACGCCGAAGAAGACTTGCGAGTGTTTGGTGGCCAGCCGGAAATAAAAGCAAGTGGCACCCACTCGTGTGGAGCGAATTACCCATTCCTACACTCAAATCACCTGCAGCAGGAAAAGGAATACCTCATTTCATAAATCTCATTGATGGACTTATCCAAATAACCGGGTTACATCCCGTTGATGGATCTATTCGAAATGGGCGGAAATGAGGGCTTCCTCAGTGCTGCGCATTTAAGCAAAAGGGTCTCAACGAGCGCCATCCCCTGCGCCTGCGTATCACTTCCCGGGGCCGCCAACCGGCCGGCCCCAGAAACGATGAGCTACGGGGATTCGACATGTATCAGCAGGAGTACAGACACGGCGGGATCAGTGGAGGCAGCGTCCTCGCCCTGATATCCGCGGGGGTAAGAACTGTCACCAGGTACAAGGCATCAATAGCCACTTGGGCAATTGTGGCGGTGGTCGCCATTGCGGCCGTGACGATGCAGAACTACACACAGGTCCTTGCCCCAGGCGCGAGCGCTGCAAACGCCACGCACGTCGGTTCGGCAGCCGGGATTGCCGCACCTTCCCCGGCGGTTGCCAGTCCGACGCCGGTTGACAGTCCCACGCCGGCACCGGCACCAGCCGCTGTCGCGCCGTCAGCTCCTGCAGCGGCGCCGGTCGCAGCCGCTGCTCCACCCGCTCCTGCTCCTGCGCCTGCTCCGGCGCCCGACACGAACGCCTACACGGTGGTCAGCGGCGACACCGTTGGCTCGATAGCCGCCCGATTCGGCGTCGACGTCGATGCGATGCTGGCAGCCAATGGGCTCAGTGCGTATTCCGTGATCGTGCCCGGCCAGGTGCTGAAGCTGACCGGGCCGCCGGTTGACGCGGCTCCGGCACCCGCTCCGGCACCGGCCCCCGCTCCGGCGCCTGCGCCCGCGCCTGCTCCGGCTCCGGCTCCGGCGGTGCGGACCATCTATGTTGCGGGCTCCGGCGGCCAGGCGGCTGTGGACAGTTGCATTGGCCCGATCCATTTCACTCCCACGGACGCCTATTCGCTTTTCATTACAGAACATGATTTCTGCGGCGGGTGGGCACGATTCTCGGGTATCGGCGTCGGCGAGACGGTGAGCATTCCCGGTTACGGCACATACACCGTGACAGCTCGCGGCCAGGTGCCCCAAGGCGGGACGACAAACAACGTCGCAGCAGTATTCGGCGGCTTCCCCCGGGCGATACTGCAGACGTGCATCCCGGGCACCAACCAGATGCTGGTCATCGCGCTGAACTAAGGGCGCTCCCGTCGGCGCGGGCTGGGCGAGCGCCCTTCCTGACCCTCTTTGAATTTTAGAAGGCCCCGTAGAGGGCGTGTCGTCGGGGTGTTGCGCGGGATCGCTTCTCAAAGAAGGTCAGGAAGGGAGGCACCCGGACTCCCTTCCTGGCTGAAAAAGCAGGCCGGAAGCTGAACGCTTCCGGCCTGCTTCTGCAAGGGTGGGCTTTCGATCTTCCCCACAAGACCTCGCTCAACAACCTCCGGTTTGGGAGACTGGATCAAGACCTGAGATTGGGGCGAACTTGGACGGACAGCAATGGATCTGGGTTGCGACGGTGCTGGTCGTCGCGGCGATAGTAGCCATTGTCATGGCCTTTGGCCGCCACTGACAGTCGCCGGTTGGTCGCGAATGCGTGCCGGACCTCGCCTTTCCGGACGGGCTCCGGCATCGTGGCCCGGAAGTGCCCGTGGCTCCGGGCGCGAGAGCTTCCTGTACTTCCGCTTCGAGCGCCACAGCACGAGCAGGTGGAGCGAGCACATCAGCACAACTGTGATGCCAACGAAGACCACAAGGTCAATGAGAAAGCGGCCAAAATCCACGAGCAGGGATGCCTTTCGGTCCGGACAACCTCCTGATCGTAGCTTGAGATGGCCGACAGACGAAACCGGCCCACTACAGGGTGAACCTCAAGGAAACACTAAGAAAAGATCAAGATTTCACTAAGACTGTCAGCTCGCGCGCCAACCAGGCGCCACATGCTTATGGAAGAATCTGTTTTGCTCAGGTAACTGAGGCCCTGGCCGTGATCTTCAAGAAGCGCCGCCACCTGAGGATTGGGGGACACCCAAGTGGCGGCGCTTCTAAAAACTATCGGCAGGCTGCGCGCGCTCTCAGCTTTTCAGCAGGATCTTTACGAAATCTTTACGGCAAGTGCCCAGCAAACTTGCGGGCTTCGCGAAGGCACAGGGCAGGCTTCACTGGCCGGCGGATGGGCTCCGGAGCGGACGGCTTCATCACCAAGCCCTTCCGTGCGCGGGAGATGCGGGCCAGTATCGCGCGATGACGCGCCGGCCGCTGCGCCCTCCACGCCCACCCAATGGGTTTCGTTCGTCGCTGCCTGGCAGAAAACTCAATCGAGGAAGACACTGAAGGGCCACCGGCATCACGGCCGATGACCCTTCAGGTTGTCCTGTGATTTGGAGCTAGGCGGGGACGTCGAACCGCTGGCCTTCCGGCTTGGACGGCAGGATCGTGAAGACGAGCAGCGCCAGTCCACCGAGGAACGGGACCAGGCCGATCAAGATCATCCAGCCACTGAAGTTCACATCGTGGAGGCGGCGGACAGTGAGGGCCAGAGACGGGACGATGACTGCCAGACCCCAGATGACCAGGAGGATGACGCCGACCATCGCCCCGGGACCCGGGACCATAGCTCCGGAGTCATTGACGGTGGCACCCGCGGAGCCAGCTACGGACATGACGATGTTCAGCACGGTGGTGACGACAACCGAGATGAGGGTCCACCACCAGTACTCGCTACGGCTGGCCCGGCCGGTGAACGTGGCGTACTTCTTGACGAACCGGCGTGCTGCCTCGCCGATCGGTGCACCATAGTACGGGGCCCAAAGCGGAATGGCGCTGCCAAACTGGGTGGTTTGTTGCTGCTGGTACGACAATGGATCTCCTAAATAGACGAGTAAGTTCGAGGGTGATCGCGAGTTACGACGCGCCGTACCCACGTTGAGTTCCGTGCATAGGACTTGGACATCTTCGAAGGGCGCCGCCGCCTGAGAATTGGGGGAACCACAGGCGGCGGGCCATCTTTCTAGATGCGCACCACCCGAGAATTGGGGGAAACCTCAGATGGCGGCGCGTCCGAAACTATCGGCAAGTAGCGCCATTTCGTCACGATCTTTACGAAATCTTTACGGCAAGCACCCAGTGGCCTTGTGGCTACCGCCCAGATTTCTCCTCTAATTCACTTGGACCAACACCGGGCCCGGCCGGCCTAAGATGCAGGGGCGGGGGCTCCAAACGCGCGGAGGCCGTTGTGCGGTGTGCGCCGCGGGAGTGGTTACACCTTGGCGTCCATCAGCTAGCGCCGAAAACGAAAAACCCCCGGAATCTCGCGGATTCCGGGGGTTTTACTTGGTAGCGGTGGGGAGGCTCGATCTCCCGACCTCACGATTATGAGTCGTGCGCTCTAACCAACTGAGCTACACCGCCACGAATGAGAAAAACCTGCGTCAAGCCGGTCAAAAACCGCCTTGACACAGGCCCTCATTCAGAGCCCCCCACCGGAATCGATCCGGTGACCTCGTTCTTACCAAGAACGCGCTCTACCACTGAGCTAGGGGGGCAACGAGTAAATACTCTACCGGACGATTTCGCAGGCCACAAATCGGCTGCGGGACAGGGAAAAACGGCGCCGACACAATTTGCATCCGCCCCGGTTTCTTGAGCCGAAGAGCGTCCGCATCAGGGCAGTCGGAGCACTTGGCCAGGGTAGATGTGGTCCGGGTTGGGCACGGTGTCCGCGTTCACGGCGATCAGGGCATCCAAGTCGACGCCGAACTGCATGGCGATGCCGCTGAGGGTATCGTCGGTCTCCACTACGACTTCCGTGACCGGCCCTGCGTTGGCGGCGGAAGCACCGGCGTCGGGCAGTGCGGGGCCGGGCGCCACGGGAGCCTCCACTGACGGCTCCGGACCCGGGCTTTGGACCGTCTCCCCCGTTGAGGCTTCAGCGGCCTCCTGTGGGGCCTCAGACGGCCGTCCAGCCGGCTTGTGTTCGGCCTTCTCGAAGCCGAGGTTCTTCTTCAACCCATCGAGGAATCCCATGAACCTAGCTTTCCACAGCCGGGCAAGCGCGGAACCTGGGCGGGCGTTAAAGTGGGGCCACCGTTAAACGGCCAGAGGCCGGCTCGAAAGCCGGCCTCTGGCGAGAAACCCAGGAACTAGTCCTGTTTACCACTTACTCTTGCGGTTGAAATCGCGGTTGCCCGCGTCGCCGCCAGTGCGCGGCTTGCGTGCGCCGCGGTCGGCGTAGCTGCCCGTCCCGGTACCGGCGCTGCTGCGCTCGCTGTAGGAACGGCCGCCGCGATCAGCGGAAGTGCGCTCGCCACCGGAGTAGCCGCCACGGTCGCCTTCAGTCTTACGGAACTCCTTCTTGAAGCCACCGTTGCCCTTGAAGTTTCCGCCACGGTCACCACCGGAGTAGCCACCACGGTCGCCGCCGCGGCTGCCTCCGGAGTAACCGCCACGCTCGCCGCCACGGTCAGAGGCCGGCTTGCGGCCGTTGTCCAGCTCGAGGTGAATCAACTCGCCGCCGATCCGGGTGCGGGACAGGGCACGCAACTGCTCGGGGCTCAGGTCTGCCGGGAGCTCCACCAGGGAGTGGTCCGAGCGGATGTCGATGCCGCCGATCTGTGCCGAGGAGATGCCGCCTTCATTGGCAATGGCGCCAACGATCGAACCCGGCATGACGCGCTGGCGGCGTCCGACGGCGATCCGGTAGGTGGCGTTGCCCTCGGTCAGGGCGCGGGTCGGGCCACGGGAACCGAAGCCGTCCTTGGAGCGCTCGCGCTTCTGGAATTCCGGTGCAGCCGGCAGTTCCTTGACCAGGAGCGGCTGGCCGCCCTGTGCCATGACGGCCAGTGCAGCTGCGATCTCCGAAGCCGGAACGTTGTGCTCCTCTTCGTAGGAAGAGATCAGGTCGCGGAACGCGGCAACGTCCTCGGACTCGAGGGTCTCCGTGATCTTGTCCGCGAACTTGCCAAGGCGCAAGGTGTTGACCGTCTCGGCAGTGGGCAGGTGCATCTGCTCAACCGGCTGGCGGGTGGCCTTCTCGATCGAACGCAGCAGGTACTTCTCCCGCGGCGTCATGAAGAGGATGGCGTCGCCGCTACGGCCTGCACGGCCGGTACGGCCGATGCGGTGGACGTAGGACTCGGTGTCGTGCGGGATGTCGTAGTTGACCACGTGGCTGATGCGCTCAACGTCAAGGCCACGGGCCGCGACGTCGGTGGCGACCAGGATGTCGATGCGGCCTTCCTTCAGCGCGTCGACAGTCCGTTCGCGCTGCTGCTGCGGAATGTCGCCGTTGATGGCGGCGGCCTGGAAGCCGCGGGACTTCAGCTTGTCAGCCAGGTCCTCGGTAGCCATCTTGGTGCGCACGAAGGCGATAACGCCGTCGAACTCTTCCACCTCGAGGATGCGGGTCAGGGCATCGAGCTTGTGCGGGCCCATGACCTGCAGGTACCGCTGGCGGGTGTTGGCGCCGGTGGTGGTCTTGGACTTGACCGAGATCTCGGCAGGGTTGTTCAGGTACTGCTTGGACATACGGCGGATCTGGCCCGGCATCGTGGCAGAGAACAGCGCAACCTGGCGGTCTTCCGGGGTCTGCTGGAAGATCTGCTCAACGTCCTCGGCGAAGCCCATGCGGAGCATTTCGTCGGCTTCGTCCAAGACGAGGTACTGCAGCTCGGACAGGTCCAGGGAACCCTTGGAGATGTGGTCGATAACGCGGCCCGGGGTACCCACAACAACCTGTGCACCGCGGCGAAGGCCAGCAAGCTGCGGGCCATAAGCGGAGCCACCGTAGACGGGGAGAACCGTGAAGTCATCGATGTGCTTGGCGTACGAGGTGAAGGCCTCGGCAACCTGGAGCGCAAGCTCGCGGGTCGGAGCGAGGACCAGTGCCTGCGTCTTGCGGGACGGGCCGTTCAGGTCGTGGAGTTCGGCCAGGCGGGACAGTGCCGGTACTGCGAATGCTGCAGTCTTACCGGTGCCGGTCTGGGCGAGGCCGACGACGTCGCGGCCTTCGAGCAGCAGCGGAATGGTTGCTGCCTGGATCGGAGACGGCTTCTCGTAGCCGACGTCCTGCAGGGCCGCAAGGACGCGGGGGTCGATTCCGAGGTCGACGAAGCGGATGCCCTCTTCCTCTTCTTCGACAGGCGATTCGGCCGGAACTGCAGCCGGGGCCTTGGCGGAAGCCTCGGCGGGTGCCTCGGCCGGGGCCTCAACGGGCGCTGCAGCCTCGATGAACTCAGCGGCGGGTGCGGCGGTTTCGGCGGGTGCGGTTTCGGCGATCTCGACGGCGGTCTCTGCTTCTTCAGCAGACTCGGCGACGAACGGGTCGTTCAGGTTTTCGGGCATAGGGGAAAGTTTCCTCATCCATAGGGGGCCAGTCGGCGCGGCCCGGTTGGGCTTGGCCGCAGTACACGTTGCGGGCAAAAGAACCCGAAGGCTCTGGTGCTCGCAAGAAGTCCGGCGCTGTCGCAATCCCATGGCAGGACTTCCCGCTGCATCTCTTGGCTGCTATCTCAGCAGTCTGTACAGCGTTTTCTTCGCCCGGCTCTCCCTATGAAACTGCCCACACACATTTTGCGGGCCCCAACACTGACCAGTCCTGCCTCAAGAATTGGGCAGGAAAAAGGGATTTCCGGAGTGGGGGATAGTTCAAGTGTAGGGCACAGATGAGTCCCTTGGCGACATAACGGTCGACGGCGGCGGTGAGCTTGCGCACAAACCCGCCACCGGCGCCGTCAAGGCCGCCCCTCAGGACGTCCTTCCCGGCTGTCCGCTCAACGGCCGCTTCAGGCATCCACCCCGTTGCGGCGCATCAGCTTTTCGAAGGTGTCGTGGTAGTCGGACTGCAGCAGGACTTCTCCGTCGGCTTCGGCGTCGAGGAGCAATTGCATGTCATCGAGGTTGGGGTTGCTGAACCACTGCCCCACCGTGATGCCATGTTTGGGCACAAACAGCTTGTGGATGTAGTCACCGGCCGAAATGGAGCCGGTCTTCACCACGCGCAGATAGGTGCCGACGCGTCCGGCTTCCGTGAAGCGCTTGACCCACTGTGGTTCGTTCATGCGGCGCTGGAAAGTCGCGCACGGCACACGCGGGGAGGTGACCTCGACTTCGACGTCCAGGCCGATCTTCCACCGTTCGCCGATCACGGCACCGCTGGTCTCGATTCCGGCAACGCGGAGGTTCTCCCCGAAGATCCCGGGAGGCATGTCCCTCTGGAGTTCACCCGCCCAGAAATCGGCATCGGCCTGGGAGTACGCATAGAGTGCTTGGTCCTCGCCGCCGTGGTGGATCCGGCTCGCCTGGATGTCTCCGTGGATTCCCAGCTTGTGGACCTTCACCGGCCCCTCGACGGGGCGCTTGTCAATGGCCGTCACTCCGACCGACCCTTCGGGATCGGGCAGGAGCTCGTATACCCGGCAAACAGCAAGCAACGATGCGGTATCCATGACTACAGTCTACGTACGCAGCTACGGATCGAAGCGATATCCCATGCCGGCCTCGGTATGGAGGTGTCGGGGCTGCGCAGGGTCGCGTTCGAGCTTGCGCCGGAGCTGGGCAATATAGACACGCAGGTACTGGGTCTCCTTGGCGTAGGCCTGTCCCCAGACCTGTGTGAGGATCTGCTGCTGGCTGACCAGCCGTCCGGCGTTGCGCACCAGCAATTCCAGGATGTTCCATTCCGTGGGCGTCAACCGGACTTCCGCGCCGTCTTTGGTGATCTTCTTTCCGGCCAGGTCAACCAGGAAGTCGGCGGTCTGGAGCGTCGGCGCTTCATGCCGGGGCGCTGCCCGCCTCGAGGCTGCACGGAGCCTGGCCAGGAGTTCGTCAAGGCCGAAGGGCTTGGTCACGTAGTCGTCGGCCCCGGCATCGAGGGCCTCAACTTTGTCTTCCGAACCGTGGCGGGCAGACAACACGATGATGGGCATGGTGCTCCAGCCGCGGATTCCCTTGATCACGTCCACGCCATCCATGTCCGGCAGGCCGAGATCGAGCACCACGATGTCCACTGGCTGCTGGGCAGCCGCCTTGAGTGCGTCTGCGCCGTTGCCGACGCTGATGGCACGGTAGCCGTGGGCATGGAGATTGATCTGCATTGCCCGGGCGATCTGGGCTTCATCTTCCACGATCAGCACGAGGCTCATGGCCGTCCTCCCGTCCACAGAGGGATTGTGACCACCATGGTCAGCCCGCCTCCCGGCGTCGCCTCGGCCATGAGCGTACCGCCCATGGCCTCGGTGAAGCCCTTGGCGACAGCGAGTCCCAGGCCGATTCCGCTGCGGCCGTCACGGCTGGATGGAGAATCATCGAGGCGTTGGAAAGGCTGGAAAAGCTCCAGCACGGCCGCGGGCGCTATCCCCGAGCCGTGGTCCATCACCCGCAGTTCGCTGGCCGGCCGACCATCCACCATGATGCCCGCACCGGTCCGCGCCACCAGCACAACATCGGAATCAGGCGCGTATTTCACCGCGTTCTCCACGAGGTTCGCCACAACGCGTTCCAGCATCCCGGCGTCGGCCTCTATATACGGAAGGTTGGCCAGTAGCTCGTTGCGTATGCGCTCCCCCGGCACCCCGCGTAAAGCCTCCGGCAGGATCTGGTGCCAGCCCAGTCCGCGCAGCAGCGGGTTCACGGCATCCGCGGTGATACGGGACATGTCCAGTAGGTTATCCACCAAGTGATCCAAACGGTCCGCGTAGTCCTCGATAGTGGCCAATAGTTCGCGCTCGTCTTCGGGAGCAAAGGTCACGTCTTCCTGGCGCAGGCTGCTGACGGCAAGCTTGATGCCCGCCAAAGGAGTGCGGAGGTCATGGGAGACGGCGCGCAGGATGGAGGTCCGCATCTTGTTGCCTTCCGCCAGGCGCGCGTTGTCCTGCCTGCTCTTGACCAGCTGCTGGCGCTCCCGCACGGCCACCACGAAGGCGCCGAACGCGGCGAGCATGCGGCGGTGCTGTTCGGAGAGCGGTCCGCCCCTGAGCAGGAGCGTGTAGTTGCGATCGACGACGGCGGCATGGTCGGCGGCCGCATGGGTCACCGGCGGTTGAATCCCGGAGCTTGCAAGGACCTTCCAACCCGGTCCGGTGGCGTCCGGCGAGTCAAACGTGGAGAGCAGCGTCATCGCTTCCATGCCGAGGTTGACGCGGATTTTGTCCAGGAACGACTCGAGGCTGCCGTCCGAGCTCAGGATACGAAGGGCCAATTCGCTCAGTGCCCTCGCCTCGGCTCCGGAATGCGCGGCTTCCTGGGCCCGTCGGGTCGCCAAACCGACGGCGAGCGCCACGCCGCACGCCACGGCAAGGAAGATGACCAGGGTGAAAAGCGTGGCAGGATCCGCGATCGAGAGGGAGCCCACCGGATCGGCTGAGAAGTAGTTCAAGAGCATGCTGCCGAGGACGGCGGACACCACCGCCGGCCACAACCCGCCGATCGCGGCAACGGCGGCGGAGACGGCCAATTGGAAGAGCATGATCATGGCGAAGTTCCGGTATTGCAGCGCGGATACCACGACTTCGATCGCAGAAGGTAGCAGCAGGGCCAGGACTAGGCCCGCCAGAATTCGGGGTCGCCCGATTCCCTTGACTGCCGGTAGCTGCAGCCCTATTGCGTTCACATCCGCGGCGGCCATGGCTCAATTCTGGCACGGCGCAGGTGCCGCGCCGGCGCCGACGGTCCTTACAGGACGCTGCGGGGAACATGTCCGGCCTTAGGATGCTGGCATGAGCCATTCAACGACGGATACCTCCGATGTCCTTGCCCTCGATTCCCTCTTGGGCTCCGAGGAACTGGAGCTTCGCGAGAAGGTACGCGATTTCACGGACCAGCGGATCCGGCCGAACATCGCCCGCTGGTACGAGGACGCGGTGTTCCCGCGGGAACTGCCGGCGGAACTCGGCGAACTCGGCGTCCTTGGCATGCATCTGGAGGGCTACGGCTGCTCCGGCCGCACCGCCGTCGAATACGGCGTTGCCGCCATGGAACTCGAGGCCGGCGATTCCGGCATCCGGACCTTCGTGTCCGTCCAAGGCTCCCTGGCCATGACGGCGATCCACAAGTGGGGCAGCGAAGAGCAGAAGGAACAATGGCTCCCGCGCATGGCTGCCGGCGAACTGATCGGCTGTTTTGCCTTGACGGAGCCGACGGCGGGTTCGGACCCGTCGTCCATGGCCAGCTTTGCCCGCCGCGACGGGACGGGCGACGACGCCTGCTGGGTGCTGAGCGGTTCGAAGCGCTGGATCGGGATGGCATCGATCGCGGACGTCATGGTGGTGTGGGCAAACACCGACGACGGCATCCGGGGCTTCCTGGTTCCGGCCGGCACCCCGGGAGTCGCCGTGACTCCCATCGACGCGAAGCTCTCCATGCGTGCCTCGATCCAGTGCGATGTGGTGTTCGACGCCGTCCGGCTGGGTCCGGAGGCACTCCTCCCGGGTGCCATGGGACTCCGCGGCCCGTTCTCCTGCCTCAACGAGGCGCGGTACGGCATTGCTTGGGGTGCCATGGGCGCTGCCCGCGACTCCTACGAGGCCGCGCTCGAATATGCCGGAAGCCGCATGCAATTCGGCAAGCCCTTGGCCGGCTACCAGTTGACCCAGGAAAAGCTCGTTAACATGGTCCTGGAGATCCAGAAAGGTACCTTGCTCGCCCTGCACCTTGGGCGGCTCAAGGATGCGGGCAAACTGCACCCGGAGCAGATCTCGGCGGGCAAGCTCAACAATGTGCGGGAGGCAATCAAGATCGCCCGCGAAGCGCGCACCATCCTCGGTGGCAACGGCATCACGCTGGACTACCCGCCCATGCGCCATGCCAACAACCTGGAATCCGTGCGCACTTACGAAGGGACGGACGAGGTGCACACGCTGATCCTTGGCCAGCACATCACGGGCGTCCCGGCTTTCCGCTAGCTCCGCGCGCGGGGGGACCAGCCCAGCGAGCTAGGCTCCGACCGAAACCGGTTCCTTCTTTCCCGCCTCCTTGCGGATGGTGGCGCTGATGACGGCGGCCACCGTGCACATCGCTGCGGCGCCGATCCATGCGTAGGTGTAGTGGCCAGTGGCATCGCGGATGTAACCCGCGAGCAACGCGGCCGCAGCGGCCCCGAGCTGGTGCGCGGCAAAGACCCACCCGAACACCACCGAGCCGTCCGCGCCGAACACCTTCCGGCAGATGGCCGCCGTCGGGGGCACGGTGGCCACCCAGTCCAGGCCGTACACCACTACGAACAGGATCATGCTCGGTTGCACGGTGGAGCCCAGAAGCACGGGCAGCACCAACAGCCCAACCCCGCGGAACTGGTAATACACAGCCAGGAGCACCTTGGGATTGAAGCGGTCCGTCAACCAACCGGAGGCGATGGTGCCCACGATGTCGAAGATCCCGACGACGGCCAACAGGCCCGCCGCGGTGGTTTCCGGCATGCCGTGGTCGTGCGCCGAGGGGATGAAGTGGGTGCCGATCAGGCCGTTGGTGGTAGCACCGCAGATGGCGAAACCGGCAACCAGGGCCCAGAAGGTGCGCACTTTGCTGGCGCGTTTGAGGACCTGCAGTGCGCGCACGGCTGCGTTGGGCGTCTTGGCGCCTTCCGCGTTGGCGACTTCCGGGACCGGGGCGGGCTCCGCCGTCGTCGCTTGGTCTTCTTCGGCTCCGTAGGGCTGGACCCCGACGTCGGCAGGTGAGTTCTTCAGCCAGCGCAGCACGAGCGGCACTACGGCAAGCGCACCCGCTGCGATGAGGAGCGACGCGCCGCGCCAGCCCGGGCTCTGGGCAAGCACCGCGATGAAGGGCAGGAACACTAGCTGCCCGGCCGCGCTGCCCGCCGTCAGGATGCCGATCACGAGTCCGCGGTTCTTGGAGAACCACGTATTGGCGATGGTGGCCGCGAAAACCAAGGCCATGGAGCCGGTGCCCAGCCCGATCAGGACGCCCCAGGTCAGCAGGATCTGCCACGACTGGTTGACGAACACCGTCAGGGCGGAGCCGAGACCGATCAGGCAAAGGGCAATCGCGGTGACGGTGCGGATGCCGAAGCGTTCCATGAGCGCCGCAGCGAACGGTGCCGTGAGCCCGAACAACACCAGGTTGATGCTGACTGCGAGCGACAAGACGGTTGTTGACCAGCCGAATTCCTGTTGCAGCGGCACCATGAGCACACCGGGGGCTGCACGGAATCCGGCTGCGCCCACAAGGGCCAGGAACGCGACGGCGGCCACCATCCAGGCGGGGTGGAGGCGCCGCTTCCGCGGAGTCTTGCCAGCTGGTTTGCCGGCGGAAAGTTCGGTGGGATTGGGTGCGGTCATGCGGAGGGCTCCGATTCGTCCAGGAGGTCGCGTCGGGCGGGGGCGGTGGCCAGGGCCATGGGGTGTTCCGATCGCGTGAGGCTATGCCAACTGGTGTTGGCGGCGGTCAGGCGGGACCCGCAATGGGAGCACGTATCGGCCGACGCCGTCGGCAGTCCACAGCCGTTGTGGATCACGCGCATGTGGGCGTTGTCCGCCGGCGCATCGAGATGCTTTTCGGACCAGATGATGATGGCGTTCAAGACCGGCAAAGCATCTTCGCCCTTGGGGGTGAGGACGTACTCCTGGCGCGTGCGGGCGCCGTCCAGGTAGGGCCGTTGGACAAGGAGGCCTGCCTCGACCAGCCAGCCCAGTCTTTTACTGAGGACGTTGTCTGCGATGTGGAGGCGGGTTTTGATGGCGTCGAAGCGGCCGTTGCCGAAGAAGACCTCCCGCAGCACCAGGCTTCCCCAAGGGTCGCCGAGGATATCGAGGCCGCGCGCCAGGCTGCACGTCCGCTCGGACCAATCGGATCGTAAGGGCATGGTTCGAGATTAGCTGGCTTTCCTAAAGAAAGCTAGGTGATTTGGAGGGGTTTTCAGTCGGTGATGTTGCCGATCGCCTGCTCGAGGTCCGCAATCAGGTCTTCGACGTCCTCGATGCCGCAGGAAAGCCGGATCAGGTTGACAGGCACGGCCAGCTCAGTGCCCTTGACCGAAGCGTGCGTCATCTCCGAGGGATAGTTCATGAGGGACTCGATGCCGCCCAGGGACTCGGCCAGAGTGAAGACCTGGGTGGATTCGGCAACTTTGCGGGCCGCGGCTTCGCCGCCCTTGAACTGCACGGAAATCATGCCGCCGAACTTCTTCATCTGCTTGGCCGCGAGCTCGTGGCCCGGGTGGGAAGGCAGCCCCGGATACAGCACGGCTTCAACCTCGGGGCGCTCCAGCAACCACTCGGCCACGGCCTGGGCGTTCTCGCTGTGGCGGTCCATGCGCACGCCGAGCGTCTTGAGGCCACGCGTGGTCAGGAACGCATCCATGGGTCCGGACACGGCGCCGACAGCGAACTGCACGAAGCCGATCTTCTCTGCCAGTTCGGCGTCCTTGACCACGATCGCCCCGCCCACCACATCCGAGTGGCCGCCGATGTACTTGGTGGTCGAGTGGACCACGACGTCGGCCCCCAGGGCGAGCGGGGTCTGCAAGTAGGGGGACGCAAAGGTGTTGTCGACCACCAGGAGGGCACCGGCGTCGTGCGCAACTTTGGCGAGCGCTTCGATATCGGTGATCTTCATCATGGGGTTGGAAGGCGTTTCCACCCAGACGATGCGGGTCTTGTTCGCCGCGACGGCCGCGGCAACGGCGTTCAGGTTGGACATGTCCACTGGTGTGTTGCCGATGCCCCACTCACCGAGCACGCGGTTGATGAGCCGGTAGGTTCCGCCATACGCGTCGTTGCCGAGGACGATGTGGTCGCCGGGCCGGGCAACAGCACGGATCAGTGAGTCCTCCGCTGCGAGGCCCGAGCTGAAGCTGAAGGCGTGGGTGCCGCCTTCGAGCGCGGCGAGCTGTTCTTGCAGCGCATCTCGGGTGGGGTTGCCGCCGCGGCCATACTCGTAGCCGTCGCGCAAACCGCCTATGCCGTCCTGGGCATACGTCGAGCTGAAGTGCAGCGGCGGAACCACGGCGCCGGTGCGCGGTTCGAACGCCTGGCCGGCGTGGACGGCACGCGTGTTGAATCCTGCTTCGTTTGCAGACATATGAACTCCTAGTGTCAGTTGCTCAGGTAGGCGAGAAGGTCGTGGCGGGTCAGGATCCCCACGGGAGCTCCAACGAACGTCACCATGACGGTGTCGACGTCGGACAGCAGCTCGCGTGCGGCGGAAATGGTCTCCAGGGAGCCGATCACGGGCAGGCGCTCCCCCATGTGCTCGGAGATCTTGTCGGTCAATTTCGCCTCGCCACGGAACAGCTTGGAGGTCAGCGTGCGCTCATCGACAGCGCCGAGCACCTCGCCCATGACCACGGGCGGCTCCTGCGAGAGGACCGGGATGTGCGAAACCCCGAATTCGTTCATGATGTTGATGACATCGCGGACGGTCTCGTTGGGATGGATGTGGACGAGGTCCGGCATTTCGCCGGTCTTGGACTTCAGGACCTCGCCCACCGAGGCTTCCTCGCCGCCGGAGAGGAAGCCGTAGGAACGCATCCACTTGTCGTTGAAGATCTTCGCCAGGTAGCCCCGGCCGGAGTCCGGCAGGATCACGACGACGACGGCTTCCTCGCCAAGGTCTTTGGCCACCTGCAACGCGGCAACCACTGCCATGCCCGAGGAACCCCCTACCAGGAGTCCTTCCTCGCGGGCCAGGCGCCTGGTCATCTCGAAGGAGTCGGCGTCGCTGACGGCGATGACATCGTCCGGCACAGTCTTGTCGTAGTTGGCCGGCCACATGTCCTCGCCGACGCCCTCCACGAAGTAGGGCCGCCCCGTGCCGCCCGAGTAGACCGAGCCTGCCGGGTCCGCGCCGATGACCTTGACGCGGCCGCCGTCGGACTCCGGCCGCTGGGCGGACACATCCTTGAGGTAGCGCCCGGTGCCGGTGATGGTGCCGCCCGTCCCGGCGCCGATCACGACGTGGGTGATCTTCCCGTCGGTATCACGCCAGATCTCGGGCCCGGTGGTTTCGTAGTGGCTGCCGGGGGCTGCGGGGTTGGAGAACTGGTCCGGCTTGTAGGCTCCGGGGATCTCCGACACGAGCCGGTCGGAGACGCTGTAGTAGCTTTGCGGGCTGTCCGGGGCCACGGAAGTAGGCGCCACGACAACTTCGGCGCCGTACGCCTGAAGTACGGCACGCTTGTCCTCGCCCACTTTGTCCGGGACAACAAAGATGCATTTGTAGCCCTTTTGCTGGGCCACCAGGGCGAGTCCGACGCCGGTATTGCCCGAGGTCGGTTCCACGATGGTTCCGCCCGGCTTGAGCTTTCCGTCCCGCTCCGCTTCCTCGATCATCTTCACCGCGATGCGGTCCTTGATGGAGCCACCGGGATTCACATATTCAAGCTTCACCAGAATGGTGGCTTTGATGTCCCCGGTCACGTGGTTGAGCTTGATGAGCGGTGTATTGCCAATGAGGTCCAGGACGGACTGGGCGTACTTCATAGGTACCAAGTTACCGCTTGGTCGGGACTGCTCCGGTGCAGCGGAGGACTCAGCACGTGGCACAGCTGACTCCGCCGGGCTCCGGATGCTCGATCGTCGTCGGAGACTTGCCGGCGCAGAGCGAGATGGCGCCGGGTTCCATGCGGGGCCTTCAGCTTGTGGTCGCGGATGCCCGCGCCGCACGCGAGGAATTGCTCGGCCGCGGGGTCGAGGCCAGCGAAATCACCGTCTTCGACGAGCGCGACGGCGGCACGTTCTTCGGCTTCAGCGATCCGGACGGCAACACGTGGACGGTGCAGGAACTCAAGGTCCGGGCCGAGAACCCGCTGATTCCGGCGGAGTCCCGCGGGCGCTTCGGAGAGTAGTTTCGGGAGCGTAGGGCCAGCTCCGCGTAAAGGGCCGTCCCGAGCAACCCATTCACTCTGCCGGTGCAGTGCCTCCTGCCGAAGAGTCCGTCTGCCAGAGGCCGAGGATGTTGCCTTCGGTGTCCTTGAAATAGGCGTAGTAACCCATGCCCGGAACAGCATCCTTGCCTTTGACCACAGAACCGCCCGCACTCTCGATTTGGCCGAGCGAAGCCTCGATGTCTTCGACGTCAACGGTGATGATGGGCGTCTTCAATTCCTCTGTACGCGGGAACAGTGCACCATTGATGGCCCCTGGCGCGCTCGGCATGCCCGTCTGTGGGTCCGAAGGCGTGGTGATGGCGATCGTGTAGTCCATTTCCTGCATGGGGTTGAGCATCCAGCCGAAGGCACCCTGGTAGAATGTGTTGGCCCGCTCCTTGTCGTCCGCGGGGATCTCGAAATGCACTACACCGGCCATTGCGTTCTCCTGAGATTGTCATGGAAGGCGCAGACGCCCCGCGCCACACGTGGAGTCTAGTCGTGTGGGTTTCGCGGCGTAAGGGCTTGAGCGCGGCTCTTTTCGAGTGTTGTCACACGAGCATGCGACCATGAATGAATGACCATCGTCGATGCCCCACCCGCCGCAGCGGCTGCGGCCGACGCATCAGTGCGATGGCACCCCGGCGGCCCCTTCGACCTCCTGCAGACCGTGGGAATCCTCATGCGCGGCAACGGCGATCCGTCCTTCGCTGCACGGCAGGACGGGGTGTGGATGGCCTTCACGACGCCGGATGGCCCGGTCACATTGCGACTCACCGCCGCGGGAACCGGCCAAGACACCCGTGTCGATGCCCAGGCGTGGGGCCCCGGCGCGGGCTCCGCCATTGCCTCCGTGCCTGCGTTGTTGGGGAGCGGGGACGACTGGTCCGGCTTTGATGACGCTGCGTTCCATGCCACCCTTCCGCGCATGGTCCGGGAAGCCCGACGCCGGAACCTCACCGTCCGTTTGCCTACCACCGGCCGTGTGGTGGACTCCCTCGTGCCCACGATTCTTGAGCAAAAGGTCACCACTATCGAAGCCCGCCGGGGCTACCGCTACCTGATGTACAGGTTCGGCACCGCAGCGCCAAGCGCAGGCCGCCTCCCGACGTCGGGCCCCTCGGGGCTGCTCGTGGCGCCGACCGCCGCCCAATGGTTAGCCATCCCTTCGTGGGAATGGCACAAGGCAGGCGTGGGTCCCCAGCGTTCGGCGACGGTCATGCGGGCGCTGCGATCCGCCGTCGCGCTTGAACGGCTCGCCTCACTCAGCGCGGTTGAAGCCGGGGCAAAGATGCAGACCATCCCGGGCATCGGCATCTGGACGGCCGCCGAGGTGGTCCAGCGGACCCATGGCTGCCCTGATTCGATCGCGGTGGGCGACTACCATTTGGCCTCGTACGTCGGTTATGCGCTCACAGGCAGGAAGACGGACGACGCCGGAATGATCGCCCTCCTGGAACCGTGGCGTGGGCACCGCCAGCGGGTAGTCCGGATGCTGGGGCTCAGCGGCTTCCGCAAGCCGACCTTCGGACCACGGATGACCATCCAGGACCACCGAGGACACTAACGCCACCAACGCCCTCCAACGCGGGGTCACTTACGGCCCATGTTGCCGCCCAACATGGGCCGTATGTGACCCCGCGTTCGGAGTTTCGCGCGTTTGATCCGGACAATCAGGCCAGAGAACCCTTCGGCCAGATCATCGGCGTTGGCCTTGAAGTAGGACCAGCCGGCATTGGTGAACGCTTCGTCCCTCCGGTTGTCCCGTGTCTGCTGTTCCCGCGTGAGATGTGGTGCGCCGTCGTACTGCACGGCGATCCGAAACCGCCGGTACCCCAGGTCCGCGGACGGCGACCACGGATCGTCCGGGTCGAGGCGGAGCTGCAGTTCCGGTTCAGGCAATCGCGCCTCCGACATTGCGAGCCGCAGGAATGTCTCCGGAAACGAATCTGCTCCAACCCGCATGTCTTCAAGGGCAAGCCGGGCCTTCTCCACGCCTTTCATGTTCGGATGCTGCCGGATCAGGAGCCGCAATCCTTCCTTGGTGGCGTAGGCCTCCGTCCTTCCTTCAAGGCCAGGCCGAGGCCTACGGATCAGCTGATCGCCCATGGCAATCACGTACCGCAGCGGCAACTGATGCGCCAGGTCAAGCCACGTCCGGGACGGGGAGGACACCGGGATACCGCCTATCTCCGTGACTTCGCCCTGGAGGACACGGACTCGGTGCCCCGTCACCCCGGTCCGGCGGACCCGGGGAAGCTCATGGGGCTTGCTCAGGTGGACCGTCTCGCAGTCGCCCAGCCACGGAGGAAGGCCGAGCCGGGTCAGTACCGCGGCGCTCTCATGGGACACCCAGGCGCCCGGTGTTGCCGCGGCAAGGACCCGCGCCTGTTCGGCAAACTCAAAGTCACGACCCGCAGGCAAGTAGATCAGCCGCCCGCCGTCGGACATATCCCTGGCCCGGAGCCGCTTCGGAGCGACGCCAAGCACGCGGGATTCATAGACCGTGAAAGGACGGTTACTAAGTTCCTCCGGCAGCGGCATGATGCGGACCATGGGATCCAGTTTGTCCGCAGTTTGACCCCGGCAAGGAGTTATCCACAGGCTGACTTCCAAGCAAGCCAACGCGGGGTCACTTACGGCCCATGTTGCCGCCCAACATGGGCCGTAAGTGACCCCGCGTTGGAATTAGAGTCCGAGGCGGGCGATCGCTTCTTCGCGCATGTCGATCTTGCGCACCTTGCCGGACACCGTCATGGGGAAGCTCTCCCTGATGTCGACGTAGCGGGGGATCTTGTAATGGGCCAGTTTGCCTCGGCAGAACTCCTGCACCCCTTCCAGGTCCAAAGCCGCTCCCGGTTTGAGGATGATGCACGCCATCAACTCCTCGCCGTACTTGGGGTCAGGCACCCCGATGACTTGGACGTCCTGGATGGCGGGATGGCGATACAGGAACTCCTCGATTTCGCGGGGATAGATGTTCTCCCCTCCGCGGATGACCATGTCCTTCATGCGGCCTTCGATGATGATGAAACCGTCCGAGTCCATCCGGGCGAGGTCGCCGGTGTGCATCCAGCCGTCGTCGTCGATGGCCTCGGCTGTCTTCTCCGGCTGGCCCCAATACCCGGCCATCACGGCGTAGCCCCGCGTGCACAGCTCGCCGATCCCTCCGCGTTCCAGGGTTTCGCCGGTGCCCGGATCCACGATCTTGGACTCGAGCCTGGGCATCGTGCGCCCTACAGTCGTGGTCCTTTGCTCAAGGGTGTCGGCCGCGAGGGTCATGGTGGATACGGGAGAAGTCTCGGTCATGCCGTAGCAAATGGCCACGTCCCGCATGTTCATCTCGGCGATGACACGCTCCATGACCTCGATAGGGCATAGTGAGCCGGCCATGACGCCGGTACGCAGCGTCGAGAGGTCGTAGGACGCGAAATCCGGCAAAGCCAGCTCGGCGATGAACATGGTGGGCACGCCATACAGCGAGGTCCCGCCAAAATCCTGCACGGCTTCCAGCGCTGCGGCCGGGGTGAATCCGCGGCCGGGAATGATGGTGGCCGCGCCGAAGCTCAGGGCGTTCAGGTTCCCGATGACCATGCCGAAACAGTGGTAGAAAGGCACCGGAAGGACCACGCGGTCGCGTTCCGTGTACCCCAACAGCCTGCCGATTTGGTTGCCGTTGTTGAGGATGTTGTGGTGCGTCAGGGTGGCGCCCTTGGGGAAGCCCGTGGTCCCCGAGGTGTATTGCAGATTGATGGGATCGTGCGGGTCCAGCTCCGCCATCCGAGCCTTGAGCGCTGAGGGGACGACGTCGTCCGCCCGCTTGAGCAGTTCGGCGTACGTCAGCTCGGCGTCAGTTTGCGGTTCGCCTGCGTTAAGCATGTCCAGTCCCAGATCGGGAAGAAACACGAGCTCCCGAAGCTCAGGGCAACTGGTCAAGGCGTCCCGGGCCATGGCCACATAGTCACTGTTCTTGTCCGATGGCGCGGCCACCAGCATCCGCATGCCGTTCTGGCGGACCACGAATTCGAGTTCATGGCTGCGGTAGGCCGGATTGACGTTGACCAGGATCGCCCCGACCTTCGCCGTGGCGTATTGCAGGATGGTCCATTCGGCGCAGTTCGGGCTCCAGATGCCTACCCTGTCACCCTTCGCGACGCCCATGGCGAGCAGCGCACGCGCGAGGCGATCGACGTCGTCGTTCAGTTTTTCGTAGCTCCAGCGCCTGGCCTCATCGCCCGGCACCACGGCGGCTTCGATGAGCGCGTCCCGCAACGGAAACCGCGCCGCGACGCGTTCGAAGTTGGCGCCGATGGTCTCTTCAAGCAGCGGGACGTCAGTGTCCCCGGCTGTGTAGGAAAGCATGAACGCACGCTACCAACTCCGGGGGGCCAAGAGAAGACTTTTGCTTGGAAGTCCTACAAAATATTTCAGGGCCTTGGCGGGCCAGCCGGTAATGTGAATCCCATGAGTGCACCCATTGACCTGCAGGCCACGTTCATCCCCAACGACGGCGAATTCTTCCGCGTCAAGCTCGCGCTGGAAATCGCGATCGACGAAGTGGTCAACGAACCCGGCTGCATCCGCTACGAGCTCACCGAAGCCAACGAGGACAAGCTGGTCCTGACCGAACAGTGGGCATCCGAGGAGCACCTCGACACCCATTCCAAGGGCATCGCCGTCCAGGACCTCAACGAATCCCTCAGCGCCCTGCTCGCGGAGCCGGTGAAGCTCGAGCGCCTCTAACTAGCATCGGCTGTTGCCCACTGGAAAGTGGGCAACAGCCGATGGCGTTTGCTAGGGGTTTTCGGCGCGCTGCTTTGCGATGTGCGCGTGGACCTCATCCATGTCGAGACCCTTGACGGCCTCGATGACCTGCTCCAGCTGTGGTCCGTTCAGTGCGCCCGGCTGGGAGAACACGAGGACCTTTTCGCGGAAGGCCATGAGCGTGGGGATCGAGGAGATACCGGCTTCGGCGGCCAGCTGCTGCTCGGCCTCGGTGTCCACCTTGGCGAAGAAGACATCGTCATGCTTCTCGGAAGCGGCCTGGTATGTGGGGGCAAACTGCCTGCAAGGGCCGCACCACGCAGCCCAGAAATCCACCAGGACAATGTCATTGCCCTCGATGGTCGATGCGAACTGCTCGCCGGTGATGTCAACTGTAGCCATGCTTCCACGGTACGCGACCGCACCGCCTAAGTCGCGCTTGTTCGCTACCCGGCAAACCGGGAATAAAGCACGACGCCGGGCAGCTCGTTTGGGGCCGCCCGGTACCGTCGGCTAGTGCCAGAGGTGCGGGGCGGCCTTCCTGGCACCGGGGAGCGCGTTGCTCTCGCGCCACTCGTGGATCCATTCCGGAAGCTCGAGGTCCGCGGGGGGCTCGCCGAACTCGGCCAGGATTTCCTCCTGGCTCACGGGCCGGCCCTTGGCGACAAGCCTTGTGGCGATGTGCGCGCGGGCGTAGATCTCGCCGTCGGCCACCATTCGTTGTTCAAAGTAGATCGCCTTCGAATCGAGCCCGATGATCTTGGACTCGATGGTGTATTGCTGCCAGAGCTGCAACGACTTCCGGAACGCGACCGTCTCCCCAGCTGCCACGGGGCTCCAGCGGCGTCTGCGCATCTTTTGCCAGATCCCCGCGCGCACCATGAGGTCGAAGCGTCCAAGATCCATCAGCGAGAAATACATGCCGTTGTTGACATGCATCGCAATGTCGATGTCCGTGGGCAGCACTCGCATGGGCAAGGAAGACGTGCCCCAAACGCTGAGCCGGCTCCGCCTGGACGAGGTGAACAAGAGCAAGAGGGTTCGGAGAAGCAAATGCATAACCGCAATGTTACTCCCCAGTAACATTTCGGGACAGCCCCGTTTTGTGTGTCGCTACGTGGCATGTCGTTTACCGCCGGTTCACATGCCGCGGGAAGAATGTCTGAAAACAAATTGCAGAAGGCACCAAGGAGATCCCGTGAGCACCACCCAAACCATCAGGCCACACGCAGAGGTGTGGCCGGAACTTCCGCTCCACCAGGAGCTCGTGTTGCAGGACACCCGCGGCAACAGGATCGTAGGCACCTTGGACGGCATGACCGAGGATCGCAGCACGCTCTGGATCCAGTTGTCCGGAGGCCTGGGCCGGCAACTCGTCCATCACCAGGACGGTTACTGGCTGGAGCCGGGCAGCGCGAGCTAACTGGGCTTTCGTTTTCGACACGCAAAATCCCTGTCGACACCGGAATTCGTGCGTCGAGAATCCACCAGCGCCGCGCAAAGGATTTTCCGCGTCGAACGGCCCCGCGCGCGTCGAACGGGGCCTCCCCAGAAAACACGGACAAAAAAATCCCCGGAACCATGTGGTTCCGGGGATTTAATTTTGTGGCAGATGAGGGATTCGAACCCCCGTAGGCGTTGCCAGCTGATTTACAGTCAGCCCCCTTTGGCCGCTCGGGTAATCTGCCGAACTTCAAAGAAGTCACTCCCGATCATCGGTTCGTTTCCGATCCGGTAAGCGCGAGCAAGACAACCTTACAGAACTTCTGCCGAAGAATCGAATCGAGCCCTCGAGGCCACAAAATCGGCGGAAATCTCAGGCTAACCAAGTATCCGTCCTGCAAGTTTGGCCTCGAAACTGGCCGCCTGCTCAAGGGTGATCTGGTTGAGCTGCACGGCCCGCAACAAGTCCGCGTGGACGCCATCCATCCGCGACGCCGCGTCCGGGACCGGGCTCAGGACCACGGAGGCGGCGAGCGCTGCGGCTGCAACCGCGCCTGCGGCCGTGGCGGCAGCGACTCCGATTGAACCGGCGGCGGCAGCGGCTGACTTGGTGACGTAGCGGACGGCCTGGTTGCTCATGGTGCTCCTTTTCAGGACGGGCTCTTCAAACTGATACAACTCTGTCGGGGCAGTCTCAGTTCCGGCCATGCGTGTGCTGTGAGCGAACTGTGAACGTTCAGCACACGCCGGGCGCTTCCGTACTAGGCTGGATGGCAGACAAAACCGCCCGTTTCCGGGCCACCCCCAACGATCACAAGGAGAGTCATGGCAGGCGAATCCACATTCGACGTCGTCAGCAAGGTAGACAAGCAGGAAGTCGCCAACGCGCTCCACCAGTCCCAGAAGGAAATCGCCCAGCGGTACGATTTCAAGGGCGTCGGCGCTGAGATCGACTTCAGCGGCGAGAAGATCCTCATGAAGGCCAACTCGGAGGACCGCATCCTCGCTGTCCTGGACGTGTTCCAGTCCAAGCTCATCAAGCGCGGCATCTCCCTGAAGTCCCTCGACCAGGGCGAGCCTTACCCCTCCGGCAAGGAATTCCGCCTGGAGTGCTCCATCAAGGAGGGCATTGCCCAGGACATCGCGAAGAAGATCAACAAGATCATCCGTGACGAAGCCCCTAAGTCCGTCAAGTCCCAGATCCAGGGCGACGAGCTCCGCGTCACCTCGAAGTCCCGCGATGACCTGCAGGAGACCATGAACATCCTCAAGAAGTTCGAAGAGGCCGATCTCCAGTTCGTGAACTTCCGCAGCTAGGACTTCGCGGCGGCCCAAGCCGCCATCCGGAAGTACGACGACGGCGCGTTGCCCGCTCAGGGGGCAACGCGCCGTCGTCGTTAACGGAGACAGGCGCGTCACTCCACGCAGCCTTTTGGGGCCGAGGCCTGGCGAAGGCCCCGGGATTCCGCGACTGCACCGATCCTCGGAGGTCAAAAGATTGCAGCGCGTGACATCCACCCCAAAATAATTACGACACGTTTCTTTTGCGCAATCACTTCCAGCGGGTACTGTACTTCCTTAGGTGAGCCTAAGTGTGGCTCCCCTAACGAAGGATTCCACATGACCGCGAACTTCCTGATCGGCCTGCGCGAGGGCCTTGAAGCCACCCTCGTTGTGGTCCTGCTCATGGCCTACTTGGTCAAGACCGGACGCCGCTCGCTGCTCCCCCGGCTGTGGGCCGGCGTCGGCATCGCCGTGGCCGTATCCATCGCCTTCGGCGCCTTGCTCACCTTCGGTCCGCAGGGACTGACTTTCGCCGCGCAAGAGGCGATCGGGGGCGGATTGTCGATTGCCGCCGTCGGGCTCGTCACCTGGATGGTCTTCTGGATGGCGCGCACCGCCCGCAGCCTCGGCGGCGAGCTGAAGTCGCAAGTGGACAAGATGGCCGACGGCGCCGCGTGGGGCCTCGTGGTGGTGGCGGCATTGGCGGTGGGCCGCGAAGGACTTGAGACTGCGCTGTTCCTTTGGGCTGCTGCCCAGGCCGCCGGCGAGTCGTCGCAGCCGCTGCTAGGCGCGCTACTCGGCCTGGCCGTCGCTGCCGGGCTCGGATACCTGCTGCATCGCGGCGTCCTCAAGGTCAACCTCTCGCGGTTCTTCACCTGGACCGGAGTCGGCCTCATCGTGATCGCGGGCGGTGTGCTCGCCTATGGCATCCATGACCTCCAGGAAGCCGGAATCCTGCCGGGGCTCCACACCCTCGCTTTCGACGTCTCCGCGGCCATCCCGCCGTCATCCTGGTACGGCACCCTGCTGAAGGGCACCCTCAACCTGTCCCCGGCCACCACGTGGCTCGAAGCCGGGGCCTGGCTGCTGTACGTGATCCCTGTGCTCTATTTCTACATCCGCACCAACGGTTCCTCGCCGCAACAGTCCACCGGCAACGCCCCCACGGCCCAAGCCGCCAACGCTGCCTAAAAGCTTCCCGCACCCCACAACAGAAGGAAACCCCCATGCCTGGCACTCCCCTGCCCAAAATGTCCCTGCCCACAACGGCTTCACGCCGCCGGACGTCCCTCGCCCTCGTCGCCGCTGCTGCCGCGGTGCCGCTCGTCCTCACCGGCTGCACGGACAACGCAAAGACGCCAGGCGCCAGCGCCTCCGCCGGACCGATCCAAGTCACCAGCACCAAAACCGAATGCAAAGTCTCCACGGGCAGCGTCCCCAGCGGCAACCTGAGCTTCGCGGTCAAGAACGACGGCACTGAAATTACCGAGTTCTACCTCCTCGCAGAGGACGGCCTGCGGATCGTCGGCGAAGTGGAGAACATCGGTCCCGGCCTGACCCGCAACCTGGTGGTCACTGCTCCCGCGGGCAAGTACACCACCGCCTGCAAGCCCGGCATGCAGGGCGACGGTATCCGTGCCGCCTTTGAGGTCACGGACTCCGGAAACAAGACCGGCGTCGATGCCGATTTCCAGAAGCTTGTGGACACTGGGGTCCAGCAGTACACGGCGTACGTCAAAGACCAGACTGAGCAGCTTGTGACCGGCACCAAGGCCTTCGCCGATGCCTACGCGGCGGGCGACGTAACGAAGGCCCGCGAACTGTACGCCGCAACCCGCATGCACTGGGAACGGATCGAACCCGTAGCGGAATCCTTCGGGGACCTCGACCCCAAACTCGACGCCCGCGAAGCCGACCTTGAACCGGGCCAGGAATGGACCGGCTGGCACCGCGCGGAGAAGGACTTGTTCCCGCCGTCGGGCTACACAGCGCTGACGGCCACCGAGCGGGCCAAAATCGCCACGCAGCTCGTTTCCGACACCGAGGAGCTCGGCAAGCGCACCCGCACAGTGGTGCTCTCCGCGGACAAGCTCGGCAACGGAGCCAAGGAACTCCTGGACGAAGTCGCGCGCGGCAAGGTCACAGGCGAGGAAGAAATCTGGTCCCACACCGACCTCTGGGACTTCCAGGCCAACATCGACGGCGCGCGGATAGCGTTCGAAAACCTCAAGCCTGCGCTCGCGCAGAAAGACCCGGCCCTGGCCACGAGCCTCGACGGGAAGTTCGCTGCCCTTGAGGCCGAACTCAAGAAGCACGCCAAGGGTGACGGCTTCGCGTACTACAACGAACTCAGCCCCGCCGAGGTCCAGCAGCTCGCCGCGCTGGTCGACGCCTTGGGAGAGCCGTTGTCCAAGCTCACCTCAGCCGCGGTCCTGTGAGCGGCTGCCCTTTCAACCACGAGACCGCTGAGGCGCCCGACGGCGGGACCCAGGCTGCCGCCGTCGGGCCGGCCAATGCGGCCGTTGCGTCCGCTGCCAAGGACGACGACGGCAAGCGCGGCATGTCCCGACGCGGACTGTTCTCCCTCGCCGGCGTGGGCGGTGTCGGTGCAGTGGCAGGCCTTGCCGCCGGGTACCTCAGCCATGACGCAGTGGCAGCTGAGGCGGCCCCGGCCAGTGCTGCGAGCGACGTGGTTCCCTTTTACGGCGAGCGCCAGGCCGGGATCATCACTCCCGCCCAGGATCGCCTCCACATCGCTGCCTTCGACGTGACGGTTGAGGACCGCGCCGCACTGATCCAGCTCCTGAAGGACTGGACCGCCGCGGCCGAAGCCATGACCACCGGTCGCACGACCGGCGCGACTGGCGCCGTCGACGGCCCCTACGACGCGCCGCCTGAAGACACCGGGGAAGCCCTCGATCTGGCGGCCGGCAAGCTGACGTTGACGTTCGGCTTTGGCCCGGGCCTCTTCGAAAAGGACGGCAAGCCGCGCTTCGGGCTGGAGGGCCGCAGGCCCGATGCCCTGATCGACTTGCCGCATTTCCCCGGCGATGCCCTCGAGGCCGCGCGTACCGGCGGCGACATTGTGGTCCAGGCCTGCGCCGACGATCCGCAGGTCGCCGTGCACGCGATCCGGAACCTCGCACGCATCGGCTTCGGCAAGGTGCGCGTCCGCTGGTCCCAGCTGGGGTTCGGCCGCACCTCGTCCACCTCACGGGCCCAAACGACTGCGCGCAACCTCTTCGGCTTCAAGGACGGCACGGCCAACCTGAAGTCGGAAGACACGGCACTCCTCAACGAGCACGTCTGGGCCACCGCCGGAACCCGCCCGGGTGAAGCGTGGATGGCGGGAGGCAGCTACCTTGTCTCCCGCCGGATTCGGATGCATATCGAGATCTGGGACCGGACCTCGCTCCGCGAACAGGAAGGGCTGATCGGCCGCACGAAAGGTGCCGGAGCGCCGTTGTCCGGAGGGGAAGAATTCACGGTGCCGGACTTCGCAATCAAGGGCCGCGATGGCGAGCCGCTGATTCCCATCGATTCCCACGTCCGCCTCGCCCACGCGGACCAGAACAACGGCGTGAAGATGCTTCGCCGCGGATACAACTACGCCGACGGTTCGGACGGGCTCGGCCACCTCGATGCAGGCCTGTTCTTCATCGCCTTCGTCAAGGACCCGCGGACGCACTACGTGCCCATGCAGATGATGATGGCGAAGAGCGACAAGCTGGCCCTGGAGTACCTCAAGCACACGGGCTCCGGCCTGTTCGCGGTGCCTCCGGGCATCAAGGCGGGCGGCTTCATTGGTGAGGGCTTGTTCGCATGAAGCCGCCCGTCGTCGGACGCGGCCGGTAGGGCGATCTACCGGACCGCTGGCTAGGAAAGCGGCCGTCCGGCCATCCGTTCGAGCCGCTCGATGCGCTCACGCATGGGCGGGTGGGTGGCGAACAGCTTGGTCATGGCACCGCCGCGGAACGGGTTGGCAATCATCAGGTGCGAAGTATTCACGAGGCGCTGATCCTGCGGCAGCGGCACCTGCTTCACGCCTGCTTCGATCCTGCGGAGGGCTGAGGCGAGCGCCAGCGGATCGCCGGTGAGCTCCGCGCCGTCGTGGTCGGCGTCGTACTCCCTGGTGCGGGAAATGGCGAGCTGGATCAGCGAGGCGGCAAACGGCGCCAGGAGGGCCATGGCGATCATGGCAAACGGGTTGGCGTTCCGCCGGTCCCCGCCGCCGAAGAACAGCAGCATTTGGCCCACCGAAGTAATGACGCCGGCGACGGCGGCCGCGATGGACGAAGTGAGGATGTCGCGGTTGTAGACGTGCATGAGTTCATGCCCGAGGACGCCGCGGAGTTCGCGCGCGTCGAGCAAGTTCAAGATCCCCGCGGTGCAGCACACGGCGGCGTTCTTGGGATTGCGTCCCGTGGCGAAGGCATTGGGGGTCATGGTCGGAGAAACGTAGATCCGCGGCATGGGTTGGTTGGCCCGCACGGAGAGCTCCCGGACGATTTGGTACAGCTGCGGAGCCTGTGCTTCCGAAACCGGGTACGCGGCCATGGAGCGGATGGCGATCTTGTCGCTGTTCCAATATCCATAAGCCGTTGTCGCGACGCCGATCACTGCCATGATCCAGATGGGCGACGCACTGCGGGTGCCCACACCGATCACGGCACCAAGACCCAGCAGCACCGCCCAGAGCACACCGAAGAGCGCTGCGGTCTTCAGGCCATTGTGATGATTATGCACTTCACTACTTTCTTGCAGTACGGCTTTTGGTTCTGTTCCGATTAACGCCGACGGCGGCCCGGACGTTCCGCCCAACTAGCTCGCATTTGTTGTCGTTCCGAGCCGCCATAACGACAACAACTGCGGGCTAGTTGGGCGCGGGGCTGGGTCCGGGCTAAGGCACCGGGTGGAGCGAATCGTACTGGAGGAATCCACGCTGACCGCGCGCCACCAGCCAGGCAAGCACTGCGCACAGCACGCCGCCGAGGAGCAGCACCCAGCCCTCGCTGAGAACTTTCGTGACTCCACCGGCGAGCATGTCCCCCACGCGCGGACCACCGGAAACCACCACAATGAACACGCCTTGCAACCGTCCCCGCATGTGGTCCGGAGTGGCCGATTGCAGGATGGTGGTGCGGAAGACCGCGCTGACGGAGTCCGAGATCCCGGCAAGGGCACAACACAAGGCCGCCGGGATGATCCACAGCGTGACGCCATCGCGCCCTGCGTCCCCGGCCAGGACCACCACCAGCCCGAAGGCCGCTATGGAGAAGCCCCATCCGGCGACGGACCACACCACCGCGCTCCCCTGGCGCCGCACCCTCCCCAGGGGCCCGGAGAACAGTCCCGCCAGGAAGGCGCCGACGGCCACGGACGCGAGCAGCACACCCACAGTGGTGTCACCGCCCCCGATCATCGTGGCTCCGATCGCGGGCATGAGGGCACGGGGCTGGGCGCAGATCATCGCAATGAGGTCGATGATGAACGTCATGCGAAGGTTGGGCCGGGTGCCCAGGAAACGGAAGCCCTCGACGACGGAGCGCAGCCCGGGTGCCGACGCGTTCTCCGCCGCGGGAAGGGCCGGGAGCTTGAACAGGCTCCACAGCGCGAAGGCGAAGCTGAGCGCATCGATCGTGTAGGTCCAGCCAAAACCGCTCGACGCGACCAGCACACCGGCCAGCAGGGGGCCTGCCGTCATGGAAATGCCCATGTTGAGCATGCTCAACGCGTTGGCGGCGGGCAGCAGTTCCTTGCGGACCAGCAAGGGAATAATGGCGCTGCGTGCCGGTCCGTTGATGCCCTGCGCGCCGCTCTGGATAGCGACGAGGAGGAACAGGATCCAGACATTGTTGAGCTGGAACCAGGCCTGGAGTGCCAGGGCCACGCTGCAGGCCCACAGGACGAGGGACGCAACAATGGCGACCGTCCGCCGGTCATAGGCATCCGAAAGGGCGCCGCCGAACAAGCCCGCAACCACCAGCGGAACCAGGGCAAAGATGCTGAGCAGTCCCACGTAGAGGCTCTGTTGGGTGATGCTGTAGACCTCGAGGCTCACGGCAACCAGGGTCAGCTGGGATCCGACCATCGACACCGAAGACCCCAGCCACAGGCGGCGGAATGCGGGGCTTTCGCGAAGCGGGGTCATGTCAGCCAGGAGTTTTGCCACCGTCCAACCCTACCCACCAAGCCATCCGCCCTCCCGGAGCGCCGCGGGGGCAGGGTTCGCAGCTGCGGTGCGGTCCGCCGTCGGGCCCGAGTCCGGGCCGCGAGCGGGGTGCCGTCGTGCCCGAGTGCCGCCCGCCGTCGGCGGGTTCATCCGAAGTTAGCCTCACCTTATTGTGAAGTACTCATAATAAGTGCTTCAATGGGCGTATGGCAGATCACACGGCAGACCAGGAAGCGTGGGCTTCCGCCCTGCATTCCCACGGACGCCGCGTGACCAAGCAGCGTCTTGCGGTTCTTGCTGCCGTTCAGCACAATCCACATTCCCCGGCCGAAGGCATCCTGGCTGCCGCGCGCAAGGAACTTCCCGAACTGACAGCGCAGTCTGTTTATGTGGTGCTGAGCGACCTCACGGACCTACAGATGCTGCGACGATTCGAACCGCCCCACTCTCCCGCGCTGTATGAGACCCGGGTGGGCGACAACCACCACCACGCCGTCTGCATCAGTTGCGGCCGGGTGGAGGATGTCGACTGTGCCGTCGGCCATGCCCCCTGCCTCACCCCGCACTGGGATGAGCACTCCAAACCCATGACCATCCAGATCGCAGACGTCCTGTACCAAGGCATCTGCCAGGACTGCCAGGCCAAACAACAGCTTCCTACTCACACGCAAGTAACCACGAAATAGGAGAACGATGACCGCGAACATCTCGACCACCCAGTCGGGCGCCCCCGTCACCTCGGACGCGCATTCCAAGTCCGTTGGTGCCGATGGTGCCATCATCCTGACCGACCACTACCTGGTGGAAAAGCTCGCCCAGTTCAACCGCGAGCGCGTCCCGGAGCGTGTTGTCCACGCCAAGGGCGGCGGCGCTTTCGGTACCTTCAAGACTTCCTCGGATGTTTCCAAGTACACCAAGGCTGCTTTCCTGCAGCCCGGTGTCGAGACGGACATGCTCATCCGCTTCTCCTCCGTCGCAGGCGAGAACGGCTCCCCTGACACGTGGCGCGACCCCCGCGGCTTCGCCGTCAAGTTCTACACTTCCGAGGGCAACTACGACCTCGTGGGCAACAACACCCCGGTGTTCTTCATCCGCGACGGCATCAAGTTCCCGGATTTCATCCACTCCCAGAAGCGCCTCCCGGGCACCCACCTGCGCGACGCCGACATGCAGTGGGACTTCTGGACCCTCTCCCCGGAGTCCGCACACCAGGTCACCTGGCTCATGGGCGACCGCGGCCTGCCGGCTTCCTGGCGTGAAATGCAGGGCTACGGCTCGCACACCTACCAGTGGATCAACGCCGAGGGCGAGCGCTTCTGGGTCAAGTACCATTTCAAGTCCAACCAAGGCGTCAAGACCATCACGGGCGACCAGGCTGAAGAGCTGGCCGGTTCGGACGCGGACTTCTACATCCGCGACCTCCAGGAGAACATTGCCGCCGGCAACTTCCCGTCGTGGGAACTGCACGTCCAGGTCATGCCTTACGAGGACGCGAAGACCTACCGCTTCAACCCGTTCGACCTCACCAAGGTGTGGCCGCACGCGGACTACCCGCTGATCCACGTTGGCACCATGGAGCTCAACAAGAACCCGGAAAACTACTTCGCGCAGATCGAGCAGGCCACCTTCGCGCCGTCGAACTTCGTTCCGGGCATCGCCGCCTCCCCGGACAAGATGCTGCAAGCCCGCATCTTCTCCTACGCTGACGCACACCGCTACCGCGTGGGCACCAACCACGCCCAGATCCCGGTAAACCAGCCGAAGAACCAGGTCAACAACTACAGCCAGGACGGCGCGGGACGCTACCTGTTCAACGCTCCTTCGGTTCCGGTCTACGCACCGAACTCCGTGGGTGGCCCGGCTGCTGTTGAGCCGCAGAACCCGGCCGGCGGCTGGGAGAACGACGGCGAGCTGACGCTCTCCGCACACTCCCTGCACGCCGAGGACGGCGACTTCGTCCAGGCCGGCGCGCTCTATCGCGAGGTGTACGACGACGGCGCCAAGGCCCGTCTGCTGGACACCATCACCGGCGCCGTCGGTGGCGTCAAGAGCGCCCACATCAAGGAACGCGCCATCCAGTACTGGACCAACGTGGACGCCGAACTCGGTGCCAAGCTGCGCGCCAACCTCGGCGCGGGCGAAGGCGAGTCGGCCGCGGAAGCAGCCAACAAGCTGTAACAACGGCCTCCAACGAAGCAACCCCGCTACGGAATTTACGTGGCGGGGTTGCTTTTTATGGCATGAATAGCGGGTCTTGTTTAGCGTTCCTCGGCGGGTTTTCCACATAGCAAGCGGTGGCTCTGGCTAGTTCGGCATGGTGATCCATAGGATCCTTACATGAGCACATTTACCGGGATCCCCGCAGAGGCGATCGCCTTCTATGCCGAACTTGAAGAGAACAACAACCGCGAATGGTGGCTGGAGCACAAAGACATCTACGACTCCGCCGTGAAGGAGCCATTGACGCTGTTATTGGACGAGCTTGAGCCACGATTCGGGCCGGGCAAGGTGTTCCGTCCGAACCGGGATATCCGTTTTTCCCAGGACAAGTCCCCCTACAAGACGGCACAGGGAGCGTTTGCGGCAGACAAGGAGGGCGTCGGCTTCTACCTCCAGCTCAGTGCAGACGGCCTGTTGGTCGGGGGTGGATGCCACTCGCGCACCCCGGAGCAGATTGCCCGTTTCCGCGCAGCCACGGATTCGCCGGCCAGCGGGGAGCAACTGCAGAAGATCGTCGATTCCATCGCCGGGGCAGGTTTCGCGGTGGAAGGCGAGAAGCTCAAGACCGTGCCTCGTGGTTTCGACAAAGACCATCCCCGGGCCGAGCTTCTGAAGCACAAGTCGTTGTCCGCAGGCATGACCTTGGGCGAACCGGAATGGATGTCCAAGCCCTCGGCCAAAGAAGAAATCGCCAAGCGTTGGGAGGTACTGCGCCCGCTTGTGGAATGGGTCAACGAACACGCGGCGCCGTAAGCGTAGGGCCGTGAATCTAGCCAAGCAGTGAGCCCGGTCCCGGGATCAAACCTTGCTGAGGCTGTCTTCGTCGTCGCCGCTCTTGTCGGAAGCCGCGGCCTTGTCGGACATAGCGGCGTTCCCGGCCACAGCGGCTTTCGCCGATGCGAACTTCTCGTTCAAGCGGGAGTGGCGCTGTCCATAGGCAAAGTAGATGGCAAGTCCGATTGCCAGCCAGATGGCGAAGAAGATCCAGGTCTCCACTGCCAGGTTTGTCATCAGGTAGACGCACAGGACGGCAGAGACCACGGGAAGCACCTTGCCGAACGGAACCCGGAAAGCCGGCTTCAGATCTGGACGCTTCTTACGCAGGACCAGGATGCCCAGGCTCACCATGACGAAGGCCGAAAGGGTACCTATGTTGATCATTTCCTCGAGAAGATCCACGTTGGTCAGGCCAGCGACGATTGCCACGGCAGCGCCGCAGATGATCTGGAGGCGGACCGGCGTCGAACGCTTGGCACTGGTCTTGGACAGCGCGCGCGGGAGCAGGCCGTCACGGCTCATGGCAAGGACCACCCTGGCCAGGCCCATGAGCAGCACCATGATGACGGTGGTCAAACCGATGAGCGAGCCAAACGCAATGACCTTGGCCGCGTCGGTGTTTCCAACCGCCTCGAAGGCCGTGGTCAGGGTGGGGTTCTTGGCTTCGGCCAGTTGGGTGTAAGACACCATGCCGGTCAGGGCCAGGGAGACCAGGATGTACAGCAGCGTCACCAGCGCCAGGCCGCCGAAGATGCCCCGTGGCAAGGTCTTCTGCGGGTTCTTGACCTCTTCCGCTGAGGTGGCGACAACGTCGAAGCCAATGAAGGCAAAGAACACCAACGCTGCGCCGGCAAAGATGCCCAGCGTTCCGTACTGCGCCGGAACCGCACCAGTGAGGAAGCCGAAGAAGGACTGCTTCATGACATCCGCGCCGTCGTTGCCCCCGGTAGGCTGCGATGCCGGGACGAAGGGCGCGTAGTTGGAGAACTTCACGTAGGTGAACCCGACAACAATCACGAACAGCACCACGGCGATCTTGATCAGCGTGAACACGTTGCCCACCCGTGCGGAGAGCTTCGTGCCAAGCACCAGGAGCACCGTGAAGATCGCGACAATCAGGAAAGCGCCCCAATAGAGATCCACGCCGGCGATGTTCACGGCCGGAGGCATATCCACACCCATGAGCGCAAAGACTTTGCTCAAGTAGATTCCCCAGTACTTGGCGATCACCGCAGCAGCGGTAAAGAGTTCAAGGATGAGGTTCCAACCAATGATCCAAGCGAGGACTTCTCCCATCGTGGCGTAGGTGAAGACGTAGGCGGACCCAGCAACAGGGATCGCGGTAGCGAATTCGGCGTAGCACATGATGGCCAAGGCACACGTGACGGCCGCGACGGCGAAGGAAATCGTGACGGCCGGGCCGGCGAAGTTCGCAGCCGCCTTGGCACCGACGGAGAAGATCCCGGCGCCGACGGCAACGGCGACGCCCATGATCATCAGATCCCACGTGCTGAGGGAACGCTTGAGCTTGCGTCCGGGCTCATCGGCGTCCGCAATGGACTGCTCGATCGATTTGGTCCGGAAGAGGTTCATAGAAGAGTCCACAATCTTGATGAGGTGGTAGAAACAGACTCATCAAGAGTAGTGTCCAGCCAATGGACCCCCACATTTGTCCCGAATCGTGAGACACAAGCACGGTCCATCTTCAGAGATTGGAGACGTTCCAATCCATCAACGTGGAACGAATAAGGAAGCGCTTCCCCTCAGGCGATTCCACTGAGAACCCACTCCCGCGGCCGTCCACTACGTCCACCGTCAGATGGGTGTGGGACCAGTAATTGAACTGCTCCCGGGACATCCAGAACTCCAGGAGCTGCGGCCGCTCGGGCTCGCCAATATCGAAAAGTCCGAGCAGAACGTCCGAATCACCGGTGATGAATTCGCCGGCGGGATAGCACATGGGTGAGGAACCGTCGCAGCAGCCACCCGATTGGTGGAACATGAGGGGACCGTGTTGCTCCCACAGCTTCCGGAGCAGTTCGATGGAAACGGCGGTGAGCGCCACCCGGGAAAAGTCTTCCCCGGGCAGTGTCACTGCGGCGTCAAGCCTGTTGCGGGGCATTAGAACCTCAGCACCACGCGGCCGTCGATCTTGGCATGCTTCATTTCGTCAAAGACCGCGTTCACCTCGGAGAGCTCCCGCGTGGACACGGTCGGGTGGATCTTGCCCTGCGCGTAAAAGTCCAGGGCTTCCTCCAGGTCCTGGCGTGTTCCCACGATCGAACCACGGACGGTCAGGCCCTTGAGCACGATCTCGAAGATCGGCGCGGGGAAGTCTCCCGGCGGGAGTCCGTTGAAGACGATGGTCCCGCCACGGCGGGCCATGCCGATCGCCTGCCCGAACGCCGAGGGGTGCACCGCCGTGACCAAGACGCCGTGGCAGCCTCCGGTTTCCCGTTGAATGACTTCCGCAGGATCTTCGTGCAGCGCGTTGACCGTGAGCTCGGCGCCGTGTTTCCTGGCGAGGGCGAGCTTGTCGTCGGCGATGTCCACAGCGGCAACCCGCAGGCCCATGGCCACGGCGTACTGGACTGCGATGTGTCCCAGGCCGCCGATGCCGGAAATAGTGACCCATTGGCCCGGCTTGGCCTCGGTCATCTTCAATCCCTTGTAGACCGTGACTCCGGCGCACAGCACCGGGGCGACCTCTACGGGGTCCGAACCTGCCGGGATCCTCGCAGCGAACCGGCTGTCCACCAGCATGTACTCACCGAAGGAACCGTCCACGCTATAGCCGGCGTTCTTCTGGGCTTCGCACAGCGTCTCCCAACCGGTCCGGCAGAACTGGCAATCGCCACAGGCGGACCATAGCCAGGCGTTGCCCACCAGGTCCCCGACGGCAAGGTCGGTGACGCCCTCGCCGAGGGCAACCACTTCACCCACGCCTTCGTGGCCGGGCACGAACGGCGGTGAAGGCTTGACCGGCCAGTCCCCCTCGGCGGCGTGCAGGTCTGTGTGGCACACGCCGCTGGTGATGACCTTGACCAGCGCTTCTCCTCGACCGGGCGTGGGAAGGGGAAGTGACTGGATCTGAAGGTCTTGTCCGAATTCTGTTACTACGGCTGCTTGCATTGTCGTCGTCATTGGCGAAATCCTTGCGTCGTTAAAACTAGATGTGCGGTGTAGGTGCTGCTTTCCTGAGGGGTGGCCAGGGTGGGCCGGCGGGGAGGGATCTGTGCTGGTCCCGCCCCGCCAGGTCAAATGAGGCTTAGAAGAAGCCGAGTTTGTTTTCGTTGTAGCTGACCAGGAGGTTTTTGGTCTGCTGGTAGTGGTCCAGCATCATAGCGTGGTTCTCGCGTCCGATGCCGGAGGACTTGTAGCCGCCGAACGCGGCACCGGCCGGGTAGGCGTGGTAGTTGTTGACCCAGACGCGGCCAGCCTGGATCTCCCGGCCTGCCCGGTAGGCAACGTTGCCGTTGCGGGACCAGACGCCGGCGCCGAGTCCGTAGAGGGTGTCGTTGGCGATCCCAATGGCGTCGTTGTAGTCGCTGAACTTCGTGACGGACACGACGGGGCCGAAGATCTCTTCCTGGAAGATCCGCATCCGGTTGTGGCCTTCGAAGATGGTGGGCTGGACGTAGTAGCCGCCGGCGAGGTCACCGGAAAGCTCGGTCCGGGCGCCGCCGGTGAGGACCTTCGCGCCCTCCTGCTTCCCGATGTCGATGTAGGAGAGGATCTTCTCCAGCTGGTCGTTGGAGGCCTGGGCACCGATCTGGGTGTCGGTGTCCAGCGGGTTGCCTTGGATGATCTTGTTGGTCCGGGCCACGGCGTCGGCGATGAAGGAGTCGTAGATGCCTTCCTGGACCAGGGCGCGGGAGGGGCAGGTGCAGACTTCGCCTTGGTTGAAGGCGAAGAGCGTGAAGCCTTCCTGGGCCTTGTCGTAGAACGCGTCGTTCTGCGCGGCGACGTCGTCGAAGAAGATGTTAGGGCTCTTGCCGCCCAGTTCCAGGGTCACGGGGATCAGGTTCTGTGACGCGTACTGGCTGATGAGCCGGCCCGTGGTGGTCTCGCCGGTGAAGGCGATCTTGCGGATTCGCGGGCTGGAGGCGAGCGGCTTGCCGGCCTCGACGCCGAAGCCGTTGACAACGTTCACGACGCCGGCGGGCAGCAGGTCGGAGATGAGTTCCATGAGGACCAGGATGGAGGAGGGGGTCTGTTCGGCGGGTTTGAGGACGACGGCGTTGCCCGCGGCCAGGGCCGGGGCGAGCTTCCACACAGCCATGAGGATCGGGAAGTTCCACGGGATGATCTGGCCCACGACGCCCAAGGGCTCGTGGAAGTGGTACGCGGTGGTGTCCTCGTCCAGCTGGGACAGGTGGCCTTCCTGGGCACGTATCGCGGAGGCGAAGTAGCGGAAATGGTCCGCCGCGAGGGGGATATCCGCGTTCAGGGTTTCGCGGATCGGCTTGCCGTTGTCCCAGGTCTCGGCGACCGCCAGCAGCTCGACGTTCTCATCGATGCGGTCGCCGATCTTGTTCAGGATTGCGGCGCGTTCGGTCGCGGAGGTCTTGCCCCAGGACGGTGCCACCTTGTGCGCGGCGTCCAGTGCCAGCTCGATGTCCTCGGCCGTGCCGCGGGCCACCTCGCAGAAGGCCTTGCCGGTCACCGGGGTGATGTTCTCGAAGTACTGCCCCTTGACCGGGGCAACCCACTCGCCGCCGATCCAGTTCTCGTAACGGTCCTTGAACGTGACCTTCGAACCCTCGGCACCCGGCTGTGCATAAACAGTCATCTGTAGCTCCTTTGCTGCGCATGATGGTGGCTTTGCTGTGCCATCAGCGTAGGAGCGGGGAGGTTGCAAGCAGGTTGCAACCTTGTGGTTCAGATCACGTCGGGGCAGTACTCCCCTGCCGGGCCGGAAAGCTAGAGACCTGCAGGGAAATTGTAGGAGCTCGGAACCGGCGAAGGTGCGGAACCGAAGGAGAGCACCACTTCGTCGTGGGCCTTGAGAACCACGTCAGACACCGGCGCACTCTGTTTTACGCCGTTCAGGTATACGGTCCAACCTCCGGTTCCGCCGTGCGGTGCTCCGGTGGCATCCTTGCCGTCCAACACTCCCCATTCGCTGAGGACCTGGCCGAGCGTGTACTTCAGGCCGGCGGTGGGCGCTTCGATGTGGATGACGCCAGTCGTGTCGTGGGTGTGAAGTGCCGAGATTCCGTTGGGTTGCCCGTCGGCCCCGAAACTGAAACCAATCTCGGCCGGGACCGTGACGGCTTTGCCATCCACCAGGACGTCCAGATGGGCGTGGTAGTGCTCGGCTGTGCCTTCGGCGGTCAGGATATCCAGACCTGCGGCCTTGATTCTCTGGGCGCCCGCCGCGGGATCAAGTCCCCAGTCGGCGGCAGCCGTGGTGGCCGAAGCCGAGTGCGTGGCCGAAGTCGAAGGCGTTGCCGACGCGGGCGCTGTCTGGGCGGGTGCCCCGCAGGCTGTGACTCCGGCAAGGAGTCCGGACATGGTCAGGGCAACGGCGAGGCGTTTGTTCAACACGGAGGAAGCTTCTTTCGTTTGGCTCGCTTCTACGATACGGTCCAAAACTCCGTATTGCCCGAGTGCCACACGAGGGCCCGCCTCAGGCCGACAGTTCGCTTTCCAGTCGTTCTAGCTCGGCGACGACGGCGGCCCGCTTCGGCGAGCGCGGCGGCAGGAGCCTGAGGGCGGCAAGCCGGACGTCGACGTCGTTCTTCGCCTCGGGCAGTCCGGCATACTTGAGCAGCGCCTCGGCACTGCCGTCGTTCAGGACCGCCTCGCGCAGGAGCGCCGAAACCTTCTCGCGGAGCTCCACGATGCCGGGCGCTTCCGAATGCGGAAGGACGGCGCCTTTGTAGATCTCCAGCGCGATGCGGTGGGCGCCCCGCTGCAGGCAGGACAGAACCTGGGCCGCATCCTGGCCAAGGTCGATCGGGAGCCGGTAGGGGCGTGATTCCGGGACCGCGGCGGGGTCGAGCTCGTGGAGCACCTTGCGCAGGCGCACCATTTCGGCCCGCAACGTCACGCTCGAGCCATCCCCCGGATAGAGGGCCAGGGCGAGCTCCTCGGCACTGAGCCCTTCGGGACGGGTTCCCAGCAACGCCAGGATCTCGCTGTGCCGTGCGGACAGCGGAATGCTGCGCCCTCCGATGCTCAACAAGGCCTGGTCCCGGCCGAGCAGCTGGAGGCTGTTCCGGTACAGTCCTGTCCCCTGGCGTGAGCCGACGGCGGAAGGCGAGTTCCGGCGTCGGGCAGGCGCAGAGTGCTTAGTGGCCGCGAGTTGGAGCCTTTCCACCCGTAATTGCGCCTGCGCGGCCGCCACGGTTGCTTCAACGAGGGAAAGTGTGTGGGGTGCGACGGCCGCTTCCGTGCCGGTGATGTCGACGACGCCGAGCAGGGCTCCGGAATCAGGGTCATGGAAGGGCACCGCGGTGCAGCTCCACGGGTGGACGGAGCGCTTGTAGTGCTCGGCACCGGAGATCTGGATTCCACGGCCCAAGGCGAGCGCCGTGCCGGGCGCACTCGTGCCGACCGCGGCTTCGGACCAGTCCGCGCCGGCGACGAACATCATGCCTTCGGCGCGGCGCCGCATCGCGGGATTTCCGTCTACCCACAGCAGGCGGCCCAGCTCGTCCCCCACGGCGACCAGCAGCCCGCTCTCATAGCTGGGCTGGATGAGGAGCTTCTGGATGACGGGCATGATGGTGGCCAGCGGGTGTTGGCGGCGGTATTCCTCGAGCTCGTCGAGGTCGATGACCAGCGGCGCCTCGGGCTGGTCCGGGTTTGCTTTGAGCTGGGCGGATCGCTGCCAGGATTCCTTGATCAGGCTGCGTAGACCGGGAAGCTCCGTGGCGTCGGGAAGCCCGTAACGCCACGATTCCAAGCGTTCGTGCCCGGCGCGGGCATGACGCTGCAGCAGCTCGGCGGCGTCATTGACCGATTCTGCCGGATGGATCGGATTCTTCATCGAACTCCCAAAACCGGACGCAGCACAGTACGGGCCAGTCTAGTTGCGACGCAGGGGTTTGTGTACCCGCTCACTCCGGGTGGATTTCGTACGACTCGACGTCACCCAACGCTTCGATCCGGGGTACGGGCAAGCCGACTTCCGCGACGAGTTCCGCGAAACTGTGGCCGCTGCTGAAGCGGTCAAATGTTGCCCTGTCCGGGCAGGTGTCGTAGACCGAGATGCCACCCTCAGTGGATAGGCACACGTGGATCTTCAACGCACCGGGTGGCAGGAGGCCCACCATGCGCTGGTGGCCTTCCAGCAGTTGAGCGGGATCTCCGTCGAAATGGTAGACGCCCATGAACATTGCTTCTCTCCTGTCGTGCTTCAGCTTGAGTGCGGTGCCGCCAACGCCCGCTCGAGGGCTTCAGGTTTGCGGTCCGCCCAGGGTGCGGCCTTCTCGAGCTGGCCCGCCAAGCGAAAGAGCGTGGCCTCGTCTCCGAACCGGCCAAGGAAGGACATGCCCACCGGCAGGCCGGCCGAGTCGACTCCGAGTGGCACCGACATGGCCGGGTTGCCCGAGATGTTGGCATATTCGCCGTCGAACATGAGGAAGCGGCCCGCTTCGCGCTCGCCGCGCAGCGGTTCTTCCTCGGTTCCATTCAGCGTTCCGAGGGGCAACGGTGGCCAGCCGACGGTGGGTGTCATC
Organism: Arthrobacter sp. 01T428; assembly: GCF_056398685.1. Taxonomy (NCBI): domain Bacteria; kingdom Bacillati; phylum Actinomycetota; class Actinomycetes; order Micrococcales; family Micrococcaceae; genus Arthrobacter; species Arthrobacter sp. 01T428. The sequence continues at coordinate 73,798 of NZ_JBFTPW010000001.1, read as the reverse complement.
CAGACGTCGAATTCCTCGAAGAATCCAGCCAGGCGGCGGCTGAAGCGCTGCAATTCCCCCATGCCGAGGAGATACTGGCCACCTGTCAGAGCCCGCGAGCGCTCGAAGTCGGCTGCGGTGAACGGCTCGATCTCACCGGCTTCCGGAGGCCTACCCATCCGCTGCGTCCAGTACGCCTCGATCCACGCGATCGCGCCACCATAGACGGCCCTGACCGCCCGGTGCCCGGCCCGTCCCAGGCCCTCGGGGTGCGCTTCCGTGACACTGTGGCCCAGCCCGGCCAGCAATTCCACGGTTTCCTCGAACACCCCTAGGTAGTCCGGATGCACTTGTTGCCCGGAGTTGGGCGTCGCGGTTGCGGCGATGCGAAGCTTTCCAGGAGCAGTTCCGGCCTCAAGCAGGAATGGCCGGGCCCGGGGCGGCGCCCAATATGGATCGCCGGGCGACTGACCGGCCGTCGCGTCAAGGAGCGCCGCCGAATCACGAACGCTCCGCGTCAGCGCATGTTCGACGGCGAATCCCCCGGCCACGTCGCCATACTCCGGGCCCATGGGAACCCGTCCGCGGGTCGGCTTGAACCCGAAAACCCCACACCAGGCGGCCGGGTAGCGCAGGGATCCGCCAAGATCGTTCCCGTGCGCCATGGGGACCATTCCGGAGGCGACGGCGGCGGCGGACCCGCCGCTGGAGCCGCTGGTGGACAGCCCCAGGTCCCAAGGGTTTCGGGTGGCACCATGCAAGGCCGGCTCGCAATGCGGGCTGAGCCCGAATTCCGGTGTGTTGGTCTTCCCGAGGATCGCAAGTCCGGCTTGGCGGTACCGGCGGGCAAGTTCCTGGTCCTGGCTTGAGACGTTGTCCTTCAACCAGCGGGAGCCTTCGTTGAAGGGAGCTCCGGCGATCTCGAGCGAGAGGTCCTTCACCAGGAAGGGAACCCGGGGAAACGGAGCGCCAGGAGCCGGGCCTTCTGCTCCGGGCTCCAGGTGCGCGACGATGCAATGCAGGACCGGATCGATCTCGCGGATACGGTCACGGCCGGCGTCGAGCAGTTCGCCCGGCGAGATCGCGCCGCTCTGCACCAGTTCTGCCTGCCCGACGGCGTCCGTCCAGCGGAGCTCCTCGTCCATGGCTCATTTTAGGACCGGTCGGCCGGGGCCGCTAGGCGCGGTCCGCGAGCCGATGGGCGCGGTGCGCGGCTAGCCGCTAGGCGCGGTCCGCGAGCCGTCAGGCGCGAGCCGCGTCCCCTAGCCGCGCGAGATCTCGATCATGTGCTCGCGCGGGACCACCTTGATGCGTTCGCGTACGACGCCGGCGTCCGGGTTTTCGGCGGTCCATGCGGCACCGAGGGCTAGTTCGTGCGCATCGAGCTTGTTCCAGCCTTCCCAGGTGGTGTACTCGATACCCCGCTCTTCCAGGAGGTTGATGATGGCCTGCGGGTCCGGGTTTTCGGCCGGGGGCAGGGTGAGGCGGTCCTCCAGGAGGCAGCCGATGGTTTCCAGTGCATCGCCCTTGGTGTGCCCGATCAAGCCGACGGGTCCGCGCTTGATCCAGCCAGTTGCGTAGATACCGGGCACCGGCTTGCCGTCGGCGTCCAGCACCCGTCCGCCGTCGTTGGGAATGACGCCGCGGCGGGCATCGTACTCAAGCTCGTCCAGCGGCGATCCGTGGTAGCCGATGGCGCGGTAGACCGCTTGGATCGGATAGTCCACGAACTCGCCGGTGCCCTTGACGTTGCCCGTGCCGTCCAGTTTCATGCGCTCGAACTTGATACTGGAGACTTTCCCGGAGCCGTCTTCGGAAACGATCTCCACCGGGCTGTGCAGGAAGTGCAGGTGCAGGCGGCGGGACGAGGGCTGCTCGGCTTCGGCATGTTCTTCGACGAGCCAATTGGTCAGCGTGTTGACCATGGTCTTGATCTGGTTGTTGCTGCGGATCGCCTCGTCCGAGGCTTCGTCAAACTCGAAATCTTCCGGGTACAGCACAATGTCCACGTCGTTGGAGTGCGAGAGTTCGCGCAGCTCCAGCGGAGTGAACTTGATCTGGGCGGGGCCACGGCGGCCGAAGACGTGCACATCCGTGACCGGGGAGGCCTTGAGGGCGGCATAGACGTTGTCCGGGATTTCGGTCACCAGGAGGTCGTCGGCGTGCTTGGAGAGCATGCGGGCCACGTCCAGCGCCACGTTGCCGTTGCCGATGACCGCCACTTCCTTGGCATCCAGCGGCCATTCGCGGGGCACGTCGGGGTGTCCGTCGTACCAGGAGACGAAGTCGGCGCCGCCGAAGGAGCCTTCCAGTTCGATTCCCGGGATGTTCAGGTCCGCGTCCTTGATGGCCCCCGTGGAGAAGATCACCGCGTCGTAGAACGAGCGGAAGTCGTGCAGCGTAAGGTCGCGGCCGTACGTCACGTTGCCGAGGAAGCGGATGTCTCCGCGGTCCAGGACCTTGTGAAGCGCGTTGACGATGCCCTTGATGCGGGGGTGGTCAGGGGCTACGCCATAGCGGATCAGGCCGTACGGCGCAGGGTATGCCTCGAAGAGGTCGATGCTGACCTCAACGTCGCCGTCCTTGACCTCGTTCGATTTGGTCAGGATATCCGCGGCGTACACGCCGGCCGGTCCTGCGCCGACGATGGCGACGCGCAACGGACGTTTTGAGGTGGTTTCGGCCGAGTTGGACACCGTGAACCCTTCTGAGACGGGAATCCGCCCCGCGTGGTGGGGCGCGCAGTTTCCAATTCTAGTTCTCAGTTGCGGCCGGAGTGTCAGTACGTGGCGCGAGGTGACACAACGGGGCGAGGAAACTCACAATAACTTTCCGGCCGTACGGTCAGGAATACCTCCGCAATATGTGATGTTCTTGACTTTGTGTCTACGCCCGAGCAAACCGCGCCCGCCCCGTCCGCCACCCCCGCTTCGAATGCTGCAACTGCAGCTTCCGCCGCTGCCACGGCGAAGAAGGAGACGACGGCGGGCGTCGTCTTCGGTATCGGGGCCTACGGTCTGTGGGGGCTGCTTCCGCTCTACTTCCTGGTGCTGCACCCCGCCGGAGCGGTGGAAATCGTCGCCAACCGGGTGGTGTGGTCGCTCATTTTCTGCGCCCTGCTCATCACCATCACCCGGACATGGCGCCTCCTCGGCAACGCCTTCAGGGACCGGGCGGTCCTTGGCCCGCTCGCCATCGCTGCCGGGCTCATCGCCATCAACTGGTTGACCTACACTTTCGGCGTTACCACCGGCCACGCGGTCGAAGCCTCGCTCGGCTATTTCATCAACCCGCTCGTGTCGGTCCTTCTTGGGGTGTTCGTCCTGAAGGAAAAGCTCCGCCCGCTCCAGTGGGCCGCCGTCGGGATCGGCTTCATCGCCGTCGGGGTCCTGACGGTCTCCTATGGCAAGCTGCCGTGGATCGCCCTGGTCCTGGCGTTCAGCTTTGGACTCTACGGATTCGTGAAGAAGCGCGTGGGGCCGAAGGTCAATGCCATCACGAGCCTCACGGTGGAGACTGTTGTCCTCGCTCCGATCGCCGGCGCCACCATGATTGTCCTCGGCCTCACGGGAGCCGGAACATTGGGAAGCAACGGCCCGGGCCATTTCTGGCTTTTGGCGGCTTCGGGCATCATCACGGCCGTGCCGCTCCTGTTCTTCGGTGCCTCCGCACGCCGACTGCCCATGACCACCATCGGCCTGCTGCAGTACTTCGCGCCGGTCCTCCAGTTCATCGTGGCCCTGGCCGTCTTCCACGAGGCCATGACGCCGGACCGCTGGGTGGGCTTCGGGATCGTGTGGCTGGCCCTGCTGCTCCTGACCCTCGACATGCTGCGCACGGCACGCAAGAACTCGGTCATCAGGAAAAGCGCACGCCTCAGCGCGGCCTAGTCCGCTTCCCTGCCTGGCGCCCATACCGGACATGCCCCTCGTTAAACGCCAAGGATGGACATAGTCAGGCTATGTCCATCCTTGGTGCGTAGAGGTGGGCATGTCCACCTGAAGGTTTGCGGCTAAGCGTTGGCCTTGATGGCCGCTGCCAGGACCTCAAGGCCGTCCAGGAGCAGTTCGTCGCTGATGACCAGCGGCGGCAGCAGACGGATCACGTTGCCGTAGGTACCGCAGGTCAGGATGATGACGCCTTCCTGGAGGCACGCCGCGGCAACGGCCTTGGTCAGTTCAGCGTTCGGCTCCTTGGAGCCGGCCTGGACCAATTCGATCGCCAGCATGGCACCGCGTCCACGGACGTCGCCGATGACCCCACCTGCAGAAGGATCAGCCGCGAGTTCGCGCAAGCGGCCGAGTGCGACTTCCTCGATGTGGCGGGCGCGGGCGTTGAGATCGTGCTGCTCCATGGTGCCGATGGCAGCAAGGGCTGCAGCACAAGCAACCGGGTTGCCGCCGTAGGTGCCGCCGAGGCCGCCCGGGTGGACGGCGTCGAGCAGGTCCGCGCGGCCGGTGATCGCGGACAGCGGGAGACCGCCGGCGATGCCCTTGGCCATGGTGATGATGTCCGGGACAACACCCTCATGGTTGACGGCGAACCATTCACCCGTGCGGCAGAAACCGGACTGGACCTCGTCGGCAATGAAGACGATGCCCTTTTCCTTGGCCCAGGCGGACAGTGCTGGCAGGAAGCCTTCAGCGGGAACGATGAAGCCGCCCTCGCCCTGGATCGGCTCGATGATGATCGCGGCAACCTGGTCGCCGCCGATCTGCTTCTCGATCATGGTGATGGCGCGCTTGGCGGCCTCCGCACCGGTGATCTCCGGGTTTTCCTCGCGGAACGGGTAGCTCATCGGCACGCGGTAGACCTCGGGCGCGAACGGTCCGAAGTTGGTCTTGTACGGCATGGCCTTGGCGGTGAGTGCCATGGTGAGGTTGGTGCGGCCGTGGTAGGCGTGGTCGAAGGCGACGACGGCGTCACGGCCGGTTGCCAGGCGTGCCACCTTGACGGCGTTCTCCACTGCCTCGGCGCCGGAGTTGAAGAGCACGGTGCGCTTCTCGTGGTCGCCCGGGGTAAGGCGGTTCAGCTGCTCGGCGACGGCGACATAGCCCTCGTACGGGGTAACCATGAAGCACGTGTGGGTGAAGTGCGCAGCAGCGTCCTGGACGGCGGCGACGACGGCGGGGTCCGAGGCGCCGACGCTCGTCACCGCGATGCCGGAGCCGAGGTCGATGAAGGAGTTGCCGTCGACGTCGCGGATGATGCCGCCGTCGGCGTCCTCAACGTAAACCGGCACGCCCGAGGACACGCCGGCGGCGACGACGGCCGCGCGGCGTTCGTTCAGGGCCTGGGACTTGGGGCCGGGGAAGGCGCCGTTGATGCTGCGCTTCTGGTTCAGGCGGTAGGTGATTTCATGTGCTGTTGCGGTCATGATGGTTCTTTCTTTCTTATGCTTGCCGTGTTTGGGCGTCGGGCGTTGCGCCTGAGTCAGGCATCTGAGTCATGCGTCCAGCGCACTCATCACGTGCTTGATGCGCGTGTAGTCCTCGACGCCGTACATGGACAGGTCCTTGCCATAGCCGGACTGCTTGAAGCCGCCGTGCGGCATCTCAGCGGTCAGCAGGATGTGCGTGTTGATCCAGACCGCGCCGAAGTCCAGGTCGCGGCTCATCCGCATGGCGGTGCCGTGGTCCGTGGTCCAGACGCTGGATGCCAGGGCGTATTCGACGTCGTTGGCCAGCTCGAGTGCCTCGGCCTCCGTGGTGAACTTCTGGACGGTGATGACGGGGCCGAAGGTTTCCTTCTGGACGACGTCGTCAGTCTGCTTGGCGCCGGTGATGATGGTCGGCTCGAAGAAGAAGCCCTTGTCACCCGCACGGTGGCCGCCGGTTTCGATCTTGCAGTTGGCCGGAAGGTGCTCCACCACCGAGTTCACGGCGTTGAAGTGGTTCACGTTGTTGAGCGGGCCGAAGTAGTTCTCGTCGTCGTTCTGCGAACCGGTGTGCAGCGTCTTGGTGTGCTCCACCATGGCGGCAACCATGTCGTCGTGGATGGAGTCCTCGATCAGCACACGGGTGATGGCCGTGCAGTCCTGGCCGGCGTTGAAGAAGGCGAATTCGGCGATGGCGGCTGCGCTCTTCTTGATATCGGCATCCTTGAAGACGATGGCCGGGGCCTTGCCGCCGAGCTCCAAGTGGGCACGCTTGAGGCCCTTGGCCGCTCCACTGGCTACGGCAATGCCGGCGCGGACGGAACCGGTGATCGAGACGAGGCCCGGGACCTTGTGCTCAACCATCATGGAGCCCGTGGCCCCGTTGCCGAGGACCACGTTGAGGACGCCGGCCGGGAAGATCTCCCCCGCAAGACGTGCCAGGACCAAGGTGGATTCCGGAGTGGTGTCGGAGGGCTTGAGGACAACGGTGTTGCCTGCTGCGAGGGCGGGGCCGATCTTCCAGATGCCCATGAGGAACGGGTAGTTCCACGGTGCAACCTGGGCCACGACGCCGATCGGTTCGCGGCGGACGTACGAGGTGTGGCCCTCGAAGTACTCGCCGGCGGACTTGCCTTCCATGATGCGCGCGGCGCCCGCGAAGAAGCGGAGCTGGTCTGCGCCCGCGGCAACTTCCTCGGACGCGATGAGGGCGCGGACCTGGCCGGTGTTGCGGTGCTGCGCCTCGACGAGCTCGTCGCTGTTGGCTTCGATGGCATCAGCGAGCTTGAGCAGCATGAGCTGGCGCTGGCCAGGCGTAACATGCTTCCAGGACTTGAAAGCTTCCTTCGCCGCGTTCATGGCAGCATCGACGTCGGCCGCGGTGGAGATAGGCGCGTGGGCGACAATCTCCCCGTTGGTGGGGTTCACGATGTCGAGCAGTTCGGTGCCTGCCGGCGTGACGAACTCGCCGTTGATGAAGTTCTGCAAGGTTTGGACCACGGTGTACAACCTCTTTCGGTGTCTAGGCATTGGTTGCAGCTGCTCCGAGCCTATGCCAGCACCCCCCGGCGCGGAATAGTCAGGTGCACACCCCGACTCCCCCGACTTAGTGCGAATGACCAGTGCGGGGATATCCTTTTTGGCATGGCAATGTCAATCGCCGCGCTCGTCGCCGTCCCCTCCCTTCGGCTCCGCAAAGCCGGCCTCGCGGAAACCACCTGGAACGAAGATATCCGCTGGGTGGCCGTGACCGAGCAGGAGGATCCCCAGCGCTTCCTCAACGGCGGCGAGTTGATCCTGACGACCGGGCTCCGGCTCAACGGGGCCGCTGAACAACGCCGCTTTGTGCGCCAGGTCCAGCGCGCGGGAGCAGTCGGCATCGGTTTCGGCACCGGGCTGACCCACGAAGCCGTGCCCCCCGCCCTCGTTGCGGAAGCGAACCGCTGGGGGCTGCCCCTCGTGGAAGTCCCGTACGAGACCCCGTTCATTGCCATCGGCAAACTCGTGGCCGATTCCCAATCCGCCGACCACTACTCCAAGCTGGAGCGCCTTATCGCCGGCCACCAGATCCTGGCCCGGGCCCTGCTGACCGGTGGCGGGCTCGGGGAATTGCTCAAGCAATTGGGCAGCATGCTCCGGTCCGACATCGCACTCACCCAGTTCAGCGCGCAGCTCTACAACAGCGTGGCCGGCAACCACGCGCCGACGGCCGACGACTGGGCATCCTTCCCCATCCCGACAGGCCGCCGCGACGCCTGCACCCTCTGGATCAAGCAACCCTTCGGCGACACCGGGATTGTCAGTTATGCGCAGAACCTGATCAGCGTGGAACTCAACAACATGGTCAAGCAGCGCCAGAGCCAGCGGGCCTTGGCGGGCCAGGTGCTGGACGATGTCATCCACGGAACCCTGGACACCGTCGAGGGCGCCCGCCGCCTGGCCGGCGTCGGAATCAACAGCACCCGCAAGAACGTGGTGCTCCTGGTGGTCTCCGCCGCCCACCACAAACAGCTCAGCAGCACATCGCTGCCGCAGTCGCTCGACGGCGGGGTGACCGCCGTCGTCGGGAAGGACCTGGTGACGGTAGTGCCCGACGACGGCAGTTCCGCGAGCGCGCTCGCCAAGGACCTCAGCGATCACCTGTTGGAAGCGGGAATCCACGCAGTGATCGGGATCGGCGGCGCGTACACCAAGCCGAACGGCGTGCGCTGGAGCTATTTCGAAGCGCGCGACGCCGTGGCGCACGGTTTACCGGTCAACGAACCTGAGCGGCTCAGCCTGACCTCTCTGTTGCTGGCGAGCGAGGACGTGCCGTTGGCGGACATGGCCAGCGAAGCGCTCACTCCCCTTCGCAAGTTCGACGCCACGCACGGCTCCGAGCTCGTCTCGACCCTTGAGAGCTACCTCAACCACAACGGCTCGGTGGCCGCCGTCGCCGAAGCCCTGACTTTGCACCGCAATACGGTGCGCTACCGCTTGGCGCAAATCACCGACCTCACCGGCTACGACCCCGCCCAGACGCCGGACCGCGTGCAGCTGTGGCTTGCCCTCGCGGTGCAGCGGCTGGGTGCCCGCAACCCGCGCTAAGGTCCCCTGCCGCCGTCGGCCAGCCCCGCCGCCGTCGGCCCAACTAGCTCGCATTTGTTGTCGTTTTCGGGGCTGAAAACGCCATTAAGTGCGAGTCAGTTGGGCTCCTGCGCAGCGTGGAGAGATTCACCACAAAACTTCCCAGATCAAACGTCAAACGTCTAACCTTTAAGCATGACCTCGACTCACCCGACTCCCCACGCAACGGAAGCAACAACTGTGCCCACCAGCGGCGGTACGGTGGCGCCGAAATCCCGGGTGGTCGCCGTCGTCGGGATCGTCGCCGTCATCCTGATCGGCCTGAACCTGCGCGCCGGCATCACCAGCGCGGCGGCGCTGTTCCACGATTTGCAGGCGTTCCTCGGCTACGGGGCGCTCGTCGCGTCGATTCTTCCGTCGATCCCCTTGCTGTGCTTCGCCGTGGCAGGGCTGGGAACCTCGTGGCTGTCGCGCCGGATCGGCGTCGAGAAGTCCATCCTCGTTGCGCTGGCCATGCTGGCCGCCGGACTCCTCGTCCGCAGCATCCCCGCGACCGGCGCCCTCCTCGCCGGGACCGTGCTGGCGATGTCCGGCCTGGCGGTGTGCAACGTGGCCATGCCGTCGTACATCCGCGAGCACTATGCAAGCAAGACGTCCATGATGACCGGCCTCTACACCTTCACGATGTCCGCAGGTGCCACCTTCGCGGCAGCGGTCAGCGTCCCCTTGGCCCAACAGCTGGGCTCGCCCTCGATGGGCCTGGCCGCATGGGGACTCCTTGGCGTCGCCGCACTTCTTGGCTTCCTCCCGATGGTCCTCCACACCCATCGCACTTCACGGAAGGCCAGCCAGGAGCACGTGTCGATGTGGCCCCTCCTGCGCACCCGGCTGGGATTCCTCATCACTTCCATCTTCACGTTGCAGGCCCTCCTGGCGTATGCCGTGATGAGCTGGTTTGCCTACATCCTGACGAGCCAAGGACTGAGCGCTTCCGAGAGCGGCCTCCAGTTCGGGCTCATGCAGCTGGTTTCGGTGGCAGCGGGCATGATCCTGCTGGCCATCGGCTCGCGGCCCGGCATGATGCGCCCCGCCCTGTACCTGGGTAGCGGGACCACCCTCCTGGCAATCCCCGCAATGCTGTTGCTCCCGACGTCGTTCGCCGCGGTTCCCGCCGTGATGTTCGGTTTCGGGCTGGGCATCTTCCCCCTGGTCCTGGTGATCATCAGCCGCAGCGGGCGTACGACGGCGGAGACCACCGCCATGTCCACCGTCGCCCAGTCCGTGGGGTACTTGATTGCGGCTTTGGGTCCGTTCGGCATGGGCCTGCTCCATAGCGCCACCGGTGCTTGGACGCTCCCCTTGGCGCTCCTTGCCGCGGTTGCCCTGGCCCTCATGGTCACCTGCCACCAGTTGACCAGCAAGCGGACGCCGATCAAGGCCGGGCCAAGGCCTGTCGCATGAGCCTCACACCTTCGCACCGGCCCGTCCTGGCCGATGAGGTCACCCGCCAGCTGCGCGGCATGATCCAGTCCGGGGAGTGGCCCCTGCAGGAGAAGATTCCGGCCGAGCCGGAACTCATGGCCTCGCTCGGAGTCTCGCGCGGGACGCTCCGCGAAGCCATCAAAGCTTTGGCGCACAGCGGCATGTTGGAGGTTCGCCGCGGCGACGGAACCTATGTCCGGGCCACCAGCGAGATCTCCGGCGCGGCCCAACGAATGTACAAGGAACACACGCAGGAGCACGTGGTCGAGGTCCGGGTGGGGCTGGACACCCAGGCCGCCCGACTGGCCACGAAGCACGCCACGGCCGAGGACATCGCCGCAATGCGCGCCCTCCTCCAAGTACGCCACGACGCATGGCTCGCGGCCGACTACCCCGCGTGGGCCCGGGCGGACTGGGATTTCCACGAACGGGTGGCCCTGGCTTCGGGCAACCCGCTGCTGCACCAGTTGTATGTGTCTTTCGGCGGGGTCTTCCACGACGACCTCCTGCGCCAACAGCGCAAGGCCGGCTTCAACGGCATCCCCCACGAGGGCCATGACGAGCTCGCCGACGCCATCGAGGCACGCGACGAGGCCGCCGCCGTCGCGAGCGTTTACCGCAACCTGGACTTCGCCGCGGAATGGCTCACGCACTGACCCTCGCTCACACATGGCTGGTTTTTCCCCGACGCTCGCTCACATCTATCGCGGTTTTGACGGACGCCCGCTCACATCATGTGAGCGGGCGTCTCTAGGAAACACCCCAAAGGTGAGCGGGGGTTTCACGAAAAGCCGTCATAGCTGAGCGAGCGTCCGCAGTGGCCCGGGCATCTAGGCCGGAGCGGCGCTCACCAGCTCGACGCCGGCATGAGCCGCCTCGCGGAAGAGTGCGTCGATGAGCACTACGCTGCGGCCGGCACGATGCAGCAGGCTTGCGGCGACGCTGGCCCGGTAGCCGGAAGTGCAATGCACCCAGATCCTTGAGTCCGGCAGTTCGTCCAGCCGAAGCAAAAGCTCGTGCAGCGGAACATTCACGGCCCCGAGCACATGGGAGGCGGAAAATTCCTCGGTTCGGCGCACGTCCAGAACTGTTTCACCGGAAGCCCGGTCCCGCTCCAGCCCCGCCCAGTCGGTGATCGGATATTGCACCAAAGCAGTGGCTGGTGCAAGAGCCCCAGGATCGTCGCCGACAGCTGCATCCGGGGAGTCGATTCCGATCCTCGCGAGGTCGCGGATTGCCTTTTCGACGTCGTCATGGGCACCTAGCAGGGTCAGCGGCTGGTTCCACGGCAGGACCCAACCGAGGTAGCTCGTGAAGCTCGAGCCTGTCCCGTATTCAAAGGCCACACTGCCGCGCAGGTGGCTCGCGGCGAATGCGACCCGGTTGCGCAGGTCCACCACCCATTCCCCTGCCTCGAGCCTGCGCTCCAGTTCCGCGGACTCCACCGATTCCGGGACTTCCAGCAACGCGGGCCCCGGGCCTAAGGCGTTGAGCGGGCTCATGTGCGCGTAGTAGCTCGGGTAGGCCGTGATATTCGCCAGGAGGTGCCGGACAAAATGGTCTTCGTCCGGGTCGGTGAGCGCATGGTTGGTGGCGGCCTGCTCTCCGATTGTCGATGCGGCGATCCTGCTCGCGGGACCGATGGAGCAGAACGAACCGAAGCCATGGGTGGGATACAGGATCGCGTCGGTTGCTGCCTCAGCCACGAGCCGCCGGACCGAGGCGTATTGGTCATGCGCCAGCCCGGCGGTGTCATCCGGGCCAATCAAATCGGTCCGGCCCACCGAACCGTACAGCAGGCTGCCACCGGAGAACACCGCTTGCCGGACGCCCGCCCCTGGATCGGGGTCCGAAACAATATAGGCCAGATGCGTGTGCGTATGGCCTGGCGTGGCCACCGGTTTGACGGAAAGCCTACCTACAGCGAACGCCTGCCCCGGAACAATCGGTTCATGTTGGAAAGCCACCTTGTCCGCGGCATTCACCAAGTAGCGGGCGTCGTGATCACGGGCAAGGATGAGGCCACCCGTGAGGTAGTCGTTGTGGAGGTGGGTCTCAGCGACATGCGTGATGGCCACTCCCGCAGCACGAGCTGCTGTTTCGACGCGGTCGGTATCGCGCTGGGGGTCGATCACGAGCGCCACAGTGCCGTCATGAACGAGGTAGCTGCGGTCCCCCAGTGGGGTCGTTTCGACGACGACGACGTCCATGCGGAGAGTCTAACCCCGATAAAGAACAACGCGGGGTCACTTAACGCCCATTCCGATGCCCCGGATGGGCGCTAAGTGACCCCGCGTTGCTTGGGCCCCAGTTGTAGAACTAGACCTGTGCAGCCACGCCGTCGCGGGAAATGTCCACCATGTCCTCACGCGGCACAACCTTGATGCGTTCGCGCTTGACCTCGACGCCGTGCGACGTGCCGGCCTCGGAAGCGGCGGCACCCAACGCGAGCTCGTGGGCGTCGAGGGCCAGCCAACCTTCCCAGCTGGTGAACTTTACGCCGCGCGCGTCCAGGAGCTCGACGACGGCGTCCGCCTCGGGAACGGCGGCCAGCGGCAGGTTTTCGCGGTCTTCCAAGAGGTACGTGACCGTCTCCAGTGCGTCACCCTTGGTGTGGCCAATGAGCCCGATGGGTCCACGCTTGATCCATCCCGTTGCGTACAAGCCCGGAACGTGCTCGCCGGAAGCGTCCAGGACACGGCCGCCGTCGTTCGCAACGACCCCGCGGCGGTGGTCGAACTCGACGTCCGGCAGCGCGGAACCGAAGTAGCCGATGGCGCGGTATACGGCCTGGACCGGGTAGTCGACGATCTCGCCGGTACCGCGCGCGTTGCCGGTTCCGTCCAGTTCGGTGCGCTCGAACTTGATCGCGGCTACCTTGCCGGGAGTCTCCGCGGAGTCCACGATCTCCACCGGGCTGTGCAGGAAGTGCAGGTGCAGCCGGCGGGAGGCCTTGAGCTCGGAAAGGTCCTCGGGCTGCTCGGCGATCCAGTTGGTGAGGGTGCCTACCATGGTCTTGGTCTGGTTGTTCGTCTGGATCTGGCGGTCAGACTCGTCGTCGAACTCGAAGTCCTCGGCGTAGAGGATGATGTCCACGTCCTTGGAGTGGGACAATTCGCGGAGCTCCAGCGGGGTGAACTTCACCTGTGCCGGACCGCGACGGCCGAAGACGTGGACATCGGTGACCGGGGAAGCCTTGAGGCCGGCATAGACGTTGTCCGGAATTTCGGTGACCAGGAGGTCGTCGGCGTGCTTGGAGAGGACACGGGCCACGTCCAGTGCGACGTTGCCGTTGCCGAGCACGGCCACGGATGTGGCCTCAAGCGGCCATTCGCGGGAAACGTCGGGGTGGCCGTCATACCAGGAGACGAAGTCGGCGCCGCCGAAGGAACCTTCCAGCTCGATGCCCGGGATGTTCAGGTCCGCGTCCTTGATGGCGCCGGTGGCGAAGATGACGGCGTCGTAGTGCGTGCGCAGGTCTTCGATGGAGATGTCAGTGCCGTAGTCGACGTTGCCGAAGAAGCGGATGTCGCCGCGGTCCAGGACCTTGTGCAGGGCGTTCACGATGCCCTTGATGCGGGGGTGGTCCGGGGCAACGCCATAGCGGATCAGGCCGTAGGGGGCCGGGTAGCGGTCGAAGAGGTCGATGCTGACCGTCAGCTCGCCGCTCTTGACGGCCTCGCTCTTGGTCAGGATGTCAGCTGCGTAGACGCCGGCCGGGCCGGAGCCGACGACGGCGACGCGCAGCGGACGTGCGGCGGTTCCTACGGTGGTGCTAGATGACACGGCTGTGTTCCTTTTCAGTGTGCAACGGGGCTAAGGGGTAACGACGCGGGGCTTGTTGGGGGTCAGGGTGCTGTAGTCAGCGGTCTTGAAATGTTCGGGGGCAAACGGGCTGACACGCACCACATCGCCGATCACAATCACTGCGGGATTTGCGACGCCGGCGGCCTCGGCTTGATCGGCAATCGTCGCCAAAGTGCCGATCGTGACGCGCTGTTCGGGCATGTAGCCGTTCTCTACGATACCTACCGGCGTGTCCAAGGGCATTCCGGAGTCCGCGAGGGCAGCGGCGGATTCGCGGAGTTTGGCTACACCCATGAGCAGGATCACGGTGTGGTCGGGGCGGGCCGGGACCTCGGACAGTTCCTCGTGGCCGGTCACCACGCTGAAACCCTTTGCGAGTCCACGGTGCGTCACGGGAATGCCCGCTGCGGCCGGCACTGAGATCGCCGAGGTCACACCGGGAACCACTTCTACCTCGACGCCGTTCTGCCGGCAGAATTCGGCTTCCTCGCCGCCGCGGCCCAGGACGTAGGGGTCGCCGCCTTTGAGCCGCACCACACAGTGGCCGGCCAGGGCTTCCTTCACCAGGATCCGGTTGATCTCCAGTTGCGGCACGGGGTGGTGGCCGGGGGTCTTGCCGACCTCGATCACGCGGACGTCCGGAGCAAGTTCCTGCAGCAAGTCGCGCGGTCCGAGGCGGTCCGCGACGACGACGTCGGCCTGGCCCAGGAGGCGACGACCGCGGACAGTGATAAGTCCCGAGTCACCGGGACCGCCACCCACGAGCGCGACGCTTCCGGTGGACGCACGACGACGGCGGAGCGGGAGGTCTCCCGTTTCCAGCGCGGTGGCAACTGCGTCGCGCAGGGCCATGGCGCGGCGAGGGTCTCCCCCGGCGTTGATGGCGATCTTCACGTCGTCGACGACGGCGACGGCGGGCGTCCAGGCTGCCGAGGATTCGTGGTCCGAGGCGTTGACGCACCAGATGCGCTGCGCCTCGGCGTCGGCTGCTACCTGGGCGTCCACAGCGGGAACGCCGGTGGCCGTCTGGACGAACCAGACGCCGTCGACGTCGGAGGAAAGGTAAGTGCGCGGCTCCCAGGTGAGCAGGCCGGAGGCTGCGAGTTCGCGGAGCGCGTCAGAGGCAACGGGAGCCACCACGGTCACCCGGGCGCCGGCGTCGAGCAGTCCCTTGGCGCGTCGGGCAGCCACGGGTCCGCCGCCCACCACCAGCACCGGGCGGCCAAGCAGCCGCAGGGCTGTGGGGTAGATGTCCTGTATTGCCATGAAAAAACTGTAGGGCCGGGCCGTAACATGCTTCAAAGGTCCGGAAACACCAGTTCACGCTAGGTAACCCGGCGTCACATTACGCCTGCGGGGTGGGTGCCTCCCAGCCGATCGCGGGAGCGACGTATTTGGCGATGTTGCCCAGCAGCTTGGCGTTGTATTCCACCCCGAGCTGGTTGGGTACCGTGACGAGCACCGTGTCAGCAGCCTGGACTGCGGCGTCCTGCGCCAGATCCTCGGCCAAGGCATCGGGCGCGCCGACGTAGCTCTTGCCGAACCGCGACAACGCACCGTCGAGCATGCCCACTTGGTCCCGGTTTTCCACCTGGGCGCGGAGCCCGAAATAGTGTTCGTCCTCGGCGTCGACCACGGGAATGATGCTGCGGCTGACCGAGACCCGCGGCTCAAAACCGTGTCCGGCTGCGGCCCAGGCCTCCCGGAACATGCTGATCTGTTCGGCCTGGAGCTGGTCGAAGGGAACCCCGGTGTCCTCGGTGAGCAACGTGGAACTCATGAGGTTCATGCCTTGTTCCGCGGCCCACACGGCGGTTTTGCGGGTGCCGGCGCCCCACCAGATGCGTCGCGGCAGCCCGGACGACGTCGGCTGGATCGGCAGGAGCCCGCGTCCGCCGCCCATGAAGGAGGGATCGGCTTCGGCCACTCCGTGGCCCGCGATCGCGTGCCGGAATACGGCGGTGTGGCGGCGGGCCATCGCGGAGTCGTCCTCACCCTCGGCAGGCGCATAGCCAAAGTACCGGGCGCCGTGCAGGGCCGGCTCGGGCGAACCACGGCTGATGCCCAATTGGAGCCTGCCTTGGCTGATGAGGTCCGTGGCCGCGGCTTCTTCTGCCATGTACAGCGGGCTTTCGTAGCGCATGTCGATCACGCCCGTGCCCATCTCGATCCGGCTGGTTCGGGCCGCGATGGCCGCCAACAAGGGGAACGGCGAGGCCTGCTGGCGCGCGAAGTGGTGCACCCGGAAGAAGGCGCCGTTGATGCCGAGTTCCTCCGCCGCAACCGCTAGGTCGATTCCTTGGAGCAAGGCGTCGCCGGCCGATGGAGTGCGCGAGCCTTGGACTGGACCCCAATGGCCGAAGGAAAGAAAACCGATTCGTTTCATGCCCGCGTCAACCACGGGACAAGCCGGGGAATTCCTTAGCGCGTGTTAGCGCGTGCTCCCCGTGAGTTAGCGCGTGCTGCCCGCGAGCAGGCCGCGGCGCAGCAGGAGGCGGCGCTCAATCGGCGCGAACACGACAAGCTCGATCAGGATGCCCACAAACAGGATCGCCAGGATCGCGGACATGACCGTGGCCATATCGGACAAGGTGCGGCCCTGGTCCAGGAGCGAACCGAGTCCGAAGCCGATGGTGCCGCCCACCGCGATGATTTCGGCGGCCATGAGTGAACGCCAGGAGAAAGCCCAGCCCTGCTTGAGGCCGCCGAGGTAGCCCGGAAGGGCCGCCGGCAGGACGATCTGCAGGGCCATCTGTAGTCGCGAGGCCCCGAGGACCTTGCCGACGCTCCGGTATTGCGGCGGGATCTGGTCCACGCCGGAAATCAGCCCGTTGATGATGGACGGGATGGCACCCATCAGGACGACGAAGTACACGGTGCCGTCCGAGAGCCCGAACCAAATGATTGCCGCTGGAACCCACGCCACCGACGGGAGGACCTGGAGCCCTGAAATGAGGGGCCCAAAGGCGCGGCGCAGCGGCTGCACCTGTGCGAGGAGCAGGCCCACCGGGGTGGCGACGGCGACGCTGATGAGGAAGCCGATCACGCCGCGCTGAAGGGAGGTCCAGACGGCTTCCTGGGCTTTGCCTTCGGCCCAGAGGGAACCGAACTGGCTCAGGACGTCGAGCGGTCCGGGAACCTGGTCGCGGCGCTTGAAACCGAGGGAGACATAGAACTGCCACGCCAGGATGAGGACCAGAAGTGCCGCAATCGGGAGGATGATCCGGGTCCAGTCGATGCGCGCCTTGCGGTGGGCATCCGACTGCAGCTTGTCCAGTCCGGCCTCGAGGTCACGGAGTTCGTCCGGGTTTCCCTTCAGGGACGGCGAGGTGATGTGGCGGGACTGTGGAGCTTGCTCGGCGGTGTCTCCTTCGGCAAGCCGGGTCTCTTGTTCAATTGGCATGGCGGCGGATCTCCTCGCGCAGGCGGCGGGTAATGGTTCCAGTCAGTTCCCCGGCACGGCCGGCGTCGGTCCGGTGTTCCTCAGTGACGTTCCACTCGGCCACGACCCGCCCCGGACGGGAGGACAGCAGCAGGACCCGCTGGCCGAGCCTGACGGCTTCGCGCACGTTGTGCGTCACGAACACGATGGTGCGGCCCGTTTCCTTCCAGATCCGCTCAAGCTCATCGTGCAGAAGGTCGCGCGTGATGGCGTCGAGGGCAGCGAACGGTTCGTCCATGAGCAACAACTGCCGGTCCTGGGCCAAGGCGCGGGCGAGTGCGACGCGTTGCCGCATGCCGCCGGAGAGTTCGTGCGGGCGTTTGTCCCCCGCGCCACCCAAATGGACGAGGTCCAACAGCTCGCCTGCGCGGGCAGCACGCGACGCCTTGCTCTGGCTGCCGGACTTGTCGGCGAGCTTCAGCGCGAGTTCGATGTTGCCGCGAGCAGTGAGCCACGGGAACAGCGCCGAATCCTGGAACATGAAGGCGGCGCCGTCGCTGGGCACCTCCAAAGCGCCCGACGTCGGCTGGTCCAGCCCCGCGAGGATGTTCAGCAGGGTGGATTTGCCGCAGCCGGACGCACCGAGCAGGGCGACGAACTCGCCTTGCTGGATGGTGGCGTTGACGTCGTCCAGCACCGGGGCGCCGTCGCCGAAGCGTTTACCCAGGTGTTCCAGTACGACTGGCATGGTCCCGTCCTTCGTTCGTTGCTTGTTGTTTCCCAACTAGCTCGCAGTTGTTGTCGTTATGAGCCGTCAAAACGACAACTAATGCGAGTCAGTTGGGCCGGTCGGTTCAGTCTTGGCCCAGTCCTGCGGCCGAGGTCTTCTGCCCGGTCACGCTGTTGAGGGCGCGGAGGTCGAAGATGCCGTTGATGTCGGCCGGCTTGGTGATGCCGGCGTCGACGCCGTCCTGGAGGAGTTTCTTGTAGGTCCCGGCGAGCGGGTCCACGGTGAAGGTGATGTTCTTCAGGGAGCGGTCGATGACGTCGGCCGGCAGCGTGCTGCCCGCGGTCGCCTTCAGCGCGGCGTTGATCGCGGTGGCCTTGTCGGCCGCCGAAGCGCTGTTGAGCCAGTTGACGGAGGCTTCGTGGCCCTGGAGCAATGCGGTCACGGTCTGCGGGTGTTCGGCGGCGAACTTCTTGCTGACGATCAGGATCGTGGTGGGGAACTGGCCCTTATCCCAGAGGTCCTTCTCATCCACCAGGACCTTGCCGCCGGCCTGGAGCACCAGACGCGAGGCCCACGGCTCAGGCAACCACGCGCCGTCGAGCTTTCCGTCTTGGAAGAGCTTGAGGGTCTGGGCGTTGTCCGTCGGGTTGATGGCGACGTCGCCGCCGCCGTTCGGGTTGGTCTTCAGGCCCTGCTTGCCCAGCCAGGCGCGCAGTGCCACGTCCTGGGTGCCGCCGAGCTGCGGGGAGGCCAGGGTCTTGCCCTTGAGGTCCGCGGCAGCGTTGATGCCTGGCTTGACTACCAGCTGCGCGCCGCCGGAGGCTGCGCCCGCGATGATGCTGATGGACGCGCCCTTGCTCTGGACGAAGGAGTTGATGGCCGGGTTCGGGCCAAGGTAGGCGGCGTCGATCGCGCCGGCGTTCAGGGCCTCAACCGCGGCGGGCCCTGCGTTGAAGATCTGGGTGGTGAGCTTGGTGCTGCCCAGCTTGCCGGCGATGATGCCCTTGCTCACGCCGACGAGTGCGGGGGCGTGGGTGACGTTGCCGAAGTAGCCCAGCTTGAGTTCCGCGGCGGGCGTCGTTGCAGCCGCGGCCTGGGTTTCGTTGTTCTTCGCGACAACCGATGCGACGGCGGCGCCGGCACCGATCAGCAGGACGAGCCCGACGGCGATGCCGATCTCGAGCGTGCGGCGGCGCTTGGGTTTGCTGGTTTCGCCGGCGACGATGCGCGTGGTTCCCGGGTTCGAGCCGGGCGGCGTGGGTTCTGGGGTGTTTGACATGGGGAAATCCTTGGGATGCGTTGCGGAAGGGGCAGAGCGTGTATCAGGCCCTGCGACATCGCCCCGAACGGGCGGGCAAGGACCAATCCGATGAGGTCATGGATTCACCATAGGGACTGTCATATTTGCCGTTCAACGACCCGGAAACCCGGGGTCACGCACGTTCATGCGGCGTCACAATTCGGCTCGCCCCAATGCAAAAAACCGCAGCTTGTTTCCCACCCCAAGCCTTGAAGGCCGGGTTTGGGAAACAAGCTGCGGTTCCGGTCATCGAGAACGTCAGATGACGTAACGTTCGTCCTCATGGTCGCCCGGGTGGTCCTTCACCAAGCCGGCCGCGAGCGTGTTGCCGTCCACGGGATCGATCACCAGAAACGCGCCCGTGCGGCGGTGGTGCAGGTAGTTCTCCAACGGCAACGGCGCGGCCAGGCGAAGCTGGGCGTTGCCGATGTCGTTCAGCTCAAGGCTGGAGGCAGCCTCGACGTTGAACGTGGCCAGGTCCAGCTTGCCCGTCACATTGCGGACCAACGCCTGGACGGTGCGGGTCCCGTGCTTCACGAGCACCTTGGCACCTTCGCGCAACGGCTTCGGCGAAAGCCAGCACAGCGCGGCGTACAGGTCGGCCGAGCTCTCGCGCACCGTCCCTGCTGCGGCAATGGTGTCACCGCGGGCGATGTCGATTTCATCGGCCAGGCGGATCGCCACGGATTGCGGAGCAGTAGCCTCGGCCAATTCGCTGCCGGCGAAGTCGATCCCGGTCACGGTGGTGATCCTGGGCTCGTGGCCCGGGCTCAGGACAGTGACCTTGTCGCCAAGCTTCACGGTCCCCTCCGTGATCTGGCCGGCGTAGGCGCGGTAGTCGCGGTACGCCTCGACGTCGAGCCCTGCGGCGACGGCGTCGGGAGCCA
This sequence comes from Arthrobacter sp. 01T428, assembly GCF_056398685.1. Classification (NCBI taxonomy): domain Bacteria; kingdom Bacillati; phylum Actinomycetota; class Actinomycetes; order Micrococcales; family Micrococcaceae; genus Arthrobacter; species Arthrobacter sp. 01T428. Next base: position 53,788 of record NZ_JBFTPW010000001.1, on the reverse strand, counting down.
GCGCGCCCTGCGGGCGGATGACCAGCTGGACCGGGAAGCGGAAGCTCTCCAAGTGGCTTTCGAGCTCATCGGCGGCCGGAAGGGTTTCCAGGACTTCGAGCAGGGCCGGGCCGCTGTACCAGGGGGTGCGGTCCGAGCGGTCCACGACGTTGTCGCCGTCGAGCGCCGATACCGGGATGACCGCGACGTCGGCAATCCCATCGCTGCCCAAGCCAAGCTCGCGGGCAACCTTCTGCACGTCCGTCTCGATCTCGCGGAAGACCGACTCGCTGAAGTCCACGAGGTCGATCTTGTTCACGGCGACGATTACGTGCGCCACGCGCAGCAACTGCAGCACCGACAAGTGGCGGCGGGTCTGCTCCAGGACTCCCTTGCGGGCGTCAATGAGTACGACGACGGCATCCGCAGTGGATGCGCCCGTCACCGTGTTCTTGGTGTACTGAACGTGGCCGGGGCAGTCCGCGAGGATGAAGCTGCGGCGGTCCGTGGCGAAGTAGCGGTAGGCGACATCGATGGTGATGCCCTGTTCCCGTTCGGCGCGAAGGCCGTCGGTCAGGAGGGCAAGGTCGATGGCCTGGCTGCCGGTGGCGCCGGCTCCGCCGAAGCCACGGTCGGCAGAGGTGCGGGCGACGGCGTCGAGCTGGTCCGCGAGGATCGCCTTGGAATCGTGCAGCAGGCGGCCCACCAGGGTGGACTTGCCGTCGTCGACGGATCCAGCGGTGGCGAAACGGAACAGCGTTGATTCGCGCAGGCCGGTCTCCAGGAGTGCGGTTTCGGTGCTCATTAGAAGTAGCCGTCCTTCTTGCGGTCTTCCATGGCTGCCTCGGAGATGCGGTCATCTGCACGGGTGGCGCCACGTTCGGTGAGTGTGGATGCGGCAACTTCAACGACGACGTCGGCAACCGTGCGGGCGTCGGAAACGACCGCGCCGGTGCAGGACATGTCGCCCACAGTGCGGTAGCGGACGAGCTTGGTGACGACTTCCTCGTGCGGAAGCGGCATGGAAACCTCGCCGACTGCGCGCCACATACCGTCGCGTTCGTAGACCTCGCGCTCGTGGGCGTAATAAAGGCCGGGCAGCTCAATGCCTTCGCGCTCGATGTAGCGCCACACGTCCAGCTCGGTCCAGTTGCTGATGGGGAACGCCCGGACGTGCTGGCCCACGGTGTGGCGGCCGTTGTACAGGTTCCACAGTTCGGGGCGCTGGTTGCGGGGATCCCACTGGCCGAACTCGTCGCGCAGGCTCAGGATGCGCTCCTTGGCACGGGCCTTGTCCTCGTCGCGACGTCCGCCGCCGAAAACGGCGTCGAACTTGTTGCGCTGGATGGCGTCCAGGAGCGGCACGGTCTGCAACGGGTTGCGGGTACCATCGGCACGCTCGGCGAGCTCGCCACGGTCGATGAACTCCTGGACGGAACCCACCACGAGCTTGAGGCCCAGACGCTCCACCGTGCGGTCGCGGAAGTCGATGACCTCGGGGAAGTTATGGCCGGTGTCCACGTGCAGCACGGGGAACGGAACCTTGCCAGGCCAGAACGCCTTGGTGGCCAGGTGCAGCATGACCACGGAATCCTTGCCACCGGAGAACAGCAGCGCAGGCTTCTCGAACTCGGCAACAACCTCGCGGATGATATGGATGGCCTCGGACTCGAGGGTGTCCAGGCTGGACAGGCGTGCTCGGGGTTCGACGCCGACTGCCGCCCCCGCCCCTTCGCCGCGCGGCTGATCTTCGATCAGCCCAGCGCGCGGCTCCGACAGGCCCGATGCCACTCCCTGGGCGGCAGTCGGCGTCTCAGCAGCGTCGGTTTCCAGCACAGACAGCTCCAGGTCCTCGTTGGTGATTTGGGTACTCATACGTGTAGTCCGCATTCTGTCTTGTCGGTTCCTGCCCAGCGGCCGGAGCGGGGGTCCGCTCCCGGGGCCACTTTGCGGGTGCAGGGCTGGCATCCGATGGACGGGTAGCCCTGGCTCAAGAGGGGGTTGACGGGAAGGATGTTGTCTTCGGAGTACTGGACCAACTGGTCAAAGCTCCAGTCGGCCATCGGGTTGACCTTGACCAATCCGTTGGCCTCGTCCCAGGTGATCAGCGGGGTGTTGGTCCGGGTGGGTGCCTCGTCGCGGCGGACTCCGGTGAACCAGACTTCGTAGCCGGCGAGGGTCCGGCGCAGCGGCTGGACCTTGCGGAGCGCGCAGCACTGGGCGGCGTCACGGGCAAACAGGTCCTTGCCGAGGAGGCGGTCCTGCTGCTCCACGGTGTTCTCGGGGAGCACGTCCACGATGTTCACGCGCAGGTTAGCGGCGACTTCGTCCCGCGTGGCGTGGGTTTCCGGGAAGTGGTAACCGGTCTCCAGGAACAGGACGTCGACGCCGGGAAACTGGTCCGCGACCAGGGCCGGCAGCACGGCGTCGGCCATGGAGCAGGCCACGGCGACGGCGGGCAGTTCGAAGTTGCGGGCAACCCAGGCGATGACGTCGCGGGCGGGCGCGTTCCAGCCGAGCTCGGCGGCACCGGATTCGGCGAGGGCCTTGAGTTCGTCGTGGGAGCGCTGGCAGGGCCCACGGCCACCGGGGTCCCCGGCCGAGCTTGCGAGGTTGGGGAGTGGCTGGGGATTGGTCACTGGAGATCTCCTTCATCTGCGGAGTGCGCCCATTCGGCGAAGGTCTGGCCTTCGGCGCGGTCGGCCACGAACTTCCGGACTACCCGCTCTACGTAATCGGGCAGGTCCTCGACGTAAACCTTAAGACCGCGCACGGTGCGTCCGAGGCCTGCTTCTTCGCGGTTGGAGGAAGCCAGCCCGCCGCCCAGGTGAACCTGGAAGCCCGGGGTGGGGTCGCCGTCGGGCGTTGGCAGCATCATGCCCTTGAGCCCGATGTCCGCGGTCTGGATGCGGGCGCAGGAATTGGGGCAGCCGTTGATGTGCAGGGACAGGGCCTGCGGCAGCTGACCGCTGTCCGCGAGGTCGGCCAGGCGGCGTTCCAGTTCGGCGACCGCGGTGGCTGCCGTGACCTTGGTTTCCACGATGGCGAGCTTGCAGAATTCGATGCCGGTGCAGGCGATGGTGCCGCGGCGGAACACGGACGGGCGGGCGGAGAGGCCGAGGGTGTCCAGTTCGGCGACGAGCGGTTCCACCTGCTCCTTGGCGACGTCCAGCACAACGATCTTCTGGTGCGGCGTGGTGCGCAGTCGGAAGGAGCCGCGGGCTTCGAGGGTGTCCGCGAGCTTCACGAGCTGGCTGCCCGAGAGACGACCGGCCAAGGGTGTGGCTCCGATGAAGAACTTGCCGTCCTTCTGCTCGTGGATGCCGACGTGGTCGCCCGGGGTCGAGGGCTTGGGCGCCGCGGGGCCGTCGGAAAGCTTGAAGCCGAGGTATTCGTCCTCAAGGATCTGGCGGAACTTTTCGGGACCCCAGTCGGCCATGAGGAACTTCAGGCGTGCCTTGGTGCGCATGCGGCGGTAACCGTAGTCGCGGAAGATGCTGGTGACGCCGAGCCACACTTCGGCGGCTTGCTCAGGCTTCACGAACGCGCCGAGGCGCTTGGCGAGCATCGGGTTGGTGGACAGCGCGCCGCCTACCCAGAGGTCATAGCCGACGCCGAGTTCGGGGTGGACCATGCCGACCAGGCCGAAGTCGTTGATCTCGTGGACCACGTCCTGCGAGGGGTGGCCGGTAATGGCGGTCTTGTATTTGCGCGGCAGGTTGGCGAGCTCGGGGTCGCCGATGAAGCGCTCCGCGAGTTCGTGGATCAGCGGCGTAGGATCGATGATCTCGTCCTTGGCGATGCCGGCAACCGGGGAGCCCAGGATGACACGCGGCACGTCGCCGCAAGCCTCGGTGGTGGACAGGCCGACGGATTCGAGGCGGCGCCAGATTTCCGGAACGTCCTCCACCCGGATCCAGTGCAGCTGGATGTTCTGGCGGTCCGTCAGGTCGGCGCTGCCGCGGGCGAAGTCCACGGAGATCTGGCCGATGACGCGCAGTTGCTCGGTGGTGAGTGCGCCGCCGTCGATCCTCACGCGGAGCATGAAGTACTTGTCCTCGAGCTCGTGCGGCTCGAGCGTGGCGGTCTTGCCGCCGTCGATCCCGGGCTTGCGCTGGGTGTAGAGGCCCCACCAGCGGAAACGGCCGTGGAGGTCCGTGCCGTCGATCGAGTCGAAGCCGTGCTTGGAGTAGACAGACTCGATACGCTCGCGGACGTTGAGCCCGTTGTCTTCCTGCTTCCAGGTTTCGTTGGCGTTGAGCGGCGCGGTGCCGTCAACCTTCCACTGGCCATGGGGTTTAGCGGCAGGACGGGCGGTGCGGGCCGGGCGCTTGGGTGCAGCCTCGTCCGCAGACGCTCCGGCTAGAGCTGTATCAGTCATGCATCGACTGTAGGGCTGGCCAGAGAGGCGTAACAAAGGTCCGGGAAACGGAAAGTCACCTAGGGAAACATTTCGTCACGAACCGCCGTCGGGCCTTGTTCAGCTGGCCGCGCTGTGCATTCGACATGCCCGCTCAGGAGCGAGCGGCAACCGCCGCGTCGTAGCGTTCCAAGGCGATCTCCGCGAGCACCGGAGAGGGCAGCAGTGGCGCCGTCACGACGTCGGCGCCGGCCTTGGACAGCTGGTCGTGGAAGTAGCCCGTGGCCAGCAGATACGAGGACACGACCACCCGGCCGCCGTCGTCGGTGACTTCCGCGCCGGTGACTTCCGCGCCGGTGAGTTCGGCGCGCAGGGCCGCGACGCCGTCGGGCACGTTCGGCTCGGCACTCGCGCCATAGGCGACGCGCACCTTGTTCGGCAGCAACTCGGCGAGCTGGCGCGCCTGCTCTTCCGAATCGACGGAACCGTCCGGCAGCGACGAGCCCGCGGCGGCGAGCAGGACGCCGTCGCCCTCGCCGAGGCCGGCGTCCCGCAACCGTGCCGCGAGCAGTTCCGCGAGGCGCGGATCCGGCCCCAGCGGCGGCGCGGCGGTCACCTCGGGGCGAGACTTGATCGCCTTGGGGATGTCCACCTTGACGTGGTAGCCGGTGCTGAGCAGCAAAGGAACGACGACGGCGGGCGTGCCTTCCGGGAGCCCGGCCACCACGCCGCCCAACTCGGGCTCCTGGACGTCTACGTAGGCCTCGACGACGGTCAGGCCGGGGCGCAAGGCCTCAATCTCGGCCATGACCTGGCGGATAGCGGCCTGCCCTTCGACGTTCCGGGTTCCGTGGGCGCACGCGATCAAGACGGGGCTGTTCATGCGTGCAAGCGTAACGTTGGGCGAGCATGATCGCCCGTCTGTGAACGAAGAATGGAGCTGCATTTGTTCACTTTTGACCTTGCGCTGGTATGGCTGGATCTGGCCGGCGTCTTCTTTTTCGCCGTGTCCGGATCCTTGCTCGCGGCCAAGAAGCAGTTCGACATCATCGGCTCGCTCCTCTTGGCTTCGCTGGTCGGCCTGGGCGGCGGCGTCATCCGAGACATCGTCATCAATGCCGGCCCGCCCGCGGCGTTCACCAACCCGGTGTACCTGCTGCCACCCTTGTTGGCCGCGGGGCTGGTGTACTTCCTGTTTTCGAGCATCCAGCGCTTCACGTCCCTCTTGACACTGTTCGACGCCGGCGGGCTGGCCTTGTTCTGCATCACGGGGACGCTCAAGGCACTGGCCGCTGGGATGAATCCGGTGGCTGCAATCTTGTTGGGAGTCACCACGGCTGTGGGTGGCGGCTTGCTCCGCGACATCACAGCCAACGAAATTCCCAACCTCTTCAACGCACGGGATCTCTACGCCCTGCCGGCCCTCACGGGGGCCGCCCTGACCGCACTGCTCTGGAACATCGGCGCCTTCACCGGACTGACGGCGGCCTTGGTTGCCGGCTGGGTTTTCGCCTTCCGGGTGCTGGCTTGGCGGCGTGGTTGGCGGGTGCCCCTCGCGGTCCGGGGATGGCACCGCGCCGGGGTGTCCCCGGGCGCCGATTCACGTGGCCGCGATTAGCTAGGATGGGAGCATGACTGACATGTTCCTCGAGAAGTTCCGCGCGCTTGTACCGAAGTATCTCGAGGACGAATGGCAGGAAGAAGACGGGCTGTCCGCCGCTGAGCTGGACGAGGCCCTGTCCGCCCACTCGTTCACCATTCCCATGGTGCTGCGCGAGTTCTACCTCGCCCTCGGTGGTTGCGAGGACCTCATGGAGGCCTACCACTACTTCTGGGACCCCGAAGAACTCGAAGTGGACGACGAAGGTTTCCTCATGTTCTTGGAGGACGAGGAAGAGCAGTTCACTTGGGGCTTCCGCGTAGGCGACCTCGGCGTCCCGGATCCCATCGTGTGGCGCCGCAACAACGCCCGCGGCCAATGGAAATCCGAAGAAGGCACGTTCTCCGAGTTCGTGTTCGACATGTTCGACTGGGCCTTCAGCGACGAAGACTAGGGTTTTTGGGGGTACCGGGGGGCTGCCGAGGGCTGCGTTGGGGCCGCCGGGGGCGCCGGCGCCGCGCCTTCCTGACCCTCTTTGAATTTCGAGGAGCCGTGACACACCTGGATCAGGGTGTGTCGCGGCTTTTTTCGTGCCAAAGAAGGTCAGGACGGTCCGCGCTTTGGTGGAGTCTGCTGCTGGAGTACGACGGCGGCACCCACCCGGGCGCGTATCTTGCGGGGGCGAAGCGGCCGACTTCCCGGTGCCGAAACACGGTCAAGACCTCGTTGACCATCTCTTCAGGACGGTGGACCACGTCCTGGTAGAAGTAGTGCAACGACAAGAGCCCACCCTTCACACTGGCGTTGTCCCGGTACCGGTCCTTCTTGACCTGCCGCGGCTCCAGATGCGTATGGCCGTCGAGTTCCACTACAAGGCACTCGTTGATCAGGCAGTCCACCTCCCCCACCCCCGCCAGTTCCACATGCATCCGGACCCGGAGACCCGCCCGGACAAAGTGCGTGTGTGCGAGCACTTCCAGCAAGGAATCAGCCCTGGGCAGCACAAGATCCAGCGCAGCCCTCGCTGCTCCGTTGCGGTTGCCTTGCAGTTTCGTCTTAAGGAAGTCTGCGGTGATCAACCCGCGGCTAATTGCGGACTGGACAATTACCAAGGATTCCAGTTCGGGTCGGCATCTCAGGGCGTGGATAAGCACATCAGCTAGGCCGGCCACAGGAAGGTACGGATGCCCCGGGTGGCTACATCGGGCGTGGTCCACCACACCGTCCCGGACTAGGCCGCTACCGCAGCTGAGATGGATGGCCTCGTGTTTCCGGGAACTCCCCAGTCCTTGGACGCCTCCTGGCTCCTGCAGCTGCCACAAATTGTAGAAACGAACAGCCGAAACGCAGGTCAAGACGCCATTCGCCGCTAGCGCAGCAACGATGCCTGGATCGGCGCCCTCAATCGTGTAGATCCCACGGCGCAACAGGTTGAGCGTTCCGTTGCGGAGCCCTTGGGCCAACGCCGACTTGGGAAAGCCCGCTCTAAGCAGTTGCGCAGTCCGGGCCGCACCGCCCCGCCTCTGGAGGAATTGCACTATATCCATGTGGCCACTCCAGCAGCATCGCTCAGGCGACAGTAGCTCCGGGTTCCCCTATGTGGACAACTTTGCTGGCCCTTCCTGACCTTCTTTGGGTCCATAAACTGCCGGACACACCCCTTCTCAGGCGTGTCGGGGCCATGTTGAATTCAAAGAAGGTCAGGACGGCGCGCAGAATTCCCCGAAAACTCCGAAAATCCCTTTGACCGGGAAAGTTGCACCCGTGACAAAGTTGTCATATGCTGTAACCGGATTCACTAAATGCCTCCGGTGGATCTGATGCGAACGGAGATTATGGTCCCGGTTCGTTGCAGCGCGTGACTCGTAGCGTTGCAAGGAACCGGGGCCATTGCATTTAAGCCCAGCCCCCGCGCGCCCCACCCAACTAGCTCGCAGTTGTTGTCGTTATAACGGCTCAAAACGACAACAACTGCGAGTCAGTTGGGTCTGCGACGAAGGAAAAGGGGCGAGAACGACGGCACCCTCTGCAGGGCTGCCCACGCCGCCAAGACTCAGCTGGCGCGCTCCACCACAGCGTGTGCGAAGTTGGTCAGCGACTCCTTGACCACGCCTTCGGGCAACGGCTTCAAGGCTTCGATGGCTTCAGCGGACCACTGGCGCGCAATCACCCAGGATTCAGCAGTGACGGGATGCTCGCGGAGCCCCGCGACGGCCAGGGCCAGGGCTTCATCGGAGGACAGGTCGCCGTCAACCAGCTTCAAGAGTTCGACGGCGGAGTGGTCACCGTTGTCGGCGGCCTTGCGGAGCAGGAGGACGGGCAGCGTGGGAACGCCTTCCCGGAGGTCTGTGCCCGGAGACTTGCCGGACTTAACCTTGACGCCGGTCACGTCGATGACGTCATCGGCTAGTTGGAAGGCCACGCCGACCTTCTCGCCGTACTCCACGAGCACGTCTTCGAAGGCTTCGTCGGCGCCGGCAAAGATGGCACCCAGCTGGCCCGAGGCGGCAACCAGGGAACCGGTCTTGTCGGCGATGACGGAGAGGTAGTGCTCCACCGCGTCCTCGCCTTCGCGTGGGCCCACGGTTTCGTGCAGTTGCCCGAGGCACAAGCGTTCGAAGGTGCGGGCCTGGATCCCCAGGGCACGCGAACCGAGCTCTGACACCAGGATCGAGGCGCGGGCAAAGATCAGGTCACCCGTGAGGATGGCTACCGAGTTGCCCCAGACTTCGTGCGCCGTGGGGGCACCGCGGCGGTAGGGCGCGGAGTCCATCACGTCGTCGTGATAGAGGGTGGCGAGGTGGGTCAGTTCAACCACGACGGCGGCCTGGACCACTTCCGGACGGGAGGCGTCACCGAGGTGGGCACACAGGAGAGTCAAAAGCGGGCGGATGCGCTTGCCGCCGGCTTCCACCAGGTGACGCGACGTTGCGTCAGCCAGGGGATCCGAGTTGGCGATTGCTTCGCGGAGCTTCTTTTCCACGCGGGCAAGGTTGGTGGTGATGGCAGGACCCAGCTCCACGTCCTTGGCGATAGCCGCAAAACCGGCAGGAAGCTGCAGGCCAGTGGCGATCGCGGTGGTGGTGGGAGCGGGTTCGACAGCGTCCGGCAGGCCGTGCCCGGCGTGCGTCCAGCTGTGTTCGGCAGAGTGAGTCACGGGTTAACCCTAACTTTTCGCGGAGGAAAGCGTTGATTCGGTGCCGGTACGGGTGGGAGCGGCGGTGGACGTGGTGTTGGAGGTGGCCGGGACCAGCATCTCGAGGACGCGGATGGCGCGGTCCTCGAAGCCCTTGGCGGACGGATCCGTGAGGTTGGCGAGCATCCTGACCACAAAGCGCATCAGCACCGGAATGGGCATGCCGGTCCGTAGTGCGAGTTTCATGACGGCGGGCTTGCCAATGAGGGCGGCAAAGACACGGCCCAGGGTGAAGTGTGAACCCCATTGGTCCCGCACGTAGTCCGCGTACCGCGAAAGGTGCGCGTCGGCGTCGTCGACCGTCCATCCGGCCGAACGCGAGCGGACGGACGCATCAACAAGAAACTCGGCCGCAAAGCGGGCGGACTCCATGGCGTAGGAAATGCCCTCGCCGTTGAATGGTGAAACCATGCCGCCGGCGTCGCCCAGGAGCATGAGCCCCGGCGAGTAGTGCGGCGTGCGGTTGAAGCCCATCGGCAGCGCGGCGCCGCGGATCTCCCCCACTTGGTTTTCGGGCGTGAAACCCCACTCGGACGGCATGCCGGCGGTCCATTCGCGCAGGACCTGCTTGTAGTCGAGCTTGCCGAATTCTTTGGAGGAGTTCAGGATGCCAAGGCCGACGTTGGACGTGCCGTCACCGACGCCGAAAACCCAGCCGTAACCGGGCAGCGGCTTTCCGGACTTGCCAAGAGAGCCGGCGCGGGTACCGCGCCGAGCTTGCGAGGCGTGGGAAGCCGGCGAATGGAGCTCCAGCCAGCCTTCCATCCAGTCGTCGTCGTGTCGGGGCGAGGTGAAGTAGGTGCGGACGGCGACGCCGAGCGGACGGTCGTCGCGTTTGTGCATGCCGAGCGAAACCGCGGTGCGGGTCGAGTTGCCGTCGGCGGCGAGCACGACGTCGGCATGGAAGTCGCGCGTTTCGCCCGTCTTGCGTCCGGACTCGTCGAGCAGCGCGGCGCGCGCGCCGATCACCCGCCCGGCGTCGTCGCGCAGTGCTTCGGTGACGCTGTGGCGTTCAAGGACGACGGCGCCGGCCGACTGGGCGTGCCGGGCCAGTTCCTCGTCGAATCCGAGGCGCGTGCGGATGAGTCCGTAGGTGGGAAAGTCGGCGACCTCGGGCCACGGCAATTCAATGGTGCGGCCGCCGGCGATGAGCCTGAGCCCCTTGTTGCGGCGCCACCCCTCGTCCTCGGCATGCGGGAGGCCGAGCTTCTGGATTTCGCGTACGGCGCGCGGAGTGAGGCCGTCGCCGCAGACTTTCTCACGCGGGAAGCTGGTCTTTTCCAGCACGGTCACGGAAATGCCCGCCCGGGCAAGGTAGTACGCGGCGGTGGACCCGGCTGGCCCTGCGCCGACTATCAGTACGTTCACAGCGTCCTTGTTAATAGGCCGGTTAGCGGGACTGATCGCCGGCTTGGCGGCGCGGCTTGATCTGGCGGCGCAGCTTGGCCACGGGAACGCTTTCCCGGTGTTCGGCTCCGGGCTTCTGGGCGCGGTGCACCGCTACGATGCCGCCGCTCAGGTTGCGGTAGTTGACGTCGGTCCAGCCGGCTTCCTGCAGCCACGCGGCCAGGTGGTCCTGGTCCGGCCAGGCGCGGATGGACTCGGCGAGGTACACGTAGGCGTCCGGGTTGGAGGAGACCTTGGTGGCGATGGCAGGCAGTGCGCGCATGAGGTATTCGGTGTACATGGTCCGCCAAAGGGGCACGACCGGGGCGGAGAATTCGGCGATAACCAGGCGGCCGCCCGGCTTGGTGACACGGAACATCTCCGCGAGGGCCTTGTGTGGTTCGTTGACGTTGCGCAGGCCGAAGGAAATGGTGCACGCGTCGAAGGAGTTGTCCGCGAAGGGCAGCTTGGTGGCGTCCCCGGCAACGAAGTTGATGTCCGGACGGCGGCGCTTGCCGACCTTCAGCATCCCCAGGGAGAAGTCGCAGGCCACGACGTCCACTCCGGCGTCCGCGTACGGTTCGCTGGACGTACCGGTACCGGCAGCCAGATCCAGGACCTTTTGGCCTACCCGAACATCCATCGCATCCACGACGACGCGGCGCCAACGCCGGGTCTGCCCCATGGACAGGACATCGTTGACGACATCGTATTTGGGGGCGACATCGTCAAACATCGTCGCAACTTCGTCCGGACGCTTTTCCAAGGATGCTCGGTTCACCCTGCAATTGTCTCAGACAAATATGGGAAGAACTTTCGGGGCACTCCGGTCCGGGCCCGGTTCGCGCGCCGGGTTCCCGTTCCGGCAAGCGCGGCTACCGTTGCGCGCGGGAGTAATGTTGTTCCATCATGACGAGTACGCTCCGCACCTTGACAGTCCCCCTCGATGTTGATTCATCCTCCGGGGGACTGCCGTCATTTCTGGTCCGGGACGATGTCCTGTGCTGGTCCCGCCGAGAGAACGGACTGGTGGGCTTTGGCGAACTCGCGCGCTTCACCGCTTCCGGGCCCGATCGCTTCCTCGAGGCCGACATCTGGTGGCGCCACCTCGTCATCGAGGCCGACGTCACGGATCCCCTTGAGCTCCCCGGCACCGGCCCAGTGGCCTTTGGCTCCTTTGCCTTCTCCAAGACGTCCGACTTTGAGTCCCGCTTGATCCTTCCTGAAATCGTTGTCGGTATCCGGGATGGGCAGTCCTGGCTCACGCAGCTGACGCTCGACGACGTCGAACTCACCGAGGCGGGAGCGCTCGCGACCCTCGCGGGTTGGCTCAGCGGCGAGTCAGGGACCCGCGAGTCAGCGGCCGGTGAGCTTACGGCGGCAGGAGGCTCCGGCGTCGGGCACCCAACTAGCTCGCAGTTGTTGTCGTTTAGCGGGCCCAAAACGACAACAACTGCGAGTCAGTTGGGCGACGGGAAGGTGACGCTGGAGAGCGGTTCACTGAGCGAGGCCGCCTGGAAGCAGGCCGTGGCCGAGGGCGTGGCGAAAATCCGCACCGGAAAGCTGGAGAAGCTGGTTCTCGCGCGGGACGTCGTGGCGACGCTGCCCGACGGCGTCAACGCCGCCAAAGTGCTCCAGCAGCTGGCCAGCCGTTACCGCGAATGCTGGACCTACGGCGTCGACGGCTTGGTGGGCGCGACGCCGGAAATGCTCATCCAGGTGGAGGGCCGCACAGCACAGGCGCGGGTCTTGGCCGGGACGCTGGACCGTCGCGACGCCGAGGGCGTGGACGGCTCCCCCATGGAATACGCCGAACGCGTGCTGGCCGGTTCGGAGAAACAACGGCACGAGCACGAGATCGCCATCCAGTCACTGACCACCCAGCTCGCGCCCTTCTCCGAGGCAATGAACGCCCACAGCGAACCGTTCATCCTGGAACTGCCCAATGTGTGGCACTTGGCATCGGACGTGAAGGCCGAGCTCGCCGATATCGAGGGACATGTCCCTACGTGCCTTGCGCTGATCAACGCCCTCCACCCCACGGCTGCCGTGTGTGGCACACCTACTCTGGTTGCCGGGGAACTGATCCGGGAGCTTGAGCACATGGATCGCGGGCCGTACGCCGGTCCGGTCGGATGGCTCGACGCCGCGGGGAACGGCGAGTGGGGCATCGCACTGCGCGGCGCGATCATCGAGAGTCCTACCACCGTGCGCCTCTATGCGGGCTGCGGGATCGTGGAAGGCTCCGTTCCCGACGCCGAGCTGGCCGAGACCTGGGCCAAATTCCGGCCGATGCTCGAGTCGCTGGGGATTAGCAACTAAGCCTCAAACCCGAGGATTCCGTTCGAAACCTACCCTCCCAACTGTCTGGGGTGCGAGACAATAGCCACGTTGGGGGTCTTGATTTTTTACTTGGTAGGTTATCCAATAGTAAAACTTAGTTTTCTGTGACGCACATCTCATGTTCGGCGCTACACTATGAACCGATTAGTTTCGCATCCACTGCAAAAAAAGGTAAGAAAATGCAGAAATTCCGTTCGCTCCCGGTCAGTTCGACGCTCAAGGCTGCAACCATCATCGCAATCGGCGCCTTGGCACTGACTGCCTGCACCAACGCCTCAGAGGCCGGCCCGTCGAGCGCCGCCTCGCCTTCCGGCAGTGCCAATGCAAGCTTTGACCCCAGCACCATCACCAAGGACGACACCCTCGCTGCGCTGGTCCCCGCGGCCATCAAGTCCAAGGGCACGCTGACCGTCGGCTCGGACACGACCTACGCTCCTGCGGAATTCCTCGGAACCGACGGCCAGACCCCGGTTGGTTACGACGTCGACATCGCCAAGGCGATCGGCGCCACCCTTGGTTTGAAGGTCCAGGTGCAGACCGCCGAATTCACGGGCATCCTCCCCGCCCTCGGCCCCAAGTACGATCTGGGCATCTCGTCCTTCACCATCAACCCTGAGCGTCTCGGCGCCGTTAATATGGTCAGCTACTTCAACGCCGGCACCGCGTGGGCCGTGCAGAAGGGCAACCCGAAGAAGTTCTCCCTGGATGACGTCTGCGGCAAGTCCATCGGCGTGCAGACCGGCACGGTCCAGGAAGACCCGGACCTCTCCGGCCGCAACAAGAAGTGCGCAGCTGACGGCAAGCAGCCCATCAACATCGTGACACTCAAGAACCAGACCGACGTCACCACCCGTCTCGTCAACGGCAGCATCGACGCGATGGCAGCCGACTCCCCCATCATCGGTTACGCCCTGACGCAGACCAACGGACAGCTTGAGAAGCTCGGCGATGTGTACGACGCCGCTCCCCAGGGCATCGCTGTTGCCAAGTCGGACACCGCCCTCGCCGATGTCATCCAGAAGACCCTGACCAAGCTCATGTCTGACGGTTCCTACAAGAAGATCCTCACCGGCTGGGGCAACGCCGAAGGCGCCATCACCAAGTCCGAGGTCAACCCGGCGGTCAAGTCTTGAGTATTCCCGCCACCGATAACAAATCAGGTGCACAGATGGATCATCATCAACCAGGCCACGCAGCACCAGTGCTGAACGACGCGGTGCCTGTCAGGCACCCTGGCCGTTGGATCAGCGCCATCGTCATCGTTGGCGTACTAGCACTTATGGTGCAGAGCGTGATCACGAACCACAACTTCCGTTGGGACGTTGTGGGCACCTACATCCTGGACGTGAAGGTCGTCCAGGGTGTTGGCTGGACGCTTCTCCTGACCGTAGCTTCGATGGTCATTGCCATTGTCCTGGCCATCCTGCTGGCCGTGATGCGCCAGTCCGACAACCCCGTCCTGCGCTACACGAGCTGGGTCTGGGTCTGGTTCTTCCGCGGCACCCCGGTCTACACCCAGTTGGTCTTCTGGGGCCTGATCGCCGTCCTCTACCCCAAGATCAGCGCAGGGGTGCCGTTTGGCCCCGAACTGTTCAGCGTGGACACGAGCACCGTCATTACGGCTCTTGTTGCGGCGATCCTGGGGCTAGGCCTGAACGAATCCGCCTATCTGGCGGAGATCTTCCGGGCCGGCCTGAAGTCAGTGGACAAGGGACAGACCGAAGCCGCCGAAGCCCTGGGCATGGGCAACGGCAAGATCATGTGGCGGATCATCCTGCCCCAGGCAATGCGCATCATCGTCCCGCCCACCGGCAACGAAACCATCGGCATGCTCAAGACCACCTCCCTGGTCCTGGCAGTCCCGTTCACCCTGGACCTGACCTTCGCGACCAACGCCCTGGCCAACCGGATCTACCTTCCGGTGCCGCTGCTGATCGTGGCAGCCATCTGGTACTTGGTCATCACCAGCCTCCTCATGGTCGGCCAGCACTACATCGAGGCCTACTACGGCAAGGGCGTGGACACCAACCTGGCCCCGGCCGTCATCAACCCGGCAGCCGCCAAGGCCGCTGCCGCAGTGGCACCGAGCGCCGAAGCTGAGCCGTCCTTAAAGATGGACTTCCCCGAGGAGGACGCAAAATGACGATCACCACCCAGAAACCGCTGGTGCGGATCGAAGGCCTCCACAAGTACTACGGCCAACACCATGTGCTCCGCGGCATCGACCTGACGGTCAACCAGGGCGAAGTGTCCGTTGTCATCGGCCCGTCCGGTTCGGGCAAGTCCACGATGCTCCGCTGCGTGAACCTCCTCGAAACCATCAGCGCCGGCCGCATTTCCGTTGGCGACCAGCTGATCGGCTACCGCGAAGTCAACGGCCGCCTCCACGACCTGAAGGTCAAGGAAATCGCCGCGCAACGCCGGGAAATCGGCATGGTCTTCCAGCGCTTCAACCTGTTCCCCCACAAGACCGCGTTGTACAACGTGATGGAAGCGCCCGTGCAGGTCAAGGGCAAATCCAAGAGTGATGCCAAGAAGGCCGCCCTCGAATTGTTGGACCGGGTGGGCCTGGCTGATCGAGCCAACCACTACCCTGCTCAGCTTTCCGGCGGCCAGCAGCAACGCGTCGCGATCGCCCGGGCCCTGGCCATGGAACCGGAACTGATGCTCTTCGACGAGCCGACGTCCGCCCTTGACCCCGAGCTCGTGGGCGACGTGCTCAACGTGATGAAGGACCTGGCCAAGTCCGGCATGACCATGATCGTGGTGACCCACGAGATCGGCTTTGCCCGCGAAGTCGGCGACCGCCTGACCTTCATGGACGGAGGTGTGGTGGTGGAATCCGGTGACCCGCGCGAAATCATCGCCAACCCCCAACACGCCCGCACCAAGGAATTCCTCAGCCGCGTGCTGTAGTTCCTGCTGCGACGTGCGACGCGCAAATGCCCTGACGCGGCTGGAAATCCAGCCGCGTCAGGGCATTTCCGTGTCGTCAGCCAGATTGCGCGTCGCCAGGGCCGAACATCTACGCCCCGAGCAGCACCTGGGACACTGCCGCGGCGACCGCGGCCTTGATGCGCGCGTGCAAGGGACGCAACCCAGACCGGTCCGTGCGTACTTCCACGATGCTGCGCCCCTTCAAAGGCGAGGCAAGCACTGCGGCGAGCTCCGCCGTCGTACGCACCAAAGTGTGCCCGACGCCGTACGCCGAGGCGAGCGCTGAAATGTCCACGCTGTGCGGGGTGCCGAAGAGGCGCTCGACGGCGGTGCCGTAACCGCCGTCGTCCTCCACCTTGCCGTGCTCAAGGAGACCGAAGATGCCCCCGCCGGCGTCGTTGAGGACCACGATGCGCAGGTCCGGCCCGGGTTCGCCGGCTCCGAGGAGGAGGCCGCCGGCGTCGTGCAGGAAGGTGACGTCTCCCAGGAGGAGGGTGGTTTCGCGGCCCGCTCCGAGGGCGATTCCCGTAGCCGTGGAGATAGTTCCGTCAATGCCGGCGAGGCCGCGGTTCGCGAACACCGTGGCGAGGGGCTCGGGGTCGGGCTGTCCGGCGAGGTCGACGTCGCGGATGCCGTTGGAGGAGCCCAGGACCAGCTGCCCGCGCGCGTGTTTCCAGACGACGGCTCCCACGGCGGGTCCACTGGCCGCCAGCTCGGCCTCGAGGACGCCGTCGAGCGTGTGTTGGGCCGCAGCCCCGGCCAGGAGCCAGGCGTCGAGCCAATCATCAGAGCCGCGGCCGGCGAACCCTGCCAGTTCAGCCAGGGAATCGAAGCGTTCCTCGCGACGCCGGCCGTGTTCATACCAGGCCACCGGAACGGGCTCGTACATGGCGGCGGGGAGGTCGTTGCGGGCCAGGAGGGCGGCGACGGGCCGGGACAGCGTAGGCCGCCCGAAGACTACCACCCGCTCGATCGGCAGAGCAGATCCGGGCCCGAAGTTGTCCAGCATGAGGCGATACGGGCCGACCGCGTTGGGACCGAAGCGCGCGTTGGAGGAGGGCTCGGCGAGCAAGGGAAGGCCGTGGGCACGGGCGAACGCCTCGGCGACCGGACCGGCGTCGTGCCCTGCCAAAACCACCGTCCGCCGCTCGGTCAGTTCAGCGGGAGCGGGGGGCATGCTCAATGGTTGGGGACCGGAATCGTAGTGGAAAACTCCGTGGCCCTTGGTGGCGGGCAGCGCCTCGCCCGGTTCGGGAACCAGCGGCTCGCGGAAAGCCAGGTTGAGCTGCACTGGGCCGGGCGGCGTGTCCGCGAGGGCGCCGGTGGCCGCGTAGATGGCGGTCTCGACGGCCCGCTTCGGGTTGCTGCCCGCGGCGATGTCGACGGCGAAGCGAACGTGGTCGCCGAAGAGGTCGAGTTGGATGGTGGTCTGGTTGGCGCCGGTGCCGTGGAGCTCGGCCGGGCGGTCGGCCGAAAGGACTACGAGGGGCACGGCGGCGTGGTTGGCTTCCATGACCGCAGGCAAAAGATTCCCGACGGCGGTGCCCGAGGTGGTCAGGACGGCCGCCGGGGCTCCCGTCGACAGGGCCAAACCCAGTGCCGTGAAACCGGCCGAACGTTCGTCGATCCTCACCAGGAGGCGGACATTCCCGGCCGCTTCGGCCTCGGCGAGTGCGTAAGCCATGGGTGCCGAGCGCGAACCGGGAGAGATAACCACGTGCCGCACACCGCCGTCGAGCAACGCCTTGACGGCGATACGGGCAGCGGCGAGGGAGCTCAGGGAGCCTTGCGAAGTCACCGCACCAGTCTATTAGCGGCGCCTCCCTCCCGACGCTCGCTCACCTATAGGGCCAAAACCCCAAACGCTCGCTCACTCCCTTGAAGAGAGTGAGCGAGCGTCGGCCGAAAGACCCACATAGGTGAGCGAGCGTCGGCCGAAAGACCCACATACGTGAGCGGGCGTCAGCCGGTGCGTTGGTCGGGAAGGCGTCGGGCAAGGGAAGGGCTAGCCGTCCTTGCGGAACACCTGCACGACCGACGGTCGCGGGGCGCGGACCTGGCCGGCGGCCGGGGCGGCTCCGGCGCCCACGTAATCCGGGAAGAAGGAGTGGGGGGCGTCGAACGTCCCTTCCTCACCCGGGTGCTGCACGGCGACGAAGACGGTCCGCTCGTCGTCGTGCACGATCGGTCCGCACGTCTCGGCGTCGCGCGGCACGGCGAGGAACTGCTCAACCTTGCCGCGTTCGCTGCCATCCAGCGTGACCTTGAAGAGGCCGTCCGCGTACCCGATCGACGACGGCGCGCCGTCAGTGGCGATCCACATGTAGCCTGCCGAATCGAAAGCGACGTTGTCCGGGCAGGAAATGGGCGAGACCTTGTCGACCGGGAAGCCGGAGAAGTAGGTCGAGGAGTTCTTGGCGGGGTCTCCACAAACCATCAGGAGCGTCCAATTGAAGCGCGTAGACGTCTGGTCGCCGGTTTCGGTGATCTCCACGATGTGGCCGTCCCGGTTGAGCCTGCGCGGGTTGACCTCGGTGGCGCCTTCCTTGCCAGGCTTGCCGCGGTCCGAGTTGTTCGTGCAGACCACGTAGACCTTGCCGGTGGCCAGGTTGGGTTCGACGTCTTCGCAGCGGTCCATCTTGGTGGGGCCGACCTTGTCCGCGGCCAGGCGTGTGTAGACGAGTACCTCGGGGACGGACATGCCCGGAACTGCGGAGACGCCGTCGACCACCAAGGGAAGCCACTCGCCGGAACCGTCGAAGGCGCCGTCGGAGGGAAGCGCGCCGTTGCCGGTAATCTCCGACGCCGGAGAGTCGCCGGTGAACTTGGCAACGTAGAGGTCGCCCTCGGAAAGAAGGTCCATGTTGCTCCGGCGTGCCGCGGCCGAGTCGCCGGGCATGTACTTGCCCTTGGAGACGAACTTGTAGAGGTAGTCGAAGCGCTCGTCGTCGCCCATGTACGCCACCACGTGGCCCGAGTCGGCAACTATCACGTTGGCGCCCTCGTGCTTGAAGCGGCCCATGGCGGAGTGCTTCTTGGGTGTGGAGGAGGGGTCGAACGGGTCGACTTCAACAATCCAGCCAAAGCGGTTGGACTCGTTGGCGTAGCCGGCGTTGTTGGTGTTGAAACGCGGCTCATCCAGCTCCCACTTACGGGCCGTTGCCTTGTTGGAGAGGCCGTAGCGCTTGTCGCCCGCCGAGGTGCCGGGAGCCACGAAGTAGCCGTTGAAGTTTTCCTCGCCGGAGAGGATGGTGCCCCAGGGAGTGGTGCCTCCGGAGCAGTTGCCGAGGGTGCCTTTGATCTTCCGGCCTGAGGGATCGTCGATGGTCTTCACCAAGTCCGTGCCAGCGGCGGGGCCGGTGAGTTCGTAGGTGGTGTCGGTCAGGAAGCGGCGGTTGAGCGGCGCACCCTTGACGTAATTCCACGGCTTGTTCTTGTTCTTGCGCTCAAGTTCCACAACCGTGAGCCCGTGTGCGGCACGCCCGATCGCGCGCGCCTCCGCGGCCGCCAAAGTTGCCGGGAACATGATGTTCTCGTTGGTGTACTCGTGGTTGGTGAAGAGCACGGCACGGCGGTCCTTGGAATCCGGGATGGGCAGGATGTCCGTGTAGTCGTTGTTGTAGCCGAACTGTCGGGCCTGCGCTGCCGCGGTCTGGCCGTTCAGCTCGAAGGCCGGCGAGTCTGCGAAGAGCGGATCGCCCCAACGGATGATCGGCTGCCACGCGAATCCATCCGGGACGGTGAACGCGTCCACGGTGTAGTCGACCGGCTTGATCGGCGCGAACTTGAGCTTGGCCTTGTCGAAACCCGTCTTTGCAGCCCCAGACAGGCCAACGCCGCCGGGAACGTTTCCGGAAAGGCTGCCGCCCAGCACGACGGCGAGCGCACCGACGGCGCCGAAGCCCAGGGCGGCGCGGCGGGACACGGCTGCGGAAGCGATGTCGCGGAAGTAGGCGTTGGAACTCGTATTGCACACCTCGCCCGAGCAGGCGTTGTCGCACTTCAGGGCGCACGTCACGGGGCTGCGCTTGCCCTTCGTATGGCCGAGCATGGGGAGCAAGTCGAACTTGCGCTTGGTTGATTCAGACATGGGAAATACCTCCGGGGATTGAGTGATTTCCCAACCCTTACAGCGCTATCGGAATCCGAGAGGACGCTCCGGTTAAGTTCCGGTGAATTCCCAGACTTTTCCCAGCAATCTATGCCTCAAGGAGTGCGTGCACGCGACGGAGCCGGTCCAGCCACCACTCGCGACGTTCAGCGGGAGCCGCATACCGCTCCAGCAGCCCCTCGTCGGCGACGGCTTCGCGGACCCGGATCGCGCCGTCGTCGGGCACCAACGGATCCTGCGTGATGTCCGAGGCGAACAGCCGCACGGTCCCCAGCCCGCACGCGTACGGCAGTTCCGGCAGCGCGGCCGCGAGCGCGAGCCCCGCGCGGATCCCCACCGAGGTGTCCAGCGCCGAGCTCACGACGGCGGGAAGCCCGGCTTGCCCCACGATGTCCAGCGCGCGCCGCACTCCCCCGAGCGGCGCCACCTTGACCACGATCAGGTCCGCCGCGCCCGCGCGGGCCACCTTGAGGGGATCGTCTTCCTTGCGCACGGATTCGTCGGCGGCGATGAGCACGGGGGTGCCCTGCTGCACGAGCCGCCGGCGGACTTCGGCAAGGCCCTCGATCTGCGGCACGGGCTGCTCGGCGTACTCGAGCCCGACGGCGGATAGCCGCCCAAGTGCCTCCACCGCCTGCGGCACGTCCCAGCCTGCGTTTGCGTCCACCCGGATCGCGGCGTCCGGCAGGGCGTCGCGGACTGCGGTGACGCGCGCGACGTCGTCGGCCAGTTCCTGTCCGCGCTCGGCGACCTTGACCTTGACGGCGTCCACGCGGCCGAAGCGCTCCAGGACCTCTGGCACCCGGGCGGCCGGCACGGCGGGGACGGTCGCGTTGACGGGAATGGTGTCCCTCAGCGGCGGCGGAAAACCCTGCCATGCGGCTTCGACGGCGGCGGCGAGCCAGCGCGCGGCCTCGGCGTCGCCGTACTCAGGGAACGGACAAAATTCGCCCCATCCGGCCGGTCCGCGGAACAGGAGGGTCTCGCGCTCGGTGATGCCCCGGAACGTGACCCGCATCGGCAGGCTGACCACTTTTGCGGTGGCAAGGAGCTCGTCGAGGGTGGGGAACGGAGGCATGGTTTCACTGTAGCGTGGGGCGGCGCCGGGTCGGTTCCTAGGGCGGGGCGAGCCGGCTACGCCGGGTTGCCGCCCGGCGTCGTGGGGCCCCCGGGCGTCGTGGGGCCGCCCGGCGTCGTGGGGCCGGCGTGGCACGCGCGCCCCTCCGGACGCTCGCTCACCTTTGGGGTGTTTTCGGCCGACGCTCGCTCATGATGTGAGCGAGCGTTCGGCTGGAAGGCCATATATGTGAGCGAGCGTCGGGCTGGGGAACGCGGGGAACGTGGACCGGAACCACTCCTCACACGCGTTAGGTAGAATGCAGCAAGAATCGGAACCACAGCCGGAGGAGCCCGCATGCAGCGCAAGGCCACAGCACTCGACGTCGCCAAACGGGCGGGCGTCTCGCGGAGTGCGGTGTCGCTGGTGCTCAACGGCCGGGGAGACGGCAACGTGGCCAAGGAAAGCCAGGACCGCATCCGGCAGGCCGCAGCGGACCTGAACTACTCCCCCAACCCCATCGCCCTGAGCCTTCGGAACCAGCGAACGCGCGTGATCGGCATCGTGTCGGACGAGGTGGTGGTGAGCCCGTTCGATGGCAACATCATCGGCGGCGCCGACGACGTCGCCCGCGCCCACGGCTTCGTCACCGTCGTGATGGACACCGAGCGCGACGCCTCCCGTGACGAGAGCGCCGTCGAGACCCTGTTGGACCGGCAAGTGGACGGGCTGATGTACGTCACGGTCGGTTTGAAGCCGCTCGACGTCCCCCAGGGCATGCTGCGGGTCCCCTCTGTCCTCGCCAATTGCTACGACAGCAGCCCCGCCCCACGGCTGCACCACGTGATCCCGGACGAAGTTTCCGGCGGTCGGGAAGCCACAGAGCACCTCCTGCAGCTGGGCCATCGCGATATCGCATTCCTCGCCGGGGCCGCCACCTCACCGGCTGTGCCCCTGCGCATCGTGGGGCATCGGGAGGCCATGGCCAAGGCCGCCATCCCGGTCCGCGAAGACCGCGTGTTCATGGCCGGTTGGGACATCAACGACGGCTTCCACGGCGCCATGGGCCTGCTCTCCGCCACCGAGCGGCCGACGGCGATTGTCTGCGCGAACGATCGACTCGCCATCGGCGTCGCCCTGGCTGCGGCGCGGCTGGGCCTTTCCGTACCGCGCGACCTCTCGATTATGGGTTACGACGACGAGTTCCGCATCGCGGCCACCATGGTTCCTGCGCTCACCACCATGGCGCTTCCCTTGCGCGAAATGGGCGCGGCCGCGATGGGCATGTTGCTTGGGCAGATTGGGGACCCGGCACGGCGACCGACGACGGGCGGCGGCGGCGGTTTCGAGGCCAACGGCGGCTTGGAAACCATGGTCCCCTGCCGTTTGGTGGTCCGTGAGTCCACCGGGCCCGTACCCGCTCTCTAGATCCGACCACTTTTGGCCGGGCCGCCGCCCGGGAATCCGCGGAAATACGGGGATCCCGGACTGCAGCACCGGCCAAAAGTGGTCAAAAGTTGAGTGCCCGACGGCGGCCTGCCGCCTATTCCGGCAGCTTCAGTTCCCAGACCTCCGCGGCCGCACCTTCGGGAAGCTCAAGGATCCATGCTTCCCCGGCCGCAGGGTAGGCGCGGAGTGTCGTGGCGACGGAACCTGTCCGATACACCTCCACCAAGGAAGCATCCACGAAGATGCGGAGTTCCTCGCCCTCGGACAACGGCCCTGCAAACACAACTTGCCGTTCCGCGCCGGAGGCCAGGACCAGCCGAACCTCACCGGCTCCAGCAACAGTCCCAGCCGTCACAACTGCCTCGGCAAACGGCGGCAAGTCAACGGCCCCGGAAGCCCCGGCCGCGAGGACAGGACCCCGGTAAGCGTCCACCTCCGGCGCCGGAGCAACCACCAATGCGCCGTCCTCAACCGAGAGGAAGCGCGGGTGGGTTAAGACGCCCGCCCAGCCTGCGGCGTCGATCTCGTCCTGCGAACGGCCACGCCGGCCATCACGACCCGGGCCTTCGTTGGCCCATCCCCACAGCAGGGCACGCGGCTCCGACTCCGAGCCGGACGAAGACGCAGTATCCAGCTGAACGATCTGCGGAGCATAGAAGTCCCTGCCAAGGTCGGACCTGCCGCCGGAACGCGGGACGAACACCGGCAGCCCGGTAGACGGGTCCTCGGCGAGCGAGCCGATCAGGTGGCCGACTCCGTTTGCGTGCTCGTGGTCATCCCCGGAGAGCCACAGGGAGAACATCATGACCCAGGTGTCGTCCCCGTCGGACGCCGCCTCGTCGGACGGCACACGGACCAGTTGCGGGCACTCCCAGATCTCAGCCGGCGTCTGCGCAGCCGCCACCGGGTTTTCCGTGGTCAGCCAAATGCCTTGGTACTTCCAGTCGGACATGTCCTCCACCGTGTACAGCAGCAAAGCAGCATGTCCATTGGCCAGCCCGGCGCCCTGCATGGCGTAGCGCTTGCCGTTGAAGTGGAAGATGAAGGGGTCGCGCACGGCCGTGACAAGGCCGTCGTCCGGCATGGAAGCGGCAATGTGGCCATCCTGTTCCCAGGACACCAGGTCCGCCGAGCCCCGGGAAATCACCACCTGCGAGTGACCCCCGTCGCCCCGCACGCCGGAGTACGCAGCGGTGGGGACACCGCCGTCGTCGGTCACTACGCCGGTCCAGCAGCCGAACTCGTCCGGCCCGCCATCCTGCGGGCGCAGCGCGACGGGGTGTTCATCCCAGTGGACCAGGTCCGGGGAGCTCACGTGGCCCCACTGGATCCGGTGGTGCCGTGCCGATTCCGGGTTGAACTGGAAGAACACGTGGTAGCGGCCGTTGATGTAGCTGACGCCGTTGGGGTCGTTGATCCAGCCGTGCGCCGGCCGCGGGTGGAAGCGCGGGAAAGCCGGGTCCGGGTGGGTGGCCGCCGCGGCGAGTGCAGGGGCGGACGAAATGAGGTCCGTCATCGAAGTCCTTTCAGGGAAGTAGAGGCTATTTGCCGGTGCCGGCGGTGAGTCCGTCACGCAAGGCGCGTTGGCCGAACATGAACACCACCAGGGCGGGAATCATGGAGAGGATCACGCCTGCCAGCACCACGGAGATGCTGCCCGTGCCCAGGTTGCCCTGCAGCGACACCAGGCCCAGCGGGAGCGTGAAGTTCTGCTCGGAGATGGTCAGGATGAGCGGGCGGAAGAACTCGTTCCAGTGGTAATTGAAAGCCAGGATGCCCACGATCGCCATGCCCGGCATCGCCAGCGGCGCATACACGGAACGGAACGTGCGCCACGGCGAGGCTCCGTCGATCGCGGCGGCCTCGCCCAAATCGGCCGGGAGCCCCAGGAAGTACTGCCGCATCAGGAAGGTGCCGAACGCCGTCGGGATCGCCGGAAGGATGAGCGCGAGGAGCGTGTCGGACAGACCGATGCCGCGGATCAGCATGAAGACCGGAACGATCGTCACCTGCGCCGGGACCATCATGGTGGCCAGCACAATCGAGAACAGTGCCCCGCGGCCGCGGAACTTGAGGTTCGCGAACGCGTAACCGGCGAGCGCCGCCGTGAACATCTGCCCGACGGCGATCAGTCCCGTCACGAGGGCGCTGTTGAGAACCAGAAGCATGATGTTGAGCTGCTTGAAGACCTGGTCATACGACGAGAAATCGGGGTTGAGGGGAAGGAACGACGGCGGCAGTTGGAACGATTCCGCCGGTGGCCGCAGCGAGGTGGACAGGGTCCACAGCACCGGACCGAGGATGAAAACGGACGCGATCAGGAGCAGCACGATTCGTCCCGCCATGCTCCAGTTCCGCTTCTTTCGCGGCGCGAGCCGCTGGGGAGCCAAGCGATCGACGGCGGCGCGCTGGGTTGAGGTTGTAGTCATGGCGGGCCTTACTGGTAGAAGACGAATCGTTTGCTGAGCCGGAACTGGGCGGCGGTAATGGCCATGATGATCAGCGTGAGGATGACGCCGATCGCCGAGGCCTGGCCGAACTCGAGGCGCTGGAACGCGGACTCGAAGATCACCATCACTGCGGTGCGCGTGGCGTCGCCGGGGCCGCCGCGGGTGAGGACGTAGGGCTGGTCGAACACTTGCAGGGCGTTGATGATCGCCATGACGGACGCCACCAAGGTGGTGGGGCTCAGGAGGGGCAGCGTCACGTGGAGGTGCTTGCGCCAGCCCGTGGCGCCGTCGATCGACGCAGCCTCGTACGTTTCGGTGGGGATGGACGCCAGTCCGCCGATGAACAACAGGAACGAGAACCCGAAGTTCTGCCACACGTACACGAGGATCACGACGGCGGCAGAACCGGCCGGCGTCGTCAGCCACGGGACGGCGGGGATGCCGACGAAGGACAAGAGCCAGTTGACCACGCCGAACTGTTCGTTGAACAGGTAGCGCATGAAGATGGACACCGACGCCGCGGACAGGATCAGAGGGAAGAAGAAGGCGCTGCGGAAGAAGACACGAAGCCAGGCCGGGAGCTTCTCCTGCACCATGATCGCCAGTGCTAGCGCGAGGCCGAGCTGAAGCGCGACGGCGACCACCACGAACAGGATCGTGTTCAGGAACGAAACACGCACTGTGGGGTCCTGGACCACTTCGGCGAAGTTGTCGAACCCGACGAAACTTGGCGCCGAAATAATGTCCCAGCGGAAGAAGGCGAGAACCACGGAAGCAACGATCGGCACGAGCGTGAAAAGCCCCATGCCAAGGATGGTGGGAGCGAGGAACGCCCAGGGCAGCCAGCGCTGACGCTGTCTCCCGGTAGTCTCGCCCCCGGTTCCGGCGCCGTTTCGGCGCTTGGGCCCCGCGCCGTTGCGGCGTTTGGTGGACATGCCCGTTGTTGCCGTGCTCATGCCTGCCTCCTCAAGGCGATCTCAAGGTCGCGTTGCATGGAGGCGAGGGCCTGCTTGAGCTGGTTCTCATCACCGCTGACGGCCAGGGATACGTTTTTCATCAGGGCGGTCTCGACGGCGGCCTGCTGGGGCGGCGCCGGAATGGGACCTGTGGTGGGGAATTTGTCGAGGGTGTCGTAGAAGACTTTCCAATGCTTGGGTCCGCGTCCGGCGTACAACTGCTCGTTGACCATGGAACGGCGCGCCGGGGTGGTGTTCGGCGTCGGGAAGACCAGGCGCATGGCTTCCAGGCTGGAAGCGAACTTGAGCCACTCCCACGCCGCGTCCTTGTCCTTGGCGGTCTTCATGATGGCGTAGCCGGCGGTGCCGAACTGGTGCCGCTGGGTGCGCCAGCGCGGGAAGAACTGGACGTCGAAGCCGTCTTCCTTCATTCCGGCTTCGTGGAGGCCTTCCACCCAGTAGCCGCCGGCCGGGGTCATGCCGATCCTGTTGGAGGCGAACAGCCCGACGAGTGAATTTCCGCCACCCTCCTCGGGACGAACGCCGAGGCCATCCTTGACGAGGCCGCGGAGGTAGTCGAACGATTCGTACACCCGCGGGTCATCCGCGTTGGGCTCAAGCCACTGGTAGCCGCCGGAGCGCAGCCCGCGTGACGGATCCTGGGCGTAGAAGCTGTCCCAGAGCCATTCGCCGCCGGTGGACTTGGATTCCTTGAGGAAGCTGGTGTCGTTGGCATAGAGCCAGGGCACCACGCCACCGAAGAGCCTGTTGGTCCAGTAGTACGGAGTGAAGTCCTGCGGCCTCGCTTTGCGCATCGAAGCCAAGGTGTCGCGGAAATCGACCTGGGTCCAGTTGTCTGCCGGACGTTCGAGTCCGGCTTGCTGAAGGGCCGAGGTGTTGTAGTACATGTTGGCGGCGTTCCAGTCGATGGGAAGCTGGAACAGGCTGCCCTTGTACATGAACGCCTCCACGAGGCTCGGGTGGACGTCCGCGAAGTACTCCTTCATGTCCGCGGCGTCGCGGCGAAGGTACTCGTCCAAGGGGTGCGCCAGTTTCTCGGCGAAGAGCTGGGCACCTTCCGTGGCCACGTAGACCACATCCGGTGGCGTTCCTGCTGCCACCATGGTGAGGATCTTGGTGAAGAAGTCCTTCCAGTCCGCGGCCTGGATGGCCTGGACCTTCACCTTGATCTCCGGGTGCACTTTAGCGAATGCATCGATGACCCGCTGGCGGGCGGCTGCGTCCGCTGCGGTTCCCAAGATGGCGATGCTAAGGCTGTTGTCCCCGCGGCCCGGGATGTCCATGCCGGTCAACCGCGGCCACGACGCCACTGTTGCTCCGACAATTCCCGCACCCAAGGCACCAAGGGCCGTCCTGCGTGAGATCTCACGCAGCTTCCCATTGCTTCCTGCCATGTCCAATTCCTTCCTAACACGTGTTAGGTAGCGTAAATCCATCGCCTAACACGTGTCAAGCGTCACATTCGTGTTACGGCTCCCTCACTCGTCCCCGACGCCCGCTCACCTATGTGCCCTTTTTCCCGGACGCTCGCTCGGATACAAGGCCAAACCGGCAAACCCTCGCTCACCTATGTGGCCTATTGGCCAAACCCTCGCTCACCAACCGCGCTCAACCCCAGGCCCACAACCCGCCATATCCGAGCGAGCGTCCACCCACAACCCGCCATATCCGAGCGAGCGTCCACCCAAGAGCCCCCATATCTGCAGGAGGGTTCACTTCCGAAGACGCGGCGAATACGCTGAAGCAAGCTGCCCCATTCCCCCGTCCCTAGCTTTGGAGCCCATTAATGACAGGTTGGAATGCCGAGAACCTCGCAGGTTCGGCCGGCGCAGGTGCCGTGACACTTTTGGCAGGAACATCGTTTTGCGTGTCGGCGGCCAACGGCGATATGGACCAACTGCGCCCGCACGGGATGTTCTTCCGCGACACACGGTTCGTTTCGAACTGGGCGTTGGAGGTGAACGGCCACCCCATCGAGGCCTTGGGTTCCCCTGTCCCGGAGCCCTATCGTGCCGATTTCGTCGGCCGAGCGTCTCGCACCGATGGCTTGGCAGACAGCCATCTCCTGATCGAGCGCCGGCGGAGCCTGTTCGGCGGGGTGCACGAAGAGATTACGATCAGGAATTTTTCCAGCAGGCCCACACACGCCACGGTTTCACTCACGGTCAATGCGGACTTTGCGGACATCTTCGAAGTGAAGGAAGGCCGGGCACGCCACGAGAGTGTGCATTTGACGCGGGCCAGTGACGGTTCGTTAGTCCTCGAGTCCCAGCGGGAGGGGCGGCACGTACTTGTCACCATTGACGCACCGAATTCCGAGGTTGACGGAGACGTCGTCAGCTACGACATCTCTCTTGAGCCCCAAGGCCATTGGTCCACGGGTGTGACGGCCACGCCCCGCATCGACGGAGTTGGACCCGAGGCGGACGCCCAGGTTTGGGGCAACCAGCGCGCCTACGATCTTCCTGAAGAAAGGCTTCAGGAGTGGCACGGCAGGGTTCCCATAACGGAGCTTGCCAACCAGGCCTTCGACAAAGCATTGGCCCGGAGCAGGGAAGACCTCGGTTCCCTCAGGATCTTCGACCCCGACCATCCCGGACGGACGGTGGTGGCCGCAGGATCGCCTTGGTTCATGGCGCTTTTCGGCCGGGACTCCCTCCTGACGTCCTTCATGACCCTTCCACTGGACCCGTCCCTGGCGTTGGGAACGCTCAAAACCTTGGCCGACCATCAGGGCCGGACCGTCAATCCGCTCAGCGAAGAGGAGCCGGGCCGGATCCTGCATGAGGTGCGCCTGGGCGCCACGACAGGCCTCGCGCTTGGCGGCGGCAGTGCGTACTACGGTTCAGTGGATGCCACCCCGTTGTTCGTCACGCTCGCGGGGGAGCTCACCCGCTGGGGGTTCCATTCCGAGGTCTCGGAGTCCCTTCTGCCGGCGGTGGACCGGGCCCTTGACTGGATCCGCGACTACGGAGACGCCGACGGCGACGGGTTCGTTGAGTACTCGCGGGCCACGGACCATGGCCTCCTCAATCAAGGCTGGAAGGACTCCGGGGACGGGATCAATTTCGCCGACGGCACATTGGCGGAGCCGCCGATCGCCTTGTGCGAAGTCCAAGGCTACGTCTACACCGCCTATCTCAGCCGGGCCTTGATGGCCCAGGAGGAGGGCGACCTGAAGCTGGCTGCGGTGTGGGGCGCGCGGGCGGCCGAACTCAAGCGAAAGTTCAACGAGCAATTCTGGCTCCCAGAACGCGGCTATTTCGCCATCGCCCTCGATCGCGACAAGCGGCCGGTAGACGCCTGCGCATCCAATATGGGTCACTGCCTGTGGAGCGGAATCGTCGACGACGACAGGGCTCGGTTAGTCGCGGAGCGGCTCATGTCGGACACAATGTACACGGGCTGGGGCGTCCGGACGTTGGCCTCGGACATGGCGGCCTACAACCCGGCGAGCTACCACAACGGCTCGGTGTGGCCGCATGACAATGCCCTCATTGCGGGCGGATTGATGCGCTACGGCTTCGTCGAGGAGTCCCAGCGCCTCGTCACGGGCCTACTCGATGCGGCAGAGGCGTTCGACGGACGGCTACCGGAGTTGTTCTGCGGCCTGGACAGGAAAACCTACGGGACGCCCGTCCCCTACCCTTCGTCCTGTTCGCCGCAAGCGTGGGCCGCTGCCACACCTGTTCACTTGCTGCGCGTATTGCTCCGTTTCGATCCTTGCCTCACTCACGGCGGCCTCTGGCTGGCACCGGTGGTTCCCGAAGGCTTCGGCCGGATCAAAATGCGGAACATCCCGCTTGCCGGCTCCCGGATCTCCGTGGAGGTGGTCAACGGAGAAACACGGGTCACGGACCTGCCCGAGGATGTCGCGCTGCACCGCGAAGCCCGCAAGCCGTTGTCCGATCTCTTGGATGTCCACCACGTCACCTCTGGTCTGCGGCGGGGGCACTAGGTGCGCATCGGCTTGGTTGCGCCGCCTTGGATTCCAGTCCCGCCGCCTGCATACGGGGGGACGGAGTCGATCATCGATATCCTCGCTCGCGGCCTGGTGGCCGCGGGCCACGATGTGCTCCTCGCCGCGGCGTCCGGAAGCACGTGTCCAGTGGACAAGGTCCCCGGCCCGCCGCTTGCCGACGGCTCCCGGATAGGGAACGGGACGGACGAGCTCCGCCACAGCGTGTACGCCTTCGCGGCCATGCACGACGTCGACCTCATCCACGACAACACCTTGGCGGGGCCGCTGTACCGGCATCGGCCGGAGGGAACGCCCATCGTCGCAACGGCGCACCTTCCGTTTTCAGAAGAAAACCATGACATTTACCAGGCCATGGCCACAGACACCGCGATCATTGCCATCTCGCACCATCAAGCGGAGACTGCCCCCGGAATCAAGATAAGGAGGGTCATCCACCACGGCATCGACACGCAATCCGTCCCGCTCGGAGCCGGCGACGGCGGCTACGCCAGCTTCCTCGGCCGGATGCATCCCGGAAAGGGCCTGCCGGAAGCAATAGAGACCGCCCGCCTGGCCCAGGTGCCGCTGCGAATTGCGGCCAAGATGTACAGCGCGGAAGAACATGAGTACTACGCCGCGGTTATCGCGCCGCTGCTGGGGCCCGACGTCGAATACCTCGGCGAGCTGAACGCTGCGGACAAGTTCGTCCTCCTGGGCGGGTCCGTGGCCTTGCTGAATCCGCTTCAGTGGGATGAACCTTTCGGCATGGCCATGATCGAGTCCCTCGCCGCCGGGACTCCGGTGGTGGCAACATTCCGCGGATCCGCCCCGGAAATCGTCTCCGAGGGCGTCACGGGCTACCTTCGTCCCAGCCCCCCGGAGCTGGCCGAGGCAGTCATCGCCGCCGCCGCGCTGGATCGCGCCGAGTGCCGCCACGCCGCGGAAAACTACTTCAGTGCCGAGCGCATGGTCGCCGAACACTTGACGCTCTACGAGGAGCTCCTCGCCGAGCAAAAGTGATCCTCCCAGCCAAATATGACACCCTGAAAGCAATGAGTTTTCCTAAGACGAGCCGGCTGCCGGCCACACGTGGAACCGCTACCAGGCGCTGGCCGGGCGCTGGGATGGGCTTGCTTTTTGTGCTCGCAACCCTGGCATGCATGGCCGCATTCGTTGCCACCTACTACTTTTTTGTTCGCACCACCACCGGACAGTACATCGACGAATCCGCCCTGGTGGAGGCCGCGACCATCAACGGTCCCACCGAGCGGGCGACCACCCAGTTCCTCGATTGGCTGCCGGTCACCTCGGTGGCGATTGCCGCCGTCGTGGTTCTTTTCGTCACCTTAATGCGCCGTCGCTGGAAGTCCGCGGGGATCGCGGTGGCCGCATGTGTCGCGGCAAACCTGGCCACCCAGCTCCTCAAGGACTGGTTCCCGAACAGGCCGTTCCGCGGCGTCCAGACCATTGAACTGAACTCGCTGCCCTCCGGTCACACCACGCTCGCGGCGTCTGCGGCTGCTGCGGTGTTCCTGGTGGTGTCGCCCCGCTGGCGGCCCCTGGCGGGGTTCCTCGGTGGCACTTTCGCGGTGGCGGCCGGAGTTTCCACCTTGATCAACCAGTGGCACCGGCCTGCCGACGTCGTCGCCGCGTTCCTCGTGGTCGGAGCGGTCATGCTGCCGGCCGGCTGGCTGGTGCTGCGCACGGGAAAGCGCTGGAACGTCCAGGACGGCCGCGGCGACCATTGGGCGTCGTCGCGTTTGTGGCTTTCGCTGTCGACCCTCGCGGGCGTGGTGGCCGCGGCCGTTGCGGTGTACTCGCTGATCGGAATCGCGAGCGGTTTCGGGCAGGAGAGCACCACCCACTACTTCTGGGCCGGGGTCTCCTTGATTGTCATCACCGGTTATCTGGCGACGGTCGCGGCCACTTGGCTATTTGGTCTGAATGCCCGACGGCGGCAGTCACCTTAGTGCCGCTCGGCGTACCCTGATGCTATGGGCGCCGAAGTCCTGGGTCTCAGGCTCACCACGGGTATTCGGGTTCCGTGTTTGGTCCATGGCGACGCCGATGCGAAGCCGGTGTTGCTTCTGCACGCCTGGGGCGAATCCCGCCGTAGTTTCGACCGCCTTGTACCCCTGCTGACGGACTTCAGGATCTACGCGCCCGACCTCCGCGGGCAGGGCGACGCCGAGAAACCGGAGCTCGGCTATTCGTTGGCGGAGCAGGCCGAGGACGCCGCAGCCATCCTGGATGCGCTCGGTGTGCACAGGGCGTCCGTTCTTGGTTCCTCGAGCGGCGGCTACGTGGCCCAGCAGTTAGCCATCGCGTACCCTGGTCGCGTCGCGGCGCTCGTGCTGGTTGGCTCTCCGCTGAGCCTTCGGGGCCGGACTGCTTTCGCCGATGAAGTCGCCACTCTGCAGGACCCCGTCGACGAGAACTGGGTCCGGAATTCCTTGGCTTGGTTCCCACTGCTGCATGCGGTTCCCACTTGGTTTATCGAGGACCGGGTGCGCGACGGACTCAGGATGCCCGCCGATGCGTGGAAGCTCATCCTCAATGGCTTGCGTACGGCAACTCCGCCCACCGAGTTCGGAACCATTCTCGCGCCCACCCTGATCCTGTGGGGCGCGCATGACGGTGTGTTGCCTCGAAGGCACCAAGAGGCCTTGGCGGCGCGAATATCAGGCGCGGTGTTGAAGGTCTATCCCGGGGTAGGGCATCTGGTCTTGTGGGAGTGTCCGGACCAGGTGGCAGCGGACACCATCGCGTTCCTCAGTTCGCGCGGCTGAGGTTCACGCACGGCATCACGCCCCCGGCTTCGCGGCCCCGACCTTCGGCACCAATGCGCGCAACCGGAGTCGGGCCGGTTCCTCGACATACCTGTACAGCAGGTGGGTGGCCAAGGCAATCCCGAGCAAGCATGCCACCCCGAGCTCGTTCTCCGCCACAGGTCCGGCGCCGTTCGGCCAGTCCCTGATGAGCCAGTAGAAGAGGTAGATGAAGAACATGTGGACCAAGTAAAGGCTGTAGGAGCTGTGCCCGCCATACTGCAGCCACCGGGCGGACAATGCCGAGCGGAGCCAGCCGCGGGTCAGGCTAAGCAGGGCAATGAGCAACGGGAAGGCAAGCACGGCCAGCCGTCCCGGACCCGGTTTACCTGCCGTGGCCAGAAAGACGACGACGGCGGTTCCGGTCAGCAGGGCGCCCGGACCGGCCAGGGCAGCGTTGAATTTCATACGGTTCGCATTCCGTGCGGCGATGCAAGCGAACGCTCCGGCAATGAAGCAGCATGCGATCCGCAGCAGCCATTCGTAAGGCTGATGCTCATCCGTGGCGATGGGCAAGTCCGGACCCCAGACGGCCGTCGGCAGGAGAACGAGCACAGAGGCGGCCAGCGCCGCGAGCGGATGGAGACGGCGTAGCCGGAACAGGACCAGCGCCAGCAGCGGAAATGCCAAGTAGGCCAGCCACTCGGCACTTACCGTCCATCCGGGCCCGAACCAACTGGCGCCGTCGGTACCCGGCTGGAACCAGAGATGCATCATCAGCAGCTGCTTGGCGAGACCCCACGGCGACAGGTCGGGAGACTCGGTCTGGAGGGACCATTCCCGCACGGATTCCTGCGCGCTCCCGTACACCAACCAAAGGCCCAACACGCCCACCACCAGAGCGAACGCGGGCCACATCCGGGCGAACCGGGCCCAGACAAAGTCCGCTGAAGCTCGCCAGCTGAACCGTGGGCCGAGTCGGTCCAGGTACGTGTAGGTGATGATGAAACCGCTGAGAACAAAGAACACGTCCACGCCCAGGTCGCCGTTGGCAATGATGGGTCGGAACAGCTCGTAGACGGGGGCAAGGAAGGTGTGCTGCATGGCTTGAAGGTGGAAGAACACCACCCACAGAGCGGCAACAAAACGCAGTGCGGTGAGCGTCGCCAGATCAGGCCGGGACTGCTTTGCGTCGCTCTTCGGCAGGCGATTCTGTGCCCCTGAACCAAGCGACGGGGCGCCGTCTTTGGCGGGATTCCCAGGGGTCGGATTCGCAGTGGGGGCACGATGCGGAGGCGCGATGACTGAGAACATCCAATTCACCATACCGGAGCCACCTGACCGGAATCTGGGAGCCGCATACCCAACTGACTCGCAGGTAATGTCGTTCTGAGCCCTCAAAACGACATTAATTGCGAGCCAGTTGGGCCCACACCGCCGGTGGTGGCTTGCAAAGCGAGGGGGTCTAGGCCCCGCCACCGGCGAGGGAGCCGGTGGGTGGGCCCACAGCCGCGGGGTTCCCTGGCTGAGCTTGCGAAGCTAGGGGGCGGCTGGGGACTAGTAGTTCCTGCGGTGCTTGAGTTTCGGGAGCGCGACGGCGAATACCGCCGCCGCGGCCACGCCCAGGAAGCCGGTGGCCCAGACGCCCGCCGCGAGCGATACTGCGGCAGTGAGCGCCGAGAGCAGCACTGGCCCGCCCGTGGCACCGGCGTCGGAAATGAACCTCCACAGGCCGAGGAATTGCCCGCGGCCCTTCTCCGGGGAAAAGTCGGCGCCGAGAGTCATGATGAGTCCCGAGCTGATGCCGTTGCCGAAGCCGATCAGGAGCGAGGCCAGCAGGAGCCCCACGAACTCGGCGGAGGACGGCATCAGGAACAACGCCGCGCCCATGATGAGGGTGGACGGCACCGCGACCCACATGCGCCCCTTGCGGTCCATGAGCTTGCCGGCCGGATAGAACACCAGCATGTCGATCGCGCCGGACAAGCCGTAGATCAGAGACGCGTGTGTCGCGTCCAATCCCAGGTGGTCCGCCCACAACGGGATGACAACTTGGCGTGAGGCCCGCAGGGCGCTGAGCAGCAGGATCCCGGTCCCGATCGTGAGGAACACGCCCGCATGGGAAACCGCAACACCACGGAGGGTAGGCTCCGGACCCTTGCGGCCGCCGTCGACGTCGTCCGGCAAGACGAGATCCGGGATGGTGAGGGACAACACCGCGGCGGCCGCCATGCCCACCACGCCAACCCAATACGCCCCGCTGATGCCGGCGAACTGCATCACGGCCGCACCGACGAACGGGCCGATGAACACGCCGATCCGGGTCACTCCGCCCAACGTCGAGAGCGCGCGGGCCCGGTAAATCACGGGGACGGCTTCCGTGAGGTACTTCTGGCGCGCGAGGTTGAAGACGCTCGTGGACATCCCGACGACGGTCATCGCCGCGGCGAGCAGCCAGATTCCGTTGTGCGCAAGGAGCGGCGCGAATCCTGCGGCCAACAAGGCCAACGCTCCGGCGGCGCCTGCAGCCACGATGGCCCATCGTTCGCCGAATTTAATGGTGATGAGCGACGCGGGCAGGTTGAAGAACCAGGATCCCAGCCCGATCAGGGTGACCACCAACGCGGACACAGCCACGGACGCACCCAGGTCGCGGGCGGACAAGGCCACCACCGGAAGCACCGCGCCTTCGCCGATACAGAACAGCAGGGCGGGCCCAAAGGCGGGCAACGCGATGCTGCGGAGATTGAAGGGTTGAACGGTGCTGGTTGTCGTCATCCCTTTCATCCTAGGCCGCCACTCCATTTGCGACGCGCGAAATACCTGTCGCGCACGGAATTCCGGCAGCGTCAGGCATTCCGCGCAGCGTCAGGCATTCCGCGCAGCGTCAGGCATTCCGCGCAGCGCCAGGCATTCCGCGCAGCGTCAAAAGCCTCCGCGCGGACGACGCCGGGGCACGCCTGCCGCTGCCAGCTTCCGTTCTAACACGCCGGGCGCCATGAGTTCCGCCCACACCCAACGGACGACGCCGCACCCCGTGGCACGGATCCGGTCTTCGCGCAGCTTCTCCTCGACGACGGCTTGAGCGGGGGTCCGTCCCTTGAGGAATTCCGGTTTCAGGTACTTGTCGATGCCGTCAAACTCCCCGGCCACCCGCACACCCTTCCAATAGAAGTCCGAAAAGCCCACCAGGCCCGCTTCGTCGCGGAATTCGCGTTGAAGAACCGGGGCCTCAAAGCCGTCGACATGCATCAAGGCGCGGCTGTAGGATTCCCCCGCGGATCCGGACAGGGGATCTGCGAATTCGACCGCCGTTTGGATTCTCCGGATGGCCGCCGCCGTATAAATTCCGTCCGCTCCTGCCAGAAGCGCCTCTTTCGTGATGGCAGGCAATCCCCGTTTCCGGTCGGCTTTGAGCACGTGATCCAAGGGAGCGATCGCTTCGACGAACGGGGTGAAAGCTGCCAGATCCAGTACGGTGCGAACCCTGTCAGTCACCAGCAGTCCCTCGCGGCGACATACCTTGAGGCCGGAGGGGTCCGCGTAGTGGCGGGTTATCCCGGCCCGCGAGCGGCCGCCGTCGTTCCTCAGGGTCACGGCCTGCACCGGATGATGCAGGCCGATGGTGGGGATCCCCCATACTGACGCCGCCGAGTGCCTGGCGAAAATGGTCCGCGCTCTGGAGGTTTCGGCCGCCGCGCTGATCTGGACACGGTATTGTTCCCACGGTTTCAGCGCTGCCCACGCAGCGCCGTCGACGTACACGCCTTGGCGGACGCGATGCAAGGCACCCGTTTTGGCGCTGCGGGCGAGTTCCTTGAGGGTCGTTCCGTGAAAAAGGTGATCTCGGCTGAGTATCAGGCGTGGCAAGCGGGTCATGCCTAAGAACCTGCCACGGCGATTGAGGCCCGCGACAGCACCGAATTCCCCCATGTGGACAACTCCAGTGCTCTCCGACACGGTGTGTTCCCTGCGCCCCCGGAATTCCGTCTGCGTCAGGAATTTAGCGCAGCGCAGGGCACGAAGCGCAGCGACTACTTCAGGAAGCTGGCGTTGAACGAGTTCAGGTCCACGTTGATGCCGTTCAGGGTATGTTCGAACTTCTGCTGGATGCCCACGCGCATGGTGCCCGCGGTATTCCAGCCGCCGTACTGCACGGGGTTCGGTGCCAGGTAGTTGGGGACCCAGCTGGCGTAGTTGAGATTGCTCGTGTCGGTATCCCACAGGGGCACGTCCGCAAATGCGGTGCTGTTGCCCATCAACCCGGGCCACATGCCGCTGCCGCTGTAGATCACGGGCCGCACGCCAAGGCTCCGCACGCCATCCACCATGGCCCGCGTCACCAGGGATCCGCCGGGTTCGATGTCCAGGGCGAAGAACTGCAATTGGGACATGTACGGACCGGCCGCTTTGATCCCGTTCGACCAGCACGACGCGTCACGCGTGTAGACCGCGATCTTGAGGCCGGCGTCGAGCGCCATCTTCAATTGGGCCTGGGTCTGCTGCCACGGAGTGCACGTGCCCCAGACGGTGGAGTGCATCACGTAGAGACGGAAGCCCTCGGCGTAGGCCTGGCGGAACCAGTTGGGGTCGGTGATGGCCGCCGTGGTGTCGAGCACCTTGACGGAGCCGCCCTGGTCGGTTTGGGGTACAGCGTCCGCTTGGGGTACGGCGGCAGCCTGGGGCACGACGACGACGGGCGCGGGAGCGGCGGCAGGCTGCGGAACGGCGGGCGGTGCTGGAGTGGGGGCAGCGGGCGGTGCTGGAGCTGGCGTCGCGAGCGGGGCCACCTCAGCGGCGGGTGCGGCATTGGCGATTGGTGCGGCGCCGGCGTCGGGCGCTGTGTTGGCGGAAGGCCGAGCGCCCGTGGCACCCGTCACTCCGAGGAGAAGCACGGCAGCGAACATCAAGGCAAGTTTTTTGGGAATCAAAAGAGGCTCCTGGGTGCTGGCCTCGGGTTCAGAAACGGGCGCAGCAGGGTGTCATGAAGGCACGGAATTGGGTGCACCATGCCCGGGCCCAGTTCCCGGTCATGGCGAGGTCGCCCCGCAAAGCGAATGACGTCCAAGGGCAACTTTAGGGAAATCCCGGCGGAAGCGACAATTTGCAATCCGCGTAGTAGTCGAGTAAGAACCCGCTCTTACCCGGGCAAAAACAAGTAGTAATAGAGTGTCGCGGGCGTCACGCTAGGCAATAACTAAGTAGCCCCACCCAACTGACTCGCATTAGATGTCGTTTTGAGCCCTCAAAACGACATCTAATGCGAGCTAGTTGGGCGGGGCCCCCGAAAAGGGGAGGCGCTACACGTACCCGTCCACGATCGCGGCCGCGATCTCTTTGTACGCACGCCGGGTGTCGGGGCGCAGGACGTCAAGGGTGACCAGGTCGCCGTCGGCCACTCCCCTGTCGTGCGGGACGGCAATCAACTGGCGGCAAATCCCGGCGAGGTGTTCCTCGATGGCATCCTTGTCCACGCGGGACGACACCTCGTCCTTGTCCGTGATCACCACGATCGCGTTGCGCGCGAGGTCCTCGTAGCCGTGGCTCGCAAGCCACTGAAGGGTGCTGCGGGCACGCTTGGCACCGCTCACAGCGTAGCCGGCGGCGATGATGAGGTTGTCGGCCGATTGCAGGATGCCGCTCATGGCATTGTGCGTTACGCCGGTACCGCAATCGGTCAGCGCGATGGAGTAGTAGCCCGAGATCAGCTGGCGGATCCGCAAGTATTCCTCGGCGGTCAGCGAATCCGAAACTTCCGGGTCCTGTTCACCGGCGATCAGGTGCAGTCGGCCGGCATGGTGCATGTACCGGGCCAGCGCCGTGAGCGAATCGACGTTTTCCACGTTCTTGAGCAGGTCCGTGATGGTGCGCGGCGTGGCCTTTTGGTAGATGCCCTCGCCCAGCGCACGCTCCACGAGGTCGCCGGAATCGGGGTTCGCGTCGATGGCGCAGGGCGGGTCGCCGCGGAATTCCGCCAGGGTGAGGCCCACGCCGACCGTCGTCGAGGTCTTGCCGATCCCGCCCTTGAGGCTCAGCACGGCGGTGTTGTAGCTGCCTTGAAGCTGGCGGGAAATGCGCCGCGCGAGCTCGTCCTCTTCACGCTGCTTGGCGCTGGGACCGAGGTTCCACGCGCCGCCGGTCAGCCTGTAGAGCATGCCGCGGAAGCCACCGATGGGACGCGGTTTCTGTTCCCTCACGAAGGAACCCGGGGACGAGATGAAGTCTGAAATCGGAGCATTGGCGGCTGCGGCCCGTCCGGCTCGAGCGGATGCCGGCGAGTCAGCGCCCGACGCCGGTGCTGCCGCTGTCGGGATCTCGCGGCGCGGTTCCTCACGGCTTGCGTCACCGCTGGCCGGGTCGGTGACCGCTCCGGTGGATGCGTCGGCTGCGGCTGCCGCTTCGGCCCACGATCTGCTTTGCAGCGGGGCAGGCGTGGATGCGGGTGCGTCGGAATCGTTCGGCGTGATGATCGGCATGGTTCCTGTCCAGGGGTCACCCTCTT
This sequence comes from Arthrobacter sp. 01T428, assembly GCF_056398685.1. NCBI lineage: Bacteria > Bacillati > Actinomycetota > Actinomycetes > Micrococcales > Micrococcaceae > Arthrobacter > Arthrobacter sp. 01T428. The sequence goes on along the minus strand of NZ_JBFTPW010000001.1, from coordinate 14,712 downwards.
CGCGACGGCGATCGCGGCGTCGACGAAGCTCGGGCTGCCCTTCGATAGATGCAGCGGCGCTGGCTTCGTTCTCCACGGAATCCGGCATGGTCTTGTCCCCTAGGATTCGCAGCGTTGTGCGCCGCGGCTCTCGTTTGAATTGCTTCAACCAGCAATTCTAGGTGGAGACGGTCACAAACCCGTCATAGCGGGCGTGCCGCGCAGTTCGGACATTCGTTTTTTGGCGGTCGCTCAAGCCGGCGGGTCGGACGTCGGAACACCGCCGATGCCGAACACAACGTCAAGAAGCCCGACGTCGATCGCGTCGCCGCTGTTGTCGAGTTCGACGTGGCGGGCACCTTTCCACTCACAGGCGTTGACCTGGGATGCGGACCAGAATTGTTCCCAGTTATTGAGCTTCCATTCGTCGCGCTCATATCCCCGGGCTACAAGGCGCGCCCTGACGGCCTCCCCATCGGTTCGAACATGCACCACGATCAGTTCGGCCTCGGGCCAATGATGCTCCCGCCCGGCGTTGATGAGGTAGTCCGGATCGGCGAAGAACTTGCCAAAGGGTGCGTCCAGGACCACGGAGCGGCCGACGCTCAGGTTGTCACGGGTGAGGTCCAAAATGGACGCGTACTCCAGCGGCAGGATGGCCCGCTGGTAGAACTCATTATTATCGCGCTCGTTCGGATCGGAGCCGTCGAGTGTCAACAGCAGCTCCGTGAATCGCTTGGTGGCGGTGTCCTTGTCGATGTAAGCGGCACCGTGGTGTTCGGCGAGGAGCTTGCTGACGCTCGACTTGCCGGAGCCCGCCGGCCCGATCACAAAAAATACCTGCGGCATGGTTGTCTTCAACTGTCTGTTCTGCATTGAACCCTGGATCAAATTCTTTCAGTCAAGGGCTGTGGCGGGTAGGCGTTGTTGCCGTCCCCGCCACAGCGCCGAGGCTAGGCCGAAACTGTGGTCCGGCGGTCCTTAACGAAGAAGCCGTAGGAGAGTGCGCCCACCACCAGCAGGACTCCGCCAATCAGGAAGACCATGGTGTAGTTGCCGCCGGTTTCGGTAAGGATGAAGCCAGTGACGATCGGAGCGAGTGCCGCACCGAGGAAGCCGCCGAAGTTCTGGATGGCGCCCAAGGAAGCCACCTGGGAGGGTTCTGCGATGTCCGCTGCCAGCGTCCAGAGGACACCGATCGGCACTTGGGCGGCGAAGTAACCGACAGAGAGCAGGACGATAGCCAGTGCGGAGTTATCAACATAGGCAACGGGCAGGACGGCTGCGGCGGCGAGGAGCGCGCCTCCGACGATCGGGAGCTTGCGGGCGGTGACGGTAGGAATGCCGCGGCGGATGGCCCTGCTGGAGATCACGCCGCCGGTCAGCACACCAATGATGCCGCAGAGGAACGGCAGGGCCGCGAGCCAGCCACTCTGGCTGAGGCTGAAGCCACGGGCGGTCTGCAGGTAGCTCGGCAACCAGGTGAGGTAGACCCACACTGTGTAGAAGATGCCGAACGCGCCCAGGACCATGAACCAGGTGTTCTTCTGCTTGAGCAGCTCGCCCCAGCCGGCTTGCTTTTCCTTGGGCTTCGACTGCTCTTCGAACTCAGCACCCTTGATGAGGAACTGTTCCTTGAGCGTGGGGTCACGGTAGACGCGGAGCCACACGAGGGCGACGATCACGCCGAGTGCGCCGATGACGATGAACATGCCGCGCCAGCTCATGGTCAGCAACAGGAAGGTCAGCAGCGGAGGGGCGATGGCGTTGGCAATCTGCGAGCCGGTGTTGACGATCGAGACCGGCAGGGCGCGCTCGGTCTTGTTGAACCAACGGTCGGCGACCTTCAGCCCGGAAGTGAAGAATGGGGATTCCGAAATACCCAAGGCCACACGGGCGGCGTACAGGAAGCCGAAGGAATTGGCGAGGGCGGAGAGCATCGAGATGATGGACCAGAGTCCGGCGGCCCAGGCGAACATGCGCTTGGGACCATACTTGTCCACAAGGTAGCCGGCAGGCAGGTTGGCAATAGCGTACGGCCACGAGAACGCCGAAAGCAGCAACCCCATCTGAAGGGCGTTAAGGCCGAATTCCTTGGCAATCGTGGTGTTCGCGATGCTCAGGTTGTTTCGGTCCAGGTAATTCACGATCCCGCCGATGACCAGCAGAGCTACCAGGTACCACCTGATTCTCACGCGCCTCAGGGGCTTGGTATCCGTGGCGTCTATATCTGCTGATGCTTGGCTCATGCAGCTCACTCCTTTGTGTTCTGACCGACAGTCCTTGTCGGGTTGTGCTTTCGCCGGCTCCTGCCGGATTTGCTTGCCGGCTAGCGCCGGGCTTCGGTTAGCGCCGGGCTTCGTCGATCGCTGTGAGGAAGGTCTGCGCAGCGCGGGCGACTAGTCCGTAGTCGCCGTCGTTCCGGGCCGCCTTTGTCACAAAACTTCCCACGCCGACGGCGGTCACACCCGCGCCGAACCAGGCGCCGACATTCGCGGGCGTAACTCCGCCGGAAGGCATGATGGGTGCCTGCGGCAGGGGCGCCAGGATGGTCTTGACATATGAGGGCCCGCCCAGTTCAGCGGGGAACAGCTTGATGATGTCCGCCCCGGCTTCGAGGGTGTTGACGACCTCCGTGGGGGTGAATGCTCCGCTGGCAGTGACGGCTTGGTAGCGGTTTCCTGCAGCGATCATCTTCGGATTGAACTGCGGGCTGACCAACAGCCGAGCGCCCGCAGAGATGCTCGCAAAAGCAGCTTCTGCGTCGAGCACGGTACCGGCGCCAATCACGATGCCTTGGTCCCCGTATTTATCGGCAAGCCGCTCGATGACTCCCAGGGCACCGGGAACAGTCAACGGGACCTCCACTGCACGGATGCCGCCCTCGATGGCCGCTTCAGATACGCGGTAGGCCTCGTCGGCACTGTCCAGGCGGGCAATCAGCAAGGCGCCGGTGCGGACGATGGTCTCTAGTACTTCAAATTTGGTTAACATTGATTAAGAGATTACCCCAAATATTCACAAATTGGAACAGTCTGTGAAAACTTGTTAAAACTTCGGCGGCCGGAGGCTCAGCTGCTTCGCATGGAAGTCGAAATGCTTGGTGGCATAGGCATAGGTATCTGCGAGCGTCATGTCAGCTGTGAAGAAGGGGTCCCACCGGGTCGGGAAAGGCATCGATCTGGCCAGTGAGTCCGGGGATTCGCGTTCGAGGCGGTGCGCCAGTACCGTGATCGTCTTTTCGAGTTTCCGGCCCATCCGGTGCCGGTCATAGACCGTGGCGGCCGCCCGGGAACCCCAATAGTTCACCCAGTCGAACGGGCCGGTTCCCGCGTTCAAAGCGGCGGCGAACCCCCTGCCCCAGGATCGGGGCAGGCGACTCATAACGCGGACCAAGGGCAAGAGGGACCGGACGATCATGTATCCGAAGACCATGTGGAAAAGCAGTTCCTCGTTGGTCCAGCGGGTCCCGTTGCTCTTGCGCTTCAAATCCGATGGCGTCGCGTTCGCCAGCCAACTTTTCAGCTGAAGGCAGGCACGCCCGTATTCGGCGACGGTTGCTTCCCGGCCCGGATCCATGGCTCAAGTGTCCCGCAATCGACCGCCGAAGGAACGCCGATCGTGTCAAGTTTTTTCGGCCCGGGCGGGCCGGTCAAATCTGGTCCGGTGGGGCAGGGCCCGCGAAAGCTTCATGCCCTCGGAAACGAACCTGCGTTCATCCTGTTTCAGGCAGTGAGGGCATATCCTTCGCGGATCCAGGCCAGCATCTCAGCATCAAGCTCTGAAGGGTCCTTCAGGATGACTTCGTTATGCCACCGGTTAGCAGATACACGCTCGGCGCGGTGCACACGATCAGATTCGATTTGCCTGTCCAAAACAATGTTGACCAGAATCCCGCCTCGGCGGGGATGGATCCCCAGAAACGCGCGCCCGTGAGCGACATGGAACGACGAGGCGTTCTCCTGCAGCTCACACCCGTCAAGCGCAGAAATCTGATCGAGAAGGGCACCGTAAACGCCCGAGGAAACGGGATCGCCATCAATGCGTTCTCTTGCGGTACGTGCCATTCAGCCAGCATAAGGCGAAGGCTTGTCTCCGAGCCTTCGCTTGGACCCGGTTTAGTCGGGATTTCACGCAAAGCGCCTCGGGCCCCGCTTGTGACTATCAAGGAGTTGACCGGTTGAGGCCGTGTGCGAGGCGGAGGAGCCTGTCCCGTAATCGGCGGCCGAAGAAACGCCGGGGGCCTAGTTTTCCACGAGTTCGGCGTAGAGCCTTTGGACGCGGTCCTTGATGTCGTCACGGACCAGGCGCATGCGGTCCATGCCTTCGATGCCACGAGCGGAGGGCTCGTCGGTTTCCCAGGTCAGGACGCGGGCCGTGCCGTGGCGTTCGAGTTTGGCTTCGGTGCCCAGGACAACCACGACGTCGGCGGCGTCGAGCACGTCGTCTGTGATGGGTTTGGGGTGCTCGCCGGTGACGTCGATGCCGAGTTCGCTCAGGGACTCCACGGATTCGGGATTCAGTGCCTCGCATGGGTTGGTGCCTGCTGAATGAACCGCGACAGCGTCTCCGGCAAGGTCACGCATGAGCCCGGCGGCTAACTGGGACTTTCCGCCGTTCCTGCTGCAGACGAACAGGACGCTCGGGGTCTTGATTGACTCGATCATGCTTGTGATTCTTGCATCTGAGATCGCCGATTCTTGCATCAGGCTGCGCCCGAGCGTCCGTGGGTCAGCCCGGTGGGGAACCCGACGAGGACCGGCTCGGGAGCCGCGCAGCAGCCGGCGTCCTCCGATGATGCAATCTCCTGGGCGGGAACGTCACAGCTGGTGCCGGCGTCCGTGGAGCAGACGCCTGTTTCGGGCAGTTCAAGCTGGACGGTGTCAGCGGCTGTCTGGTCTCCGGCGAGGGCGGCAGCGACGGAGCGGACCTGTTCGTAACCGGTTGCCAGCAGGAAGGTCGGGGCCCGGCCGTAGGACTTCATGCCCACGATGTAAAAGTCCTTCTCGGGGTGCGCCAGAAGCCTCGCGCCGTGCGGAGGCACCGTGCCGCAAGAATGGAATTCAGGATCGATCAGCGGGCCGAGCCTTGTAGGTGCTTCAATGGCGGGGTCAAGGTTGAGTCGGAGTTCGCGGAGCATGTCCAAGTCGGGGCGGAAGCCGGTGCAAGGCACGACGACGTCCGCGTCGAGCGTGCGGCCATCGGCGGCTTCGACACTCACATGGGTATCCAGGGATTTCAAGGTGCTGATGCCGAAGCCGGTGTGCAGTTCGATGGTGCCGGCCTCGACCAAGCGGCGGAGCCGGGATCCGAGCTGGCCGCGGGCGGGAAGACCGTCAGCGTCGCCGCCACCATAGACCTTCTCCGCGGAGGCGCCCCGGACCGCCCAGAGGATCGTGGTTCCTGGTTCTTCCTTGGCGAGGTCCGCGAGGTTGATTAGGGTGTTCGCGGCCGAGTGCCCTGCCCCGACCACGAGGACACGGCGGCGGGCGAAGGCGGCGCGGTCCCGGCCCACTACGTCGGGAAGGGGCGAGGAGATCCGCTCAGCGGCCGCGTTCTCGCCGATGGCGGGCAGGCCGGAGGTGCCGAGCGGATTGCGGGTGGACCAGGTTCCTGAAGCGTCAATGACGGCTGCCGCGGTGTGGTCGCGGATTTCGCCGTCCTCGTGCTCGACCCGCACAACGAACGGCGTGGTGTCACGGTCCCTGACGTGGGTCTTGTCCAGGCCTGCACGGGTGACCGCCACAACTCGGGCACCCGTCTGGAGGCGGGAGCCGATGGCAGGAAGGGCAGCCAAAGGTGCAAGGTAATTGTCGATGAGCTCCCCGCCATACGGGAGTGCCGTGGGGCGCGGTGCCTCCCACCCGGATGCATCGAGCAGGCGGAGGGAAGCGGCGTCGAGGTTGAACCGCCAGGGTGAGAACAAGCGGATGTGGCGCCATTGTTCGATCGCGGCCCCCGCCGTCGGGCCTGCTTCGAAGATCACTGGTTCCAAGCCGCGTTCAAGGAGGTGGGCGGCCGCGGCAAGGCCGATAGGTCCGGCGCCGATCACGGCAATGGGAAGGTTCTTCACTGAATCCATGCTGTCCTCGGTTTGTCCAGTCTCCCTGCGTCCCGCGCTACGCAGCAGGGCTAAGGGATGCGATCAGGTCCTCGATGCGGGTCTTGATCTCGTCGCGGATGGGGCGGACGGCTTCAATCCCCTGGCCGGCCGGATCTTCGAGAACCCAATCCTCGTAGCGCTTGCCCGGGAAGTACGGGCATTCGTCGCCGCAGCCCATGGTGATGACGACGTCGGATTCCTTGACGGCCTCTGTGGTGAGGATCTTGGGGATTTCGGCGGACATGTCGATGCCAAGTTCGGCCATGGCTTCGACGGCGGCAGGGTTGACCTTGTCTGCGGGCTGGGAACCCGCCGAGCGGACCTCGATCCGGCCCTCACCGAGGGTCGTGAGGAAGGCGGCAGCCATCTGGGAACGGCCTGCATTGTGGACACAGACAAAGAGGACGGAGGGTTTCTTGACGGTTTCAGCGCTCATGAGAGGACCTTTCGATCGGGTGCGGGAGCTGACAGAGACGAAGGCAACGCGGGAACGCGTGGGTACAGGGCACGGATCAGGAAGAACCCTACGGCTCCGCCCAACAACTGCGCGAGGATGAACGCCGGAGCGGAGGCCGGGGCTATGCCGGCGAAGGTGTCGGTAATGGTCCGGGCCGCGGTCACGGCGGGATTCGCGAAGCTGGTGGAGCTGGTGAACCAGTAGGCGGCCGTGATGTAGCCGCCGACTGCAAACGCCACGCGCTCAGGGCGTCCGGAACGGATGGTGCCGAAGATGACCAAGAGCAGCCCGATGGTCGCGATGACTTCGCCAAGCCACAGCCCTCCCCCGGCGCGTTCATGCGTGGAGAGCGTCACGGCGTCGAGGCCGAACATCAGGTTGGCCAGCACTGTCCCGGCGAGGCCTCCTACGAACTGTGCGGCGATCAGTGCAAGCGCAGTGGGCGTATCCAGGATCCCCAGGGCGCGCTCCACCAAAGTGACCGCCGGGTTGAAGGATGCCGAGACCGGCTGCAGCGCCAGGATCAACGCCACGAGCGCGGCGCCAGTGGCGACGCTGTTCTGCAGGAGCTCCAGTCCGATGTCGTTCGGGGACAGTCGCGAGGCCATGACGCCGGACCCCACCACGGCCATAACCAGGAAGGCAGTTCCTACGAACTCCGCTACGGCCCGCCGTGTCAGAACGCTCACTGGCTTTGTCCCCCGATCAAGGCCGCCAGGCCGGACAGCGCGTCGGTGCGGGCGCGGTAGTAGACCCAGACTCCCCGCTTTTCGCGTTCCAGGAGACCCGCTTCGTGCAGGACTTTCAGGTGGTGGCTGATGGTCGGCTGTGACAGCTCAAACGCGTCGTTCAGATCGCACACGCAGGCTTCGCTGCCCTCATGGGACGCCACCAAGGACATCAACCGCAGCCGTACCGGATCGGCCAGCGCTTTCAGCAGCGGCACGATTCCTTCGGCTTTGGATTCAGACAAGGGCTCCCGGGACAGCGGCGAGCAACACGCCACGGTCTGGACGGGCGTCAACTGCAAGGACATAGACACACGTAAATATTCACATCTGTCGATGTTTAAGGCAAGGCCGTTTAAGGCAAGGCTGCGGCGATCAAGAAGGTTCCCGACTCCGGCGGCAAACACAAATCGGAACACTGTGTGAAAACTTGTTAAGATGGGTTTGTCACCGCGAAGGAGCAACCTTGAGTTCGTCAACATCACCTCCCCTGATCCCGGAGCAGCGCCATCAGGAGATTCTTCGCTTGCTTCGCCGCGAGGGAGTGCTGAGCATCCGCAGCCTGACGGAATCCATGAACGTCTCCCACATGACCATCCGGCGCGACATTACGGCCCTCGAAGATGCCGGTCATGTGTTGTCGGTCCAGGGAGGCGTGCGTTTGGCGGAGAGGACCAGCCAGGAACCTCCACGGGAGCGGGAATCACGGGCTCAGCTAGAGCTGCCTCGGAAAAAAGCAATCGCCGAGCTTGCGTCCCAGTTCGTTGAGGATGACATGGTCTTGTTCCTCGACGCCGGTACAACTTGCCAGTCCGTGGTCCCCTATCTCGGTGCCCGGAAGAACATCACGGTGGTCACCAACGATTTTTACGTGGTCACGTCTTTATTCGCATACCCCAACGTTGAGACCATCCATACCGGCGGTGTGGTGGATGCTTCCAGCGCTTCAAGTTCAGGCCGCATGGCAGCCGACGCCATCAAGCACATCAACATCGATCTGTTCTTCATGAGCACCGGCGCATGGAGCCTCTCTCGCGGCGTCACTACGCCGTCCATGGACAAGGTGGAAATGAAACTGGCCGCTCTTGAGGCAGCGTCGCGCTGCTTCCTGCTGGCGGACAGCACCAAGTTCGGAACCTTTGCGAAGTTCCGGGTCGCGCCGATCGAGCAACTGGACGCCGTCGTCACCGACGATGAACTGGAGCGGGACACCCGGGATAACATCCAAGAATTGGGCGTCACGGTGTACGTCGCGGCAGCGAACGGTTCCGGCCGCTAAGGCAAGGCCGGATCGTCGTCCGCCATCGACGCCGCCGCTGCCGTAATTCGGTTGGCCATTCCCTTGAAGATGACGCCGTGGAAGGGCAATACCGCAAGCCAGTACAAGCGTCCGCCCAGGCCTTTGGGGAAGAAGATCGCCCTTTGTTGGTAGAGCGCCCCGCCTTCGGCTTCTTCGGCGCGCATTTCCAGCCAGGCCCGCCCGGGGACCTTCATTTCCGCGCGGAGGCGCAACAGCGAGCCGCGGTCGATCTGCTCCACACGCCAGAAGTCCAGCGCGTCCCCCGTATTCAGGCGGGTCGGACTGAGCCGGCCGCGGCGGAGCCCCACTCCACCCACGATCTTGTCCATCCAGCCGCGCACGGACCAGGCCAGGGGAAACGAGTACCAGCCGTTGTCCCCGCCGATGCCTTCGATGACTTGCCACAATTGTTGCGGCGTCGCCGTCGTGAGCTGCTGCTGGTTGTCCTGGTACACCAGATGGCCGGCCCACTGCGGGTCGCTGGGAAGCGGATCACTTGGAGCACCGCGAACGGAGGAGTTCTGCCAGCTGGTTTCCACTTCCCCGCCGGTCTCCCGCGCCAATGCCAGGCGAAGCGATTCACGGTATCCAAGCAGCCCGGCTTCGGGTGGATCGATGTATTGGTGGATGTCCCGCTCCGCGACCACGCAGTTCTGCTGCAGGGATCCGATCAGCGGCACGGCCAAGGACCGGGGAATGGGGGTGACGAGGTTGACCCACTGGGATGCCAACCATGGAGTCAGGACGGGCAGTGCAATCACCGGACGACGCCGCAGCCCCGCTTCCGCGGCATAACCGTTCATCATCTCGTCGTACCGGAGGACGTCCGGGCCGCCCAGGTCGAAGGTGCGGTTGAGCGAAGCCGGGAGCCCGGCCGCCGCGACCAGGTAATAGAGCACGTCGCGGATCGCGATCGGCTGGACTTTGTTCCGCACCCATCGCGGAGCCACCATGAGGGGCAGCACCTCGGTCAGTTGCCGGATCATTTCGAACGACGCCGAACCGGAGCCGATCACGACGCCGGCCTGAAGGACGATCGCGGGCACGCGCGGTTCCGCTAGGAAAATGTCGCCCACTTCCTTGCGGGATTGGAGGTGCCGGCTGAGCGTTCCTTCCGGGTGCAGTCCGCCCAGGTAGATGATCCGTCCGGCGCCGGCGTCGGCTGCCGCGCGTGCTACGTTGCCGGCGCAGAGCCTTTCGGTCTGTTCAAAAGACCGCTGGCCGGATGGACCCATCGAGTGCACCAGGTAGTAAATGACGTCGGCCCCGGTAAAAGCCTCCCGCAAGGACTCGACATCCTCGAGGTCGCCGATCATTACGTTCACACGGTCCGCCCAGGGGACGTCCCTGAGCTTGTTCGCATGGCGCACCAGGACGCGGACGTCGTAACCGGCGTCGAGCAATCGGGGAACGAGCCGTCCACCGATATAGCCGGTGGATCCCAATACCACTGCAAGTGGATTCATTGTGCCCCTTCCGAATGACCTTGCGGAGCCGGATGCCCTTACTGAGCCGGAACGCCGACGCCCTATGCCAGCGTAGCCCTACACCGATCCGGCCCGTTTCCGGCGGTCGTTCTTGCCGCGGAGGTCGCGGTTCAGGCGGCGGTCACCGTGGTAGAGCAGAGACTCCCAGTCGACCTGTTCCGGGGTTTTGGGAATGATGGCCGGCGGCAGCGCCTTCGGCTTCTTGGGCTCGACGTACAGCCAGTTCAGCACGCCAAGGTACATGTCCACTCCGGAGTTGGCCAGTCCGATATAGGCCCGGATCGCGCCCGCGGCCATGATGGCGTTGAAGGCGGCGAAAGCGGCGTTGCCCCAGTTTCCAAGTTGCCAGTTGCGCCAGACGGTCAACAAGGAGAACGCAACGATCAAGTACGGAGCCAGGACATAGAGGGCCGGGGCCGCGGTGCGGTCCTTGACCTTCGGGGTGCGGACGAACGGGATCTTGTCTCCCGTGAGGGCCTGCTGGAGGGACTTCAGGACGCCGGCAAGATTGACCGGCAGCAGCACCAGGTTGAAGCCGTAGATCCGGAAGATGTCGCTGAACCGGTGGCCGCAGTCCCGCAGGTCGCTGCCCATCGCCAGGAAGTAGGGCAGGGCGGCGAGGAAGACCAAGGGGCTGAGGAGGCGGCTGTCGTAGGGGTACGCGAGGAGGAACAGCAGCCCGAAGCTCGCCCAGGTGATGGAGGCCATGTAGTTGACCCGCAACAGGATCTCGCGGAAGAGAACCGGCCGGGCCTGCCCACGGCGCTTGCGGATCTGTTCCCAAAGTTTCGGCAGGATCAGCAGGCCGCCGTTGGCCCAGCGCCGTCGCTGCACCACGAGCGATCCGAAGTCCGGCGGCGTGGCGCTGTAGCTGAGCCTCTCCGGGTAGTTGGCCAGGGTCCAGCCGTGCTTGCCAAGGTCCACGCTGGACTCGGTGTCTTCGATGACCGTGCGGTCCTGGATGTAGGTCCTGACTTCAAAGCCACCCACCGTCGAGATCTCGACGATGTCTTCCAGTGCGCGTTTGCGGATCACGGCGTTCGCTCCCACCCAGAACGTGGCGCCGTATTGGGTCATGCCTTGGTGCTGGATGTGCTGGATGTCCGTGGTGGCGCCGGCGATGCGCTCGATCCGGGTCGGTGCCCCGCGGAAGGAGGAATACGGGGTCTGGGTGACGGCTACCTTTTCATTGCCCGGGGATTCGAGAAGATGAACCAGGCGGAGGCAGTAGTCGCGCAGCAGCATCGAGTCGGCGTCCAGGGTCAGGACGTAGGTGGTGTCCGGGACGGACAGCACATCGCCGTCGTCGACTCCTGCGGGCCGCAAGACGGTGCCGTCCGCCGTCTGTTCCGGGTGCCACGTCCCGCCCATGAGCGAAAGGTAGGCATTCAGGTTCATGGCCTTGTTGGCCTCGTGGGAGAGGCTCGCGAACCGCTTCCGCTCGAACGTGGACACCCGGGCGTTGAAGATCCAGGTAAGCCGCGCGTACAGTTCAGCGATGCGTTCCGGGCCAGGCGAGGTCCGCTGCGCGTTCGCGGCCGTCAGGGCCAGGATGACCAGGCGCAGTTCCCGGGCCAGGCCCATGAGGACCAGATCGACGAAGAACTCATCCACGTGGTCCTCGACAGACTCGGTCTCGGCCATAGCTTCGAGCCATTCGGCGGCGTATTGGTATTCGGCGATGAGCCGCTCAACTTCGGTGCCCGCGTCCGGTTCAGCTTCTTGATCACGACGACGACGGCGGTACCTCGCGTAGGCGCCGTTGACCCTCGCCGCTGGTTCCTTGAGGGTTTCCGTGATCTGGCCGGCGAGCGCGCGGGTGGCTTCGAGGCGGCGGAGCACGTCAGGGTCTGCAGGGAAGGGTGGGTCATCGAGGAGCAGCACGACGCTGAGGTCCGGGAATTCCTGCAGGACCGCGGACCACATGGTGCCGCGGACTACTTCCGGTTCCTCCGCATAGGAGGGAATCAGTACGGTGATGCCCTCGGAGTAGTCGAAGAAGTGCCGGTCGAGCTCCCCTCGGGGAACCCGACGGTGGGCCCGAAAGCGGGTCAGGGCGCCCTGGCGGGCGGTGAGGTACATCAGTGCCGAGAACGTCAGGAAGGACACCACCACCAAGTAGGAGAGGGTTTCGGCGCCGAAGCGGAATCCGGCGCCGGGGTTGTCCACGAGCTGCTTGAGCACGGTCGTGATCACATAGCCGAGCCAGGCGAGGACAGTGGTGAGGACGCCGACGCGGCCGAGGACTATCTTGCGCCGCGACGGTGCTGGGTGGACGATCGAGAGCGGTTCAGAGCGTTTCTCCGCGCCCCACTGACGCTTCCGGGCTTTTGAAGACTGCCCGTCCGCGGTTCCCTGGTCATCGGGGCGTAGCAGCACGATCTGGTCCGACATGAATCCCCATTCGCCGTCCGTGCGCCCCCAGCGGACGCGCGGCACAATGCAGGCGTAATGTGACGGCCCGCACTACAGTGCGCCCCTATGATAGGCGAACGACGCGTAGTTGGGATAAGACTCGTGGAAATGCTACGCCAAGCTGCGCAGCCACCACCGGAGTGAGTTCTTTCCCGGACATCCGCGAAGTCCTATTCCAATGCTCTGGGGGTATCTCTGTGTCGAAACGCTTTCCCGGCCGCCGGCTGTCCGTCCTGCGTTTGGGCATCCTTTGCGTCATCGTGGTGGCGGCGGTCACGGCGGGCTACCTCGGACTCCGCAACGTCCAGGACGTCAGCGCCGCGGCCTCCATGCCTTCGGTGTTTTCCGGCTATGTGGACGTGACGGCGACGCCGCGGTTCGCGTTCGAAGATCCAGCAGTGCCCAGCGCGAAGGCCGTGGTGCTGTCCTTCGTCGTCGCCGATCCGAAGCAGGGCTGCGCCCCGTCCTGGGGTGCGGCGTACAGCCCCGACCAGGCAGCCTCCGACCTCGATCTGGACCGGAGAATCGCCCGGCTCCGCCAGCTTGGAGGGGCCCCGGCGGTTTCCTTCGGCGGGATGAACAACAATGAACTCGCAGTTTCCTGCAAGGACACGAAGTCCCTGACCGGCGCCTACCGGCAGATCGTGGATCGCTACGACGTCGCAACGGTGGATCTCGACGTCGAAGGCGCCGCCTTGGGCGACATAGCCGCAGCCGACCGACGTGCGCAAGCCGTCGCCGCCATTCAGAAGGAACGCAAAGCCAGCGGCAAGCCCCTTGCCGTCTGGCTCACCCTTGCGGCCGACCCGGACGGACTCACGAGCCAGGGCCAGGTCATCGTGGCGCATACCCTCGCGGGCGGCGTCGAGCTGGAGGGCGTAAACATCATGACGATGGATTTCGGCGCCAGTAAGCCTGCGGCTTGGAGCATGTCCCGGGCCGCGGAATCAGCCGCGGATGCCGCCCACGGACAGCTCGCCGCCCTCTACCGCAACGCCGGAACCGACTTTGGCAGCGAAACCCTTTGGCGCAAGCTGGGCCTGACCGTCATGGTGGGCCAGAACGACATTGCCGGCGAAATATTCACGCTCGACGATGCCGCCACCATGAACAGCTTCGTCAAGGACAAGGGCCTCGGTAGGTTGTCGATGTGGTCCATGAACAGGGACCGGACGTGTAGCCCCAACTACCCGGATGTGAGCAAGGTTTCGGACGGATGCAGCGGGGTGGTCCAGGGCTCCCAACTGTTTTCGGCCACGCTTGCCAATGATGTAGGGCTGCCTACGCCGGCTGTGGCTCCATCGCCTACTGCAACTGCCTCAATCAGTGCCACGCCCACCACCGACGATCCCGCAACCAGCCCTTATCCGGTGTGGAGCAGCTACGCCGCCTACACCGCGGCGGACAGGGTGGTGTGGCACGGCAGCGTCTACGAGGCAAAATGGTGGACCCGCGCGGACGTCCCGGACAACCCCGTTCTGCAGGGCGGCGCCACCCCGTGGAAACTCGTGGGTCCCGTGCTTCCTGGCGACAGGCCAAGCCCCAAAGCAACCGTGCCTGCGGGAACTTTCCCGGCATGGGCGCCGGAGACGATCTATCACAAGGGCGACCGCATTGTCTTCGAAGGGTCCGCGTTCGAGGCCAAGTGGTGGACCCAGGGAGACAGCCCGGAGGCAGCAATCCAGGGTGCGCCGGACTCCCCCTGGGCGAAATTGACCCCGGCCCAGCTCATGTCGCCCTCGCCCACCGCGCCAGCTTCCTGAACTTAAGCGCGAACTGGCAGCAGATGCCCTCTGCTTTTTGAGGGCATCTGCTGCCAGTTCGCGATGGGGTTTCGACGGGAAGGCCCTCCGCCGTCGTTTGCATGGGGGGCTCGACGGCGGAGGGCTGGCTGGGTGGGGGTGTTACTGGTTGGTGGCGGTGCGCTGGGTGCCGGTGAAGTTGAAGGCGATGGTGCTGCTCTGGTTCTGCAGGGTGTTGTCTGCGGTGGAGGGCAGGGTCAGGGTGACGCGGAGGTTGTCGGTGTGTCCGGCGGTGACCGAGGTGAGGTTGGCCAGGGTGAGGTTGGCGCCGATGACGGGGCGGGAGGCGAGGACGCTGGTGGTGGTGCCGGAGCAGGTGTAGGTGTAGGCGGGGGCGGTGCCGGCTTCGGTCCAGGCGGTGGAGCAGTTATCGACGGTGACCTGCAGGCCCATGGTGGTGTTGGTGTCCAGCAGGGAGGTCGGGGAGGCCGCGGTGGTGAG